>NZ_JBVIGS010000012.1:0-77810 GCF_055570675.1 Streptomyces sp. NPDC031111
CCACTACCCCACCTCCCCCCCCCCACCCTCCCCCCTCCCCCCGAATTTCTCCCCGGATGCGAACAGCTGACCAACTTGGGGTCCCGTCCCGGGGGGGGGGGGGGGGGAGGCCCCCCTTCCCCCCCCCCCCCGCCTGGCGTCAGCCCTGGATTACTTGCAGTGGTCGCCGTTGTTGTCGCCACCGCCCGGCATCTTGTCGAGCAGCGCGGCCTCGACAGCCGGGACGCCGGTGATCAGGTCGCCGGTGAACAGCTCGTCCACGTCCATTGCCTTCTCCCTTACGGTTTTCAGTGGACCCCGCGGCTGATGCTGCGGAGTTGGACCCGTCCGGCTGCCGGACCCTTGCGAAGAAGGCAGCCGGACGGGGTTCCCGCCGCCTCCGACGGCGGGCCCTCCCTCGTCACGGGTGGGGAGTCTGGATGTGTGACGGAGGAGGAGTCAGGTGGGTGTGGACCCGAGATGGGGATGGATCAGGAGAGGCCTGGAGTCGCAGCCGACGACAGCGGCTAACCGACTCACAGTCGCTCTCCGCGACTGCGCTCGTTGACTTCGCGTACCGCGGCGCTCAGCCTCGCCGCCTCGTCCTCGGGCGTCGAAGGGCAGTGCTGCGGGCAACGACATGGCGAGAACCGATTCGAACCCGGTGCCAGGTCCGCGCCCTCGTAGGTGTCGATCCTCAGCATCCCGTCCATGCCCCGCTCCTCGGTCATCCGGGCCAGGCGGGCCCGCGCTTCGCTTCTCATCCCTCAGTCCCTCAGATGACGGCTACGGCGAGGGCTCGCCGATCCCTGCTGCCTCTACGTAACCGGGTGACCACGCACAGCGGTACCGTTGCCGCAGCGCCAGGACTTGAAAGCCTTGAAAGTTCGTGAGGGCGAGGGGGAGTTGAGGGCATGGCCAAGCGTGAACCGAACGTGGCGCTCGGGCGCCTGCTCATTGAAAGCCGCTGGACTCACCGTCAGTTCGCGCGGGCGGTCAATCGCATCGGCACCGAGACCGGAACGGCTTTGCGCTATGACGAGTCGGCAGTGAGCCACTGGCTCGGAGGCACCATTCCCCGCGGTGCGGTGCGCGCGTGCATCCTTGAAGCCCTCTCCCGCCGCCTTGGCCGCCCCGTTACCCACGCCGAAGCCGGCTTGCCTCTTCCTCTTGATCGCTCTTCCAGGGCTGCGGATACCGTGGAGGAGGTGATCGACCTGGGGAGGCTGGATATGGACCCGTCCCGCCGCAGTGTCCTGGGGGTCGGCCTGTTCTCCGTCGCCCTCGCCATTCCCGGCTGGCCCGATGTGATCGGGCGGGCCGAGGCCGTACGGTCCGGTCGCGCGACTCGCATCGGCATGAACGAAGTGGACATGGTCGTCGCCATGACCGAGCGCGTCTCGGAGCTGGACGACGAGTTCGGCGGCCGTCACGCCCGCCCCATGGCGGCCTCGTTCATGGTCAACACCGTGGCCTCCTACCTGCGCGCCGAGGCACCGGAGGACGTACGCAAGGCTATGCTGTCCGCCGCCTCCGACCTGCTCTACCTGACCGGCTACATGGCTGTGGACGAAGGGCTGCACGGTCTTGCGCAGCGCTACTACGTCAAGGCCCTGGAACTGGCGGGCGCTGCCGAGGATCACCTGACGTACTGCACCACCCTGCGGGGGATGAGCGTCCAGGCGGTCGACCTCCGCCATGGTTCCAAGGCCATGGAACTGGCCGACGCCGCGTCCGCCGCCTCGCCGAAAGCCGGGCCCCGGATGCGGGCCTTCCTAGCCGGCCAACAGGCGCATGCCGCCGCACAGACCGGCGACCGTACGGGCGCGCTGCGCCACATCCGGGAGGCCGAGGCGGCTATGGACCGCGCCGAGTCACGCGGAAAGGCGTTCGGGTCGTACGACCCCTCTTCGCTCAACTACCACGTCAGCCAGGTTCGTTACGAACTCGGTGACAGGACCGGAGCCGTCGAAGCCATGCAGCAAGCGGACCGGCTCCGCCCCAGCGCCTATCGGCGCACACGCGTACACCGTCGTGGCCTGCTGGCCGAGCGGCAGCTGGAACTTGGCCACCTGGAAGCGGCCTGCGCCACCTGGCACCAAGCCCTCGACGACTACCCCAAGGTGCAGTCCGGCCGTGCCGACGACCGAGTGAGCGCGATGTTCGGTCTCTTGCGCCCTCATTTGAGAAACGCGGCGGCCCGCGACCTGTACGACCGCGCACGGACGCTCGCGTCCCCGGCGCTGGTCACCTGATCCCATGGGTTCGCACTGAGCTCGGACATAGAGACGTCAGCCCGCGAGCCGAAGCGTCGGCAGTGCTTCGGGCAGGGGCGCGTCCTCGCCACCGTCGGGATCGGGGTCGAACATCGTGCCCGTCCTTGGGTCTGACCGGCGCGGCGGCCGCACACCCGACTTGTACCGCAGGGGCCACAGGTACGTATCCGGATCGGAGATGCTGTTGATCATGTGGGCCTGCGACTCGTACCCGGCCAGCAGCGGGTGAATGCGCAGCGCCCCCCGCTTTGTGCGGCCCTCCAGGATGCCGGTGTCCTTCAGCTCGCCGACGGCGCGGGATACGGCGGCCTGGCTGATCCCCAGGCGCTCGGACAGTTCCGCTTGGGTGATCCGCACTTCGCCGCCGGGGTACTGACGGGCGGTGAGGATGTCGAACACATCGCGTGCCGTGCTTCTGATCCTGGCGTTCGGGAGGTGCTCCCAGATCCAGGGTTGTGAACGAGAGGTGCGCCAGTCATCGGTTCCTCGTCTCGGGCAGGGGGTTGCCCGGCGGGCGGCAGCGGTCCGAGACGGTGAGACGAGCGCATGCCGCGGTCGTCAGGGACCGGGTCTCAGTAGGCCGCCCACCCACCAGTCGTGTGGCTTGCCGTCGTTGGCGATGCCGCGGTTGTGCAGGGTGCCTTCGACGGTGAAGCCGAGTTTTTCGGCGACGGCGCGCGAGCCGGTGTTCCCGGCCATGGCCCACCACTCGATGCGGTGCACGTCGAGCGTGGTCCAGCCCCAGTCGCACAGCGCCCGTGCCGCCTCTACCGAGAAGCCCTTGCCGCGCTGCTCCTTGACCGCCCAGTAGCCGAGCTCCCAGACGCCGCGGCTGATGAGGGTCAGGCAGTACGAGCCGACCAGGGCGCCGGTGTCCTTGCGGAAGGCGCCGAGCGTGTAGTCCTTGTCCTCGGCCCACTGGGAGGGCAGCTTCTCGCCGATGAGCTGCTCCGCGTCCGTACGCCGGTACGGCACTGGTATCGGCGTATAGAACTGGATGTCCTCGTCCTGGCAGGCTTCGTACACCGCGTCCACGTCGGCAGAGGTGAAGGCTCGCAGCAGCAGACGGTCGGTCTCAAGCGTCACCGGATTCATCGCGGCAGTATGAACACCATCCGCAAGCAACGACCAGCGAATATCGCGCCGGCTCAGCCTGGCCCTCCGCCTGTGGGCGTGACGAGTTCGCCGCAGGGGATGGCCCCACCAGCCACCCAGGAGAAGGCCCAAGCAAGCTCGGCCAAGCCACCGGCGTGGGCGTACCTCATGTACTCGGGATACCGCAGGGGTCATGGACTGTCAGCCCTCCGGCACCACGCTCTGAAGGCCAGTAACGATTACCGGTGAACTTCAACATTGCGCGGCCCTGGGATGTTCAGCCACAGAACGGAAGCTCGATATGGGAGCGCCGAAATTCGACGTGCGGAGGTACCGGAGCCGAATGGCCCCCTGGGGCCAGGCGGCGGAACCGTCCACCGGCCCCGGCCACGCTTCCGTGTTCTTTTGAGCGTCACGGCCGGTACCACCCGAGACTCAGAGCCGTTGGTGCCCTCCACGACCGGTACGGGTCCGCGGAGCCGCACGCGAAGCCGCGCGCGCCACGACGGGGTCCGGTGAGCAGGCTCTGACGCTGCTGCTTGCAGGCTGGTCCTACGGCGTGGCGGTGCTTGAGCACGGTGGGGAGAACCGGTATCACGCGCGCGCACGCTCTAGAGGTAAGAGCCGTGCGTTTTTGCAGGTCAGGGAGTCGAGTCCAGGAAGATATGTCAGCCCTGGGCTGACATATCTCGGTCGGGTTGTCAGCCGGTCCTGACCGAGCGGCGCTGTTTCGTGGCAGTAGTGCCACGAAACGACGCGCGGTAGGTCAGTGGGCGGTTCGAACCGATCTGGAGGCGGAGGTCGGACTAGGACTGACGTTCGGGTGACTTTCGTGTCAGAATTGCCTCTTTTTGGTGGCACTACTGCCACGGTTCTGCGCTATGGTTCTGACGCTACGACGATCAAGGAGCAGCGACCCCATGAGCTCAGGGCCTCTGGACGGCAGCGCACTACCGAAGCTGCCCGGTGCTCCGTCCCGTCGTCGGCGGCGCCCGAAGCCGCCGCCCACCGCGTACAACCGGTCCTCCGGCTCCACGATCGAGCTGCCCGCGGGTCATGCCGCCCAAGTCTTCCCGCTCGGTTCCAGCACGGGATTCATCGGCGAGGCGTTCTCCATGGACAGCCTGGAGTTCATGCGCTGGGCTGCCGGCCGCTACGACGGCGACCGGTTCGTGCTCGTGGTGCTGTTCCACCTGATGGGCTCGCAGAAGCCCGGCGGTCTGATCGAGGCCAGGCACGAGGACGTTGCCGAGGTCCTCGGGTACAGCCGGCCTCACATCAGCCGTGTCTTCAACGTCCTGGAGGCCGATGGCGCGCTGCGCAGGCTCCAGAGGGGCCTTTACCAGCTCAACCCGGCCGCCTCCCTCAGGGGCGGGTTCAGGGAGCCGCGGAAGGGCAGGGGGAAGCGCTCCAAGATGGGTGCGGGTGACAGGGTGGAGCAGTTGGACCTGCTGCGCGAGATCATGGAAGATCCGGGCGCACCCGAAGCATTCCGGGCGCTGGCCGCTCCTGGCGCGAAACTGGAAGTGTGCAAGGAGCCGGATTCGGATGGGGAAGGGAAGACGACGTCATGACGTCCGCGACCGAGGAATGGACGCCGCGCCGCAACGTGCTTTGGGGCAGCTTCAACGGTCTCGCGTACGTACCCCGGCTGCCTCCCACCGCCTACACCCTGTTGCTGCACATGATGACCGAGCAGGAGCCCGGCGGCCTGGTCGTCGCCACACATGACGAACTCGCTCACGGCCTCGCCATGGAGCGCGGCATGATCAGCCGTGCCATGCCCCACCTGGTTGCCGCCCGGCTTGTCACCGTGGTCCGCCGCGGCCGCTTCCAGCTTCACCCGATGATCGCGGCCTTCAACGATCCCCGGGAGCAACAGCGAGCCGTCAAAGCCCTGCCCCGGGAGATGCGGCTGGACGTCGGCGACTTCGAAGAGGAGTACGAGTACCGCTTCCAGCTCCACCTGGACGAGAAGGCCCGCAAGGCCGAGACCAGGGCCAAGAGAAACGTCACCTCCATCACCAAGCCGGTTCGCCTCAAGCGCGTCCACTGACCCCCGCCAGCTTCACCGACATGGCGTCACACCCATCGGGCGTGACGCCGTCCTCGTGCCTGCAATAACCGCCCATCCGGTCTTCCGGACCACCGTGGGGCAGGACGGAGTCTCGGTGCACCACCTCTGTCGCCTGATTCATGCAGATGCCGCGTCGCCCGTGAACAGGCGGTCAAAGCAGCAGGGGGAATAAGCCGATCGCGGGAACCGGCGTTCCGTACCGATTCACGCAGCGCTTCGGTGCGTTCTTCAGGTCACCGCGAAGCAAGGCGCGCGGTGTCCGCGCTGCGTGCCGAGGAGGGAGATCCCATGGGCAGGAAGAAGCCCGGGAAGCCGGAACGCCGCAGAAGCAGGGAGTACACCCTTCGGCAGCTACAGCCTCCAGGCTATGACGAATGGCTGTCGATCGACTCGGACTTCACCTCGGAGGCAGCCGTCGACGATCCGCGCCTCTCCAAGGGGGCGATCGACCTCATGCGGCGCCTCGCGCGCCTGAGACCGCAGTACACCGGTTCGGTGCCGAAACAGGCCGTACAGCTGGACATGATCCGTGACACGGGCTCGCTCCCTGTCGGCTTCGGAGACGGGAAGGTCAGCCTCGTTCCCCTCCACGAAGTCGCCGGCGCCTTGGGCGCTGACACCGTCGGCGACATGCGGAGCAGCTTCCACCGGCTCCATTCCGTCGGAGCCTTGCTCGTGGACGACACCGACGACGTCCCGCTGGTCCGGATCGTCAGCCAGCGGCCTGAGCGCCCAGGCGACCCGTGGATCTTTCACGGCAGCCCGGAGGACGCGCTCGTACCGAAGACCTGTGTCCCCGTGCAGCCCGGTGACCTCGCCGCTGACGAGTTCGCGGCGCTTGCCTTCATCAGAAGCCGCATGGCACAGGGCGTCGAGGCGAGCCCTGAAGACTTCGCCGGGCACGAGGGCATCGGCTCCGTCGAACGGGCCCGCCAGCTCTTCTCGGCCGTCGCGGACCTTGCCACGGTGAAGGGCTGTTCCACCTGCCCGTCCGCGCACCTTTGCACGCGAGTGGAAGCGGACGGAGCGGCGTCATGAAGCCACGACAGCTCGTCGTACTGCGCGGTCGCCTGTGGGTCAGCCCCAGCGGCGATGCCCACGCATTGCAGTGCGTTGCTCGCACCAGGAAGGGCAGCCGCTGTCAGAACCCGGTCGAGCACGGGCAACAGCTCGGTCTTCATGAGTTCCAGCTCGGCTCCGCCGGCTACGTCCAGGCGTACGGCCATCCCGGCGCCGGCGACACGGTTGATGCCGACCGCTGGCTCGCCCAGCACTGCACACTCCACGACACCTCGGACGTCATCGACTGCGAGACACCCGAACTGCGCCGCTTCGACATCGTCCGGGACGTCGCCCACGTCCAGGCGCACCGCGCGGACGTCGCCTACGACGGTGAGCCGGTCGCCCGCACGGAGGAAGCCACGACGGGTGCGCAGGACAAAGATGCGGGCAGTATCGCGGCGGTCTTCGAAGCAGCCACTCAGCTACGCCCGTGCCCTGGCTATGTCAACGGTCACCACTATGACGAGTGGTACATCGAGGCCACACCGGATCTTCTGCGCGCCCTGGCACAGCTGTCACGAACCCGCCACGAGCAGAAGTTGGCCAATTGGCTCGAGCAGCTTTCGAAACCGCTGTGCATGGAGCCTCTGGACGCCATGCTGTCGCATGACACCTACCCGAAGACCTGGTGCTGCCGCCCCGTCAAGGCTGAGGGCCTGCCGTGCGAGCTGCACGTCCCCGAGCGCGCTGCGGACCTTGGGCGCTGCACCTACACGGACCAGGGGCACACCCGCATCTGCCGGACTGTCCCCCTCGAAGCGGGCGACCGGTGCAAGGAGCACGCCGCGTACTGCCGGGCCATCAAAAGGGATGGTTCGGTCTGCAACCGATATTCCTGTCACGTTCCCCGACATCGACAGGCGTCCGTGTCAGAAGGGGGTGCAGAGCCGGCAGCGACGTGATGAGGACCTGACGGGCCCTTTCGCAGTGCGGTGAGCCGAGGACCTGCCCATGGCGCGTCGGGTGGCGGGGCGGTGGACGCAAAACGGTCTACCGCCCCTTTCTCTGGGGGTGCCTCCTCTTTGCGTCGGTTGATCAGAACGGGATGGGAGTGGTTCAGGCGGGGAGTGGCTGGGCCTGTTCGGAGCCTCGGGCCACCCGTTCCTGCATGTCGGGGGTCATCAGGGCGGTGGGTGGGTCGACCAGGCCGGCCACGCGCATGAAGGTGGCCGTCACCTCGCCGTCCACCGCGGCGGCGGCGTGCAGCCGGGCCATGTACATCCCGGACTGCTCCCACTCGGGGGTCCGTACGCCCTCCACCTCCGGGTAGCCGAGGTCGGCGCCCGCGGAGAACTGCCACGGCACCTCGATGACGCCGGCGATGTCGCGGAGGAAGGCGAGCGGGTCCACCGGGCCCCGGGCCAGGTGGTCGCGCAGGACCAGGGACTCCAGCGCGGAGACCGTCATGCCCTGGCCGTAGACCGGGTTGAAGCTGCACGCGGCGTCGCCGAGCACCAGGTAGCGGCCCGGGAAGCGGGACAGCCGCTCGAAACGGCGCCGCACACTGGCCGGATAGCGGAAGACCGTGCCGTCGCCGACCGGTTCGGCGTCGTGGATCGCGTCGTGGATGTCCGTCACCGGCAGGGTCCGGGTCCACTGGAGGAAGCCGTCGAGGTCGGCGGGCGCGCTGTCGCCCAGTACGCCGGTCAGCGAGACCACGACCAGACCGTCCTCGATGCGGGACAGGAACGCCCCGCGCCGGTGGCTCGGCGAGGTGACCGGGTTGATCGACAGGTCGCCGTCCAGGACCGAGTCGTCGCGCAGCCGGAACAGGCGGGTCGTGTAGCTCAGGTCGATCCGGATCCGCTCCTCCTCGGGACGCTCGTAGCCCAGCTCCTCCAGCCACACCGGGGTCCGGGAGGCGCGGCCGGTGGCGTCGACGACCAGGTCCGCGGTGAGCGTGCGCTCCTCCGATCCCGCGTCGTGGCCCTGCACGCGTACGCCGGTCACGTTCGCGCCGTCCTCGTCGGTGACGAGACCGACGATGTCGTGGCGCTCCAGGAACGCGACGTTGCCGAGCCCGGCCACGCGCGAGCGCACCCGGCTCTCCAGCAGCGGACGGGTGGCCGAGACGCAGACCAGCCCTGTCGCGCGGGGGCTGAGCCGGCGGCCGCCGAAGAACCAGCGCAGTTCGCCGAGGTCGCCGGTCGGGATGCCCGCCGCGACGGCCTCCTCGGTGAAGCGCGGGAAGAGCTCGTCGAGGATCTGCTGCCCGCGGGCGAGCAGCCCGTGGACGTGCCGGCCCTGCGGCACGCCCTTGCGTGCCGTGGTGGACCCGCCGATGTCGTCGCGCTCGACGACCAGGACCTCGCCGTAGGAATCGGCGAGCACCCGTGCGGCCAGGAGCCCCGCCATGCTGCCGCCGAGCACCACCGCGCGGTCACCCCGTGCGCCGGCCATCGCTGTCACCTCTCTCTTCCGTTCTCTGCCGTGAAGTGGTCCGACGTGCTCACGCGGCGTGCCGCGGGCTGTTCTGGTAGGCGCCGAGGAACCACTGGCCGTCCCGCTTGACGACGACCCAGGACGCGTGGACGGCACGCTCGGGCGCCGGCTCGGTCTCGCCCGGGGCGAGGATGCCGCCGCGTGTGATCAGCACGCCGGCGCCCTCGTTGGCGAAACGGATGTCGATCGGGGTGCCGGTGACGCGGGTGCCCTTGTAGGGGCCCGCGAAGGCGGCGGCGGCGAAGGCGCGGATGGCGTCGCGGCCCTTCTCGTACACGCCGGGCAGGATGAGCGTCCCGTCCGGGGTGAACACCTCGGCGAAGGCGTCGGCGTCGTAGGAGGCCCACGCCTCGACGATGCGCTGGGGGATGGAGGCGACGGCGGCCTTGTCCTCGTCGGAGATCTCGACGGCGGGGGCGGTGGTCTGCGTGGTCATCGGTGGTCCCTGCTCTCTTTCGCGGGCTGGCGTCGGGGCGGGAGGAGCTCAGATGTAGAGGGTGTTGGGCTGCTGGCCGCACAGGACGCGGCCGTACAGCTCGGCGTTGGTGTTCGGGTTCATCAGGGCGTGCAGGCTCATCGCCTGGATGTCGCGGGTGATCCGCTGGATCGGCACGTCCCGGTAGATGGACGAGCCGCCGGACGCGGAGGCGAAGATGTCGACGGCCTCCTTGGCGAGGCGGACCGCCGCACCCATGTCGGCGCGGGCGCGGGCGCGCTCCAGCACCGTCCACTCCTCGCCCGAGACGCCCTTGGAGTCGACGAGGTCGGCCAGCCGGTGCGCGTGGAACTCCGCCTGGTCGGCCTTGAGCACCGCCTCGGACACCTGAAGGTGCGTCAGGGGGGCCTCGGCCTGGCTGGCGTACCAGGTGTAGGTCAGGGTGCGCCCCGGAAGGCGCTCGAAGAAGGCGTCCTGCGCGGCCCGGGCCAGACCCACGGCGGTGCCGACCGAGGAGGCGGCGGCGACCGGCAGCAGCGGGGACCGGTAGACGGGGGAGTCCGCGTTGAGCTCCGAGGCGTACTGGCCCATCAGGACGGCCGGCAGCGGCAGCACACGCTCCTGGGGGATGAACACGTCCTTGGCGACGGTGGAGACGCTGCCGGTGCCGCGCAGACCGGAGGTGTCCCAGTCGTCGATGATCTCGAGCTGGTCCATGGGCACGAGCGCCATCAGCGGCAGGTGCTGCCCGTGCGGCATCTCCTGGGCGGCGATGATCTCCTGCCACTGGGCGTGCCGGGCGCCGCTGACGAAGCTCCACTTGCCGTTGACGACGATGCCGCCGTCCACGGGGGTGGCCTGCGCGGACGGGCTGAGCGTGCCGCAGACGCGCACGTCGGGGGTGGCGAAGACCTCGTCCTGGACGCTGTCCGGGAACAGGCACGTCATGAACGTGGGGATCCAGTACACCGACGCCGTCCAGGCGGCGGCCCCGTCGCCGCGGGCCAGCTCGGTGGCCACGTCGACCAGCGTGCGGGTGTCGGCCTCGTAGCCGCCGTACCGCTTGGGCACCCGCAGCTTGAAGACGCCGGCCTCGGCCAGCGCCTCGATCGTCTCGTCCTGGAGCCGTCCGTCGTCCTCGGCCTTCGAGGCGTTCTCGCGCAGCAGCGGTGCCACTTCGGCCGCGCGCTGAACCAGCTGCGCACGCGTGGGGATGTCGGCGGTGAGCATCGTGAAGTCCTCCCGGGACGTGACAGGTCGGGCAACCAGGCCGTGCTGACCCGACCTCACACCGCGGCGGCCCGTCCCGGCACCTTCCGGATTGCGCAACCGCGCCCTGACGACGACTTCGGCATCTCGCCCGCGCCCGGGCCGCAGCCCCGCACGGGGGAAGAAGCCCCGGTGCGGCGCGGCTGCCACGATGAGACGCATGACCGATCAGCAGGATGCCGCCGCTCACCCGGCGGACGGACCCCGGACGCGGCCGCTGACGGGCGAGGAGTACCTCGAGAGCCTGCGCGACGACCGCGAGGTCTTCCTCTACGGCGACCGGGTCAAGGACGTCACCACGCACCCGGCGTTCGCCAACCCGGCGCGGATGACGGCCCGCCTCTACGACGCCCTGCACGACCCGGCCCACCGGGACGTGCTGACCACGCGCACGGACGGCGGCGGTGGCCATACCCACCGCTTCTTCACCACCCCGCGCTCCGCCGAGGACCTGGTCGCCGACCAGCAGGCCATCGCGGCCTGGTCCCGGATGAGCTACGGCTGGATGGGCCGCAGCCCGGACTACAAGGCGGCGTTCCTCGGCACGCTGGGCGCCAACGCCGAGTTCTACGCCCCCTTCGACGACAACGCGCGCCGCTGGTACCGCGAGTCGCAGGAGAAGGTCCTGTACTGGAACCACGCGATCGTGCACCCGCCCGTGGACCGCAACCTGCCGCCCGACAAGGTCTCCGACGTGTTCGTGCACGTGGAGCGGGAGACCGACGCGGGCCTGGTGGTCAGCGGTGCCAAGGTGGTCGCCACCGGTTCGGCGCTGACCCACGCGAACTTCATCGCCCACCACGGACTGCCGGTGAAGGAGAAGAAGTTCGCCCTCATCGCCACCGTGCCCACCGGCGCCAAGGGCGTGAAGCTGATCTGCCGGCCCTCCTACACCGCGATGTCCGCGGTGATGGGCAGCCCCTTCGACTACCCGCTGTCCTCCCGGCTCGACGAGAACGACACCATCCTCGTCCTGGACAAGGTCCTCGTGCCCTGGGAGAACGTGTTCGTCTACGGCGACACGGCCAAGGTGCAGATGTTCTCCGGCCAGTCCGGCTTCATGGAGCGCTTCACCTTCCACGGCTGCGTCCGCCTCGCGGTGAAGCTGGAGTTCATCGCCGGGCTGCTCGCCAAGGCCCTGGAGATCACCGGCACCCAGGACTTCCGCGGCGTGCAGACCCGTCTGGGGGAGGTGCTCGCCTGGCGCAACCTGTTCTGGGGACTGTCGGACGCGGCCGCCCGCAACCCGGTGAAGTGGCGCAATGGCGCGGTGCTGCCCAATCCGCAGTACGGCATGGCCTACCGCTGGTTCATGCAGATCGGCTACCCGCGCATCAAGGAGATCGTCCAGCAGGACGTGGCCAGCGGGCTGATCTACCTCAACTCCAGCGCCGAGGACTTCAAGAACCCGGAGATCCGCCCCTACCTCGACACCTATCTGCGCGGCTCCGGGGGCATCGAGGCCGAGGAGCGGGTCAAGGTCCTCAAGCTGCTGTGGGACGCGGTGGGCACCGAGTTCGGCGGCCGGCACGAGCTGTACGAGCGCAACTACGCCGGCAACCACGAGGCGACCCGGGCCGAGCTGCTGTTCGCGCAGACCGCCTCCGGGCAGCTGGACGACTACAAGGCGTTCGTCGACCAGTGCCTGTCCGAGTACGACCTGGACGGCTGGACCGCGCCCGACCTCGTCTCCTTCGACCACCTGCGCGGGTCCCTCCCTGGACTGCTCGGCGGCTGACATCCCCCGCGGCGCCGAGTGGGCGGCCGGGGCCCGGAAAGGGGCCCCGGCCGCTTCGTCGTCCTGGTTGCTGTCAGCGGCCGAGCAGGTCGGACAGGTACGGCGCCAGCACGCCCCGGGACACCTTGCAGTCGAGCAGCAGCGTGCCCTCGGCCCCCTGCGCGGTCCACTCCGGTACGGCGCGCAGGTCGTCGGGGCCGCGTACGGTGACGGCCCGTGCCCCGAGCGCCTGCGCCACGGCGGCGAAGTCGGTGTCGTCGAAGCGCAGTGTGGCCGCGTCCGCCCCCTGGGGGACGTACATGTGCTCCTCGAAGCCGTAGGACGCGTCGTCGTAGACCACGACCAGCGCGGACCGGCCCGAGCGCACCAGGGTCTCCAGCTCGGGCAGGCCCATCAGCGCCCCGCCGTCACCGACGGCGGCCACGGTGGTGCGGTCGGGCCGGCCCACGGCCGCGCCGACCGCGCCCGCCAGGCCCAGCCCGATGCTCTGGAAGGCGGCGCCGGTGAACACCATCCCCGCCGGGTCCGGCACCGGCCAGTACATGGCCGGCCAGCCGATGAAGTGGCCCCCGTCCAGGACGACCGTGCGCTCGGCGGGCAGCAGCGGGGCCAGTGCCCGGGTCAGGGTGCGCGGGTCGATCCGCCCCTCGCCGGAGGCGTCGGGGTGGGGCTGGGCGGCCCAGCCGTCGGCGGCGGCCCGTAGCGCGCCGGAGGCTGTGGCCTGCTCGCGCCACGGGGAACGGGCGATGCCGCGCGCGTCGGCCGCGTCCAGCAACTGGGCCGCCACCGCCGCCGCGTCACCGCGCACGGCGAGGTCCGCGCGGGGTGCGCGGGCCCCTTCCAGGGTGATCTGGACGACGCGGGCGGCCGGGTCGAGGATCCGGCCGCCGTGCAGCGTGAAGTCGCCCAGGCTCGTGCCGAACGCCAGCACCAGGTCCGCCTCGCCCATCAGCTCGGCCGCCGGCGGGGAGGCGAACCCCCCGCACAGGCCGAGCGCGGCGGGGTGCGCGGCGAACATCCCGTTCGCCATGACCGTGGTGGCCAGCAGCGCGCCGAGCCGGTCGCCGAGGTCGGCGAGGATCTTCGCCGCGCCCGAACGCCAGGCGCCCAGCCCGCCCAGGAGCAGCGGGCGGTGGGCGCCGGCCAGCAGGGCCAGGATCTCGTCGGCCTCCTCGGCGCGGGCACGGGCGGGTTGGGGTGTGGCGGCCGGTGGCACGGGTGCGGGTGCGGGCGGGGCGGAGAGTTCACGGTTCGTCAGGTCGCCGGGCAGGAAGAGCGCCACGGGGCACTGGGCGGTGGTCGCGGTGCGCACGGCCCGTACGGTGTCCTCCACCGCCGTGTCCGGGTCCGTCGGACGCACCACGGGCACCCCCAGCGAGGCGGCCAGGGCGCTCTGGTCGATGTCGTGGGCGCGCGGGCCCGTCACCGGGGCGTCGCCGCACAGCAGGACGACGGCGCTGCGGTTCTTGGCGGCCTCGGCCAGCGCGGTCGCCGTGTTGGCCAGCCCCGGCCCGTGCGTGGTCGTGCACACGGCCACCCGCCCGGTGGCCCGGAAGTAGGCGTCGGCCATGGCCATCGCGCCGCCCTCGTGCCGGGCCGCCGTGTAGTGCACACCGGCCCGGGTCAGCGCGGCGGTGGCCAGGATGTTGCCGCCGCCGACCAGACCGAAGGCGTGGTCGATGCCGCAGCCGGCCAGGGCACGGGCGACCGCGGTCGCGAATGTCGTCATCGCCGGGCCTCTCAGGCCAGTTCGAAGATGACCTCTCCGACGGTCATCTCGATGCGGTTGGTGCGCAGCAGTTCCCAGCCGCCCTCGGCGAAGACGGACTCCCAGTCGGCGACGGTCGGCAGGAACGTGCCCATCAGGTCGTGGCCGAGCTCGAAACCGAGGGTGAAGACGGGCAGCTCGGTGTCGGGCAGGTCGGTGCGGGTGGCGTCGCCGATCAGCAGCCGGCGGGCGGACGGGAAGGCCTCGCGCAGTCGCCGCAGGGTGCCGATCGCGTTCTCGCGCCGGCCGTCCCGCCAGAAGTCGTGCCCCATCATGAAGCACGTCAGCAGCTCCACGTCGGCGTACTCGGGCCGCGGCTCCAGGTTCAGCACGTCGCCGTGCAGGAACGCGGTGCGGTCGGCGAGGCCCGCCGCGGCGGCCTCCGCGCGTGCCACCTCGAGCGCGGGCCGGGCGATGTCGATGCCCGTCCCGGTGGTGCCGGGGTGCCGGTCGAGGATCTGCATCAGCCGGGCGCCGCTGCCGCAGCCGAGGTCGGCGGCCCGGGCGAAGGGGAAGTCCACCCGGCCCATCGCCGCCCAGAAGGCGGGGGCGTAGGTGACCTGGTCGATCTCGCGGCAGGCGAAGGCGATGGCGGCGGAGTCGCGCCGGTAGAAGGAGCCGGTGCGGTTCTCGTTGCGCAGGACGGCCGGGATCTGCTGGAACAGTTCCGCGCTGCCGCGGGCCAGCCAGTGGAAGAAGGACTTGTTGCGGTACATCTCGTCGAAGGCGTCCAGCGCGGTGACGACCGTGCCCTCGCGCCGGACCAGGCCCACGGAGGCCAGGGCACGGAACAGGCCCGTGGTCGACGTGGGGTCGAGGTCGGCGCGGTCGGCGAAGTCCGCGGTGTCCAGGGTGCGGGCGCGGTGCAGTTCGTCGAGGGCGCCGATCTCCCAGGCCGCGGCTATGGCCCAGGCGGCTACGGCCGAGTTGAAGAGCGAGGCAATGCCGCGCGTGTTGCTCTGTGCGATGTCCACCGTCACTGCTCAGCACCTCATCCGGGAGAAGGTTCGGGCGCCTTGCCCGCGGCGACCATGCTCTGGTGGCGGGTGGGGTGGGGGCATCTCCGAGGCTGCTGAGCAGGTTTCCGGCGGCGGTTGTACGGCGTCTTGTGGGGGCTCCGGGTGGGTGTGGGCCGGGGGGTGTTCGCGCGGCCCGGCGCTTGCGGGGTGCCGTCGCGCCCACCCGTGCCGCCCCAGCGGCACGACTGCCCGCGGAGAGCGGGAGTGCGTCAGGTGGTCTGGGCGGGGGCCTTTTCCCGCTCGGTGTGCTGGCGGTCCTCGCGTATTCGGAGGAGGGAGCGGTAGAGGAGGACCGCTGCCAGGCCGGCCGTGCCGTAGAGGAGGCTCATGGCCAGGGAGGGGACGAAGGCGCCGAGGGTGACGCAGAGGGAGGCCAGGAGGAGGCCGACGCGGGCGTTGAGGGCGTACGCGGCCATGTACTTGGTGCGGGCCTCGGGGTCGACGAGGTCGGCCAGCAACGCCTGGCGCACCGGGACCGCGGCGATCTCGCCCACGGTGAGCACGACGGCCGCGGCGATGAGCACCCAGCCGGTGTTGCTGACCGCCCAGACCATGTACCCGACCGAGAAGACGGCGATGCCCGCGTACAGCCGTGCCCGGTCGCTCAGCCGCGTCAGCAGGCTCTTGGCGAACAGCACCAGCACCACCACCAGGGCGGCGTTGACCGCCCGCAGGATGCCGAGCATCGCCGTGCCGTCCACGTCGGGCGCCCAGGAGCCGATCCGGGCGATGACCTGGGTGGGGAACTCGTCGGCGAGCCGGACGGCGATGTAGTAGCCGATCTGCATCTCGACGGCCGAGATCAGCGCCGCCGCGATCAGCACCCGCAGGAAGACCCGGTCGCGGGCGACGGCCAGATAGCCGCGCAGCATGGCGTCGATGCCGCGGGCGGCGTCCTTGCCGGTGCGCGGCGCGGTCTCGCTGAGCCAGCGTGCGATCACGGTCGTGGTCAGCGCGCTCAGCACGGCCGCGCCCGTCAGCAGCCGGGCGAAGTGGCCCTCGTAGAAGAAGCCGCCGATGAGCGCGCCGACGGTGAAGGCGAGGTTGATCGACCAGTAGTTGATCGTGTAGACGAGCGGCCGGCTCTCGGGCGTGGAGACGTCGACCATCATCGCCTCGGCGGCGGGCGTGGCCATCTGCGCGCAGCAGGTGTTCAGCAGGAACAGCGCGAACGTCGCCCAGCCGGAGGACCACCAGGGCGAGTTGGCCAGCGCCAGCAGGGCGAAGCTCAGGGTCGCGCCGAGTTCGCCGGCGATCAGCACCGGGCGCCGCCCGTACACGTCGGCGAGGTGGCCGCCGAGGAAGTTCGCGGCGATTCCCGCCCCGGCGACTCCCAGGGTCAGCGCACCGGCCGCGGCCGGCCCGTACAGCTCCGCGAGACGGATAACCAGCAGCGGCATCAGCATGACGCCCAGCAGGCGCTGGACGAATCCGACGCCGATGCGCAGCCGGATATTGGGGTGCAGCTCGCCGAGTCTCATGGGGGCCCTTTCGCGCGGGTGATTCCGCCTGCTTCCGGGGAATTCGGCAAAGGCGCAAGGTGATTGGGGGTGCCCCGAGCCCACCACACCCGCCGCGGCGGCGGCAAGAGGGAAAGCGGGGGTGCCGACGACTTGAACAGGTCGGGCCCGGGGACCGTCCGCGCGGGCTCGGCGGGGGAGTTGGCCAAGTCGTCGCACCCACGCGCGAACCCATGGCCGGATGCGTGCGCTCCGTGGTTTGCTCGGTGCCGTCCAGTCCGGCCGCCCCTGCTCTGTGCTGCCGGTATCGCTCCCGTGACCGGTCCGCGCCCCCTCTTTCCCGGTGGCGGCGGACCGTGAGATCCCTTCCGGGAGGCGCGGACTTCTGACGAGTTCGGAAGGAAAACTGGTGTCCCTTTTTGATGTACGAAGAATCGGCGGCCGTATCGGCGCGGAGGTGACGGGCGTCGATCTCTCCACGGAATTGTCGGATTCGGTCTTCGGCCAGATCCACGAGGCATTCCTGGAGCACAAGGTGCTCTTCTTCCGCGACCAGGACATCACCGACGCGCAGCAGCTGGCCTTCGCCGGCCGGTTCGGGCCGCTGACGCAGAAGCACCCCATGATGCGGACGGTCGACGCCGCCGCGCAGGTGATCCCGGTCGACGGCGAGGACCAGCGCGCCGACCACTGGCACACCGACATCAGCTTCACCACCACCCCGTCCCTGGGCACCACGCTGCGCAGCGTGGTGCTCCCGCCGTACGGGGGCGACACCCTCGTGGCCAACGCGGCGGCGGGATACAAGGACCTGCCCGCCGAGCTGCGGGAGATCGCCGACCGGCTGTGGGCCGTGCACACCAACCACGCCGAGCAGCCGCGCCTGGGCACCGAGCGCGGCGAGGAGGTCCGCAAGGCCTTCCTGGCCCGCCGGTTCGAGACCGCCCACCCCGTGGTCCGGGTCCATCCCGAGTCCGGCGAGCCCGTCCTCTTCCTCGGCGGCTTCGCCCAGTGGCTGGTCGGCCTGACGCCGCGTGAGTCGCGCCCGATCCTCGACGTGCTCCAGTCCTACGTACGGCGCCCGGAGAACACCGCGCGCTGGACCTGGCGCCCCGGTGACGTCCTCATCTTCGACAACCGCGCCACCCAGCACTACGCCGTCAACGACTACGACCGCCACCGGCGCGTGCTGCACCGGGTCTCCATCAACGGCGACGTGCCGACCGGGCTGGACGGGAAGCGGAGCTACGCCATCGAGGAGGGCGAATGAGCGGCCCCGGGGCCCAGGAGACGGCCTCCTTCGCCCAGCGCCTGCGCGACCGCGAGCGGCTCGTCGGCTACTGGATCGCCCTGAACGACCCGGCCGCCACCGAGCGCATCGCCGGCCTGGGCTACGACTACGTCGGCGTCGACGGCCAGCACGGCGTCATGCACCAGCCCGGCTGGCAGGCCGCGATGCTCGCCGTCGACGCCCGTGGCCGCTCCGCCGGGATCATCCGGGTCCCCTCGCCGGACCCGGTGGCCATCGGCGTCGCCCTCGACACCGGCGCCCGCGGCGTGGTCGTGCCGATGGTCGAGACACCCGAACAGGCCCTCACCGTCGTACGCGCCTGCCGCCACCACCCGGCGGGGACCCGCAGTCTGGCCGGGCCCGTGCGCGCGGAGCTGCGCCTCGGCGACGTGCCCGCCACCATCGACGACCAGGTCGCCTGCATCGTCATGATCGAGACCGCGGCCGCGCTGGAGAACCTGGACGCGATCTGCGCCACCGAGGGACTCGACGCCGTCTACGTCGGGCCCGCGGACCTCTCCGCGGCCCTGGGCGCCCGCTGGTTCGGCGATCCCGCCGCCGCCGACGCGCTCGAGGCCGCGCTGGTCCGCGTCACCGAGGCCGCCGACCGGGCCGGCATCGCCTGCGGCATCCACGTCCTGGACGGCGAGAGCGCCGCCAAACGGCTCGCCGAGGGGTTCACCTTCGCCACCGTCTCCAGCGACATCACCCATCTTCAACAGGCCGCGGCCCGTCACCTGACGGCCGCCGGCGGGCACCTCGCCGCCTGAACCGGCCGCCGCATCACCCGACTTGGGGGGAACAGTGACGACAGACACGGACCTGCGGCCCGCACGGACCGCCTCCATCGCCCGGTCGCTGGAGGAGCTGGTCGGCGGCACCCCGCTGCTGCGGGTCGACCTGCCGGGCCTCACCGACGGCGTGACCCTGCTCGCCAAACTGGAGATGCTCAACCCGATCTCCAGCGTCAAGGACCGTGCCGCGCTCGCCATGATGCGCGCCGCCGAGGAGTCCGGGCAGCTGCCCGCCACCGGCGGCACCGTCATCGAGTGCTCCTCGGGCAGCACCGGCATCTCGCTGGCCGCCCTGTGCGCCCGGCGCGGGCACCGCTGCGTCATCGTCATGCCCGACAACGCCACCGAGGAGCGCCGCCTGATCCTGCGCGAACTGGGCGCCGAGGTGGTCCTGGTCCCGCACGGGGACGGGCTGATGGCGGCCTGGGCGCACGCCGAGGAGCTCCAGCGCTCCATGCCCGGCTCGTGGCTGCCGCACCAGGACACCAACCCGGCCAACGTCCGCGCCCACTACGAGACCACGGGACCGGAGATCTGGGAGGCCACCGGCGGCCGCGTCGACGTCCTGGTGTGCGGGGTGGGCACCGGCGGGACCCTCACCGGAACCGCCCGCTACCTCAAGGAACGCACCGGCGTGCACGTCGTCGCCGTCGAACCGGCCCGCTCCGCGGTGCTGTCGGGCGGCGAACCGGGCCCGCACGGCATCCCCGGCATCGGCGCCGGCTACGTCTCCGACATCACCGACCTCACCCTCGTCGACGAGGTCGTCGCCGTGCCCGACGAGGCGGCCGCCGCCACCGTACGCGACGTGGTGCGCGCCACCGGCCTGCCCGTCGGGGTGTCCTCCGGGGCCGCCGCGTGGGCCTCCCGGACCGTCGCCGCGCACCCCCGCTGGGCGGGCGCCACGGTCGTCACCGTCTTCCCCGACAGCGGGGAGCGCTATCTGTCGACGACGCCCCGCTGACCCGTCGTCTCCGCACGGAAAGACAGGCAGACATGTGCCGGATCCACGGCTACTTCAACGCGGTGGCCACACCGCACGAGATGTGCACCGTCGCGGCCCTCCAGCGGCACGGCGGCCCGGACGCGACCGGCATGACCCGGGCCCCCGGCTGGGGCCTGGGCTACGACCGGCTCGCCGTCGTCGACCTGCACGGCGGACAGCAGCCGTACGGGCTCGGGGGCCCCGTCCAGGCCGTGTTCAACGGGGAGATCTACAACCACGACGAGCTGCGCCGCCGGCTGCGCGCCCGCGGCCACGCCTTCGCCGACCGCTGCGACGGCAACGTCATCCCCGCCCTGTACCTGGAGTACGGCGAGGACTTCACCGACCACCTCGACGGCATGTACGCCATCGCCCTGGTCGACCGGCGCGGCGAGGTGCCCCGGCTGTTGCTGGCCACCGACGAGATCGGGATGAAGCCGCTCTACCACCGGTGGGACGAGGCCGCCCGTTCCCTGTACTTCGCCTCCGAGATCCCCGCCCTGCTGGGCTTCGGCCCGGTCGCCGCCGGGATGCGGGACACCGCCCTGGACGCCTACCTGGCCACCCGCACGCCCTTCGGCGAGCAGACCATGTTCGAGGACATCGAGGTGCTGCCCCCGGGCACCACGCTCGTGTGCGACCTGGGCGGCACCCCCCGCCGCAGGCGGCGCGTGGCGGCCGCCGCCGAACTGCCCGATCCCGGCCGGGCCCCCGAGCGGGTACGCGACCGGCTGCGGGAGGAGGTCGGACGGCTGCTCGTCGCCGACGTGCCCGTCGCCCTGATCACCTCCGGGGGCCTGGACTCCAGCCTGGTCACCGCCCTGGCCGCCGAGTACGGCCCCGTGCACTCCTTCAACATCGCCTACCGGGGCGACTGGCCGTTCGACGAGCGGCACTTCGCCCGCGCCGTCGCCGAGCACGCCGGCACGGAGCACCACCAGGTCGAGATCGACCCGGCCGGCTTCCCCGCCCTGCTGGAGGAGACCGTCCGCCACCTCGGCCAGCCCAACGCCGACCCGATCGCGCTGAGCACGTACGCCCTCTTCCGGGCGGTACGGCAGGCCGGGTTCACCGTCGCGCTCACCGGGGACGCGGCCGACGAGGTGTTCGGCGGCTACGCGCGGATGCGCGCCGCCGCCGAGACGGCCGCCGCCGGGGGCGACTGGAGCACCGCCTACCTCGACGCACTCTCCGCCGCCCCGGCCGCGACCCGCGCCGGGCTGTACACCGACGCCTACCGCGACCACCTGCGGGAGGTGCCCCCGCTGCCCGAGGCGGCCCACCAGGACCTGCTGCACGGGCCCGGCAGCGTCCTGGAGCGCATCACCCGCTTCGAGCTCGGCCACCGCCTGCCCGCCTACCACCTGCGCCGCGTCGACCACCTGAGCATGGCCGGCTCCGTCGAGGTGCGGCTGCCGTTCTGCCAGCGGTCCGTGGTGGCCCTGGGCCGGGCGCTGCCCGACGCGCTGCGCATCGACGGCGACCAGGTCAAGCGCACCCTGTACGCGGCCGCCCGGGGGCTGCTGCCCGACAGCGTGCTCGACCGGCCCAAGCAGCCCTTCACCCTGCCGGTCACCGCGATGCTCACCCCCGGCACGGCCCTGTGGGAGTGCGCGCGGGACCTCCTCACGCCCGCCCGGCTGGCCGCCGACGGACGGCTCGACGGCGCCGCCGTCGACGCCCTGTTCGACACGCAGGCGCACCGTCCGGGCGACACCGTGGCGTCGACGCTCTGGGCGCTGCTCGTCCACGAGGTGTGGCGCGAGCGGTTCCAGGGCGCCGAGGCCCGTCCCGCGCCGCCCGCCACCATGGCGGTGGCGGCATGATCGGCCATCTCGCCCACGCCACCGGCGCCCCCTGCCCGACGTTCGTGCTGGACGCCGCCCGGCTGCCGCGCGAGGAGACGGCGCTGCTGGGCCATCTCACCGAGGCCCGCCGCTATCTGACCTCCGCGGGCGGCGCCCACGTACTGAAGATCGCCCTCGTCGAACCGTCCGCGCACCCCATGTTCGACCTCGACTACCGGTTCGTGCAGGCCCTGCCCGGCGCGCCCGACCGGTTCGACCTGCGCGGCTCCTGCGGCCACTCGGCGCTCGCGTCGGTGGTCGCCGCCGCCCGCTCCGGCATGCTGCCGCGGCTCGTGCCCGGCACCCGGGTGCGGGTGCGGGTGCGCAACAACGGCGACAGCGTGGTGTGCGAGGTCGACCGGGTCGAACGCGACGCGGTCGGCTTCACCGTCACCTTCGTCCAGCCGCGCCCGGTGCCCTTCGCCGAGCTGCTGCCCACCGGGAGCACCCGGACGGTGCTCGAGGCCGACGGGCTGCGCGTGGAGGTGTCGATGGTGGCGAGCGCCAACACCTACGTCTTCGTCGACGCGCGCTCCCTTCAGGTGGCCGACGAGCGCGCCCTCTTCGCCGCCGGCGGCGACCTGCTCCATCGCCTGGAGTCGCTGCGGGCCGCCGCGGCCGAACTGCTCGGCTGGCCGCCCGGCGGGGCCTTCCCCAAGATCGCCGCCGTGCTGCCCGGCGCGAACGGTGGCATCGCGGCACGCGCCCTGACCGTGCCCGGCTGGCATCCGGCCCTCGCCCTCACCGGGGCCGTGTGCCTGGGCACGGCCGCGCGCGTCCCCGGCACCGTGCCCTGGCAGGTCACCCGCGAGGCGGGCGCCGGCGACGGGCTCCTGGACATCACCACCCCCGGCGGCCGGATGGCCGTCAGCGCGGTCGTCTCCCTGCCCGGCGGCGCCGACGGCGACGAAGCCCTGCTGTGGTCCTCCGTCGCCGGCAAACACGTCACCTTCCAGGGCTCGTTCGCCCTGGCACCCCTGAGTCACCTTCAATTCGAGGAGGTCGCCCAATGCCTGGCGTTGTCGGGAGCCGTATGAGACCACGGCTCACGCCCGCGTTGCGCGCACTGCTGCGCGAGGGCGCCGCACAGGCCGACGCGGCCGGCGAGGTGGACCGCGAGGCGCTGACGGCGCTGCGTACCAGCGGCCTGCTCGCCACCGCGGTCCCCGCCGCGCACGGCGGTGCCGGCGAGGACGCCGCCGCCGTGAACGCGCTGGTCGAGGAGATCGCCGCCGTCAACCCGTCGGTGGCGATCATCGCGTTCCAGCACTTCGCCGTCAGCGCCCGGATCGCCGACTGGGGCACCCCCGGGCAGCAGGCCCGCTGGCTGCCGCGACTGGCCGACGGGTCCTGGCTCGCCGCCTCCGCGTGGAGCGAGAGCGGCGCGGGCGCCGCCAAGCAGAACCTGTCCACCACCGCCGAACGCCGTACGGACGGCACCTGGGTGCTGAACGGCTCCAAGGCCTTCACCACCGGAGCGGGCGTCGCCGACCTCTACCTGGTCCTGGTCCGCACCGCCCGGCCCGACGCCGCACCGGCGGACGGCTACGGGGCGCCGGGGCAGACCTTCTTCCTCGTCGGCGCCGACAACCCCGGGCTGGTTCCCGACCTCGGCCTGGACCTGGCCGGGATGCGCGGCTCGGCCACCGGGCTGATCTCCCTCGACGGGGCCGTCGTGGCGGACACCGACCGGCTCGGCCCGGAGGGGCAGGCCGCCACCGTCATCGCCTCGGTCCGCGAGAGCGGGGCCAGCCTCGGAGCGGTGGCCGTCGGCACCGCGCAGGCCGCCTTCGACCTGGCCGTCGCGCACGCCCGCGACCGCGGACTGCTGGACCTGCCCGCCGTACGGCACCGGCTGGTGGGCCTGGCCACCCGGCTGGAGGCGGCCCGCGCCGTGGTGGAACGGGCCGGGGCACGCACCTCCGTCGACCCGGGCCTGACCACCCTGCACAGCAAGCTGCACGCCACCGAGGCCGCCGAGGAGATCTGCCTCGACGTCGCCCGCATGCTCGGCTCGGCCGGGTACCGGGAGGGCGCGCGGATCGGCCGGCTGCTCGCGGACGCGCGCGGCGTCTCCCTCATGGGCCCGACCAACGACCTGTGCCGGGAACTGGTGGCGGTGTCGTGGACCGGCTGACCCGCGCCCCCGAACTCGTCGTCAGCGGACGCCGGCTGGTCACCCCGCAGGGCGTGCGCCCCGGCCATGTCTGCGTCACCGGCGGACGCATCACCGCCGTCACGGACACCGATCCCGGGCCCGCCGCCGCCCGCCTCGACGCCGGCGAGCACTACGTGCTGCCCGGACTCATCGACTCCCACGTCCACTTCCGCACCCCCGGCCTGACCCACAAGGAGGACTGGGAACACGGCAGCAGGGCCGCCGTCCGCGGCGGTGTCACCACCGTGATGGACATGCCGAACACGGTGCCGCCCACCCTCGCCCCCGAGGCGGTGTCCGCCAAGGCGGCCCTCGTCGACGGCCACACCCTGGTCGACTACCGGTTCCACCTCGGGCTGGACCCGGACCGCCCCGAAGTGCCGGCCGACCTGGAGCCACAGGTCGCCACCAGCGTGAAGATCTTCATGACCGGGCACCACACGGCACCCACCGTGGTGCGCGACGCGGACCAGCTCGAGAAGGCGTTCGCCGCGGCCGCCCACGGCGGCGTCCAACTCGTCCTGCACGCCGAGGACGACGGGCTGTTCTCGTTGCTGGACGCCTGGTGGGGCGAGCCCGGCAGCTACCTGGAGTACGAGGCGCGCCGCCCGCGCAGCGGCGGCATCGTCGCCGTCGCCAAGGTCCTCGAACTGGTGCGCAGGCACGGCACCCGCGCCCACATCCTGCACCTGTCCAGCGCCGAGGAGGCCGACCTGGTGTGCGCGGCGCGGGCGGCGGGCATGCCCGTCACCTTCGAGGTCACCGGGCACCACCTGTCGTTCACCGACAAGGACACCCGCCGCCTCGGCGCCCGCACCCGGCTGTCGCCGTCCATCCGCGGCACCCACGACCAGGACCGGCTGTGGCGGGCGCTGCGCGACGGCCAGGCGGAGACCCTGGGCAGCGACCACGCCCCGCACACCGTCGCCGAGAAGACCCGGGGCGTCGCCCAGTCGCCGCCCGGACTGCCCGGCGTCCAGGAACTCGCGGTCGCCGTGTGGACGGGCATGCGCCGGCGCTGGCCCGACGAGGACCCCGACGTGGCCGCCGCCCGCCTGGTCCGCCATCTGTCCACCCGCCCGGCGGAGTTGTTCCGGCTGCCCGGCAAGGGCCGGCTGGCCGCGGGCGCCGACGCCGACCTGGTGTTCTTCGCGCCCGACGTGCCCTGGATGCTCTCCGCGTCCGACGTGGAGAGCAAGTGCGGCTGGTCGGCGTACGAGGGATGGACCTTCACCGGCCGCGTCGAGCGGACCCTGCGCGCCGGCCGCACCGTGTGGGACGCGGCCACCGGCTCCTTCGGCGCCTACGACGGCCGCCTCCTGGGTGCGGCGCCCGCCGCCCCCGCCCCCTCGCCCCGCACCGCCGGATCGGAGGCCCCGACGCCATGAGGCAACGCCAGACCGTATTCATTGCCGGCGGCGGCATCGGAGGACTGGCCGCCGCCGCCGGCCTCGCCGCGCGCGGCTTCGACGTCACGGTGATCGAGCGGGCCGCCAGCATCCGGGAGGGCGGCTCCGGGCTGATGCTCCAGCCCAACGGCGTGCGCGCCGCCGACGCGCTCGGTGTGAGCGTCGGTGCCCGCCTGCGGGCCATCGGGCACGTCACCGCCCCCGACGAGGTACGCGTCCTGATGGACTCCCGGGGAACGGTGCTCGCCGAGGAGCCCGTCGGGGCCGCCGGCCGGCCCACGGGCGCCCCGCAGATCCCCGTGCTGCGGTCGGCGCTGCACCGGGCCCTGCTCGACGAGGCCGTCACCGCGGGCGCCGCCCTGCGGATGGCCACCGCCGTCGAGGACTACACCGGACACGACGACCACGTCACCGTCCGGTTCTCCGACGGCGGTGCCGCGGCCTGCCAGGTCCTGATCGCCGCCGACGGCATCAACTCCGCGGTGCGGCGCCGCATGCTCGGCGACGGACCGCCCGTCTACCGCGGCTACACCTCGGTGCGCGGACGCACCCGCGGCTCCGCGCTGGGACAGCGCGGCCACGTCGTCAACGGCCGCGGCATCCAGCTGTTCATCGCCCCCGTCGGCGACGACACCCTCTACTGGACCGCCAAGATCACCGCTCCCGAGGGAGAGTGGCCGGCCAAGGGTCCCGAGGAGGCCCGGCGTGCCCTGCTCGCCGCGCTGGAGGGCTGGTACCCGCCCGTGGTCGACCTGGTGCGCGCCGCCGACCCCGGCGACGTCGTCGTCACCGACATCCACGACCGCGACCCCGCACCGCGCTGGACCGACCACCGGGTCGCGCTGCTCGGCGACGCCGCGCACCCCATGGTCCCGGCCCTCGGCCAGGGCGCCAACATGGCGCTCGAGGACGCCGCCGTGCTCGCCGACCGGCTCAGCGCCTGCGCCCACGTGCCCACCGCGCTCGCCGCCTACGCCCGCGAACGCATGGACCGCACCGCCGCCGTCGTCCTGTCCTCACGCCGTCAGGGCGCCCTCGACCAGGGCGCCGACCGGGACGGCGAGCAGCGGCGCAACGCCCGTATGCGGGAGGCCGGCCGCAAGGACCAGGACGCGCTCGCCATCGCCGCGTGGCGGCCGGCACCCGTGGCCGCCGACCCGGCGCACACCCCCGCCCCACGGAAGGGTGACGACATCGTGCACACACCCCACATCGTCCTGCTCAGCGGCTCCCTGCGGGTCGGCTCCACCTCGGACCGGGTGGCCCAGTGGTGCGCCCAGCGGGCCACGGCCGCCGGCGCCACCGCCCGGGTCTTCACCGGCGCGGAGCTGGACTTCCCCGCCTACCGGCCCGGACTCGCCGCCTGCCACGCGGGCGTGGCCGAGTTCCTCGCCGAACTGCGCCGCGCCGACGGCGTGGTGCTGGTCTCCCCGACCTACCACGCCAGCGTCTCCGGACTGCTGAAGAACGCCCTCGACGCGGTCAACGACATCGACGGGCCACGGCCCTACCTCGACGGGCGCGCCATCGGCACGGTCGCCGTCGGCGCGGGCCCCCAGGGCGCCGCCACCACCCTCACCACCCTGCGCACCATCGCCCACGCGCTGCGCGGCTGGCCCGCCCCGCTGGGCGTGGCCGTCACCCGGGCGCCCGCACCGGCGGCGGTGGACCGGCAGCAGGCGCCGGACGAGGCGCGCCTGGACGAGATGGTCCGCCAGGTGCTGTGGCTGGCCGGCGTCCGCGCGGCGGCGGCCGAGGACACCGGCACCGTCGACGCGGCGGCCTGAGGGCGCGCCCCGCACCCGCGCCGGGGCCCCGCAGCGTGCGGCCCCGTCCGCACTCACCAGGGCCCGTGCGGTCCGAGGGCGCCCCGTCTCCGCCCGCCGGGGCCCTGCGGCCCGCCGTCGCCCCGCCCGCACTCGCCGGGGCCCCGCGGCCTGCCGGGGCCGGCGGCGGTCGGCGGCACGGTTCCGGGCCGTCGCCGGGCCCCGGCCCGTTCCACTCGTCGGCGTCCGCGCGGCGGCCGCCGGCGGCACGGGGAGTGTCCCGGCGGCGGCCTGACACCGGCCCGCTTTCGCTTGCCGGGGCCGTCGGCCGTCGGCGGCACCGGAACGGTTCCGGCCGCCGCCTGCCACCGTCCTGCCCTTCCACTCACCGGGGCCCTACGGCCTCAGGACGGCCCGCCTCCGCTCCTCGGAGCCCCACGGCCCGCTACCGCCCACCCCACCCACCCGTCCGCCCCACCGAAAGGCACGTCCATGACCGCCACCTCCTACCGCCCGGCCCCCAGCACCCCCGGCCCCGTCTGGCGCGACGCCAACGTCCGCAGCGGTCCCTCGCTGGACAGCCCGGTCGTCGAACTGCTGCTGCCCGACGGCAACACCGCGCACACCGCCGAGGGCTGGGCCCTCGGCGACGAGGTCGTCGAGGGGGAGAACCCGGTCGGCGAGATCGTCAGCTCCGTCTGGTTCAAGTTCGCCGAGGGCCGCTGGTGCAGTGCCGTGAACTTCGACCCGTACCGCCTGAAGCCGCTGCTCGGCGACGCCGCCCCGCTGGTGCGGCCGCACACTCCCGCGACCTGAGGGCAAGCGGAGCCACCGGTGCCGCGAACACCGCACTTCAGAAGATGGCACCGGAATTGAGCCACATCCATGCTGAACGAGCCACCAACAAAGGAGTGCTGACGAAGTGAATGTCGACGGGGCCGTCGCACAGGCCCAGCAACCAAAGCGAGTCGGACGGCTCGACGGGGTCCGGGCACTGTGCGCCCTCGGCGTGGCCGCCGTCCACACCTCCTTCGCCGCCGGCGTCATGGGCGCCTACACCGCCAAGCCGGGCAACGAGGTACTGGCCACCCTGCTGGCCGGTCTGCGGCCCCTGGCCCTCGGCCCCTTCTTCGTCCTGTCCGGGATGCTGCTCTACCGCCCCTTCGCCCAGTGGACCCTCACCGGCAGCAGCCGCCCCAAGCTCGGCCCGTTCTTCGCCAAGCGGCTGGCCCGGCTGTGGCCGGCGTACATCCTGCTCGCACTGGTCTGCGTCTTCCTGCTCAACTACGAGGCCGTGGACGGACCCTGGTACGTACTGCGGCCGATCCTGATGCTCCAGGTCTACGACTACACGTGGATCGCCGGCATGGACCCGGCCTGGACCGTCCCGGCCGAAATGCAGTACTACCTCGCCCTGCCGCTGCTGGCCGTGCTCATGCACTGGCTGGCGGGCCGGACCACGGACCCGGCGAAGAAGGTCCGCCGGATGATGATCCCGCCGGCCGTCATCACCGTGGCGTCCGCGGTGTGGACGTGGTGGATCCACCGCCCCGAGATGGGTGTCTACCCGGAGGAGTACTGGTGGCCGTTCGCCGTGGGCGGTGCCTTCGCCCTCGGCATGGCGATGGCCGTCATCCACGTCCTGGCGGAGATGAAGCCGCACGACCGGCCCGCCCTGTACCGCGTCGCCGCCCGTCGGCCGCTGCTGCTGTGCGGTGCCGCCGTGGCCCTCTACGCCGTCAACTGCACGCAGCCCTTCGGCCGTCCCGGCTACGGCGACTACGAGGGCGTCGGCCTGGCCGTCACCCAGTACTTCCTGCTGCTGGCCTTCTCCTTCCTGGTCGTGATGCCGCTGTCGGTCCCCGAGGCGAAGTCGCGGGTCATCGACGCGGTCGTGGCCAACCCCGTGGCCCGCTATCTGGGCCGCATCTCGTACGGCATCTACCTGTGGCACTTCGCGATCATGTACTTCTGGTTCGAGACGGGCAGCGTCTTCGGCACCGAGCCCGCCCTCATGCAGCAGCTGCGCGGCACCATCTCCTTCCCCGAGTTGATGTCCGCGGTGCTCGTCGGCAGCATCCTCGCCGCGTCGCTGAGCCACTACCTGGTGGAGCGTCCGGTCATCGCCGCCGTCGGCCGCTGGGCCCGCCGCAAGGAGGGCGCCCCCGCCACCGCGCCGGCGCCCGCGACCCCCACCAGGGAGGAGCACGTCCTCACCCGGTGACGGCCCTCGCCACCCGCGTCAGCCGGATGGTGCCGCGAAGCGCGCGGCACCATCCGGCTTGCCCTGCCCGTGACTTGAGCGCAGCAACCTCGAAGATGCGGCCACCACCCGCCGCCCGGGACGCTGAGTGCGGCACGACCCCCGTGTCCCCCCTCAAGGCATCTGCACCGGGAGAGCAATGAACACTGTCCAGTCCGCCGACGGTACTGCCATCGCCTATGACCGCACCGGTGAGGGCGAGCCACTCGTCCTGGTCGGTGGTTCGTTCAGTGAGCGCGCGCACCCCACCATGACGCAGCTGGCCGAGGAGCTGGCCCCCCACTTCACCGTGTACAACTACGACCGGCGCGGGCGCGGGGACAGCGCCGACGCCCCGGAGTACGCCGTGGAGCGGGAGATCGAGGACCTCGCCGCCCTGATCGCCGAGGCCGGCGGCTCCGCGAAGGTGTTCGGCCTGTCCGCGGGCGGCGTCCTGGCGCTCAAGGCCGCCGCGGCCGGGGTGAACATCACCCGCGTCGCCGTCTACGACCCGCCGTTCGTGGTCGACGAGACCGGCCCGAAGCCGCCGGCCGGCTTCACCGAGAAGCTCGCCGAGCTCGCCGCGACCGACCGCCGGGGCGAGGCCGTGGAGTTCTTCATGACCCAGGGCATGGGCGCCCCGGCCGAGGCCGTCGCGGGGATGCGGTTCGCCCCGTTCTGGCCGGGCCTGGAGGCGCTGGCCCACACCCTCCCGTACGACACCACGATCACCGGCGACGACTTCGCCCTGCCGGCCGACGAACTGGCCTCCGTCAAGGTGCCCGTCCTCGTCGCCCACGGCGGCGACGCCGACGCGTGGCTGCACGCGAGCGCCCGCGCCGTCGCCGACGTCCTGCCCGACTCCCGTCACCAGGCGCTGGCGGGCCAGGGCATCGCCGTCGAGCCGCCGGTCCTCGCCCCCGTACTGAAGGAGTTCTTCCAGGGCTGAGCCCCACCGCCCTCCGGCGCCCGTGGAGCCTCGGCCCCACGGGCGCCGACGCGTGGGCCCGCCGCGGTGACGGCGCGGCCCCGCGCGAACCGCCGTACGTCCCCACCCAGAAGGAGAACCCCCCATGCCCACATGGCTCGAGCGAAGCACCGCCGTGCCCGGTGGCCGGCGCGGCAAGTGGCTCACCCTCGCCGTCTGGCTGCTCGCCGCGATGGCTCTCGGAGCACTGGCCGGCAAGCTGGGCGAGGTGCAGGACACCAGCGCCAACGCCTTCCTGCCGCGTGGTGCCGAGTCCGCGCAGGTCAACACCGAACTGGAGAAGTTCCGCAGCCACGACCTGATGCCGGCCGTCGTCGTCTACACCAGCGACGCGCCCGTCACCGACCAGGTCCGCGCCAAGGCCGAGGCCGACCGCACGGCGTTCGCGAAGATCGCCGAGCCGGGCCAGCAGGTGGCGCCCCCCGTGGCCGCCGAGGACGGCCGGGCGCTGATGCTCGTCGTCCCGCTCTCCGGCGAGGACCAGGCCGAGCTCGCCGACAAGGTCGAGGAACTGCGCACCGTCGCGGCCGCCCACGCCCCGCCCGGACTCGACACCGCGGTCGGCGGCCCGGGCGGCGCCACCGCCGACGCCTTCAACGTCTTCGACACCCTCGACGCGACCCTGATGGGGATCACCTGCCTGATCGTCATCGTCCTGCTGCTGCTCACCTACCGCAGCCCCGTGCTGTGGGTGTTCCCGGTCCTCGCCGTCGCCTTCGCCGCCGTACTGACCCAGGCCTTCACCTACCTGTTCGCCAAGTACGCCGGACTCCAGGTCGACCCGCAGAGTTCCGGTGTGCTGATGGTGCTGGTGTTCGGCGTCGGCACCGACTACGCGCTGCTGCTCATCGCCCGCTACCGCGAGGAGCTGCACCGCCACGAGGACCGGCACACGGCCATGCGGGTCGCCCTGCGCCGCACCTTCCCCGCCGTGCTGGCCTCCGCCGCCACCGTCGCCGTCGGCCTGCTCTGCCTCGGCCTCGCCGACATCAACTCCTCCCGCTCGATGGGCCTGGTCGGCGCCATCGGCGTCCTCTTCGGCTTCCTCGCCATGGCGACCGCCCTGCCCGCCCTGCTGGTCATCGCCGGACGCTGGGTGTTCTGGCCGCTCGTGCCGCGCCACGGGACCGCCCCGCGCACCGGTGACGGCTGGCGGCGCGTCGGCGAGGCCGTGGCCCGTCGGCCGCGCCGCGCCTGGCTGGTCTCCCTGCTGGTCACGGGTGGCCTCGCACTGAGCGCGCTGGGGCTGAACATGGGTCTGAGCCAGTCCGACTGGTTCCAGAACGAGCCGGAGTCCGTCGTCGCCCAGGAGCGGCTCTCGGCCCACTTCCCGTCCGGCGCGGGCGACCCCGCCGTCGTCATCGCCCGGACCTCCGAGGCGCGGGACGTCCTGGAGACGGCCGAGAACACCCCCGGCGTCCTCGAGGTCACCACCGTCGCCACCAGCGCCGACGGGGAGCTGACCCGGCTCGCCGCGGTACTGGAGGGAACGCCCGACAGCGACAGCGCCAAGGACGCGGTGAAGGAGCTGCGCGCGAACACCGACGCCCTCGTCGGCGGCACGGCGGCGCAGAGCCTCGACAAGGAGACCGCCACCGCGCGTGACCTGAGGACCGTCGTCCCGGCCGTCCTGCTGGTCATCCTGCTCGTGCTCGTCTGGCTGCTGCGGTCGCTGGTGGCCCCGCTGGTGCTGCTGGCCACCGTCGTCGTGTCGTACTTCTCCGCGCTGGGCGCCTCGGGCCTGCTCTTCGAGTACGTCCTCGGCTACTCCGGCACCGACTGGTCGGTGCCGCTGCTCGGCTTCGTCTTCCTGGTGGCGCTCGGCGTCGACTACAACATCTTCCTCATGCACCGGGTCAAGGAGGAGTCCCGGCTGCTCGGACACCGGCAGGGGATCGTCACCGGCCTCAGCGGCACCGGCGGCGTGATCACCTCCGCCGGCCTCGTCCTGGCGGCGACCTTCGCGGTGTTCGCCGTGCTGCCGCTGGTCGCCATGGCCCAGATGGGCGTGATCGTCGGCGTCGGCGTCCTGATCGACACGTTCCTGGTCCGCACGGTCCTGGTCCCGGCCCTCGCGCTGGACCTGGGCCCCCGCCGCTTCTGGTACCCGGCCGGCCCGCCCCGCTCCGAGGCCCCCTCCACCCCCGACACCACCTCCGACTCCACCCCGACCACCCGCGAACCGGCAACCCTGTGACTCCGCTTCGGGCCCCCGCCCGCCCCGGAACCTTCCGGGGCGGGCGGTGCCGTGCTCCCTCATCAGGTCCTCCCTCAGCGGGTGCGCCCTCATCCGCGGGGCGGATACGGTCCGCCGCAGCGGACGAAGCGTGGCCGTCGTGTCCGAGGCCAGCATGTGCGTCATGACGACAGCGACCGCCCCTCTCCCCGCATCCGCACCCGCGCCCGTGTGGGCTCGCCGCGCCGCCCACGCCATCGCGCTGTGCGCCGTCCCGTCCGGCCTGTGGCGCATCGCCATGGCATCCGGTGTCCCTGTGGGCTACAGCGACCAAGTGCTGCGCGATGTCTTCGACATCCCGGGCTGGGGCATCGCATACGTCGTCGGCCTCTCCGTCCTCACCGAGCTGGCCGCTCTGTTTCCGCTGCTGCTCATCAGCGACCGGTGGAGGCCGCTGCGCCCCAGGGTCCTCGCCCCGCTGGCCTGGACCGCCTCGGGCGTCCTGATTCTGGTGGCCCTGTGGCAACTCGTGGTCGCTTTCACCGCCGAGAGCCAGACGTACCTGTCGAGCGGCACGGCACAGACGGTCTGGGGCCTGGCTTTCGCCCCGCTGTTCGCCATCCCGGCCCTGATGACCGCGCTGACCTGGTCATACGCAAACCGTCACCGGGCGGCTTCCCCCGGGGAGCAGAGCGCTGTGCTGAGCGGGTAGATCCCCTTAGGGGATGTCCTGGCCCTCGTGTGCTCGCCGGATTATCACGGCGTGATATCCCACACGCGTCGGGTGCCTGTGTAAGCGTGGCGAGGGACCGGCAAGGCCCTCGACAGGGCCTGCGGTAGCCACTTCCACCGCCGGGCGGCGTGACCTGAACTCCCCGAGCCGGCTGGGCAGCCACGACCTCGGCGTCGCTTCCGACGGACCTGGCCGTGCACCGGCGCCGGCGCGGGCGGTAGCCGCAGGGAAACCACGTGGGCCCCCGCTGCTGCGGGGGCCCACGTGTGTCTGGTATCGAAGTGGAGTCTACGACTCCGTCGGCGGCACGGCCGCTTCGACGCGCGAGGTCCGGGCAAGGGGCAGCCGGCGTGGCCGGCTACTTCCCGCGGCCGAAGCGGGCTGCCAGCGCGGTTCCGCTGGGGGTGCCGTTCAGCATGCGGCGCAGGCCGTGGGTCATGACCAGCTGTTCCTCCGGGCTGAGGCAGTCCATGACCATGGCGTCGGTGCGGGCGTCGACGTCGCGCAGTGCGGGGAGCAGCTCCTCCCCGCGCGGGGACAGCCGCAGGTAGACGACCCGGCGGTCCACCTGGCCCGGCTCGCGGTCGACCAGGCCGCGCTTGGTGAGGGTGTCGACGATGCGGCTGGGGCTGCCGCTCTCGCACACGATCAGCCGGCCCACCTCGGCCAGCGTGAGGGGGGCGCGCTCGGCGAGCACGAGGAGGATCTCGGCCTGGGCCGGGGTCAGGTTGAGGGGCCTGAGGTGCCCGGTCATCTGCCGGGCCCCCTCGCGCTGGGCCGCCAGCAGCAGGTAGCGCAGTTCCGAGTCGTTCCGGGGCGGCTCGGACGTCGCGCCTGGCGGCGTTTCCATGGTGGCCGGGGAGTGGGACATGGCGGCTCTCCTGGGGGGTTGAGTCGGCTGCGGCAGCCGAACGGGGGTGCATCGTTTCTCGATGATGCAGCATCCATGGCGTGTCATTCAATGCTACGTCATCGATATGAGCCGCTTCAGGTCTTTTCCGGAGTCCCGCTTGTCACTTTGAACGACCCCTCGAATGTTGTTGCAACAACGATGCTGCGACATGCATGATGAAGCATCGGTGTTACGCCATCGATGTCGGAACATCGATGTCGGTGTCGTCGCATCGCTTCTTGACCCCGGTGCACGACCTCAGCGCAAGCCCACGTCAAGCAAAGGAAGCAAGATGACCGCGCAGATCCTTGAAGGCACTCCCGTCGCCCTCGACGCCCCGATCGTTCTCGACGACGCCGCGGCGGCCGTGGCGGCCATCGCACGGGGTGAGCTCGTCGTCGTGGTGGACGACGAGGACAGGGAGAACGAAGGAGACCTCATCGTGGCGGCGGAGTACGCCGACGCCGCGGCCATCAACTACATGATCACCCACGGTCGCGGCCTGGTCTGCGTCTCGGTGACCGAGGAGCGCGCCGCACAGCTGGAGCTGCCCCCGATGGTCGAGCGCAACGAGGACCACCACGGCACCGCGTTCACCGTCAGCGTCGACGGCGGCCCGGAGCACGGGGTGACCACCGGGATATCCGCCCCGGACCGCGCCAAGACGATCGAGCTGATGCTGAAGGGCACCAGCGGCGACCTGCGCCGGCCGGGCCACATCTTCCCGCTCGTGGCACGCCCGGGCGGCGTCCTGGAGCGGCCCGGCCACACCGAGGCCGCGGTCGACCTCGCCCGCTTCGCGGGGCTGGCGCCCGCCGGCGTCATCGTGGAGATCATCCGCGAGGACGGGACGATGGCGCGCCTGCCCCAGCTGGTCGAGTTCGCCCGGCGCGAGGGCCTGGTGCTCACCAGCATCGAGAAGCTGCGCGAGTACGCCGCCGCCCGCAGCGAGCGGGTTCTGTGAGCCGCATCCCCCGGTGGATGGCCGGTGCGTCGACCGCGCTGACACGCCCCGCGGTCACGCACCGGTACCTCGCCGGCGTAGAAGGGGTCCGGCACCTGCCGGCCGACACACCGTTCGTCCTGGTCGCCAACCACAGCAGCTTCGCGGACCACCTCGTCCTGGACGCCGTCCTGGACGGCCTGCGGGACACCCCCACGTCCTACCTCACCAAGGCGGAGGCCTTCGTTCACCCCGTGCGCCGCCGGTGGACCGAGGGCATGGGGGGCATCCCGGTGAACCGCGACCGGCCCGACAAGGAACTGCTGGCCGCGGTGGACGGCGTCTTCGCCGACCGCGGCGCCCTGGTGGTCTACCCCGAGGGCACCCGCGGGTCCGGCTGGCCGCTGCTCCCCTTCAAGGACGGCGCCTTCCGCTTCGCGGTCCGGGCGGGCGTGCCCGTCATCCCCGTGGCGATGTGGGGGGCGCAGGACGTCCTGCCCAAGGGGGCCTGGCGGCCCCGCCGGGCCCAGGTGCGGGTCGTCTTCGGCCCCGCACTGCCCGACGACACCGCACGGCCCAGGCCCCAGCGGGTCGCGGCACTGGTCGAGGCGGCGCGTCAGGCGCTGGAGGGGCTGGTGGACACCGCGCGCACGGCCCCCGACCCCCGGCGGGCCCGGCAGGCGGCCGCCGAACTCGTCCAGCGGGCCGAGACGGTCGTGGAGACGATGCTCAGCCACACCGACCAGCTGCCCGCCCGGCGGCGGATGCGGCAGGCGCGCCTGCTGCTCGACCTGGCCCGCGTCACCGATTCCGGCGGCTTCACCGGACCCGGCACCTCCGTCGGTGCCGACGCCCGCGTCCTGGAGGCCAGGATCACCGGACTGCGCGCCCTGAACGCCCCCGCACCGCTGCGGCCCGCCGTCCTGCGCGGGGTGCGGCACACCGCCGAGGAGGTACTGCGCACCCACCCCGACCACCTGATGGCCCGTTACCTGCTGGGCCGCTGGCACCTGCTGATGCCCCGAGCCCTGGGCGGCCGCCGCCCCCAGGCGCTGGAGCACCTGCGGCACGCGGCCCGCCTGGGCGCCCACGACACCCGCTATCCCATGGCGTACGCCGAGGCGCTGATCGCCGTCGGCCGTGACGACGAGGCGGCGCCGCACCTGCGCGGCATCCTCGCCGCGCCGGCCCCCGACGCCAGAACAGCGGACCGACGGCGCCGGGCCGAAGCCCACTACCAGCAGCTCGCCGGCGTCGGCGGCCCTGTGAATCCGAGGTCGTGAGAGAACCATGAGCACATCAGCGTTCCTGCGGTGCGGCAAGACACTCGTGGTCTTCGACGGGCCCCGTCGCCTGTCCTGGCACGCTTCCGCACCCGGCGACTACATCCCCACGGCTCTGTGGCCGAGCCCCGCGCAGGCGGCGGAGGTCATGGACCATCTGTACAGCGGCGGTTGTCTCCTCGTCCTGATCGAGCAGGAGCGCATCTCGGTACCGATGTACGCCGAGGAGGCCGAGCGTCTTCCGCCCGACGTGGCCGCCCGGGCCACGCTGACCAGTGACGGTGTGGTGAGCGAGCTGCACCTGCCGGTCCTGGACTGGATGCCGGCCGCGCTGCGCGAACGCGGCCTGCGCTTCCTGGAGAACAGCACGCGGCTGCTGCGCGAGGAGCCCGACCTCCTGCTGCCGCATCTGATCGTCGAGGACCCTCCCCACCACCTGGGGAACCTCAGGTTCGCCCGCCTGCGCCCGCCCCGCCCCTTCGCCGACGACCGTCTCGCGCCGGTCACCGACCACCTGTTCACCAGCGACATCACCGCAGACATCACCGCAGACATCACCACAGGCATCGCCAACGACATCACTGCCGACATCGCCAACGACATCACCGCCACCGTCGACCCCGCCGCCATGCTGTGCCCGTCCGACAGGACGGTGGCCGCGGTCCGTACCTGGGAGACCACGCCATGACCCTTCCGACTTCGCCGGCCCCGCCCCCAGCAAGCCCGCTGACGGGAAGGGTGGTGCTCCTCACCGGGGCGGGACGGGGTCTCGGCCTGCTGACCGCGCAGACGCTCCTGAACCAGGGAGCCACGGTGGTCGCCAACCACCGCTCCCCCTCGGAGGAACTGGAACGTCTCGTGGACAAGCACCGCGACCGGCTCCGGCTCGTCCCCGGTGACGCGGCCACCGACGACACGGCCGCCCTGCTGACCTCGGAGGCCCGCAGGTTCGGCCGGCTCGACGTCCTCATCCACAACGCCGCGATCACCCGCGACCAGCCCCTGGTGCGGATGTCGGTCGAGGACTGGGACGAGGTGCAGCGGGTCAACCTGCGCGGTGCCTTCCTCACCACCAAGTACGCGGTGAAGAGCATGATGCGGGCGCGCTACGGCCGCATCATCTACATCTCGTCGATCACCGCCCTGACCGGCAACGCCGGACAGGCCGCCTACGCCTCCTCCAAGGCCGGCCTGCACGGCCTGGCCATGACCGTCTCGCAGGAGTACGCCTCGTACAACATCCGCACCGCCACCCTGGCCCCCGGGATCCTCGACACCGGCCTGGGCGCCGCCGTGGCCGGCCCGCAGCGGCGGCGCATGACCGACCGCTCCCTGCTCGGACTGGGCGAAGCCGCCCAGACGGCCGAGACGATCGCCTTCCTGGCCTCTCCGGCCGCCGACTACATCAATGCCACGGTCATCCGCGCCGACGGAGGAATGAGGTACTGATGAACACCGCCGACTCACACATCCTGATCCCCGCCCCCCTGCGGACGGTGCGGCAGATCCTCCTGGAGCCCACCGAACTGGCCGAATGGAACCCCGCGTTCCTGTCGGTCCGGGGCCCCGAGGCCGCGATCGTCGGCCGGCGCTACCCCCTCACCGCCCGCGGTGGTCTCACCGGGCACTGGGAGTACCGCAGCATCGGTGAGAACGACATCGAGGGCTGGTGGGAGGTTCCCGGCCTGGCCGAGACCAACAGCTGGCGCCTGCTGCCCCACGGCGACGGCACCCACGTCACGCACTCCTTCACCAACCGGGGGACCCTCGCCGCCCTGCTGCGCCCGGCGTTCGCCGGCGTCGCCGACCTGCGCCTGGGCCGCCTGTCCCAGCGGGCCCGGCAGCGCGCCCTGGCCGGGGTGGCCTGACCATGCCGCCCGCCGCCCCGTCCGCCACCACGACACCCGGTGACCACACGCACCCGGACGCCGTGCTCCTGCCCGCCGCCGCCCGTACCGACTGCTGGGCGCTGCCGGTGCCGCTGCACCTGGCCCGCCTGGACGGCGAGGCGGCCGAGGAGCACATCCTGCGCGGCCTCGACTGAAGAGACCGCCCCCCTTCGTGGCGGGCCCGGAGACATCCCCCGTTCGGGCCCGCCACCATCCGCCCTTCCCTCCGGCCGTCCTCGACCGCCCGTCCCAGGGAGACCCATCGTGTCCGCACCCTCCGTGCTCCGGCCCGCCACGGGCCCGGCGTACGCCCGCATCACCGGCGTGGGCGGCTACCGGCCCTCCCGTGTGGTGTCGAACCAGGAGATCGCCCCCCGCATCGACTCCAGCGACGAGTGGATCCGCGAACGCTCCGGCATCGCCGAACGGCGCTGGGCGGCCGAGCAGGAGAGCGTCGCCCTCATGGGCGCCGCGGCCGCCGAGAAGGCCCTCGCGCACGCCGGAGTCACCGCGGACCGGATCGGCTGCGTACTGGTGGCCACCTCCACCCACTTCCGCCAACTGCCCGCGCTGGCCGCCGACATCGCCCACCGGATCGGAACCGCGCAGGCCGCCGCCTTCGACCTGTCCGCGGCCTGCGCGGGCTTCACCCACGCCCTGGCCGTCGCCCACGACCTGGTCCGCGGCGGCAGCGCCGGCCACGTCCTGGTGGTGGCGACCGAGCGGATGTCCGACCTGATCGACCACGACGACCGCGCCACCGCCTTCCTCTTCGGCGACGGGGCCGGAGCCGTCGTCGTCGGCCCCAGCGACACCCCGGCCATGGGCCCCGTGGTCTGGGGCTCCGACGGGGCACAGGGCGGCGCCATCGACCAGAGCGCCTCCTGGCTCGAACTGCGCCACGGCCGGCCGTCGCGCTTCCCCGCGCTGACCATGCAGGGCCAGACGGTGTTCCGCTGGGCCGTCTACGAGATGGCCCGCGCCGCCCGTCGCGCCCTGGACGAGGCGGGCGTGGACGCCGCCGACCTCGAGGCGTTCATCCCGCACCAGGCGAACCTGCGCATCGTGGAGGCCCTGGCCACCACACTGCGCCTGCCCGCACACGTGGCCGTCGCCCGCGACATCGTGCACACCGGCAACACCTCGGCGGCCTCCATCCCCTTGGCGATCGAGCAGATGCTGGCGACCGGAGCCGCCCGCAGCGGCGCGCTCGCCCTCACCATCGGCTTCGGCGCGGGACTCTCCTACGCCGCCCAGGTGATCACGCTGCCCTGACGCCCGCCCCCGTCCCCACGCACGCCCCGAACCGCCTCCCCGCCCGTCCGACCCAGCACAGGAGTTGCCATGAACGTGACCACCGCGCAGCCGGACACCGACCTCCTCGCGCGCGGCGAGGAGGCCCTCGCCACCGACGCCGACCGGCCGGGCACGGCGCCCCAGGAGCTCACCACCGTCCTGGACATCATGGCCCGCATCTTCCGGGCCGTCTGACCACTTCTTCCACGCCCTCGCGATCCCCACCTCCAGGAGACCCACGATGACGCACGCCGGCCGCAAGGTGCTTGTCACCGGGCTCGGAGCCACCACACCGCTGGGCGGCGACGCCGCCTCCACCTGGCAGTCCCTCCTGGCCGGGCGCTCCGGCGCCCGGACCCTGACCGAGGCGTGGGCGAGCGACCTCACCGTACGCATCGCGTGCCCGGCGGCGAGCGAACCCGCCCCGCACATCGGCCACGCCCTGGCCCGGCGGACGGACCGCTCGACACAGTTCGCGCTCGTCGCGGCCCGCGAGGCCTGGCAGGACGCGGGCCGGCCGGCCGTGGACCCCACCCGGCTCGGTGTCGTCATCGCCTCGGGACTGGGCGGCCTGACCTCGCTGCTGACCTCCCACGACGTGCTGCGGGAGCAGGGGTCGCGCCGCGTCTCCCCGCACACCGTGCCGATGTTCATGCCGAACGGGCCGGCCGCGCAGGTCGGCCTCGAACTGGGCGCGCGGGCCGGCGTCCACACCACGGCTTCCGCCTGCGCCTCGGGGGCCGAGGCGGTGGGACAGGCCCTGACGATGATCCGCTCCGGCCGGGCGGACGTCGTGGTCGCCGGAGGGACCGAGGCCCCCATCCATCCCCTGATCATGACGGCCTTCGCCAACATGAAGGCCATGTCGCGGCGCAACGACGACCCCGAGGCCGCCTCCCGCCCCTACGACCGCGACCGGGACGGGTTCGTGATGGGCGAGGGCGCCGGCATCCTCGTCCTGGAATCCGAGGAGCACGCCCGCTCCCGCGGCGCCCGCGTCTACGGCGAGGCGGCCGGTGTCGGCCTGACGTCCGACGCCCACCACATCGCCCAGCCCGAACCCGAGGGCCGTGACGTGGCCCGCGCCGTGCGCGCGGCGCTCGCCGACGCGGGCAGCTCCCCGCAGGAGGTCACGCACGTCAACGCCCACGCCACCTCCACACCGCTGGGCGATCTCGCCGAACTCGCCGCCCTGCGCCAGGTGATGGGCTCCCACGCCGAACGGGTACCGATCTCCGCCACCAAGTCGATGACCGGGCACCTCCTGGGCGCGACCGGGGCGGTGGAGTCCGTGGCCGCGGTCCTGGCCCTGCACCACCGTCTCGCGCCGCCCACCATCAACGTCGGCGCCCTCGACGGGCGGGTCGACCTGGACGTCGTACGCGACAAGCCGCGCGAGCTGGCCCCCGGCCCCGCCGTCGTCCTCAACAACTCCTTCGGCTTCGGCGGCCACAACGTCTGCCTGGCCTTCCGCGACGCCGACGACGCCACCCGTCAGCACTGAGCCGAACGGGCGACCGGACCCCTGCCCGGCCGCACCGTTTCAGGCCAACGCAGGACTCGATTCTGTAAACCCCCGATGCCGGCCCGGAGGCGAAAGCCCAGGCCATGCGCAGAGTGACGGAAGAGGGCCCCGCGGCGGCCGGCGGCAGATTCAAGCCGCGTCACGGAACCGGCCACCCGGCGCGCCAGGGCACGCTCTAGCGTGGCGAACGCGCTGTGGCGAACGACAGGCGTTGATCCTCCGCCGTACCGGCAACCGACGCAGTGAGTGACAGAGGGACGATGAAGGACGCCACCTTGAATCCCGCCGTTTCCCGCCTCGTCGAGGCCCACTCCTCGCCGCGCACCAGGCCATGTACGCCAGGCTGCGGACAGGCCGGCACCCTGGGCCTGTCCCGGCGCTCATGACGCCGCCCGCCGTCCCGCCGGAGCATCACTACGTCCGGGTCGTCGCGCGCATCACCGACCTGGCCGAACAGGGCTGCACCGCCCCCGACATCACCCGGGTGCTGCGGAACGAGGGCTACACCATGGCCCCCGGCCGCAGCGATTCCATCAGCCTGACCACGGTGCGCCGGCTGCTGCGCGAGAACGTCCCCCCGGCCCGTCGCCGGCCCGCCCCGGCTCCCGAGGAGAGCCTGACGGCCGACGAGTGGTGGCTGAGGGACCTGGCCGCGGAACTCTCCATGCCGCACATCACCCTGTACGCCTGGGCCCGGCGGGGCTGGGTCACCGTGGCGCGCCAGGAGAGCCGTCCCCCGTACCGCCTCATCCTCCGTGCCGACCACGGCGAAGTCGTGAGGCTCCGCGCCAAGCGCCCGAGCGCCGGCGGGCGTGCGGCGGCACCCGGCCTCCCCAGGATCGCTCTCTGACGCACCGCCGTTTCCCTCGCAGGTCATAGCCACTGTTCAGGCCCCTGGCGGGTCCGGCGCCAGAAATTCGTCTTCAAAGATGTTGCGTCATCGATGTCGTATCACTCATGATGAGTCATCGATAACGCATCATCGTTGTTTCAACATCGAAATGCGCGTGTCTGGCTGCTGTCGTACGGCCCGCTCCCGCAAGCGGTGGACGGACCCCCCGGAACCCAGGAGTAGAAGTGAAGAAAATCGCCCACCTCGCCGTTGCGCGGCCCAAAGCCGTGATTGCCGGCTGGCTGCTGCTGCTCGCCCTGGCCGTCCCCTTCGCCCTCCAGCTCGAAGGAGCCCTGAAGACGGGCGGCTTCTCCGACCCCCGCGGCGAGTCCGTCAAGGCCCAGCGCACCCTGGAGCGCGCCTTCGACGAGGCCCCCAACTCCCTGCTGGTCGTCCTGCACGACAAGGACGGCGCCGTCCAGGACGCCATCGGAGAGGCCCGGGAGGCGGTGCAGCGCGAGGGAGTCTCCGCCGTCACCGACCGCACCACCCACCCCGAGTGGCTGTCCGAGGACGGCCGCACCACCTTCCTCCAGGTGGGCTTCACCAGTGACAACACCACGGTCCAGAACCTCGTGCCGGACCTCCAGGACGACGTGCGCGAGGCCGTCGGCGACAAGGTCGAGGTCGACGTCACCGGCGCCCCCGCCCTGGACTACGCGCTGAACGTGCACTCCAAGGAGGACGTCACCCGCGCCGAGATGATCGCCTTCCCGGTGCTCTTCATCGTGCTGCTGCTGGTCTTCCGCTCCGTGGCCGCGATGGTCGTCCCCCTGCTCATGGCGGGCGTCACCCTGATGGCGACCCAGGCCATCGGCTACGGGATGACGCAGTTCACCGACGTCAACAGCCTCTTCACCAACATCGTGAGCATGGTCGGCCTGGCCGTCGCCGTCGACTACTCGCTCTTCATCATCAAGCGCTTCCGCGAGGAGCTGGCCGACGGGCACGCCGTGCCCGACGCCCTGGACCGCACCATGCGCACCGTCGGCCACTCCGTGGTCTTCAGCGGCCTGGCCGTCGTGGTCGCCCTCTCGGCCCTCTTCATCCCCCGCGCCATGTCCTTCACCAGCATCGCGCTGGGCGGCGTGGCCGTCTCCCTGGTCGCCGTGGCCATCGCCGTGACGCTGCTGCCCGCCGTGCTGAGCCTGCTGGGCCACCGCATCAACTGGGGCACCCTGCGCCGCCGCAAGAACACCACCGAGACCACCGCTCCCCGCAAGGCCGGCAAGGAAGACCGCCCCGGCAACCGCTTCACCCGCCGCCCCGGCCTGGTCCTGGCCGCCCTCGCGGTCGCCTTCGCCGCACTCGCCGCCCCCGCCGCCCAGCTGACCCTGCGCGTCCCCGTCGCCAGCGCGGACATCCTGCCCGCCGACGACAGCGCCCGCATCGGAATGGAGCGCATCAAGCAGGACATCGGCGTCCGCGAGATGTTCCCCATCCAGGTCGTGCTCAGCGCCGACCGTGACCAGTCCGACGCCCTCGTCAAGAGCGCCACCGACATCGCCGCCTACGCCCAGTCCGCACCCGGCGCCGACAAGGTCCAGTCCGTCGAGCCCTTCGCCCGGTCCCTGGACGACCCCGCCGCCCTGGACGCCGCCGCCCGCACCGCACTCGACCAGCTGTGGACGCAGGACGGCGACAACCTGGTCACCCGCGTCATCATCACCCCCAGCGCCGACCCCGACAGCTCCTCGGCCCACCACCTCGTCGACGACCTGCGCGACCACCTCGACGACCGCACCCAGCCCGAGGTCACCGTCCAGCTCGCCGGCGCCACCCCCACCGGCTCCGACTTCGACGACCTCGTCCTGCGCTCGGCCCCCCTGGTCGTCCTCTCCGTCGCCCTGCTCAGCTTCCTGATCCTGCTCTACGCCTTCCGGTCCGTCCTGCTGCCGCTGCTCGCCCTGGCCTTCAACATCGCCGTCGTGGGCGCCAGCCTCGGCTTCCTCGCCCTGCTCACCGGCAACGCCGACAACTCCATCAACAGCGTCACCCCGCTCATGCTCTTCGCCGTGATGTTCGGCCTCAGCATGGACTACATGGTGATCATGATCTCCCGTATGCGGGAGACCTACCTGGGCGGCGCCTCCCACCGCGAGGCCGTCCTCGGTGGCCTCGCCCGCACCGCCGGCCTCGTCAACGGCGCCGCGGCCATCATGGTGGCGGTCTTCGCCTCCTTCACCAGCGCGCAGATCAGCATCGTCCGCGAACTCGGCATCAGCCTCGCCGCCGCCGTCATCCTGGACGCCGTCGTCATCCGCCGCCTGGTCATGCCCGCCACGCTCCTGCTGATCGGCGACCGCACCTGGGGCCGCCACCGCCGCACCGAGCAGCAGTCCCCGGCCTCCGCCCCCGAGCAGATCACCGCCCCCGAGCCGGTCCCCGCGACGGCCGCGACGGCGGACACCACGAGCCGGCACCCGGAGCTGGCCGACCACACCACACGGTGACCTGACCCGCCTGGACACGCTGCGCCGATCGCCTCACTTCCCGAGCGACGGCGCAGCGGTCCGTTCCGCCGCCCCACCCGAACCCGACGTGACAACCCGCCAGGACAGGGAGCCCGACCCGGTGAGCACGACGCTGTACGACCCCGCCCTCACGGACCTCACCCCGCCGCCGCTGTCGCCCGCCGGCGACGACGCGATCTTCCAGCGAAGCGCCCTGCTGATCACCCGACGAGGCTGGTGCCAGGGACAGGGACTCCTGTACATCGGCTCCCCCCACGACCCGCAGGCGGCGAGCCTGGTCGGCGCCCTCGCGTGGGCGGCGACCGGAGACGCGGAGTCCTGCGGCCCCGAGGTGAGAGCCGCCCTGGCCGCGGTACGGGCCCGCCTGGACCCCCACAACAGCGCCTTCTTCAGTGACTGGGAGCTGGTCTGCGCCTGGAACGACACACCGGCCCGCACCCGCGAACAGACCATCGCCCTGCTCCAGTCCTGCCGCTACCCGACCCTGCCCCTGCCACGAAGGGGCGACAGGCTGATGGGCCTGCTGGAGGAGCGGGAGGCGGTCGCCCGCATGCGAGTGGACCGCCTCCAGACGGAGGCCGACCGCATACTCTCCGAACTCGCCGCGGCCAAGGAGGTACTGGAACGCCGGGCAACCGTTGGCGCGTAAGCCTGTGCACACGCGGATGCGTACGCTGGCCTCATGGGTGAGAACACCGTGACCGTACGGGAAGCCCGCGCGCACCTCGCAGACCACATCAACCGGGCCGAGGATGGCATCCCGACCGTCATCACGCGCAAGGGCGTCCCGGTGGCCGCCGTGGTGCCGTTCTCGGACTTCGAAGCTTTGGAGGAAGCGGCCGACGTGATGTTGGCGCGCGAGGCCGAAGCGGTCCTGGCCGAGGGCGGCACCACCGTCACCATGGCGGAACTGCTGACGGACCTGTTCAGCCGCGCTGACCGCGCTCGGTGACGACCCGTACCGCGAGGACGCCGACGTCCACCGCAGCCTGTAGGCGATCAGCACAAAGACCGGCCGATGACCTCGGGAATTGGCCGCCGGCCACGGCCAGGTGGTCGACCAGGGACCGTCCGCCGACGGGCGGGGTCAGCGCGGCTGAAGGACGTACTGGGCCTCGATGACCCCGTTGTCGAAGGCGCGGGTGGACGCCAGGTGCATGGGGATCTGCTCGCCGTCGGCGAGGGTGCGGCCGGTGCCGGCGATGACGGGGGCGATCTGGAGGTAGAGGTTGTCCAGCAGGCCGTTGCCCATGAGCCACTGGACGAGGGTGATGCTGCCGCCGACGTTGATGTTGCCGCCGGGCTGCTGCTTGAGGGCCCGGATCCGGCCGGCGATGTCGTCGCCGGTGATCAGGTGGCTGCCCTGCCACTCCCCGACCTCGGTGAGGGTGGAGGAGACGACGTACTTCGGCGCGGCGTTCATCCAGCCGGCGGTGGGCACCTGCTCGTTGGTGGCGTGCGGGAAGAACGTGCTCCACATCTGATAGGTGCTGCGGCCCAGCAGAGCGGTGTCGGCGTCCTCGAACAGCCGCATCAGCGCCTCGGTCGTCTCACCGGTGTTGTAGGGCATGCTCCACTTCTCCGGGCTCTCCACGACACCGTCCAGCGAGATGAACAGTCCGGCCACGATCTTGCGCTCTGCGGTCATGCGATCACTCCTTGGGAGAGCTCCCGTGGGAGCTCGCGACTTCCGGCTCGGAAGTCAGCTTGTATTTTGCAAGTGTGGATTGTCAATTGCATCATGGGGCCCCTGCGTGTGCTGACTCGCCATCAACCCGCCCCGACAGGAGCGCAATTCAAGAGATGGCCGCTGCCCACCACTCCGCGAGGATGGCTTCGCGGGCCCCGCTGTGCCCGCGGTGAAGGAGGGCTTCGCTGTGTTGGGTGACGAGGACGGCAGTGCCGCCGCGCTGTGGCGGATGGCGAATCTGGGCACACCGATGGCCGTGCGCGTGGCCGCGACCCTGCGGATCGCCGACCACATCGCCGCCGGCACCCGGACGGCACCGGCGCTGGCCGAGGCGGTCGGCGCCCACCCCGGCGCCCTGGAGCGGCTGTTGCGCTACCTGGCCGTGCGGGGGGTGCTCGAGCGTGACGAGGACGGCCGGTACGACCTGACCGCGCTGGGGCAGCCGCTGCGCGAGGACCATCCGGCCGGACTGCGCACCTGGTTCGACATCGACACCGGCGGGCGCGGCGAACTCTCCTTCGTGGAGCTGCTGCACAGCGTCACGACGGGCGAGGCCGCCTTCCCGGTGCGCTACGGGCGTTCCTACTGGGACGACCTGACCGCCGAACCCGAGCGGGCCGCCGCCTTCAACTCCCTGCTGGGCGCCGACGTGGCCGTCCGCGCCCCGGACATCGTCACCGGCTACGACTGGGGCGGCCTCGGCCATGTCGTCGACGTGGGCGGCGGCGACGGCTCCCTGCTGACCGCCCTGCTCGAGGCCCACCCCGGCCTGCGCGGCACGGTCGTCGACCTGAAGGAGGCCGCGCTCAGCGCCGAACGGTCCTTCGCCGCCTCCGGCCTGGCCGACCGCGCCGACGCCGTCACCGGCAGCTTCTTCGACCCCCTGCCCGCCGGAGCCGACGGCTACGTGCTCTCGCTGATCCTGCACGACTGGGACGACACCGCGGCGACCGCGATCCTGCGCCGCTGCGCCGAGGCCGCCGGCCGCACCGGCTCCGTCTTCGTCATCGAGTCGGTCGGCCCCCACGGCGACGCCCCGCACACCGGCATGGACCTGCGGATGCTGTGCGTCTACGGCGCCCAGGAGCGCGGCGTGCCCGAGTTCGCCGCACTCGCCGCCGACGCCGGCCTGAAGGTCGCCGCCGTCCACGCCGCCGGACCCTCGGCGATCATCGAACTGACCGCCGCGTGACCGGCCCACCCGCCGCAGGAGGAGACCCCGGATGGCCGAGCCCGCCGCCCTGTCCCTGACGGAGGCGTTCGCCGCCCTGGGCACCGTGCAGGGCCGCCAGGACCCCTACCCGCTGTACGAGGCGATCCGCGCCCACGGCGGCCTCGCCCGGCGCGGCCCCGGACGGCTGGTCGTCACCGGCTACGACGAGTGCGCCCGCGCCCTGCGCGACACCCGCCTGCACGTCCAGGACCGCACGGCCTACGACACCGCCTACCCGGCCTGGCGCTCCCACTCCTCCCTGCGCGCCTTCACCAGCTCGATGCTCTACAGCAACGGGCCCGACCACACCCGGCTGAGGTCCCTGGCCGCGTTCGCCTTCACCCCGCCCCGGGTGCGCGAACTCGCCTCGGTCGTCGAGGACATGGCCGACCGTCTCCTGGACCGCATGGCCCGCCTCGGCGCCGGCGGCAGCCCCGTCGACGTCATCGCCGAGTTCGCCTCCCGGCTGCCCATCGCCGTCATCGGCGCCGTGCTCGGCTTCCCCGAGGAGGACCAGGTCTGGTTCCGGGAGATGGCCTCCACCATCGCCGTGTCCACCGACGGCACCTCCGACCCCACGGCCCTGAGCCGGGCCGACGCCGCGATGGACGACCTCGCCGGCTACTTCGCCGGGCTCGTCGAACAGCGCCGCCGCAGGCCCGCCGACGACCTCCTCACCCTCCTCACCACGACCCACGACAACGAACCGGAACGCCTCGGCCACGAGGAGCTGATGGGCAACCTCATGGTGCTGCTCACCGCCGGCTTCGAGACCACCAGCTTCCTCATCGGCCACGGCCTGATGATCGCCCTGGACCACGCCCCGTACGCGCGGCGGCTGCGCGACGACCCGGACTTCGCCGACGCCTACGTCGAGGAGATCCTGCGCTACGAGCCGCCCGTCCACGTCACCAGCCGCTGGGCCGCCGAGGACACCGAACTGCTCGGCACCGCCGTGCCGCGCGGCACCCGGCTCACCCTGATCCTGGCCGCCGCCAACCGCGACCCGCGCCGCTTCACCGCGCCGGACCGCTTCGACCCCGCACGCGGCGGCGCCCCGGGGCCCCTGAGCTTCGGCGCGGGCCCCCACTACTGCCTCGGCGCCCCCCTCGCGCGCCTCGAGGCCCGTATCGCCCTGCCCCGGCTGCTGCGCCGCTTCCCGCGCCTGACGGCCGCCGCCACTCCCGTCTACCGCGACCGGTGGGTCGTCCGCGGACTCGACACCTACCCCCTCGCGCTCGGCGCCTGACCTGCGTCGCCGCCACTCCCGCGCGCCCGGGGGACCGGGATTTTCGCACAGCATTTAGAGAGATGCGTCCTCACGCCCGCAGACGTGACGATTCAGGTAAGTCGGCAGGCCCCCACGACGACTTGGCGAAGTCGAGCACCCCGCCGTCCGTGCCCTGCTCTCCGGCGCCCCCCGCCGACTGCGCCGGAACCGCCGAATCCTCGCATGCGAAGGAGTCATCTCGTGAACGCACCACTCAGGATCCTGGCGATCAACGGATCGGAGCGTGACGGCAACACCGCCGACGTCCTGCGGTACGCCGCCGGGGTCGCGGAGCGGCGCGGGGTCGAGTTCGAGACGGTCGATCTGCGCTCCGTCCGCATGGACCGCTGCGGCCCGTGCGGCGACTGCAACACCCGTACGATCCCCTGCGCGGTGGAGGACGACGTCGCCGGCGTGGTGGCCAGGATGATCGCGGCGGACGGCATCGTCTTCGCCGCGCCCGTCCACGGCTTCGGCACCGCCAGCCTCATGCAGACCTTCATCGAGCGGGCCGGGGTCGGCCACCTGCGCTTCGACCGCCCGCTGACCAACAAGGTCGCCGGAGTCATCTCCGTCGCCCGGCGCTACAGCGGCGGCGAGGTGTGGGCGCAGCTGACCGTCAACGCCCTCCTCAACCGGATGATCGTGGTGGGCAGCGGCTTCCCCGCCACCGTGCACGCCCTGCACCGCGGCGACGCCCTGAACGACGACGAGGGACTGACCAACGTCTCCCGGCTCGTGGACCGGATGACGGACATGATGGAGCTGCTCGCCGAGCACAAGAGGCTCACCGGGCAGGACGGCCCGATTCACACCGGCGAGGCCAACGAGCGCGTCGGACTCGCCCTGAACGCCGCCGAGTTCGAGGACACCCCCGAACCCGCCCTCTCGCTCCAGGGCCGGCCGTGACCGCCGCCGGCACCGACGCCTTCCTCGCCGCCCACCGCCGGATCAGTGACGCCTTCCACGACGGCACCCTCTCCGAGCGGGCGCTCGCCGACTGGCACGCCGAGCGGCTGACCGCCGTACTGCGGCACGTCACCGCACGCTCCCCGTTCTACCGCCGCCACCTGGCCGGCGTGGACATCGAGGCCGTCACCCCCGACACGCTCGGCACGCTGCCCTTCACCACCAAGGACGATCTGCGCCGCGAGATGTACGACGTCCTGTCCGGCCCGCTCTCCGACGCGCGGATCTACTACGAGACCAACGGCACCACCGGCGCCGCCACCCCCTGCCCGCGCGGCGCCCGCGACATCGCCGCCTCCAACACCGCCGTGGAGCAGTCCTGGCGGCATCTGCTGCGCACCCGCTTCGGCGACCGCAAACCGGTCGTCGGCCTCATGGGACCGTCCGAGCTCTACGCGTTCGGCGACGTGTTCACCGATGTGGCCGCCACCCTCGACCTCTGCCACGTCAAGATCTGGCCCGAGTCCCCGCGCGTCGGCTTCAAGAAGGCGCTGCGCCTCATCGAGGAGCTGGGCGTCGAGATCATCGTCTGCGCGCCCGCGCTGTGCCTGAGCCTCGCCAAGGCCGCCCTGCACCACGGCTACGACCTGGCCGCGCTGCCGGTGAAACTGTTCCTCGTCCTCGGCGAGATCTGCACCCCGCAGTTCGCGGCGAACGTCTCCACCGTCTGGCCGCACGCCGTCGTACGGCCCGCCCTGTACGGCTCGCAGGAGGCCCTGTGCATCGCCTCCGGCGCCGACAGCGGCGCCCTGCACCTGTCCTCCCCCAACTACCTGGCCGAACTGGTCGATCCGGACACCGGCGCCCCCCTCGGCCCGTACGGCACCGGCGAACTGGTGCTGACCATGCTGATCGACGGCATCAAGCCGCTGATCCGCTACCGCACCGGGGACCTGGTCCGGCTCACCCCCGCCCCGCCCGGCTCCGCCCTGCCCGGCCCCGTCGTCGAGGTCGTCGGACGCGCCGGTGACCGCATCCCGCTCGGCGACGGCCTGCTGTGGCCGGCCGAACTGGAGGCGGCCGTGCTGACCGACGTCCGCGGCTGCCTGGGCTACCAGGTCGTCGTCGACAGCGCACCGGACGGCGGCGACCGGGTCACCGTCCGCATGGACCTCCTGCCCGGCACCGCACGGCCCGACCGGGTCGCCGCGGCCGTCACCGCCCGGCTGCGGGAACGCACCGGCGCGCACAGCACCGTCGTGGTCGACACCGACATCGACCCCGTGACCCACACCGGTTCGTTCGTCAGCTGGAAGGCGGCCCGGGTCCTCGACCGCCGGTCCGGGCCCGACGGCCCGGCGCGCACCGCCCGACAGGTCGCGCACCGCTACGCGATCACCACGTAGACCCCAAGGACCTGCCATGACCCATCCGCTCTCGGCGCCCGCCCCGGTCCGCGTGACGACACGCGCCCGCGGCCTGCCCCAGCCGGCGATGCTCCCCGCCTACCGCGCCCTCGCCGAGCGCTTCGGGCCCGACCAGGTGTACCTCCTGGAGTCCGCCGCCGGCCCGCTGCGCGACCGCCGCTACCAGTTCGCCGGCTTCGGCACGCTGCTGTCGCTGTCCGTCACCGACGGGACGGTACGCGTCGGGGGCCGCCCCGGCCTGGTCCGGCTGCTCCTGGAACGCGCCCGGCCGCTGTTCGCGCAGGACGCGGCCGAGGAGGACGGCGGCGCGGGGCACGCCACCGTGCGGCTGCGCTCCTTCAAGGACCTGTGGACCCTGCTGCGCACCGCCCAGCGGATGTTCGACGCCGAGGGCTCGGCCACCCGCTTCCGCTTCGGCTTCCTCGCCTACTTCGGCTACGACACGGTCCGCTACGTCGAGGACCTCCCCCACCTCATCGAGGACCGCCCCGACCTGCCCGACGTCCACCTCGTCCTGCACCAGGGCTGTGTCGTCGCCGACCTCGAGGGCGGCGACGCCGAGCTGCTGCTGCACGAGTCAGCGCACTGGGAGCCCCTCGACCAGGACGGCGTCCTGCGCCTGCTCGACCGGGCCGAGGACACCCATCCCGAACCGGCCGCCGACACCTTCCCCGAGGCCGTCGTCACCGACGACAGCGACCCCGACCGGTTCGCCGCCGACGTCGAACGCTGCCTGAAGCACATCGCGGTCGGCGACATCTACCAGGTGCAGATCGGGCACGAGCTGACCATCCGGTCCCCGGCCCGCCCGGCCGACGTCTACCAGCGGCTGCGCCGGCGCAACGCCTCCCCGTACATGTACCTGGCGAGCCTGGCGGGCCAGTGCGTCATCGGCGCGAGCCCCGAACTGTTCGTACGGATCGAGGACGGCACCGTCACCATGCGGCCCATCGCCGGCACGCTGCCGCGCACCGGGGACGACGAGGCCGGCGCCCGGCGGCTGTCCTCCGACCCCAAGGAGATCGCCGAGCACACCATGCTCGTCGACCTGTGCCGCAACGACATCGGCCGGATCTGCCGCGCCGACACCCTGGAGGTGCCCGACCGGCTCACCGTCGAGCGCTACTCGCACGTGCTGCACCTGGTGTCCACCGTGCGGGGGCAGGCCGAGCGGGACAAGGACGCCTTCGACACGATCGCCGCCCTGTTCCCCGCCGGCACCATGACCGGCACCCCCCGGATCCGCGCCATGGAGATCATCGAGTCCGTCGAACGCAGCCGCCGCGGCCTGTACGCGGGCGCCCTCGGCGTCCTCGACGTCGGCGGCTACACCAACCTCGCCCTGTGCATCCGCACCCTGTTCCACCGCGACGGCGAGTACCGCACCCGCGCCTCCGCGGGCATCGTCGCGGACTCCGACCCCCGCGCCGAATGGCGCGAGACGCTGGCCAAGATGAGCGCCGCCCACTGGGCGGTCACCGGAAAGGAACTGCTGTGACCCGGATGTTCACCGTCCGGCCCGCCTCCGGTCCGCCCCCGCGGATCCTGGTGGTCGACGCGTTCGACAGCTTCGTCGACATCCTGCGCCAGTACCTGATGTCGGCGGGCGCCGTCCCCCTCATGGTCCGCTCCAACGCGCTCACCCCCGACGACGTGCCCGCCATGAACCTGGACGGCATCCTCCTCGGCCCCGGTCCCGGCCACCCGGACGACTCGGGACACGTGGAGCTCGTACGGGCCTTCGCCGGGCACCTGCCGCTGCTCGGGGTGTGTCTGGGCCACCAGGCCATCGGCCGCGCCTACGGCGCGAGCGTGGTGCCCGCCGAACACCTCATGCACGGCAAGACCAGCCGGATCCGGCACGACGGACGCGGTCTGTTCGCCGGGCTGCCCGACCGGTTCGAGGCGACCCGCTACCACTCCCTCGTCGTGCCCGAGGAGACCGTCCCGGACTGTCTGGAGGTCACCGCCCGCTCGGCGGACGACGGCTATGTGATGGGGCTGCGCCACCGCACCCTGCCCGTGGAGTCGGTCCAGTTCCACCCCGAGAGCTTCCGCACCGACCACGGCATGGACGTCGTCACCAACTACCTGCGCACCGTACGGGACTTCGCCGCCCGGAGGGCCACCGTCACGGCCGCCTGAGACCGCCGGCCACGGACCGCACGCGCAAAGATGCGCCACCGGGCCGACGCGCGCCAGGATTCCGGTGTCACCAGCTGCCGGGCGTACATGCGTACATGGGTACATGGGGGAGACACACGTGGACTACTGGAACAGCACAGCGGAGACCATGCCGCGCGAACGGCTGGAGTCCTGGCGGTGGCAGCGCCTCAGCCGCGCCCTCGAACACGCCCGGCACTCCTCACCGTTCTGGAACGCCCGCATCCCCGAGAACATCACCTCGCTCGCCGACTACACCGCCCGGATGCCGCTGCTGTACAAGGCGGACCTGCTCGCCGCCGAGGAGCAGGCGCCGCCGTACGGCACCTGGCCCTCGCTCGACCCGTCGCTGGGCGTGCGCCACCACCAGACGAGCGGCACCAGCGGCAACCCGCCGGTGCGCACCTTCGACACCGAGCGGGACTGGGTGTGGTGCGTGGACACCTTCTGCACCGCGCTGTACGCCAACGGGGTGCGCCCGCACCACAAGGGCATGGTGTGCTTCGGCTACGGTCTGCTCGCCGGCTTCTGGGGCATGCACTACGCGCTGGAGCGCATGGGCTGCACCGTCTTCCCCTCCGGCGGCCTCGACTCCCGCACCCGCGTCCGCCTGCTGGTGGACCACGGCATCGAGGTCCTCGGCCTGACCCCCAGCTACGCCATGCGGCTGATCGAGACGGCCCGCGAGATGGGTGTCGACCTCGCCCGCGAGGCGAACGTGCGGATCATCCTCGCCGGGGCGGAGCCGCGCTCCGACTTCACCACCCGCACCATCGAGGAGGCCTTCGGCGCCCGCGTCTTCAACGCGGCCGGCACCACCGAGTTCGGCGGCGTCTTCATGTTCGAGTGCCCCTCGCGGCGCAACGCCTGCCACATCAACGAGCAGTCCTGCTTCGACGAGGTGCTCCACCCCGAGACCAAGCAGCCCGTCGGCTACGGCGAGGAGGGCGTCCGCGTCACCACGGGACTCTCCCGCGAGGGCATCCAGCTCTTCCGCCACTGGACCGAGGACATCGTCGTCCGGCGTCCGTACACCGAGTGCGGCTGCGGCCGCACCTGGGACTTCTACGACGGCGGCATCCTGCGGCGCGTCGACGACATGCGCAAGATCCGCGGGGTGTCCGTCACCCCGGTGATGATCGAGGACGTCGTCCGCTCCTTCGACGAGGTCAACGAGTTCCAGTCGTCCATCCGCACCGTACGCGGGCTCGACACCGTCCACGTCAGGGTCGACGCGGGCGAGCTCGCCGGCCCGGCCGCCGACGCGCTGTGCGGCCGTATCGCGGAGGAGTTCAAGCGCGAGATCGGCATCCGTCCCGTGGTGGAGCTCGCCCCCGCCGGCAGCCTGCCCCGATCGCAATGGAAGGCGGCACGACTCCATGACGAACGAGTCCTCACCTCTCACCGCTGAGCAGGAGCTCCACCTCCTCGAGAGCTACCGCACCCTGACCCACCTCGCGGACACCGTCCAGGTGCCCGCGGTCCTCGCCTCGATCCGCGTCTGCCTGGCCGAACTCCGCCTGACCCTCGACGGCCAGGCCCTCGACCTCGACTACTACCGCCAACCCACCCGCGCCCTGGCGGCCTGACGTGGAGCCGTGCTCCCGCACAGCGTGGGCGTGGCGCGGGAGCACGGGTCGGTGGGTGGGTCAGCCGTCGCCGCCGGGTGGGGGCGTGACCGGGCCCGGCCAGGCGAAGGTGTTGGTGTAGAGCCGCACCTTCGGGTCCTTGATCGTGTAGTAGCCGACCGTGTCGTACGAGGTGGTGGCGAAGTCCAGCCGGCCGTCCCCGTTGAAGTCGGCCACGGCGATACGGGCCGTGGACTCGGTACTGACCTGCTGCTCGACGAGCACGTTCCCCTGGGCGTCCAGCTTGTAGTAGAAGACGCCCTGTGCCGGGGCGGGGCCCCGCATGCCGATCAGGAACTCGTCGTCCCCGTCGTTGTCGAAGTCCGCCACGACCACGTGGTGTCCGACGGCGTCGTACTGGGCGCTGGGCCGCGGGAACACCTTCAGCCTGGTGCGGCGCCACGGCTTGGCGAAGGGTGAGGCCGTGCCGTTCGGCCGTACGTAGGCGGCGACGGTGTTCCCGTGGAAGGGCTCCAGGGTGACGATCACCGCACAGGGGCGGCCGCCGATCCTCCCGACCGCGAGGTTTCCGCTGCCGCGGAACCAGCGGCCCAGCTCCTCGGACTTCTGGGGTGGCACGCCCGTGCCGATCGTGTGGTGCTGCCAGGGGCTTTCGGCCGGCCCCGGGCCGGGGCCCAGCCAGCTGATCCCCTCGCCGGAGGCGAGCAGGAACGACTCCCGGTCCGGTCGCGGGGTGCCCGGGAAGCGGTCCGCCACCACGCCGTGGACGACGGTGAAGTGGCTGGTGTCCACGGCGCGGCCCTGCCACTCCTCCGCGCTCGTCACATCGTCCGGAAGGTCGTAGACCATCACGTGCACGGGGGAGTTGACGCCCGTCTCCCCTCCCTGCGGCCCGACCACCGGGAAGGCGGCGAGCTGGACGCGCCGGTCCGTGGTGAAGTGGCCGAGGCGGACACGGTGGGTCGACACGAGGTCGGCGACGTGCCTGCGGGTCCACGGCGCGTCGGGCCTGCCCGGGCCGGGGTTCTGCAACCAGGAGATCTTGCCGTCCAGAGGACCGCAGTCGAACATGCAGTTGCCGTAGTCGTGGCTGAGGACCAGGTCCGGCAGGCCGTCACCGGTGAGGTCCGCCGCGTCCAGGGCGACCGGCTTGCGGTCGGTCAGGGACACGATGGTCCGCTTGGTCCAGTCCGGGTTCCGGTACCAGACGACCTGGCCCCGGGTGAGGCCGGAGGCGACGAGGTCGGGGCGGCCGTCGCCGTCGATGTCGACGGCCTGGAGGAAGTACCCGTCCTGGGGGTCGGCGTCGATGACCGACTCGGTGAACTTCGGTGTGGCGTACGTCGTCACCGGATCAGCCCCCGGAGGTAGCCGGCGGCCAGCTTGGCGTAGTACAGGGGCGGACGCGGGCCGTGCGGGTCCTGCTCGGCCTCGACCACCAGCCAGCCCTTGTACTGCTTGGACGCCAGGGCCCTGAGGATGTCCGGGAAGGGGACCGAGCCGGTGCGGTCGCCGGGCACGGTGAAGATGCCCGCCCTGACGAACTCCTCGAAACTGCCCGAGACGAGGTCGGGCCGGTCGCGGACCGCGCGGCGGATGTTCTTCAGATGCACATGCCTGATGCGGCCGGCGTGTGCGTTGATCACGGCCACCGAGTCGCCGCCCGCCCAGTAGAGGTGGCCGGTGTCCAGGAGCAGATGGACGTACTCGGCCTTGGTGCGGCGCATGAGCGTGTTCACCTCGTCCTGGGTCTGGACCCCGGTGCCCATGTGGGGGTGGTAGACCAGCTGGAAGTCCCGCTCCTTGGCGAGCCTGCCGACCTCGTCCAGCCCCTCGGCCAGTAACCCCCACTGCTCGTCGGTGAACGTGGGCTTGGAGTCGCTGAGGCTGATCGGCATGAGGTGGATGGAGTTGCCGAACTCGGCCACCCCGATGCTCGTCGTCCGCACGGGCCCCTTGATCTCGGAGAGGAAGTCCATCCGCTCCTCGAAGGCGGCGATCGTCCGCTTCCTCATGCCGGGCACGGTGAAGAAGGTGCTCACCCAGGGTTCGGTGATGCTGAGGCCCCGCAGCTCCAGGGCCGCGTTCAGCTCGTTCACGTCCGTGGGGAACTTGTGGCCGATGCTGCATCCCTCGAAGCCGGCGAGGGCGAGCTCGCTGACGCACTGCTCGAAGGGGATGTCGTCGCCCAGCAGCGGGAAGTCGTCGTTCGTCCAGCCGGTGGGGGTGATGCCGATGTGGGTGTCGGGCAGATTGATCTGTGCCATGGCCGTTCCTTCCTGACCCGTTCAGCTGCTCGGCAAGAGGCTCTTGATCTTCTCGACCGACTTCAGCGCCATCGCCACGCTGGTCAGCGTGGGGTTCGCGGCGTTGCCGAAGGGGTGCAGGCCGTTGCCGCCGAGGAAGAGGTTCCTGACGCCCCACACCTGCGAGTCGGGGTCGACGACGCTGGTGCCGCGGTTCTTGCCCATCCGCGTCGTGCCCGCGATGTGCAGGGGCAGCCCGGGGGTGAGGAACTGCGGCTCGGAGCCGGGCATGAAGCCGCCGAGCTGGGCGGCGACCCGCATCATGTGGTCCATCATCTTGCCGCAGTCGACCCGCTCCTCCTTGGTGAGCTCGAAGTGGAACGTCGGCTGGGGCATGCCGAAGGTGTCCTTGATGCGGGTGCTGAAGGTCACCCGGTTGCTGCGGCGCGGCCGGGACATGCCGAACCACCGGAGGTCGACGATGAGCCGGCTGTCGATGTTGGGGGGCACCTCGCCGTAGCTGAAGGCGTCGCGGTGGATCTGGCAGTGCCAGGGCTGGTCCGGGGTCGCCGGGATCCACAGGTTGGGTTCCAGCTCCCCCTTGGGGAACGGGACGGGGTCCGCGCCCGGGATCCCTTCCTCCTGCTTCTGCTTCTGCTTCTCGATGTACTCCTTCACCCGCGTCTGGGCGTCGGGGTACTCGGCCAGCCAGTCCAGGATCTCGTCGGTGATCGACTGCTTGAGGACCGTCTGGCAGAACGCCATCGGCTGCTCGGTCAGATACCGGCCGACGTTCTCGTTCTGGAGGCCCGAGGCGAACAGCAGCTGCGGGGTGAGCACCGGGTTGCAGGCGACGACGAAGAACTGGGCGTTGATCGTGACCCGCTCGTTCAGATCGCGGAGGTTGCGCACCTTCACCCCGGTGACCTGCTGGTCGCCGTTGTCGTCCTCACTCAGCTCCAGCTTGGTGCACTGGTGCTCGGCGAGCAGCCGGAAGGACCCCTGGGTGGGCGCGTGGCGCGGGTCGGCGAGCGGACCGAGCACGGTGTCCGCGGCGCTCCAGTGCACCGCGTCGGACTTGTCCTGGTCCGGCCGCTTGCTGACCGCGAGCGGCAGTTCCTTGACGGTGCTGAACTCCGCGCGGTGCAGCACCTCCCGCACCAGCAGATGACGCGCCGACGAGGCGAAGACCGTCTCCGACTTCTGGAGCAGGGCGGCCGCGTCTTCGTAGAGCTTGCCCATCTCGGTCTCGTCGATGGGGTACGTCTCGCCGTTGTACTCACGCTCCAGTTCGAGGTGGAACTCCGGTACGGCGCAGGTCCAGTGGGTGGCCATGCCACCGACGGCGTAGGTGGCCGCGGACGCGCCGAGGTTGTCCCGTTTCCGCTGCTCGGGATTCTGGTTGTTGAGGACGAATCCCGGCCACTCCTTGGGGTCGAAGGAGAAGGAGGACGGGTCCAGAGTGACCACCGGGGAGTCGTCCGCCGCGATGGACAACGGATGCAGATGACCGCGAATCACCGAGGCGAACAGATCCACATTCTTCTGGTACAGGAAGCTGTTCTTGAGGTGTTCGCCATAATTGCCGGAGAGCTGGGCACCGGCATCGATCATCAGGACGCTGTGGCCGGCTTCCACCAGTTTTCGGGCGTAGGTGGAGCCGACAGGCCCGCTTCCGATGATGAGAACGTCGACGTCGTACGTGGCCATGGAGCTGCCTCCCTTTCCGCAGGTCTGGGGCATGAACCATTCAGCGACCACCCGAAAATCCTGTAAATACCGTAGGATCAGGACCGCCCGAAGGGGTGATTACTCCGATGAGCAGGCAAGTTCAGTTATGGAAGAGCACGCTTGACAAGGGAGGCAATGGGGAGGTAATTCAGCCGGCGGCCAGAACAAAAACGATTCTTTGAGCCGCATGCTCCGAAGCATGAATAGCAGGAGCCGGGGCATGAGCGCCGTGCGCCGTCACATGACACCCGTGCCAATTCCTGGATGGGTGATGCATCGTTTATATCAGACATTTATGTTTCCGCTCCACGCGCCGGGGGAAGGCCGCAGAAATGTCGCGGGAAGATCGCGGGAAGACCGCGGAAAGAGAAAAGGCTGTGTGTTCCGGCAAGAAGCCGGAACACACAGCCTTTTCTCTATGTTCTGTTGGTCTCTCCTGGGCTCCTCCGCTCGCTCTACGGCTCCTGAGTCACCTTCAGTTCCGCGATCCCCGGCCGCTTCTTCTCGTCACTCGGGTCCGCCGCCTGCACTTCCACGCGTACGAAGCGGGCGTCGGCGCCGGGGGTCAGCTCGCGCCAGCTCCTGCCGTCGACGGAGGTGAGCACCCGGTGCGAGGCCGGGCGGATCTCGGACCACTCCACGGAGACCTTCGAGACCCGTACGGTCCGTCCGAGGTCCACGTCCAGATGCGCCTTGGCGTCCTTCGGCGACCAGTACGTCGTCCCGTCACCGTCCACGGCGGCGTTCGCGTACAGACCCGGCTGCTCCGAGGTCGCTTCGGCCGGCCGGCAGCGGGCGAGGTTGTCCGTCGGCTCCAGGTCGGGGCGGCGGGTCTTGACGACCGCGGGCGCCCCCGCGCTGACGACCTGCGACCCCTGCGGGGTCTCCAGCTCGAACGGCTCCCCCTGGGTCAGCCGGACCGTGGTCTCCTCCGGGCCGATGGCCACCTCGTACGTCCTGCCCTGGGCGCGCAGTCCCTTGAGCGTGACGCCGTCCGCCAGCTGCGGCGGGAGCATCGGGTCGAGGTGGACCTTGCCGGAGCGGGTGCGCAGTCCGGTGAGCCCGTGGGTGAAGACCTGGAGGAAGCCGCCCTTCCCGGTGAGGAAGTCCTCGGCGGGGAAGCCCGCGTGGGGGTCGCCGGCACCGGCGGCCCGTTCGCCGCGCGCCTCGGAGAACAGCACGAAGGGACCGCGTACGAAGGGCCGGATGGACCGCTGGAGATAGGTGTACGTGGAGCAGCCGGGCTTGCCGATGTCGGCGGCGGCCACGGCGTGCACCGAGTCCGTCATGGCCGGGCCGTCCGGGTCGGAGCGGGCCGCGTAGTAGTCGAGGGTGTTGGCCGCCGCCTCGTCGGACATGGGCCACTCCAGGGGGTACATCAGCAGGACCGCGTCCGCCTGCTTGATGTCCTGGCCCTTGTAGCCCTCGTACTGCTGGAAGACATTGGTCTCCTCGTCGTAGAGGATCCGCAGCCGGTCCGCGATGGTGTCCCAGTCACCGTCCGCGCTTTCACCCAGGACCCGGGCGGCCTTGGTCGCGTTGCGCAGGGCGGTGGCGGCGGCGGCGTTGGTGAACACCCCGTCCTTCTTGTAGTTGCTGTACTCGTCGGGCCCGGAGACGTTGTCGATGGACCAGCTGCCGTCGCTGTTGCGCTGCGCGCGGCTCTTCCAGAACTCGGCGATGCCCTTGAGCAGCGGCCAGCCCCGGTCCCGCAGCCAGTCCCGGTCCCCGGTCTGCTGGTAGTACTGCCAGGCCGCGAGGGCGATGTCGGCCTGGAGGTGGATCTGGGTGCGGCAGTGGTCGGGCTCCACGCTGTGGCACTCCGACTTCAGATCGCCCTTGTCGGCGCTCGTCCACGGGTAGAACAGGCCGCGGATGTTCCCTTCGAGCTCGGCCACGTTCTTCCGGGCCGCCGGCATCGTGCGATAGCGGTACTCCAGCACGGGCCTGGCGAGTTCGGGCCGGAAGGCCAGCAGGCCCGGGAACATCCACGTCTCGGCGTCCCAGAACTTCAGCCCCGCGTAGTCGTCACTGGTCAGACCGGCCGGCGCGATGCTGTCGGACGATCCGGCGCGGGTGTTGGCCAGCAGCCCGTACATGCTGGAGCGCAGCCACTGCTGGAGCTCGGGCCGGCCGTTCACCAGGATGTCGCCGCTCCAGAGCCGGTCCCACTCGGCGGCGTGCCGGCCGAACAGCTGCTCCCAGCCCCGGTCGGCGGCCTCGCGCGACTCGTCCGCGGCGTTCTCCGCGGGCTGCCGGGAGGTCAACTCCGTGTCCACGCCGACGAACTTGGTGAACTCGTAGGAGCGTCCGTCGCGCACCGGCACCGTCGCGGCCTGATGCGCGGTCAGGCCCTCGCCGCCGCGGACCCAGCCGCGTACCGGCACCCCCTTGTCGGGGCGCAGGGTCGACACGACCGCCCCGGCGACGCCGGTGCCGTCGGTCCGGAAGGGCACGGCGATCCGGTCCTCCACGGACCCGCCGGGCCCGTCCGAGGTGGCGGAGATCCGCCGTGCCCCGCGGCCGTCGATCAGGTCGGTGACGGTGGCGTTGCCGCGCCAGTGCGGGGTCATGCGCAGCCGTACGGCGCCGACGTGCCGGTACCTGCGGTCGGCGACGACGTCGTAGACCAGGTCCGTGGCCCGGCCGTCGCGGGTGGTCCAGGTCAGCGAGGTGCGGACCAGTCCGCAGCGCAGGAAGACGGTCTGCTTGTAGTCGCTGATCCGGTCCGTGGGGGTGGACGGGTCGAACGTCTCGCGCCCGGCGCCGACGGTCAGCGCCGACCATGTGGGCAGGGCGGCGATGACGTGCCGGTCCTCGGCGGTCTGCTTGTTGTGCGCATACAGACCGGCCACGAACGCGCCGTCGTAGCGAGGGGTCTTGAGGGGCCAGCCGGTCTCCCGCTCGGAGTCGGAGTAGCCCGTGCCGGCGGGCGGAAGGCTCTGCCCGAGGTAGCCGTTGGCGACGTAGGCGTGGTGGTCGTTCTTCGGGTCCGTCGACGTGAGCGCCCAGTCGGGAGCCGCCGAGTGCCCCTCGGTGGGGCACTGCCGTACGTCGGCCGCGTCGCCCCCTCCTGGGGCCTGCGGCGGGGGCGCGGCGGCTGCGAGGGACGAGGTGCCCAACAGTGTGCCGATGAGCAGAAGGGTCGTCAGCCGGGCGCGGTACGGGCGTCGTAAGGCCGACGCCGCCCGCTTCTGTGCGTGCAACATCAGGGAACTCCGCTGTGTTCTCGGACGAGTGAGTGCCGGACGCGCGGCTCGGTCCGGGCACGGGGACACCTGCCCGGCACGCATGCCGACGCGCGGGGCACGCCAGGCGCCGACGGCGCAACTGGCGGGAGCGTCAACGGACTTGTATGTCCCGCGCTCCCGAGAGGCGGCCACGCAGGTTGGCTATCCACGGGCCGTTGGGCCGGCGGGCGGCGACGTCCGCACCCTCCAGAGTCATGCCTGCTGCCCTCCCCGGGGTGGCGGCCCATCTCGACTGCTCGTTACCCAGGGAGAGTGAGCAGTAACCGTACGTAGCGATGGCGGAGTTGTGCGCCCCGGCGCTTACCTGCGAACCCGCTCGGCCGGCCATTGACCGTCGGTCCATCCATGCGGAAGGGGCGCCCCCGGACGAGGGGCGCCCCTTCAAGCGTGTCCGGTGTCAGCCGTTGCTGCCGCGCACCGCGTTCTCCAGTTGGGCGCCGGTGTAGGCCTCGGCCCCGGTGAAGTACTCCACGCGCAGGCTCTCGGGGTTGCGGACCCCGTTGTCGACGCGGTCGCGCTCGTAGGCGTCGAGCAGTGACTGGGCCTCCGAGGTCGCCTCGGCGAAGCGGGAGGCCGGGTCCGCGTCGTGCAGCAGTACGTCGCCCATCGCGCGGGTCATCACGTCCTGCGCGCCGGCGAAGTCGCCGAACAGCGCGCCCCGGCACGGCGGCACGCCCTCGCCCTCGGTGTAGCTGCCGAGCTGAGAGCTGGCCAGCCGGTGGAAGGGGTTCGCCTCGAACCAGCCCTCGTCCTCCAGCAGCCGGTAGGAGGAGCGGGTGACCGGCACGAAGCTGCTCGCGATGTGGCGGTCCGCCGCGTTGCGCGGGTTGTTGAGGAACTGCATGAACGCCAGGGCGCCGTCCTGCGTCTCCTCGTCGAGACCGGCGGTCAGCCACAGCGAGGTGCCGGCGATGATGTTCCCGCCGTACGGCTCGCCCGCCCGGCCGGGGAAACGGCCGACCGTCATCTCGAAGCCGGCGTGCTCGGCCGCCTGGGCCATGTAGTTGAGGTCGTTGGACGAGGTGATGCGCAGCGCCACGTCCTGGTCGGCGAACGCCTTGAGGTTGCCCTCCCAGTCCGGGATCTTGCCGGTGTACAGGTAGTGGCCGTTGCGGTGCAGCCGCTGCCAGTACTCGACCCAGGTGAGCATCTCCTTGGACGCCAGGTCCAGGCGGGAGGCCCGGCCCGAGCGGCCGTTGTCGTGGTCGGCCAGCTGCCCGCCCTGGACGGCGAGCGCCTGCTGGAAGAACAGACCGTGGTTGGACCAGGTCACCGCGTGGCTCGGGCCGTCCGGGAGCGCGGCGACCGCCTCGCAGGCCGCCTCCACCTCCTCCCAGGTGGTGGGCAGCCGCTCGACGCCGGCGGCGCGCAGGAGGTCCTGGTTGCCGTAGATCAGCATCGCCGTCACCACGGCGGGCATCGACACCAGCTCGCCGTCGCGGGAGTAGTGCTCACGCACGGCCGGCAGGAGGTCGTCGACGACGACCGGCTCGCCGAGGATCTCGGTGCGGCCGGCGATCGCCTGCTGCACCGACGTGAACAGCGGCTGGCCGTCACGCCTGCGCATGTCGTACGCGGCCTGGGTGACGGCGAAGTAGAACTCGCCGATCGCCGGGGGACGGCCCGCGTCGGCCGCCTCGGCGATCTCCTTCGACAGGTTGCGGAAGTCCCTGCCCTCGATGTTGATCCGGTACTCGGGGTGGGCCTTCTCGAACTCGGCGCCCAGACGGTGCAGCCGGTCCATGTAGCCGGGGAAGGTCAGGTCGCCAAGCCAGACGTCGATCACGGTCGGGGTGGTCATCTACGGCCTCTTCTCTGTCTGAACGGGTGCCGGCTCAGGCGGCGGCGGTGGCGGTGGCGGACGTGAGGGAGCGGGCGAAGGCGCGGATGTCGGCGGTCAGTTCGGCCGGCTGTTCCATCGCGGCGAAGTGGCCGCCGTGGGGGAACTCGGTCCAGTGGGTGAGGTTGGGCAGGTCCCGTTCGGCGAGGCTGCGGATGGGCACGAAGATGTCGTCCGGGAAGACGGCGACGCCCACCGGCACCGTGAGCGGCGGCGGAACCGCGCCGGCCGCGGCGGCCCGCACCCCCTCGGCGCCCTCGAAGTAGAACTGGGCCGACGAGCCGGCCGTCGCCGTCAGCCAGTAGATCGAGACGATGGTGAGCAGCAGGTCGCGGTCGACCGCCTCCTCGGGCCGCAGCTCGGCCGAGGTCCAGTCCAGGAACCTCTCCACGATCCAGGCCAGCTGGCCCACCGGCGAGTCGGTCAGCGCGTAGGCCAGCGTCTGCGGGCGGGTCTGCTGGACCTTCATGTAGCCCGACAGCTCCGCGTCGAAGCGGGCCAGCTTGCCCAGGCGGGCCTGGTCGGCCGGGCCGAGCCCGGCGAGCTCGGCCGGGTCGCCGGACGGGAAGGTCATCAGCATGTTCACGTGAACGCCGATGACGTGCTCGGGATCGATCCGCCCGAGCTCCAGGGAGATCACCGCGCCGGCGTCACCGCCCTGCGCCAGGTAACGGTCGTAGCCCAGACGCTCCATCAGCGTGGCCCAGGCGCGGGCGATACGGCCCGTGTCCCAGCCCTTCTCCGGCAGCGGGCGGGAGAAGCCGTAGCCCGGAATCGACGGGATGACCAGGTGGAACGCCTGGGCCGGGTCGCCGCCGTGGGACCTCGGGTCGGACAGCGGGCCGATCACGTCGAGGAACTCGGCGACCGAGCCCGGCCAGCCGTGCGTGAGCAGCAGCGGCGTCGCGTCCGGCTCGGGCGAGGTGATGTGCAGGAAGTGCACGGGGGCGCCGTCGATCTCGGTGACGAACTGCGGGTGCGCGTTCAGGCGCGCCTCGGCCGCACGCCAGTCGAACGACGTGCGCCAGTACTCGGCGAGCTCCTTCAGATAACCGAGCGGCACCCCGCGGCTCCAGCCGACGCCGGGCAGTTCGTCGGGCCAGCGGGTCGCCTCCAGCCGCCGGCGCAGGTCGTCCAGCTGGTCCTGCGGGATGTCGATACGGAAGGGATGCATGAAGCGCTCCGAGGAGAGTCGGTCCGCGCGTTGAAGGCCGCGGCTCGCTGAAGGAGGTCACAGGGCTCGCCCGGCGGGATCGGTCCCGAAACACGTGCGTCCAGCCGTATCGTGCGCCGCCGTGTCACGGCGCCGCATCTTGCGGATTGCTCCGTGCGCCGGGCGGCCCGGACGCGGTGCGCGGCGGCGTCGCAGCCGCCGCAAGAAGGGCAGTCCAGAAGATGCACCGGCGCGGGCGGCACTGGCAGCATCGCACAGGACCGGCCCTTTCCTCGCAGGTCAGAGCGCCGGTCACGCATGGCGCCGGGTGATGCCGGGTGACGCCGCACCGATGCAGGAAGGACGCCCCATGAACGCAGCCACCGCCCACGCCACCGACGCCCTGATCGACGCCTTCGTGGACGCCGCGCCGGAACGGGCGGAGCACCACTACCGCGTGCTGGTCGAGGCGGTGTGGGACGACGGCGAACCCACCGCGTCGGCCCTGGACGCGGTACCCGCCCTGGCCGCCGCGTTCGAACGGGCCGGTGACGCGCGCCGCGGGCACCTGGCGATCCTGCTCGGCCTGCTCGCCGAGTCCGAACACCCCACCGTCGCCGGGCCGGTGACCCGCGCGGTCCGCGCGCACCTGGACAGGTACCTGGAGCTGCTGCGCACCGAGGGCATCGGCACCCCGCTGACGCTCGCCCTGCTCTACCTGCTGTCGCACTTCCCGGCCGACCGGGACGAGATCCTCGCCGCCGTATCCGGCCTGGACCTGGACCCGGCCGACCTCTCCCGCCTCGACCGCGCCCTGAGCGAACTCGACCCCGGCCGGCCCGGGCTGGGCCGGGTGTGGCCCTCCCCGTCCGTGTGGACCCTCAACGAGGACGAAGTCGCCTTCGACCAGAGCTGGGTGAAGGCCCTGAGCCCGCAGCAGCTCCTGGCCGCCTGGGACAACGACACCCGTACGGTCCTCGGCTGCACCGGGGCTCGCGCCTACTGGGCGGTGTGCCACGGCGACCCGGCCGACGCCCCGCCCGCCGCCGTCCCCGACCGGGCCAACGCCACCGCCCCCGCCGCCGGCCCCGAACTGATCGCCGCGCACGCCGCCGCGCTGCGCTGCCCCGTCTGCCACAAGGAACTCGAGCCGGGCGACGGGCGCTTCACCTGCACCGGCTGCGCCGCGGACTTCCCGGCCGCCGGCGGCATCCTCGACCTGACCGCCCCCGCCGACGAGGAGGCGGGCGTCGACGACTTCCTGGAGAAGCTGTCCCAGGTGCCCAGCATGGGCCTGTTCTACGAGGCCGTGGCCCGCCCCTCGTTCCTCCGGGTCGCCGGCTCCAACTGGGGCGGCGACGTCACCCCCGACGACGAGGACCGCTACATCGCCGAGCACGTGACCCCCGTCGACGGCCCCGTCGTCGACCTCGCCGCCGGCGCCGGCCGCTGGACCGCCGTCATCGCCGAGACCGTCGGCGCCGACCGCCTCGTCGCGGTCGACAGCTCGCTGCCCATGCTCAACGTGCTGCGCGGCCGGCTGCCCGACGTGCCCGCCGTGCTGGCCGGCGCCGCCGACCTGCCCTTCGCCGACTCCTCCGTCGGCGCGGTCGTGTGCTGGAACGCCCTCCAGGCCTTCTACGACGAGGCGCCGGCCGCCATCGCCGAGGCCGGCCGGATCCTGCGGCCCGGCGGCACCTTCACCGCGATGACGTTCCGCCGTTCCGAGGACCCCGTCTACCGCTACTTCCAGTCGGCCCACCGCTTCCCGCAGCACGAGGGCGGACTGCGGCTGTTCGACCCGCGGGACCTCAGGCGCTGGCTGACCGAGGCGGGACTGACGGTCCGTGAGGAGAGCGGGCCGGGCACCTTCGTGTTCCTCACCGCCGTCAAGGAGGCCTGACCACCCGCTGCCCGGCCGCCCCCGCGCAAGCCGATCCGGAATCCGATCCGGAACCGGATGCGGAAGTCATACGGAAGGAATTCGTCCATGTCCCTCTCCGACGTCCGGGAGGCGGCCCTCGCCCGGCCCGGAACCCCGGAGTACGAGCGGGCGACCGCCGCGTTCAACCTCGCCGCCCCGCCCCGCCCGGCCGCCGCCGTCGTCGCGCGCACTCCGGATCAGGTACGGGCCGCCGTGCGCACCGCGGTCCGGGCCGCCCTGCCGGTGCGCGTGCACACCACCGGGCACGCCTCCGGCGCCGTACGGCCCGCCGACGGCGCGCTGCTCATCCGTACCGAGCTCGCGGGCGGCGTCGAGATCGACCCCGTCCGCCGCACGGCCCGCGTCCCGGCCGGCACCACCTGGGGCGAGGTAGTCCGCGCGGCGGCCCCGCACGGGCTCGCCGCCGCGCACGGCTCGGCCGAGGGCGTCGGCGTCGTCGGCTACCTGCTCCGCGGCGGCGTCAGCTTCTACGGCCGCAGCACCGGCCTCGCCGTCAACACCGTCCGCGCCGTCGAACTGGTCACCGCCGACGGCGAGTCGGTGCGCGCCGACGCCGACAACGACCCCGAGCTGTTCTGGGCGCTGCGCGGCGGAGGCGGCGGGTTCGGTGTCGTCACCGGCGTCGAGATCGACCTCTTCCCCGTGGCGGAGGTCGTCACCGGCGCGAGCTACTGGTCCGCCGCCCACGCCCGGCCGCTGCTGGACCGGTGGCGGGCGTGGGCGCGCCACGCGCCGCGCGAGGCCACCACGTCCCTGCGCATCATGAACCTGCCCCCGGTCCCCGGCGTCCCGCCGCAGCTCGCCGCCGGTCCGGTGCTCTGCGTCGACGGTGCCGTCCTCGCGCGCCGCGCGGAGGACACCGCGACGGCCCACGAGACGGCGGAGGGGCTCCTCGGCCCGCTGCGCGAGGTCGCCGAGCCGCTGCTGGACACCTGGGCGCCGACCGGGCCCGCCGGGGTGCTGGACGCCCACATGGACCCCGCCGACCCGGTCCCCTTCATCGGCGACCACCTGCTGCTGCGCGAGCTGGACGACGCCGGCGCCGAGGCGTTCCTGGGCGCCGTCGGCGAAGGGTCGGGCTCACCGCTGGCCGTGGCCACGCTGCGCCAGCTCGGCGGGGCGTTCGCCGAGGCCCACCCGGAGGGCGGCGCGCTGTCCGAAGTGGACGCGGCCTACGCGTACATGGGGTCCGGCCCGCCGTTCGGACCGGTCACCGTCCAGGCCCTGCACGACCACTGCGCCACGGTGCGGAAGGCGCTCGCGCCCTGGGACACGGGGAGCACCGTGCCGTCCCTGGTCGAGGGCTACGAGCGTCCGCAGCGGCACCTCGACGCCGACCGCGCGGCCGCCGTCGGCCGGGTGCGGGCCCGCGTCGACCCGCACGGTGTGTTCGCCGGGGACGTCGCTCCCGGCGCGGCCGGTCCGGCGTGAACCGCGGTGGACGGGCCGGTGGCCCGGCGCCCGGGAGATGTCCACACGTCAGGGCGACAGAGAGCAATCTGGAAGAACATCCGGAACCACTTGGCCAAGTAGCATCCGATTACGCCGAAGGGCGTTGGCCGGAGCGAAGGGCGGTGAGGCGCCATGGCGTTCGAAGGACGTCGTGTCGACGCCCCGCGCCGCTCCGCGGCGGCCTCCGAACCCTCCCGCGCCGCGCGCCGTTCGCGTCTCCGCACCGGGCCCATACCCGGTCGGGCGCCCGGCACGGTCCGGCTCTCCACCGGCTCGTGTCCCCTCCGGACCGGACGACGCAGACGCTGACGGTCCCCGTACGGCCCGCGGCGGATCGGGAACACCGTGTCCGCCGGCTCCGCGACCGGGAGGGGCGCTGCCACGCCCTCGACCTTCCCGGCCGCGCCGCCCACCCGTTGCCGGCCGTCCCGGACGTTGACTCCCCGACCCATGAACGATCCCCCAGGAAGGGGCACGAACCTCCATGACCGTGCCGGGAGAATTCGTCCTCAGACGCTCCGCGGACGTCTCCGTGGACGCGCTGGTCCGACTGGTCAGGGCGTACGAGGAAGGCAGCACGGGCACGGCCACGTGCACCCGTGAGGACATCCGGCTGACCATGTCGCACCCCCACTACGCGGACAACAGCTGGTGCCTGACCGGACCCGGCGACGAGCTGCTGGCCTGGGCGTCCCTGGCGCTGGGCGGCGGCACCGCCGCCCAGGCGGCAGTCACGGTCCCGCCCGGCCCGCGCAGCGCCCCCGCGGCCCGCTTCCTGATCCTGCACCTGCTGGACCGCACGGACGCGCTCGGACTGGCCCAGGGCACCTCGCTGGGCCTGGACGTCAGCGGGGTCCTCGGAGGCGATCCGGTGCTGCCCCGTGTCCTGGAGGAGACCGGCTTCGTACGCGGTGGCACGATCACCCAGTACGACGTCGACCTGTCGCGCGGGGCGCCGCCGGCGGTCCTGCCCCGGGCGGGGCGCATCCGGCCGGCCGTGCCGGACGAGGACGCCGAGGTGCTGCACGGCCTGCACCTGCGCTGCCGTTCCAGGGTCCCCAAGACGCACGACCCGGCCCTCTTCCGCTCCCGGATCCGGCGGCTGGGCGAGTTCTCCGGATTCGCGCTCGTCCTCGAGGTCGCCGGTCACCCCGCCGGTCACGTCCTGGCGCACGCGGCGGGCGACCAGGGCCGCGTCGTGGAGGCCGCCGTCGCTCCCGCCTCGCGCGGTACCGGCGTGGGCCTCGCCCTGGTGACGGCGGCCCTCACCGAACTGCGCCAACGCGGCTGCGTACGGGCCCTCGTCGCCCTCGACACGACCCAGCTCCTCGACCCGGACGCCCTGCGCCAGGCGCTCGGCGTCCGCGGCGAACGATCGGTGACGTCCTTCCACCGCGAACCCGAACTCTGATCCCCGCGTCTCACGGTGCTCCTCCGAGGACGCCCCGGCGGAATCGGAGGAGCTGTCGCCTGGCTTCCGGTCAGGCCCTCTTGGTCAATCTCCAGAGGCTTTCGGGCGCGGCCCGAAGAGCACCGGGATCAGTGTCTCCGCTCTCGGCCAGGGCATCAGCCCGCCGGATTCCCTGAACTTCCGTATGCGAGCCTCGTATGTCTCTTCGAAGACTCTGACCGCCCGCCGCATATGTTCCGGCGTCACCTCTCCATGACGCATGAGCAGCAGCGTGGCGATCTCGAGCGTGTTCTTGTCCGCTGCCAGCCCCGCGCCGGCCAGCAGACCCGGCGCCTCCTGCTCAGCACGACGTCGCCGCTCGGCCCTCTGCTCAGCCTCCGCACGCCCCCGCTGGAGATCCTTTTCCCGCTCCTGCTCCCGTTCACGTTCCCGCCGCGCCACTCGCTCCTGCTCCTTCGCCCACGCCCCTTCCCGCGCACGCGCACGCTGTGCCGCCTTGCGCCGCTGCACCTTCTCGGGACCACGGCGGGGCTCGGGGAGCGCGGGGTCGAGTGGGGGCAAGAGCGCGTCGACGGGGTGCGGACTCTCGGAACCGGAGATCAGCTCGGCGATGAACACGTGAACCGGCACGGACGGCCTGGCGTCCCGCCTCCTGCGTCCCCCGGACGCCTCGGCGAGTGCCGCATGAAGGACCTGCGCGGCTCTCAGCGGTGAGAGTTGCCCGGTTGCCTGACGCCGATCCACCTCGTCCGTGAGGGCGGCATGCAGTGCGCGCCGCACTTCCTCCGGCCCGCGGCCCACCCGATCCATGCCGACATTAGACAACTGACGGATCGTGCCGACCAGACCACGCCGTCCGCTACGCCACGCGACCCGTCACGGAGCCCTGCCCCGCAACTCGCCTGAACGCGGCCGGCTGCGCCGGGTCGCGCGGCATGGAGGACTTCGGCGGCCAGTCATGCGGAACCGGCCTCCGGCTGGTGCCGGGAGGCCGGTTCGCCGCGGGGATCGTCGGCGGGGGTGCGACGCGCGAGCCTGCGGCAGGAAGCCCCCGCCTTCAGGCGCTGTCACTTGGTCAGCGTGAGCTCGGTTCGGTCCAGCACCGGGCGGGCGGGGGTCCGGCGGTGGGAGAGGGCCGCTGCCGGGAGTGACAGCAGGACCGCCGCCATGACCGCGGCGATGAACCAGCCGGAGGCGTCCCGTTCGGCGGCGAACGCGGCCGAGACCGGCATGACGGCGCCGAGCACCGCACTGGTCACGGCGTTGGGCAGCCCGATGCCCAGGGCGCGCACCTGCGGCGGGAAGATCTCCGTCAGGAGCTTGGGCAGCACCGTGGTCGCGGACGTCAGGTAGAGCACGCCGGAGCCGTAGGCGAGCAGCAGACTGGTGAAGGTGCCCCGCATGGTCAGGTACGACCAGGAGCCCGCCACCGCGAACACCACGCTCGCGACGGCGAGGAAGCGGGCGGCCCCGATCCGGTCGGCGAGCAGACCGAGCGGGATGTTGACCACCATGAGGAACGCGGTGGCGGTCACGGCGACCCACATCATCGTGCCGGGTTCCTCGGCCATCCGCCCGCCCAGCGCGGGGACGACCGCGGTCCAGGTACCGCCGACGGTGCCCGTACCGGCCACGAACAGCACGGCGAGCAGGACCTGGCGCCGGTGGACACCGAGGACCCGGCGCACCGAGCCGCGGCCCGCCCGGCTGCTCACCTCGCGGCGGAACACGTCCGTCTCGGCCAGCCGGGCGCGCAGCACCAACAGCACCAGGCCGAGGACGCCGCCGACCAGGAACGGCACCCGCCAGCCCCACGCCGCCATGGCCTCGGAGCCGATCGTCGCGGTCAGCGCGCCGCCCAGCAGGGAGGCGGTGAACGCGCCGGCGCAGGTGGTCAGCGAGAACAGGCTGCCGTACGTGCACTTGCGCCGCTCCGGCGCGACCTCCATCAGATAGGTGGCCGCGGCCGGCCACTCGCCGCCGTGCGAGATGCCCTGGGCGGTCCGCGCGAGGAGCAGCACGAGCGGCGCGAGCAGCCCGATGTGCTCGTACGTCGGGGTGACCCCGATGAGGAACGAGCCGCCCGCCATGAGGGAGATGGCCAGCATCAGCGCGGGCCGCCGTCCGCGCCGGTCGGCGAACCGGCCCAGCAGCAGACCGCCGAGCGGCCGCATCAGGACACCGGCGCCGAGGACCGCGAACGCCCCGAGTACGGAGGTCAGCGTGTTGTCGGAGGGGAAGAACTGGGCGGCGAACAGCGGCGCGAACAGCCCGTACGCCAGCCAGTCGAACGACTCGATGAAGTTGCCGACGACCGTCGCGGCGACCGAGCGCCGGTGGGCCTTCCCGTGCGCGGGCACGGAGGCGGGCATGGATGCGGGCATGGTGCTCCGTAAGTTGTCGGGCGGCGCTGGGCAGGGGTCCTCGGCCGCCGCTGTCGGGGGCGACCGGCCGGTGCCCATCGTGGAAAGCGGCACGGGTTCCGGCCAACTCCCAGCGTGCGCACCTTCGGCGACCGCACACCGCCGTGCCCCGGGCTGCGCACGCTCGGAGTTGGCCGCCCTCCGGACCGCTGACGACCATGGCACGACCCGATCCCGCCAGAGCGAAGGGTGCTCCGATGGCGCACATCGCGATCGACAACGACCTGCCCGGCATCAGCGGCCTGATGGCCCAGCGCCCCGACACCGGCGCCCCGCTGACCCACCTCGCGGAGACGCTGCTGCGCGGCGACTCGCCCCTGACCCGCGGCGAGCGCGAACTGATCGCCGCCTACGTCTCGCACCTCAACAGCACGCCGTTCTGCGCCGGTTCCCACAGCGCGTTCGCGGCCGCCCAGATGGACGGCGGCGCCGACCTGGTCCGGGCGGTCCTCGCCGACCCCGACGGCGCGCCCGTTCCCGCGCTGCTGAAGAGCCTGCTGCGGATCGCCGCCGAGGTGCAGGAGGGGGCCCGTCCCGTCTCCGACGCGGCGGTCGGCGCCGCCATCGCCGAGGGCGCCACCGACGGTCACCTGCACGACACGGTGCTGATCGCGGCGGCCTTCTGCATGTACAACCGCTACGTCAGCGGCCTGGCCACCGACGTGGCCCCGGACCCGGCCTACTACGAGGCCGCGGCGGACATCATCGTCGAGCACGGTTATGGCGCCGCGCTCTGAGCCCTCGTGGGCGCCGTCACCGAGGAGGACTCACATGGACTGGTCCCCGGCCGGCGTCCCCGGCCAGCACGGCAGAACGGCCCTGGTCACCGGAGGCAGCGGCGGTCTCGGACTCGAGGTGGCCCGGGCACTCGCCGAACGCGGCGCGCACGTCGTCCTGGCCTGCCGCGACACCGCACGCGGCCGGGCGGCCGCGGCCCGCATCGACGGGCGCACCGAGGTCGTCCGTCTCGACCTCGCCTCCCTGGACTCGGTACGCCGGGCCGCGGACGAGGTACGGCACCGGCACCGGCGGCTCGACCTGCTGGTGAACAACGCGGGGGTGATGTTCCCCTCCGCTCCGAGCACCGAGGACGGCTTCGAGCCCCACTTCGGCGTCAACCACCTGGGTCACTTCGCCCTGACCGGGCTGCTGTTGGACCTGATGCGCCGGGTGCCCGGCTCCCGCGTGGTGACGGTGGCCAGCCTCGCCCACCGGGCCGGCCTGGGTGCTCTCGACGAACCGCGGGCCCGTGCCACCGCCGGCCACCGCTCGCTGACCGCCTACGGCCGGTCGAAGCTGGCGAACCTGATGTTCGCCCGGGAACTTCAGCACCGCCTGGCCGGCAGCGGGGCCGAGACCCTCTCGGTCGCCGCTCACCCCGGCCTGTCGGCGACCGCCCTGTGGCACGGGGAGGCGCCCGCGTGGCTGCGCCCGGTGAGCCGGGTCGCGCTGCGGCTGCTGGCACAGCCGCCCGAGCGGGCGATGCTGCCGGTGCTGCGCGCCGCCACCGACCCCCAACTGCCGGGAGGGTCCTACCTCGGACCCGGCGAACGGTTCGAGAGCCGGGGCACGCCGGCTCCCGCGTCCTCCAGCCGCGCGTCACGCGACGCGGCGGCACAGGTCCGCCTGTGGGAACTGTCGGAAGCGCTGACCGGCGTCCGCTACGGTCCCGGGGCGGCGCGTGCCGCAGTCGGCGGCTCCCCGGCGGCCGGACGATGAGCGCGCCGGCGGGCGCCCGCCTCGACGACGGCCCCGACGGGCCGTTCCGGCGGGCCGCCGCATGGGCCTGGGCCTGGCGCAGCTTCGACATCGGCCTGCCGGGCGACGAGGTGCTGCCGGAGGCAGAGAGCCTGCCGGAGGCGCCTGTTGCCCCTCGGCCCGCTTCCCCGGACACACCCCCGCTCTCCGCACGCGCCGCCGAGGCCGCGCCCGCACGCGTCGTCGAGACTGCGCCCGCACACGCCGCCGAGGCTGCGCCTGCACGCGTTGCCGCGCCCGCGTCCGCGCCGACGTTCCGGCCGCCCTGCGCCGCACGACGCAGACGGTCCCGTCCCGTGCGGCGCGCACACGCCCACCGTCCCGGTACCGACCCGCAGAAATGAGGCGGCTCCCCGCCCCCGCCACCGCGACCCAGAGGGGGAGGGCCGCGACGGGGCGGGGACGGAGAGCGGGTCGGCGCCGATGAGTCGACGGCGCGTCAGGAACCGGTCCGGCGTCAGGAGAAGGTGATCGCCTGGCCACCACCCTCCCCGGCGTCGCTGCCGAGGCCCACCTGGCAGGCGGTGACCTTGCAGTCCACGGTGCCCCACGGGGTGGTGGCGGAACCGACCACCGCTTCGAAGGACCGGTTCACGGTGATCTTCGTGTTGACGTTGCCCGAGGCGTCGGCGGTGACGTCGAGGGCGGTCGCCTTGTTGCACCCGTACTGGCCGCCGTCGACGAAGGCGCACTGGCCCACGTGGTAGACGGTCCCCGGCGTCAGCCCCGAGGCGTTGAGCGTGACCGTGGCGCCGTCGCTGAGGCCCGTGGCCGGCGTCACCGAGACCACGGGGGCCGCGGCGGTGGCCGACGCGCTCGGGACGACCGCGGCACCCAGGCCGATGGCGAGGGCGGCGGTGGCGCCGACACGGGTGATGAGGCCGAGCTTGTTCTTGACGGTCATGTCCTTGACTCCCTGCGGGACTTGAGGCGAGCCGGCCGTTCCGGCTGCCGTGTCCATGAAGTTACGGGCCCCGCTGCGGCCTGGGCATCTTCCAAGTTGCTTCATGCAACTTGCGGATTCCGCATCCGGAGACAGCACGCAAAGAGATGCGGGCGCGGCAGGCCCCGGAGGACGGTGGCGGGTGGGCCCGACGGCACGCAGCGCACGGGCACGCGCAGGGGCGGGGGCGCACGTCGCGCACATCGCGTACCTCCTCGCACCGGCACCACGACACCACACCCACACGCGCACCACTCATGACGATGGGAAGTAACAGGCACATGACTGCAGGCGGTGCTCCCAAAGCCGGGCGGAAGGAGTGGATCGGGCTGGGCATCCTCGCCCTTCCCACACTCCTCGTGGCCCTTGACGTCTTCGTACTGCTCCTGGCGCTGCCGCATCTGAGCGCGGATCTCGGCGCCGACTCCAACCAGCAGCTGTGGATCATGGACATCTACGGCTTCATGGTCGCCGGTTTCCTGGTCACCATGGGCACGCTCGGCGACCGCATCGGCCGCCGCAAGCTGCTGCTGATCGGCTCGGCCGCGTTCGGCGCCGCCTCCCTGATGGCGGCCTTCGCCACCAGTCCGGGCATGCTCATCGCCGCGCGCGTGCTCCTGGGCATCGCCGGCGCGTCCCTGACGCCGTCCACGCTGGCCCTCATCACCACCATGTTCCAGGACGCCAAACAGCGCACGGTCGCCATCAGCCTGTGGGCCAGCTGCTTCACCATCGGCGCGATCGTCGGCCCGCTGCTCGGCGGTGTGATGCTGGAGTACTTCTGGTGGGGTTCGCTGTTCCTGATCGGCGTCCCGGTGATGGTGCTCACCCTGGTCGTCGGCCCGCGCGTGCTGCCCGAGTTCAAGAACCCCGAGGCCGGCCGGCTGGACCCGGCGAGCGTGCTGCTGAGCCTGGGCGCCACGGTCCCGGTCATCTACGGCATCAAGGAACTCGCCCGCAACGGCTGGGAGGCCCTGCCCCTCGCCGTGCTGGTCGCCGGGCTCGTCATCGGCGTGCTGTTCGTCCAGCGTCAGCGCCGACTGAGCAGCCCGCTCCTGGACGTCACCCTGTTCGCCCACGGCCGCTTCACCGCCGCGCTGCTCAGCCTGCTCGCCTACAGCCTCATCGGCGGCACGGTGATGCTCTTCATGACCCAGTACTTCCAGGCCGCCCAGGGCATGTCCCCGTTCGAGGCGGGACTGGGCATGCTGCCCGGCATGGCCGCGGCCACCGTCTCCTTCGCCGTGTGCCCGATCATCGCCCGCAAGGTCCGTCCCGCGTACGTCATCGGCGCGGGCATCGCGGGCGTGACCGCCGTCCTGCTCACCTTCACCCAGCTGGACGCCGACTCCGGAACGGCCGTGCTGATCGCCGGGTTCGCCGTGTTCTCCTTCTGCGGCGCCCCGATCGTGGCGCTGGGCACGAACATGGTCGTGGGCACCGTCCCCACGGAGAAGGCCGGTTCGGCCGGGGCCCTGTCCCAGATGAGCAACGAGTTCGGAGCCGCCCTCGGTGTGGCGACCCTGGGCACCGCGGGCCTGGCCGTCTACCGCGGCGAGATCGCCGACACCGTCCCGGCGGGCGTGCCCGAGGGCGCCGCCGACGCCGCCCGCGACAGTGTCGCCGGTGCCGCGGCCGCCGCCGAGGGGCTGCCCGCACCGCTCGCCGAGACGCTGCTGGAGCCCGTGCGCGTGGCCTTCACCAGCGGCCTGCACACGGTGGCCGGGGTCAGCGCGGCCCTCATCGCCGTCGCCGGCGCCTTCTTCGTCGTGCTGATGCGGCACATCCCGCCGGTCGGCCAGGAGGAGGCCCCGGCGGAGGCCGCGACCGAGAACGAGACCGAGGCCGCAACCGAGAACGAGACCGAGCCCCGGAGCGAGTCCCGGAACGAGACCGCGGAAGAGCCGGCGCCGAAGGTGGGCGTCTGAACCGTCCCCGCAGACGAACGGGCCGGGTGCGCAAGGCGCGCACCCGGCCCGTTCGCATGCCGCGGAGGCGGCCCTCAGTGCGCCCAGGGAGCCATCGGGTACCAGATCAGGTCACGGCGGGCCAGGATCCGCAGGTCCCAGTACAGGAGCATGAAGACCCCGGCGGCGATGAACGCCGCCGCCATCAGCGCCGAGGCGCGGCTCGGCCGGGCCGTCAGCCAGCGCTGGAGCCGTTCCCCGAAGGCGACGGTGACCAGGAGGAACAGCACGGCCACGACGGCGAGGTTGCCGAGCGTCTGGAGCACGAACACCGCCGCCCCGTAGAGCGGGTTGCCGCTCTCGGCCGCGTCCCGGAACAGCTGCCGGAACAGCGGGAACGGACGCCCGATGAGGAACGCCCCGATCAGGGCGCCCATGAACAGCATCGGCGCGCCGGGGAAGCGCTGCGTCAGCCGTGCGAGCGGGTCCTTCACCACTCCCAGCGCGGAAAGTCCGAGCACCAGCATGCACAGGCCGATGAGCCCGTAGACCACCATCGCCTGGATCAGACGGCCGGACAGCCCGCTGCTGCCCGGCGTGCTCTCGTCGAACTGCGGCATCCCGGTGCCGACCAGCGCCACCAGCGCCCCGTAGAGCGCCGACACGGTGATCGCGCCCAGGGCGAGCCTGCTCAGCGGCTGGAGGGCCGCGACCAGCCGCCGCCGTGCGGAGGACGGCCCGCCCGTCAGCGGGGCCAGCGCGCTGAAGACGGCGACGTTGCACGCGGTGAACGTGCCCGCGATGCCGGTCGCCACGGCGAACGCCAGTCCGGCCAGGGCGCCGGCGATCGGGGTGTCCTTGGCGTGGTGGCCCAGCAGGGTGTCCGCGACGTTGTCGCCGATGGTGCTGTCGACGAACTCCGCCGACCACACCACCGTCAGGGCGAAGCCGAACAGCGCGCTGACCACGGCGACCAGCATGCGCCGCCGCGGCGCGTGGCCGTTGAAGAAGAAGGAGGGCGGACGCGGGGTGCGTTCCGGCTGCGGGTCCGGGACGACCTCGAGGGTCGGACGCTGCGTCAGTTGGGTCATGAGCGTGCCTTTCATCGAAAGGTGCCTGTGGAAGGGGATGTGCGGTGTTTCCCGGATGTGCGGTGTTTCCCGGGCCCGGAAGGGCCCTCGAACGCGGTGTGGGGGGGGGGGGGGGGGGGGGGGGGGGGGGGGGGGAAGAAACGGGGGGGGGGGGGGGGGGAGAAGAAAGCCCCCCCCCCCCCATTCAAACAAAA
>NZ_JBVIGS010000012.1:77820-146700 GCF_055570675.1 Streptomyces sp. NPDC031111
TTTTCTTCCTCCTCTCCCCCCCCCCCCCCCCCACCCCCTCCCCCCCCCCCCCCCCCCCCCCCCCCCCCCCCCCCCCCCCCCCCCCCCCCCCACCGCCGTACGTCGGGTCAGCGCAGCGCGATTCCCTCCTGGGCCAGGGACCGCAGGAACTCGCCCCGCGACAGCGCCGCGGCGATCAGCTCGATGTCGTCGGCCATGTAGCGGTCCACGCCCAGGGTGGGCACCAGGGACCGCACCGCGTCGTACGTGGCCCGGCTCGCCGGACTCAGGTCGTCGTACCGCCGGGAGACGTCCACGGCCTGGGCGGCGGCGAGGAACTCCACCGCGAGGATGCGGTTGTTGTTCTGCATCACCCGGCGGGCGTTGCGGGCCGCGATCAGGCCCATGCTGACGACGTCCTGGTTGTCGCCGTTGGACGGCACGCTCTGCGTGCTGGCGGGGCCGATGGTCCGGTTCTCCGCCACCAGGGCCGTCGCCGGGTAGTTCGCGCCGGCGAAACCGCAGTGCAGGCCCGGGTCGGCGGCGACGAGGAACTCGGGCAGACCGTAGCTGAGGTGCCGGTTGAGCAGTCGGTTGACCTGCCGCTCGGCGAGCACACCGAGCTGGGTGAGCGCGATCGTGGTGAAGTCCATGACGAACGCGATGGGCTGGCCGTGGAAGTTCGCCCCGTGGAAGATCTCCTCGCCCTCGAAGAACAGGGGGTTGTCGTTGGCGGAGTTGAGCTCGGTCTCCAGCCGCTCCCGCGCGTGCCCGAGGGTGTCCCGCACCGCGCCGAGGATCTGCGGCACGGCACGCAGGGTGTACGCCTTCTGGAGGTACACGTCGGTGCGCTGGACGTCACCACCGCCCTCCCTGGCCTTCTCCAGTTCGCGGCGCAGGTCCGCGTGGTCCAGGGCCAGACGGCTGCCCGCGAGCAGGGTCCGCATGTTGGCCGCCGAGTCGATCTGTCCCGGGTGCGGCCGGGCGACGTCGTGGCCCTCGGCCAGGAACGGACTCGTGGACCCGCGCAGTACGTCGTTGAGCAGGCCCGAGACCATCTCCACCTGGCGGACCTGGGTGAACGCCCGCTCCACGACGAGGGAGCCGAGACCCGTCATGGCGGAGGTCCCGTTGATCAGCGCCAGGCCCTCCTTGAAGCGCAGTTGCAGCGGGGTGATGCCCAGCTCGCGCAGCACCTTCCCCGTCTCCCGCCGCTTGCCGTCGCGCAGCACCTGGCCCTCGCCGATGAGCGTGCCGGCGAGGTGCGAGAGCGGCACCAGGTCACCGCTGGCGCCGAGCGAACCGATCTCCGGTATCGCCGGGATGATCCCCTCGTTCAGATACAGCGCCAGGCGGTCCAGGATCTCCGGACGGACCGCGGAGTGCCCCTTGGCGAGCGTGTTCAGACGGGCCGCCATGATGGCCCGGGCCTCGTCCTCGGCGAACAGCGGCCCCACCCCGGCGCTGTGGCTGCGCACCAGGTTCGTCTGGAGTTCGACCTCCTTCGACTTGTCGATCTGCATGTAGATCATCTCGCCGTAACCCGTGGTCACGCCGTAGATGGGGATGTTCTGCTCCGCCAGGTCCTCGAGCATCGCGCGGCTCTTGAGCGCCTTGGCGACGGCACCGGGGCACACCCCCACCGGCGTTCCCTGTTCGGCGACACGGCTGACCGCGTCGGTGGTGAGGCTCTCACCGTCGAAGGTGACCGTGGTGGTGGTCGTGTCGGCTGTTGTCAACGCTCTCACTCCAGGTGGACGGGGCCGGCCTCGGGTGAGGAACCGGCGGGCAGGCGGGGGCGGGGCGGGGAGGTGCGGCAGGGATCAGGGCCGGATCGAACCGTCGGCGGCCTGCGCGCGCAGGGCGCGGCGCAGCAGCTTGCCGACGTGGTTACGGGGCAGGGAGGCCACGAAGACGATGTCCTCGGGGACCTTGTACCAGGTCAGCGCCGTGCGGCAGGTGGCGAGCAGGGCCTGCCGCACCTCCTGTGCGGTGTCGTCGTACCCGGACTGGAGGACGGCGTAGGCACGCAGCACCGAGACGCCGTCGTCGCGCCGCACCGCGCACACCGCCGCCTCCTTCACGGCCGGGTGCTCCATGAGCCGGTCCTCGATCTCGGTGGGGTGCACGTTGATGCCGCCGACGATCTCGACGTCGTCGAGGCGCCCGTGCACCCGCACGAACCCGTCGGCGTCGACCGTCGCCGCGTCGCTGGTGGCGTACCATTCCTCCGGCGCCGTCCGCAGGGGGGTGTCGCCGCCCCGGGCGACCCCGGGACCGATGGTGGGCCCGGCCAGCTCGAGGCGGCCCTCGGTGCCGGCGGGCACCGGGCGTCCCTGTTCGTCGACGACGCGCAGCCGGTAGGGCGCCAGCACCCTGCCGAGGGTGAACTCCCGGTACGAACCTGCCCCGTTGGCCAGCAGGGCGTGCCCGATCTCGGTCGTTCCGTACACGTTGAGCAGGCGCTCGCCCATGATGCCGCGCAGCCGCCGCTCCAGCGCCTGGGGCAGTACCTCCCCGGCGACGACCGCCACGCGCAGGCGGCCGAGGACACCCTCCGCGTCGGGGTGGGCGAGCATGTGCGCGAAGAAGGTGGGCTGGCTGTAGTAGACGCTCACGCCGTGCCGGGCGATGAGGGCGAGACAGTCGGCCGGGGCAAGCCGCCGGCCGGTGAGCACGGTGGCGGCACCCCGCAGCAGCGGGAAGAACAGCGAATTGCCCAGTCCGTAGGCGAAGTTCATCCGCGGCACCGAGTAGCAGACGTCGTCCTCGGTCACCCCGATCGCCTCGCCGGCCGCACGGTCGAGGACCTCCGCGTCCGCGTGCGTGTGGAAGCAGAGCTTGGGGCCGCCGGTCGTGCCCGACGTGAACGCGGCGAACGCCGGTGTGTCCGGCGCGCAGTCCGCGTACGGCGGCACCGCGCCGCCCTCCCGCGTCAGCCGGTCCGCCGTCAGCACCGGCGCCGTGAACAGCCCGTCGAACTCCGGCGAGGCCACCACGGCCGCCGGCTCGGCGATGCGCCCCGCCCGCGCCATCTCGTCCGGGTGGAACATCGAGTTGACGGGGATCGCCACGGCACCGATGCGCATGGCGCCCAGGAAGGCCCGTACGAAGTCGATGCCGTCGGGCAGCGCGATGAGGATGCGTGAGCCGGGGCCCAGTCCGTGCGCCGTGAACGCCGCGGCGGCCCGCGCCGCCCCCTCGTACACCGAGCGGAAGGAGTGCTCGCCGTCCTCGTCGAGGTAGGCGGTACGGTCCAGCCGGCCGTGCGCGCGTGCGGACTCCTCCAGCAGCTCGACCAGGTTGCCGCTGCGGGTGTGGACAACGGAGACGGGGGCGGTCGTGGCGCCGGCGGGTCGCGGCGGGGCGGTGGTCATCGGCAGATCCCCTCGATCTCGACGAGCAGGTCCGGCCGGCAGATACCGACGTTCAGGAACACCACGTCCGCCGCGCCGGAGAAGACCTCGGCGCACCGGGCCCGCACCGTCGGCAGATGTGCCGCGTCACGGACGTAGACCTTGACGTGGTCCAGCTCCGTCAGCCCGTACCCGGCGTCGACGGCGTGCTGACGCAGGTTCTCCCCGCTCACCAGCGTCTCGATGTTGGCCAGCGTGACGTCCAGCTGTCGCTCGATGTCGCCCGGGTGCACGGTGTCGTCCCCGAGGATGCTGGCCGTGCCCGACACGTACAGGGCGCCCGTTCCGTACCCCTCGGACGCCAGATGGGTGCCGCGCGCGAAACTCGGCGACAGGGTCCCGTACCGGTCGGGGTAACGGTTGGCCGGAGTCTGCCGCGGGTTCTCCAGATGGGTCGTGCGTCCGGGGCGGCAGGCCAGGAAGTACAGGTCGATGCCCGTGCCCAGGGAACCGATGCCGGTCGCCGCGGGTATCCCCTCGAAGCGCCCGGACCACTCGTCGAAGGCCAGGGCCCGGCCGGCGCAGAAGTCCTGGTAGATCTCGGTGCCCTCGGCGTTGTCGCCCGTGATGTCGCCGACCAGGTTCCACATGCGGAACAGATCGGTGTACCCCTGCTGCCAGGCCATCCGGAACGCGGCGCCGTAGGCGTCGCGCACCGCCTCGCGGTACACGCCGCTCTCCTCCACGCGCACCGCGCAGAAGAAGTGCTCGCCGTCCTCCGCGTAGACCAGGTTGTCCTGGAGCCCGGAGCGCACGGGACGGTCGGTGACCCAGGCCTCCGTGAACGGGACGTCGTCCGCGGCCGTCATGTGGACGTCGAGCCGCGGGGAACCCCGGTACAGCGTCGGCCGCTCGCCGTGGTGCCCGTACACGATGCGGGCCAGGACGTGCCGTCCGGCCAGGACGTCCCGGTCCTCGCCGGCGGGCCTGTCGAACACGCAGTCCAGCGTCAGCGTGCGTGGAACGGTGTGAAGGACTGTCACGAGTTTGCTCCCATGGGTGAGCGCTGCGAAGCGAAGCGGCGGGTGCGTCACGCGGGCGGCCACGGCAGACCGCGGTCGCCGAAGCCGTCGGAATCGACCCACAGCGCCCGCAGGCCGCGCAGGGTGACGTTCGGTCGGTAGGACGGGGTGCCGGTGGCGAAGCGGGCACCGGTGACCCGCTGGGCGAACCGGGTGAGAACCGTTTCGGCGATCAGCCGGGCCACCGGTTCACCCGGACACGCGTGCGGCCCCAGCCCGAAGGCGGCGTGCGGCGCCCCGGCCCCGTCCGGGGAGAAGACCTCGGGGCTGTCCCACACCTCGGGATCCCGGTGCGCCGCGGCCAGCAGGAGCAGCAGGGTGGTCCCGGCGGGCACCCGCGTGCCGCAGACGTCGAGATCGGCGACGGCGTGACGGTGCAGCAGCTGCACCGGCGGATCCAGGCGCAGGACCTCCTCGACCACCTGGCTCGCGTACCGCGCGTCCCGCCGTACCGCCTCCCGCACGTGCGGGGCCCGCAGTAGCGCCAGGACGCCGCCCGAGACCAGGTCGACGCTCGTCTCGTGCCCCGCGACGAGCAGGGCCCGGCACGCGGCGGCGAGCTGCGCCGCCGAGGGCGGCCCGTCCGCGTCCTCCGGCGCCCACAGCGGCTCCTCGCCGCTCCGCGCGGCACGCGACCGCACCAGGTCGTCGAGATAGGCGGCCAGTTCCTCCTCCGCCCGGCGGCGGGCCTCGCCCCCCGGCGGGGCGGCACCGGTCAGCAACGGATGCGGGTCCAGCGCGGGAGAGAGCAGCAGCGCCTGCCGGTGCAGCCAGGACGCGTCCTCCTGCGGCAGGCCCAGCAGTCGGCAGAGCACGGCCGCCGGCAGCGGATACGCCAGGTCCGTGACCACTTCGAGCCGCCCGCGCGCCGCCACCCCGTCGAGGAGGTCGTCCACGAGACCGCGCACGAAGGGCACGAGGGCGCGCATCCGCTCCGGCGTGAGCAGCCGCGCCACCAGCCGGCGCAGCCGTACGTGTTCCGCCGAGCCCGCGACGGCGACGGCCAGCGCCTCCGGCCCGCCGCCGTGCCCGGCGGGACACGCGTCGGCCCGCCGGGAGACGGCTTCCGGAGCCCGCAGCACGGCCGAGCAATGGCGGTACGAGGAAAAGACGACGGTCGACCCGTCCCACCACAAAGGCCCGGCCTCACGTATCCGGTCGAACACCGGATACGGATCGGAACGCACGGAGCCGTCGAGAACGCGCAGCAACAGCGAGCGGGCTTCTTCCTGCCGATCCTTCTCCCCGAAAAGGAGGGACGCCGAGCGATGGCTTTCCATGGCACAGCCTTCCTGAAAGGGGGATGCCGCCACGGGAAGAATGTTGGCGCCGGCCCGACGCTGTCCATGCGGAGTTGCGCAAGCTGCCGCGAACAACGCCCGCCGGGGAGACTTCGCCAAGTCCGCTTGTGACCGCCGCATGCGGTGGATTGGATGAACCGCCGATCCGTCCCGCTCCTCGAATCGGCAGCCATGGCCGGCCGCGTTAGGAGAAAAGTCTCGTGAAACCGGGCCGTACGGTTCTCGCCCCCCGCACCACCGGACGCGCACCGACTCCGACCGGCGCCCCCGCCCCGCCCGCGGAGGCGGACGAGGCACCGCTGAACCCCCGCCGGTGGCAGGCACTCGCCGTGCTGGCCATCGGCCCCTTCCTCTCCCTGTTCGACCAGTTCTGCGTCAACCTCGCGGCGCCCTCGATCAACCAGTCGTTCACGCTGTCGCCCTTCGAGTTCCAGGCCGTCGTCGGCGGCTACGGACTGGTCTACGGGCTGGGCCTGATCACCGGCGGACGGCTCGGCGACCTCTTCGGCCGCCGCCGCATGTACCGCCTCGGCCTCGTGATGTTCACCCTCACCTCGCTGGCGTGCGCGCTGGCCTGGTCACCGGCGGTCCTCATCGCCGCGCGCCTCGCCCAGGGCGCCTCCGCGGCCGTGCTCCAGCCCCAGGTGCTGGCACTCATCCGGGTCCAGTTCCCGCCCGCCGAGCGCGCCAAGGCCCTGTCCTGGTACGGCGTCTCCATGAGCCTGGGCATGGTCTGCGGACAGATACTCGGCGGCGCGATTCCCTCCTGGAATCTTCTGGACCTGGGATGGCGTCCCGTCTTCCTCGTCGCGGTACCCCTGTGCGCATTCGCCTGCATCGCCATTGCCCGGACCACGCCGGCCGACCGGACACCGCGCACCGGAGAGGGAATCGACGGCGTCGGCATCGCCCTGAGCGCCACCGGTTTCGCCCTGCTTCTGCTGCCTCTCGCGGCCTTGCAGGAATGGGGTTTCCTGCCCCTCGGCCCGGTCCTCCTCGGTGCCGCCGCTCTGCTCCTCACCGTCTTCGTCGGACACCAGACGCGGCGCGCCACGAAAAACCACACCGTGCTGCTCCCCGTCCGGTTCTTTCACAGCCGGACATTCAGCCTGGGCGTCCTGCTGAACTTCCTGCTGTACATGTCGAGCGTGCCGTTCGCCGTCATGCTCGGCCTCTACCTCCAGGACGAGTCGCACCTGAGCCCGGCCGCCGCGGGCCTCGTCTTCACCCCGGCGGCCGTCGCCATCGCCGTGGGATCACGCGTCAGCCCCGCCCTCCAGAAGCGCTACGGCATCCGGGTGCTCGTCGTCGCCGCCGCCCTGACCGCGGCCGGTCTCGCCGGGGCGCTCGCGACCGTCGGCCTGGGCGCGCCGGACGCCGCCGTCCTGCCGCTGATGGCCGGCTTCGCGGTGTACGGGCTCGGCAACGGCATGATCGTCCCGCTGCTCACCGGGGTCGTCCTCTCCCAGGTGCCGCCCCGGGACGCCGGCGCCGGCTCGGGCGTCCTCAGCACCGCTCAGCAGCTGGGCGCCGCCGCCGGGATCGCCGTGGTGGGCGCCTTCCTCTACCCGGCGACGGGAACGACGCTGCGCTACGCCGAGGCCATGTGGGCCGGTACGGCCCTGGCGATCCTCGGCGTCGTCGTCGCGGCCCTCCTGACGGCCGCCGCCCGACGACGGCCGACCGCCGGCTGAGGGGAGCCGGCCGGACGTGAGAAGACCGCCGCTCCCGGTGGAGAGCGGCGGTCTTCTCGTGGACGTCCTCGGGCCGCGGGCACCGACCTGCCGGAAGGGCCCCGCGCCCGGCTCAGGGACGGTTCGCCTTGCCGTCGAGCCAGAGCGTGTCCGACTCGTCCCGGTGGGTGCCGTCCGAGCCGACGTGCTTGGTGGAGATCTTCGCGCCGTTCTTGATGACGTGCACGAGCGCCATCCCGTGGCCGCGGCCCAGGTCGTAGTCCTGCTTGAGCCACTCCAGGATGGTGCCGGCCTTGGTGTCCGCGCTGTCGTAGCCGCGCTCCTGCGCGAGCGCGATGAACTGCCGGGGCGTCAGGCCCGTCTTGTCCTCGATCTTGTCCAGGTATGCCTGAAAGGACATGGTCTTCTCCCGCTTCCTCTGCCGATCGTGCCAGTCGTGCCACTGGAACCAACTAAGCAGACTGAAGTCTACTTGTAAATCGCAAGCTCTGTTCGCCCAATGGCGCGGGAACTAGAATGTGAACCATGACGGTGAAGGAGTACGGCCAGTTCTGCGGCCTCGCCCGCGCGATGGAGGTCGTCGGTGAGCGCTGGACCCTGCTGATCGTCCGGGACCTCCTGCTCGGCCCCAAGCGCTACACCGACCTGCGCAACGGCCTGCCGAACATCCCCACCAACATCCTCGCGGCACGTCTCAAGCAGCTCGAGGCCCACGGCGTCGCCGTCCGCCGCGCCCTGCCCCACCCCGACCGCGGTGTCGTCTACGAACTCACCGACCACGGCCACGAACTCCAGCCGGCCGTGACCGCCCTCGGCCGCTGGGGCGCCCGGACCATGACCGAGCCCCGCCCCGGCGAGATCACCACCACGGAAAGCCGCGCCCTGTCCTTCCACACGGCCTTCCGCCCCGAGGCCGCCGCGGGAGCGACCCTCGGCTACGAGGTGCGCATGTCCGACGCGACCTTCGCCCTGTCCGTCGACGGCGACCGCCTCACCGTCGCCCACGGCCCCCACCCGGAACCGGACCTGGTCGTCGAGACCCGGTCCGGCCACCCCGTCCTCGACCTCATGCGCGGCACCCTGACCCCCGCCGAGGCCCTCGCCACCGGCAGCATCGACATCAAGGGCCCCGAACCCCTGCTCACCCGCTTCGCCGAGATGTTCCGCCTCTGACGGGGTCCTATGCGCGCAGAGTGACGCGGTCGATCTTGTTGTTCCAGCTTCCGCTGCAGTGCTGGCGGTTCCGCAGGCTGAGTTCCGGGATCATCGTCTCGACCCAGAGATATTCGCTGCTGCACGTGTCGTCGTAGGCGACGGTCCACCCCGCACGACGGTTGTAGACGCTGTTGGCGCGGTTCTCGAAGTCCACGTTCGCCAGGTTGTGCGAGCCCAGCGTCCTGTACTGCACACGCCGTGACTGGGACGAATACTTCCTGTCGTCCCACAGGCAGAAATACCCGGGCGGGCAATCGGTGTCGGCGAGCGTGCCGATCCCCGCGGCCGAGCCGTCGGGCTGCTCCGCCGCTCGGTAAGCGGCTTCGTCGTCGTAGCAACGGAAGCCGGCGTCGGTCTGTTCGACGCAGATGGTGGCACCCTGCCATCCCTCGGCGAGGTCGATGGTGCGACCGTTGTACTTCGCCAGGGAACCCCGGTCGCCGTTCGCGTCGGCGGCAACGGCCGTTCCGCCGGTGAGAAGCAACGCCGCGACCACCGCCAGCGTGCCGTGCAACTTGCGCATCTGTCTCTCCCCTTCGGTGTACGAATCTGTCGGTCCGCCGGTCAGCAGCGCGGGACGTAGTACCGCCATCTGTCCCCGGGTCCCGGCGTACCGTTTCCGGCGGACTGCACGTACCGGGCGGAGGAATAGCCGTAGACACCGGTCTCGGCGTTGCGGCCACGCACCCACACGTTGATCCCGTCCACGTTCGTCCCGTACGCCCAGCAGTCCACGCGGAAGGTCTGGAGTCTCTGCCCCTGACCCACCGCCGTGCAGGAGACGTACGAGCACGTCCGGATGGCGACGCCGCTGGTGGTGAAGAAGCCGTTCGTCGCCGCGTGCGCGGTGCCCGCGAAGGCAATTCCTCCGAACATCAAGGAAGCGGCACCGACCACGGACGCACGAAGCCATCTGTTCAAGAGATCCCCCACCCCAAGATGCTCTGCCAAGAAGCGTTGTGTCCTCAGCGTAGGTCTGGAGCGAGGGAGTGCTTTGACGCTGAGTTTCCGGCTTCTTGACGATGCGTCTCCCATGGGGAATGGAGGAATGGCTAGGGGATGGCCTCGATGCGCTCCATATTTTCCTCGCCCCATTCCCCGAGGGGTGCGAGTGCCGTGTTGAGGGAGCTGCCGAAATCGGTCAGCGAGTACTCCACCTTGGGCGGGACCTGGTGGTAGACCTCGCGGTGCACCAGGCCGCTGGCCTCCATCTCACGGAGTTGCAGGATCAGAATCCGTTCGCTGATGCCGGGCACTGCCCGCTTCAACTCTCCGAAACGCAGCGGCCCCTCCTCACCGAGCGAAAACAGGATCAGCCCCTTCCATTTACCGCCCATGACGGCGATGGCGGCGTCGAGCCCGCAGACATAGGTCCGCTTGGTGGGCTTGGTGGGCTTGGTCATCAGCACTCCTACTGACAAAAGTGTGGGTACCGAACAGAATTGTAGGTACTTGATCAAATGTATGTGGGACTTCCAGAATGCAGTCGGAGCCGCGCATGACGCGCCGATCCGCGATCGCTTGGCTTCCAACCATCCGACTGCTGACTGGAGTGACGCATGACCAGGGACGCCCCCACACCCGTGACCGTCGTCGGGCTGGGGTCGATGGGCCGGGCGCTCGCCGGCGCGTTCGCCGACGTGGGGCACCCGACAACGGTGTGGAACCGCACGCCGGCCAAGGCCGCACCGCTGGTGGCCAAGGGCGCCGTCCACGCCCGGACGGTGGAGGCCGCGGTCGAGGCGAGCCCGCTGATCATCACCTGTCTGACCACCTTCGACGACACCCGCTCCGCCCTGGAGCCGGCCGCGGCGGCGCTGTCCGGGCGTGCCCTCGTCACGTTGAACAGCGGTTCGCCCGCCGGCGCCCGCGCCATGGATGCCTGGGCGACCGGCCGTGGCGCCCGGTTCCTGGCCGGAGCCGTCAAGAACGTGCCGGATGCCGTGGGAGCGCCGGACACGCTGTTGTACTACAGCGGCGACAGGACGGTGTTCGACCAGTACGGGACGACGCTGAAGGTACTGGGCGGCGACACCGTCCACCTCGGAGACGAGACCGACCTCGCCGCCCTGTACGAGATGGCCGTGGGCGCCATGCTGCTGCCCGCGCTCGTCGGCTTCTTCCAGGGGGCCGCGGCCGTTCAGGCCCGTGGGCTGGAGGCGAGCAGCATGGTGCGGTTCGCCGGGAAGTGGCTCGACATGATCAAGTCGCTGCTGCCCGTCTACGCCACGGAAATCGACCGCGGTGACTACACCGATCCCGCCTCCTCCGTGAACCTCTTCCTCGCGGGCGCGGCCCATGACACGGAACTGGCCAAGGAGACGAACGTCGACGTGGCCTGGCTCGCCCCCCTGTACGACCTGGTGGAGCGAGCGGCTGCGGCGGGTCACGGCGACCACAGCATCTCGGCCCTGACCGAAGTACTGAGGGTGAGGGGGGTGTCATGAGCAAGCACGACGTAACGGTCATCGGGCTCGGGCCCATGGGACGCGCGATGGCGAGCGCGTTCCTCGGCAAGGGCTACCGGGTCACCGTCTGGAACCGGACCGCGGGCAAGGCGGACGAGCTGGTGGGCGCGGGAGCCCATCGGGCCGCCACGGTCCACGACGCGCTCACCGCGAGCGAACTGGTGATCCTCAGCCTGACGGACCACCACGCGATGTACACCGTCCTCGAGCCGGCCGTCGAGGCCCTGCCCGGCCGGGTCCTCGTCAATCTCGGCTCGGACACGCCCGAGAGCGCCCGCAGCGCCGCACGGTGGGCGTCAGGACACGGTGCCCAGTACCTCACCGGAGGCGTGCAGGCTTCGCCCCCGGGCATCGGGCAGCCCGGCTCCTCCACCTTCTACAGCGGGCCCAAGGAGGTGTTCGACGCGCACCGGGAGGCTCTGGAGGTGCTCACCGCCACGGACTACCGGGGCGAGGACCCGGGGCTGGCGGCGTTGTACTACCAGGTCGGGATGGACCTGTTCTGGACGACGGTGCTGGGCTGGCTGCACGCCCTCGCGCTGGCGGACGCCCACGGCGTCTCGGCGGAGGAGATCCTGCCGTCCGCGTCCTCCGTGCTGGCCGGGCTGCCGGATTTCCTGTCCTTCTACACGCGGCGGATCGACGCGGGTGAGCACCCGGGCGACATCGAGAGGCTCGCGATGGGTGTGGCGAGCGTCGACCACGTGCTGCGGACCGCCAGGGGCGCCGGGGTCGACACCTCGTTGCCGGCGGCGGTCCTGGAGATCTTCCACCGAGGCACGGCAGCCGGCCATGCCGACGACAGTGTGACCAGCTTGATCGAGGTCCTCAAGAAGCCCGCCGTATGAGGCCCGGGTGGCGTATCGCGGGGTTCTACCGCCGGTAGAATCGACGGTATGAGCAAGCCGACGAGCATCAAGACCAGCGAGGAAGTGCGCGACCGGCTGCGTGTCCTTGCCGAGGAGCGCGGCACCACCATCACCGAGCTGCTGGAAGAGCTCGCTTCCCGCGAGCTCACGGAAGCCGAACGGGAGCAGCGCGCTGCCGAGGCGGCCCGTGAGCTCGGCATCCAGTACACGGAGCAGGTCCAGCAGGCCGGCCAGGACGCCTGGGCGAAGATCCGCGCCCATCAGGGCGGCGCCGCCGCGTGAACCTGACGGCAGTCCTGGACCACACGGCTCTGGCCGCCCTGTACCGGGCCGACCCGTTTTTCACCGGCCTCTACATCGAGGCCTCACGCGGCACTGGCCGTGTCATCATCCCGTCCCTGTCCGTCCTCGCCGCCGAGCGGCGGGTTCCCGGGGCAGGCAAGCACGCGGCGTCGTTGCGATTCGCCGAGAGCATTCCGTTCACCGCTGCGCACTCCGTGGACGCGATGGACTGGAGAAGCGTGGACTGGCCGGTGGCCCACGCGGCTGCGATCGCCTGGCACGCGATCAAGGCTGGGGAGCCTGTCACGGTGCTGTCGCTGGAACCCGAGTCGTACGCGGGCACCGGCATCACTCCGCTGAACCCCCTCTGACTCACGTCCTGGGCGAAGGCGAGGCGGTTTTCCCGGGAGGTGTCGTCGGCTTCATGTGGTCGGGGGGAGTGGGGCCTGTCCGGCGGGCTGGGGGGCCGGGTTCTCGGGTTCGTCGTCGTCCTCGATCGCGCAGAACTGTTCGAGGAGCAGGGGTGTGCCGAGGGCGGTGGCGGTGAGTTTGCGGTGGGCTGCTTCGAGGGTGCGTATGGCTGCGGGCAGGCCTGCGGGGAGTGCGGGTTGTCCGTTGCGGGGGCGGCCGGGTGCGGTGGTGATCCAGAGTTCTTCGACTCGTCCGCCTTGCAGGGCTTTGAGGTGTCCGGCGGTGAGGGCGTGGTGGGTGGTTTTCCAGCGGGTGAGGGCGTTGCGGGAGACGGTGTCGAGTGGGTACCAGGTGCCGGCGGCTTTGGCGCGGGGCAGGGAGCGTTCGAGTTCCAGGTCGGTGAGCCGTAGGGGGTGGAGGGTGCTGATGCCGTGTCCGGTGCAGACGGCGAGGGCGATCAGTGCGACGGAGCGTTCCCAGGTTGCCTGGAGTATGCCGGCGGGGTGGTAGCCGGTGAGGAGCCGGAGTGTGCGGTGGGCTTCGGTGGGTGTGAGCCGTTGGGCGAACTGGGGAGCGGGTGGGCGTAGTTCGAGGGGGTGTCCGTAGTACCGGGTGAAGGTGTTGAGGGAGCTGGTGCGTGCGGCCATGGAGTTGGTGGCGGCGGGTGCGGTGGGGCCGTGCAGGCCGGGGCGGCGGCGGGTGGTGCCGCGTTGGGCGGCGGCGAGCCAGGCGAGGGCGTTCTCCTCGTCGAGGAGGTCTTCGGTGGTGACCTTGCCGGTGTCGCACTGGCGCTGCCCGGCGATCCAGGTGAGGTACTCCTCGAGGTGGGCGCGGCGCTGGCGCCGGGTGGCCTGGGCGCGGAGGGTGTCCAGGAACCGGTTCACGGCGGTGGTGCCGTGGGCGGGGACGCTCATGAACACGAAGTATGCGCGCTGATTCCAAATAACAGCAAGTAGCCAGACCCCCCAGAGCTCCCGCCCCGTCCAGCTGCCCCATCGTTCCGGCTCGTGTCGAACCGAATCGTACGTGCCGGTCCGATACGGACAATGCGGCCCCACGGCCTCCCGTCACGCGCTTCCACCTCGGCTCGCCCCGTCACCGGAGTGGGTCCAGCTCTTTGCTGTTATGCACCTCAACCTTCCTTGCGTCTCTACTACGGGTAGAGGAGCGCGGTACAGTAGAGACATGGCAGCAGACGAGACGAGCATCAAGGTGAGCGTGGCCGCACGCGACCGGCTGGCCACCCTCGCGGCCGAGCACGGCACCACCATCCGCGCCCTCGTCGAGGACCTCGCCCAGGGCACCCCCACCCAGGCCGAATACGCCGAGCGCGCCGAACTGGCCCGAGCCGAACTCGCCTCCGCCCTCGGCACCGCCCCCAGCCCCGAAGCCGAGAAGAAGGCCCGAGCCCTCCTGGAACGCCTCGGCGAGGCACAGCACAACCCGCAGGCAGCCGCATAGTGGCAGCGATCGCCGTCGTCCTGGACCACACCACCGCAACAGCCCTCTACGACCCGAAAGACCCCTTCAACGAAGCAGTCTCGGCGTTCTACGTCCAAGCCTCAGGAGGACTCGGAACGCTCTACGCACCAGTACTGACCCTCACGGCCGGCGACGCCGAACGCCCCGGACTCCTCGGCTACATCAAAGGACTCCGCTTCATCCGCATCGAAGCCTTCGACACCGACGCCGCAGTCACCGCCACCGAACTCCTCCGCTTCGGCCACACCTGGGCCGCCGTCCACGCCATCCACGCCGCCCGCCCCTCCCCCACCCACCCCGCCGGACGCTTCCTCCTCACCCTCACACCCAAGGCCTACGCGGGAACCGGCGTCCAGGCCGTCCACCCCGACCAATAGACACCCGCCCGTCGGCACGAGCCGTACTTCAGGCTGCGGTGAAGGTGAAGACCTGGGCGGAGGCGCCGGTGCACGCGGTCTGTACGGCCTCGGCGCCGTCGGCGACCGGCGGGAGGAAACCGATGCACAGGCCGCTGTGGAGCGGCCGTAGCCGGAAGCCGCCGCCGGTGGCTTCCAGGCGGAACGTCTGACTGTCGCTGCCCGCGCACTCCCTCGGAGCGAGCAGGGCGCCGGAGGCGGTGGAGCCACCGTCGACGGCCAGGCAGCCGGTGCCGTGATCGGGGTGGTGCCACTGGATGCGGTAGGTCTGACCGCCCGCCTTCTCGAGGTAGACGCGCGGCAGGGGGGCGTCGGCGCAGGAGTCCTGGACAGCTATTTCGCGGTCGGTGCGGCCGTTGCGCTCGCGGCCCTCGGTCAGGCACCGGGAGGGCGCGGAGGCGGGGTGGATGCTGGTCCATCCGGCGGCGGGAAGCCGCGCGGAGTCACTCGTCCGCCTGGGTGTGGGAGTGGGGGTGGGGCGGCTGGAGCTGGGGATCGTCTCCTCGTGCTCGACCGGCGAGGCGAGAGGAGAAGTCACGGGATCGGCGGCGGCCGAACGGCTCGCGGTGGGCGAGGAACTGGGCTGCTCGGCCTCGGCGTCGCCGCTGGGCACGGTGCTGGGCGGCGGGGTGCTCGAGGGCGTACTGTCCGCGCGGTCGTCGCGGGAGCCGTTGCCGTCCGGCCAGAGAGCCAGGGTCAGTATTCCGGCGACGGTGCAGGCGGCTATCGCGACCAACGGGCCCTGCCGTCGCCAGTTCGACTGAGTGTGCGGAGGGCCGGGTCTGTCGTCGGCGGGGTCGGCCCGGACACCGGTGTCCGGGGCCTGCTTCTCGTCGGCGGCTTCCTCTCCGCCCTGCGGTGCTTCCCGCGGGGCGGCGTCGTCCGCGGGGAGGGCAGTGGTCCGCGGTACGTCCTCCGAGGCGGGCGGTGGTGTTCCGGCGCCGGACATGGCCAGGCGTCGGCGGGCCTCCAGCCAGGCGGACACCGTGTCGTCGTCACCGCCGCAGGCACGCACGTAGGCGGTCAGGAGTTCCTCGCGGGGCAGTTCGTCGCGGGCGAGGGCGGCGGAGATGGTCGCGCGCGGCAGGACGTCGCCGGCGTCGGTGGCGTTGCGCTCCAGCTGCCGGTAGCTCAGGTCCGCCCAGCGGCGTAACTGCCGCATGAATTCCATGAACTCCGCAGGGTTGTGCGCCGCTGCCGGATCCGGCCCCCGTCCCATCACCACTCCCTTGTCCCGTGAGTACCAAGGAAGCTTAAAGGTCATTGATATGTGCATGAGGGCTGTTCTCCATCGTCGTACGGCCGTGCGCGGACGGGGTGCGGTCAGCCGCTCGAGGTCGCGGCAGTCGCGTCAACTGCACTGCCGTATTGCTTCGTTCACGGATGGATGTGGCGGTAGGCGGTGACAACGCCGGGGTCGGGCAGGGGGGCGGTGGTGACGGTGGTGCCGGGCCTGGGTGCGTGGATGATCTGTCCGTTGCCGATGTACAGCCCGACGTGGCCGCCGCCGTACGACAGGACGAGGTCGCCGGGCACCAGGCGGTCGCGGGTGGTGGCGCTGCCGGCATGGATCTGGTTCCAGGTGGTGCGGGGCAGCTTCACCCTGGCCTTTTCCCAGGCCCGCATCACCAGGCCGGAACAGTCGAAGCCGCCGGGGCCGGTGCCGCCCCAGACGTAGGGCTTGCCGAGCTGCGCCCGGGCGTAGGCGATGACGGTGCTCGGCGCGGACTGGACCCGCTTGGTGGGCTTGGTGGACTTGGCCGTCTTGGCGGGCTCGGCGGGATTCGCTGCGGGCGCGGCCGCCGACGGCTGTCGCGCCGGGCCGGCGGAGTTCGGCGTGGCGGGCACGTCCAGCGTCTGCCCGGCGTAGATCAACGTGGACGGGCCGAGGTCGTTGAGGCGCTGGAGCACCTTCACGCTCGTGCCGTGCGTGCGGGCCAGTTCCCAGAGCGTGTCACCGGACCGCAGCGCGACCTTCTTGGCCTTCACGGGCCTGGCTGTTGGCGTGCCCTTCTCGGCGGGCTTCGCCGGATCGGCGGGCTTCGCCGGCGTGGGCTCCGGCGCGGCCGGTGTCTCCGGGTGGAGCGCGACCGGCGGCGCGTCCGCCTCCGTGGGTGATCCCGACGGACCGTGCACGGCGAGCAGCACGCCCGCCAGCAGCGACAGCACGAACGCCACGGCCAGCCCCGCCACGCCCGCCGCGAGGCGGTGGGTCCTTCTCCTGCCCGGGCCGGGGGTGCGCGGCCTGCGGTGCGACACCGGCGTGGACCGGGGCTCCTTCTTCGATGTCTGCTGCCCGGTGGTCTGCCGCTGGGGCGGGAGCAGGGTCTGCTGTGTCATCACAACCTCCTTCGAGGGCCGGGATTTCGGGCCCGGAAGGAGGCTGTTCCGCCGTGTCGGTGTCCCGCCAGATCTTCGGGCGTCCGGGACAGTCCCGGCCTGTCCACGCCCCGCGGCACCGTGGTGAGAGGACGGTGTCCGATCCCCGTAAACCGCCTATGACCTGCATGGACGACCCGGGACTGTCCCAGACGCCGTAAAGCGTTGCCCGCCGTCGACCCCACGCGGCACGCTCTTGCCATCGACCGGCCCACCCGGACGACGCCACACGTCGAAGGCGCATCCGGGTCCGCCAGGTCCTCTCTCGCCATGTGCCGGTGTCGACGACCGCGGCGAGCAGCTGCCACATCACCCACTCATTCATTCCTTGAGGGAGCATCCGCATGTCCGCTGTCAGAAACCGCAAGGCCCGGCCGCTGATCATCGCCGTACTCGCCGGCGGTCTGGTGGCCGGCGCCGTCACCGGCACCTCGGTCACCGACGCCTTCACCACCGCGTCCGAACGGGGCGGCACCGCCGACCAGGTGGCCCTCGCCGGCACGAAGGCGAAGGGCGGGGACACCTGCCAGCCCGTCGACCGCGTCACGCCCATCCTGATCCGCGAGGGCTGGGACAGCGCCCCCGAGAAGATCACCTGGCGCAACGGCGCCTCCACCCAGCAGCAGCACCAGTTCACCTTCACGCAGACGTACTCCGCCCGCGGCATGCTCACCGGCGACCTGCCCTCCCTGCCCAGCTTGCAGAGGAAGGCAAGGGCGCAGATCAACAAGAAGAACAAGCAGAAGAGCTCCGCCATGAAAGGCTTCGAGCTCGAGCTGTCCGCCAGCATCAGCACCGCCGAGGCCATCACGTACACCGTCCCGGCCCGCAGCATGTTCGTCGCCAAGCGCGGTATCTGGAAGCAGACTTGGGCGGTCAAGCGCTACCAGCGCTGGTCCAACTGCCAGGAGCGCTGGACCCACGTCGGCAACTACACCGGCGTCGGAAGCATGAACTACACGTCCTCGAAGGTGCTCTACCGCTGATCACTCCGGCACGGCTCGTACACGCGGCCCTGGTCAAGTGCCGCTCTGGGCACGGGACTTGGCCCGGGCCGCGTGCAGGGGGTTGTTCGTCTTGCCTCGGGCGGGCTCGATGTAGTGCTTGAGGACCGTGGGAGAGCCGGGCTTCCAGCGGCCCTGGGCGGTCGGGTCTCCTCCGGCTTCGGAGATCTCCTGGGCCGGCCCCCGGCGCAGGCCGTGCGCGGTGACCGCGCGGCCGCCGGGGGCCTTGACGCCGGCGAGCCGGGCGCGGGTCTTGACGATGTTCCCGATCGCGTCGGGGCTGAGGAAGTCGCCGCGTGGCCCGGAGCGTGGGCGGATGGTGCCGCCGCGGGTGATGTGCCGGAACAGCGGGCCGGAGGTGAGGCCCTGTCGGCGCAGTTCCTCCAGCCACGCGCGCAGGCGGACCACGGGGCAGAGGGAGGGGTCGTCCGGGTCGGCCGGTACGAACGTGTCCTCGCCGTGGGCGGCCTGGTCGGTCTTGGAGAACGCCACGCGCACGGTCACGCCGTCGTCCTCGACGACCAGGTGCTCGATCAGGAGGTTCGCGAGCTCGCTGCGGCGGGACAGCATTCCCCATCCGAGGGTGAGCAGCGCGGAGTCCCGGAGGGCCTTCGGCCGCTCGCGGTCGTCGGCCGCGACGCACGTGGCCACCATGGCGGACAGGGCCGCGGTACGAATCGGCGGCGCCTTCCTGGGCGCGCGGCGCCGGGCCCAGTCCCGGGCGTGCTTGCGGAGGATCTGCCGGGCCTCCTTCGTGCCGGGCTGTTGGCCGTCGGGGTGGGCGGAGCGGATCGCGGACATGTGGACCTGGACGGACGCGGGTGCCAAGTCCCGTTGCACCAGGTGCCCGACGTACTCCACGAACGTCGCCGTGGTGCACGGCATCGGCACCCGGCCGTTCTGCGCGCACCAGGTGGTGAACTGCCGGAGGGCCGAGCCGTAGGTGCGGGAGGTGTTGGCGGGCGGCGCCCCGTCGATCAGGTCGGCCGTCTCCCGCGAGATCCGGAAGTCGGCTTCGGTGTAGGTCGGCAGGTCGGCTGCCGTCGGGACCGGGGCGTTCGGCCGGAGCAGCGTGTGCCGGCCGATGAGGGGCCGGTGTGCCGGCGCGTCCGCGAGGGCGGGGAGCGCTCGGTCGTCGTCCTCGTCGACCAGCTCGGCGTCCACCACTTCCCCGGCGACGGAGTCGGCCACGTGCCCCTCCCTCAGATCAGCCCCGTATAACGGAAATTATAGGAGGCTATGCTCCTCGCGAGCTTCCGACACCCGGGCCGCGCGAGCGCGACGCTGGTACCGTTTCCTCGTCAATTCACGTCTGTTGGTACGGGAGCCACGTTGCGTATCACCGTCACGGTCGACGATCCCACCGACGACTTCAGGGACAAGCTCCTCGCACTCCTCAAGGAGCACGCCGCGCACGTCGACGTCGACGCGACATGGACCGTCGAACGCGCCGTGCGGTACTACCGAACCCTGCCCGCTCGGGCGCGCCGCATCGTCCGCATGGCCGCTGTCAACGGTGGCTTCGTCGACGACGACGAGCTCCGCACCGACGGCGGCAGCCTCCGCGGCCACAGCGGCGCTCTCAAACGCGTCCTGGAACGCGGTGTCCGCGAGGGCTGGTGGCCGGCCGGGATGCGGCCGCCGATCCAGGCGCAGGGGCCCGGCTTCGGAAAGGTGAAGGGTTACTCCATGCCCATCGAGCTCGTCGACGTCTTCCTCGATGCCATCGACCGGCACGACAAGCAGGTCGGTCAAGTGCGTGTGCGACGCCGGTAGTAGTGCAGGGTGACGACAGCCAACAGCGGCCCCCACGCCACGATCGGCACATAGCAGACCGTCATCACCCACTCCCCCCACGGCGTGATCGCCATGTCGGCGTGGAGCGTCGTCCACACGAAGAGCACGCCGTAGACCGTGCAGGCGAGTGCGCCCAGCGCCGCGGGTATGACCGCGGCGAGCACGGGGATGCGGCGCCCGCGTAGGTGTGGGACCCATCGCGGCCAGACCTCGCCCCACGGCCGCACCAGTCCCAAGGTCAAGAAGGCCAGCGCCTCTTGAAGCACGGACAGCAACGGCACGACGAGGTACCCCCAGCCGGGAACGAGCATCGCGTCGTACTCGGACTCGGCGAGCCCCAGTGGAACACCGGTCACCACGGCGAACCGCCACAGCGCGGACGGCATGGAGGTCCACAGGACCGCGGCTGCGGCGCGCCGGGCCCACGGGGGGACGGGTGCGGTGGTCGCAAGACGTGCGGGGGTGGGTGGTAGCGCGCTGGTGACCATGGGACCGGCTCCCTGTCTGCGGATGGTTTGCGACATCCCGGAGGCTGTCACGCACCCTCGCGCGGCCACATCCGTCCCCGGGGGGCGGTCGCCTCCGTCCCGAGGGCGGGGAACGCGTGCGTCTTTGGTGGCATGCGTCCGGGGAGGAGTCGGTCCATGGAGTTACGGAACGTCATGCGCCCGCGTCCGGCTCAGGCGCGAGGGCCGATGGTGGCCATGGCGCGGTCGACGGCGTCGGCGAATGTGCTCTTCGCACCCGAGGCGAGCCAGGAGTGCTGTGCGGCGACGAGACAGCCGAAGGCCGCGGCTGTGAGGGCTCGGGGTGCCGGATCGGCGGTGTCGTAGGGCCTGCCGGCCGTCTCGGCGCGGTCATGCAGCAGAACGACGACGGCATCCTGCATGTGTTGCAGCTTCTGCAGGTAACCGGCAAGCAGTGTGGGGGTTTCGAAGACCAGCCGATGGATCGGCTCCACCAGGTCCTGCTTGCCGGGAGCCTCGGAGACGGAGATGAGTACGTCGAGGACGTAGCGCAGTGACGTCCATACCTCTTCGCCGGGTGGGCGCTGACGCAGCGCGGTGAGCATGTCCTCCATCACCAGGTCGAGCTTGCCCAGAACGATGTCTTCCTTCGTGGCGAAGTAGCGGAAGACGCTGCGCTGCGACATGCCGACGGCCTCGGCGATGTCGTCGATCGTCGTGGCCTCGAAGCCGCGCTCGACGAAAAGCCTTTGGGCTGAGTCTGCGATCTCGGCCGTCACCGCGCGGCGGGTGCGCTCCCGCAGGCCTGGCTGTTTCTCACTCATGGCATCTCAAGGATAGCAGGTGGCGTCGAACATGTCAGTAGCTGACAAGTTAGGCGTATGCTGTCCTCGGCCGAGTTGCCTCAGTGAAGGAAAGATCATGGAACAGCGCAAGACCATCGTCATCACGGGCGCCAGCGACGGCATCGGCGCCGCGGCGGCCCGCCGGCTCGGGAGTCAGGGGCACCGGGTGGTGATCGTCGGGCGCTCCCCTCGCAAGACCGAGGCCGTCGCCCGTCAGGTCGGGGCGGACGCCCACGTCGCCGATTTCACGCGCCTTGACGACGTACGGAAGCTGGCGGCCGACCTGGATGCCTCGTATCCGCGCATCGACGTGCTCGCGAACAACGCGGGAGGCGTGTTCGGCGACCCGACCCGGACCGCCGACGGGTTCGAGCAGACCTTCCAGATCAATCACCTGGCCCCGTTCCTGCTCACACGACTGCTGATGGACAAGCTGGTCGCCTCGAGGGCCGGCGTCATCCAGACGACGACCCTCCACGGAGGCATGGTCCGCACCCTCGACGTCGACGACCTCAACCAGGAGCGCGGCTTCAACGCGGTGCGTGCCTACAACGCCTCCAAGTTGGAGAACGTCCTGTTCACCAAGGAGCTGCATCGGCGCTTTCACTCGCAGGGTGTGTCCGCTGCCGCGTTCTATCCGGGCAACGTCGCGACCAACTTCGGTTCGGACACCACGAGCCGGTTGATGAAGTTCCTGGCCACCAACCGTGCGGCCCGGACGGCACTGCTGACCACGCCGGACAAGGGCGCCGACCAGCTGGTCTGGCTCGCCGAGGGCCGTCCCGGCACCGACTGGCGGTCAGGCGAGTACTACGCCAAGCGCAAGCCCGGGAAAGGCCTCAACCGTCTCGCCCTCGACACCGACCTGGCGCGTCGACTGTGGGAACGCTCCGAAGCGCTGCTGGCCTAGGGGATCAGGGAGCGAGTACGACGGTCTTGCCGGGCAGGCGGCCGGTGGCGGCGGCCTCGTGCACGGTGGCCAGTTCGGCCATCGGGCGGTGGGCGGCGATGTGGAGCCGGAGCTTGCCGGCGTCCACCTTGGTGACGAGCTCGGTCAGCTGGGCTCCGTCGCTGCGGACCCACAGGCTCGCGCTGCGCACCTTCCGGGCGGGGTTCTCGGGTATCGGGCCGGCTGTGCTGGCGGCGACTCCGCCGTCGGCGACGTAGTCCGCCAGCTGCGCGAGTTCCTCCGGGGAGACGCGCACATGGTTCACCACGACCTGGAACGGACCGCCCACGGCGGCCGGACCCGCGGCGAGGTCGAGGGGGCCGACGACCCGGTCCGCGCCGTAGCCCCGAAGGCGGTCGGCGTGCTGCGGCGCGTCCACCGCGGTCACCTGCGCTCCCGCGTCGACGGCGAGTTGCACCACGAGGCTGCCGACCGCGCCGCCCGCCCCGTTGACCAGGACGGTCTGACCGGGCTTCAGCTCGGCGAGTTCGAAGACCGTCTGCCAGGCCGCAAGGCCGGTCAGCGGCAGTGCCGCGGCGTCGACCAGCTCGATCGTCCGGGGCGCCGGGGCCAGGGACTCGGCCGGGACGAGCGCGTACTCGGCGGCCCCGCCGGCCGAGTCGAGGGGCAGCATCGCGACGACTCGGTCACCGACTGCCGGGCCCGTGACGTCCGCGCCGAGTTCGGCGACGGTGCCCGCCAGGTCGATCCCCGGCACATACGGGAGAGTGATCGGGATCATCTCGGCCAGGACGCCGGCGCGGATGTGGTCGTCGACCGGGTTGAACGAGGTGGCCGCCACCCGCACCAGCACCTGCCCGGTGCCGGGGACCGGACGGTCGACGTCCTCGTGGCGCAGGACCTCGCTGCCGCCGAACTCGTGGAAACGGATTGCCTTCATGACACTGTCCTCCAGCGGTATTGATCAGGGGGTATGGATCAGGGGGTATGGATCAGGGGGTATGGATGTGCGCCAAGGCGCTCAGGTCAGCCCGACCGACCGGATGGAGTTGCCCATCACCATGCGGTCGATGGCGCTCACGGCACTGCGGGGGTCGTCGGCGGCGCCGACGGTGAGCAGCAGCGGGACGAAGTGGTCGGCCGTCGGATGGGCGACCGCGGCGCCGGGTGCCTTGTCGCGGTAGTCGGTGAGGGCGTCGACGTCGCCCCGGGCGAGGGCGTCAACGGCCCATTCGTCGAAGGCCGCGGTCGCGGCGGCGAGCTCCGGCCGGCGGAAGACGGCGAAGCTGTGCGTCATGAACCCCGAGCCGAGAACGAGGATGCCTTCGTCGCGCAGGGGCCGCAGGCGTGCCCCGAGCTCGAGCAGAGCTCCGGGGTCCAGGCTGGGCATCGACACCTGCACGACCGGGACGTCGGCGGCAGGGTACATGGCCATGAGCGGGATGAAGGCGCCGTGGTCGAGGCCGCGGTCGGCGAACTCGTGCACCGGGGTCGGGCCCAGCAGGCCCGTGAGTCGCCGAGCCAGGTCGGTGGCGTCCGGGGTCGCGTAGGGAAGGGTCTTGTAGCGGGGGTGGAAGCCGCTGAAGTCGTAGTGGAGCGGGGTCCCGGCCGCGACTCCGGACATCGCGGCCGGGGCCCGTTCCCAGTGGGCCGAGACGACGACGACGGCCCGGGGCTTGGGCATCGACTCGGCCCAGTCGAAGAGGTCGCCGAGCCACTGCGGATCGTCGAGGGTGAACGGGGCGCCGTGGCTGACGAAGAGGCTGGGCAGGGGCCCGTCGGAGGGGTCCCACACCCGATGCTCGCGCGCCTGTGGGAGAACTCGGGCAACGAGGTCGTCATATGCCGCGGCTGGTGCGCGCGGTGGAAAGCTGGAGGTCAGGCTGCTGGTGGTGGTCATCAAAACCAAGCTCCTTCACTTGCCTCGGCAAGTGTTTTCACTTGCCGAGGCAAGTAAGAAGGTAGCCGGTCATGAGTTGCCCAGGCAAGTGATGTGAGTTGCCCGGGCAAGTATGATGGGGCTCATGGACAACCAACCCTGGCTCGACGACGACCAGCAGGACCTGTGGCAGGCGCTGCTCACGGTCGTCATCGCCCTCCCGGCGGCCCTCGACCGCCAGCTGCAACGAGAGGCAGGCATCTCCAACTTCGAGTACGGGGTGCTGGCCCGGCTGTCCATGGCCGACGACGTCACGATGCGGCTCAGCGACCTGGCCCGGGTCTGCGACAGCACCCAGCCCCGGCTGTCGAAGGTGATGGACCGTTTCGAAGCCCGTGACTGGGTCGTCCGCCGACCCGACCCCGGCGACGGCCGGTACACCCTCGCCACCCTGACCGACGTCGGCCGGCAGAAGCTCGTCGAGAGCGCACCGGAACACGTCGCGCAGGTGAAGCGGCTCGTGTTCGACCCGCTCACCGCCGCTCAGCGCCGCCACCTCGGGACCGCGCTCACCCGCATCGCCACCACCGTGCGCCAGGAACTCGATGGAGGCTGAGCGCCGCCGCCCCGCACGGAGTGCGCTCACACCGGCTCGGCACGTCAGTCGACGGGTGCCACCCGGATCAGGTTGCCGTCGGGGTCGGCGACGACGAAGGTGCGGCCGAACACCTCGTCGTGGGGTTCCTGCACTGTCGTGACGCCCTTCGCCGTCCAGTCCTTGAACCGCTGGTCGATCTGTTCGGGACCGCCGTCCACGGTCACGCACAGTTCACTGGTGCGCGGCGCCGACAGATGGTCCGACACCCCGCTCCACAGGGCCAGTTCGAACCCGTCGACGAGGGGGAACGAGACGAACCGCGGCGATGCGAAGCCCGGCTCGATGTCGAACAGTTCCGCGTAGAAGCGGGCGGACGCCGGTGCGTCGGAGACGTAGACGATGACCATGTTCGGGACTGCCATGAGCGGCTCCTTCGGTTCGGCCGGTTGTTCCGGACGACAGGAGCCTGCCGGTCATACATGACAGATCCTGTCGTGTTCCCGTGAGAACCTCGGCGTCATGACCCCGGATCGCTTCTTCTCCCTGTTGCTGGCCCTCCAGACCCGAGAGGTCATCACCACGGCCGACCTCGCGGACCAGGTCGGGGTCTCGGTGCGCACCGTGCTGAGGGACCTGCGGTGGCTGCGGGAGGCAGGCTTTCCGGTACTGGTCGAGCGCGGCCGCTGGGGCGGGGTGAGGTTGCTGCCCGGTGGCGCCCTCGACACCTCGCGGCTCACTCCGGCCGAGCGCGACCACCTCGCACTGCACGGCCTGGACGACGAGCAGCGGCACCAGCTGGGCGCCGGCACCGAGAGCCGCCGAGCCCGTGCGAAGGTCGCGGCACGGCACCAGCCGACGACGACGTCCCAACTGCCGATCAGCGCTGTCGTCATCACCGACAACAGGCCCTGGTTCGGCCGGGATGCCGAGGGGGCCGATCCGAGCGCCCTCGTCGGTGACGTACGCCGCGGTGTGCGGCTGCGTATCCGCTACCGGCGCTCCGAGGACGCCGAGCCGGCCTGGCAGGTGGTCGATCCGTACGGTCTCCTGGCCAAGGCAGGCCGGTGGTATCTCGTCGCCGACCGCTCAGGGGTCCCCCGGCTGTACGCCCTCGAACGGCTCGTCGACTGGCGGCCGATGCGTGTCCCGCGCCGGTTGCGACCCGGAACGACCCTCGCCGGCGTGGTGACGGAGCTGACCTCGTGCTGGGAGACGGTCGGTGCCGTCCGGATTCACGCACGGCTCGCCCCCCGCCAGCTCGATCGTGCCAGGCGCCTCCTTGGCTCCCGTCTGACCGTGCGATCCCAGGAGGGCGCGGAGGTCACGATCACTGTGGCATGTCGAGAGATCGAGGACGTACGCCAGTTGCTGCCCTTCGCGGACGATCTCACCGTGACCGAGCCTGCCGAAGCCCGTGACCGGATCCGCGAGCTGGCGACACGGACCCTTCACCGGTACACCTAAGACGCGGGTGAGCGGGGCCGGTTCCGGGTCGGCGTCGGTAGCATCCTCAGCGGCGGGACCGGTCGTAGGGGGAAGGGAACTCGTGGTGCGGGAGTGCTGGTTCTGCGGGGAAGCCGCGCCGGCGTCGTGGCATGACCGTGTCCTGGGGCTGCACCGGGACGCCGACACGACCATGACCCCGTGGATCGTTGTCCTGCGCACCACATGGCGCCGGGAAGCCGTCCAAGTGCCCCGCTGTGCCCGCTGCCACACCGGGCACCAGATCGAGCTGACCGCGATGGGGCTCGCCCTGGCCGCGCTGATCGCCTACGCCGCCAGCGGCCAACTGGACCGGCTCCTCGGCATCCTGCCGGCTTCGGCCGGAGAGCGGACGGTCGCGGGTGTCTGGGCGGCGGTGGCCTGCCTGCCGGGTCTCACCTGGCTCGCCATCAGGCATGGTCGGCTGCCATGGCAGCGCTTGGCACCCCACCGGCTGGGCTACGCCCGCCACTACCCGGAGTTCGTGCGGCTCGTGGACGAGGGCTGGAAACCCAGGCCGGGTCCCTTCCCCCACTGGGGAAACCCGTCGAACCCCTACCCTCCGCAGCCGGGCAGGATCCAGCGGCTCATCGGACGCGTCATCGGCCTGGCCGCGGCAGCGTGCGTGATCGCCATCCCCATCGCCTACTTCCAGGGCTACGAAGAACTGGCCGGAGTCCTCATCGCGGCGGCGGCAGGGCTGGGCGCCCTGTCCTCGAGGATCAAACCCGAGGACTGAACGGCGCCCCCCTGTGAGAGACAGGGGGGCCGATGTGCGGTTCGGCTACCGGGCTTCCAGCTCGGCCAGCAGGGCCTTGTACTCGTCCGGGTGCTGCTCGCGCAGGATGTCCATCCACATCCGGGCGCCTTGCACGAACGTCTCGGGCTTCATCTTCTGGTGGAGGTGGTGCACGCAGTAGAAGGCGTCGTCGTAAGGGAGTCGCTTCGGCTGCTTCGGCTGTGCCGGCTCCGCGGCCGCTGTCGTCTCGGGTTGTCCCGCGGCAGTGCGGGGTTCCGGGATGGACTCGGGAGCAGCCGGCTCGCGCTCGACGGGAGCGGGCGGCGGAGCGGCCGGGGTGGTGGGCGTCGTCTCCGGAATTATCACGCCGTGATAATCGGCGGGGCCGGCCGAGCGCTCGACGGGCTCCTGCGGCCGGCTGTCCGCGTCTGCCTTCCTGCGCGCCGCCTCCGCCCGCTCGTCGGCCTTGGCCTTCTGCTCCTCGGCAGACAGCTTGCCGAGGTTGCGGACGTGCTCCACCTTCCGCGCCCCGGTCACCAGGTCCTTCTGGAGCTCGGGGGCGAGCTTCAGCAGGGACAGCTTGCTGGAGATGGTGTTCTGGGGGATGCCCAGCCGCTTGGCCGCCTTGGTCTGGGAACCGTAGTAGTCGACCAGGGACTTGAGGGCGTGGGCCTCCTCCAGGTCCGTCATGTCGTCGCGGTGGTAGTTCGCGACGAACGCGGCCTCGAGGAGGGACTCGTCGGTGGCGACCCGTCCGTTGTCGACGCGGACCGGGATGGTGGCCAGGCCGACGCGGCGAGCGGCCTCGAGGCGACGGTGGCCGTCGACGACGATGTAGTGCGCTCCGTCGTCGAGATCCTCGGCGCGGTCCGGGCGGTTGCGCAGGTAGGCGTCGACCGTGGCCACGGCGATGGGGATGATGATGCCGACCTCACGGACGCTCTGGACCGTCTCGTCGAGGTTGCGCAGGTGGTTGCGCGGGTTGTCGGGGTTGTCGCTGATGAGGGTGACCGGCAGCTCGGTGATGGCTGCCGTGGTCGACTCCTCGCCGGCGATGGTCTGGTCGATGAGGTTGCGCCGGGAGGACCGTGCGCCGCGCGCCGCGCCGAACGCGGGTGCCGATCCCAGGGTGTCCGCCTTGCTCAACGGGTTGCTCCCCTCGCTACTTGCCGCATGGCTTCGGCCTGATCACTGTGGGGCGCGTAGGTCAGCAACGGCATGCGCTTGCGGACCGCTTCGCGCTGCTCCTTCAGGTCGCCGATGACGGCGAGGACCTTCGGGTCGCCGAGCGACTTCCAGTTGTCCAGGGACGAGGTGGCGACGTAACCACGGCGGGAGTCGTAGAGGTTGACGACCAGGCCGAGGTAGTCGATCTCGAGGGAGAGGTCTTCGCAGAGGTCCTCGATCTGCTGGGCGAGCATGCCGTACGCGGTGGCGGAGGAGTCCTCGGCGAGTACGGGGATGATGACCCCGGAGACGCCGGAGGCCTCGCCGCGACGCCGGCGCCCGTAGTAGAGGGCGGCGTCCATGGCGATACCGAGGCTCGGCGGGCAGTCGACGATGATGACGTCGTAGTCGGCTTCGAGGGGGCGCAGGGCCAGCTCGAGGGCTGCCTCCTTCTGGAAGCCGCGCTTCTGCGTCGCCACGACGGCGATCTTCGCGTCGAGGAGGAACCCGTCGAAGCAGGCGGGCAGGACGTGCAGGCGCTTCTCGAACCGCGGATCGTCTATCTCCACGACCAGGTCGCGCAGATCCCCCCTGCCCTCACCGCACATGTGGGAGACCAGGCTGTCGTGGTTGGGCTCGATCTGGGGGACGCCGAGCTGCTCGCTGAGGTGTCCCTGCGGGTCGAAGTCCACGACGAGGACGCGCTTGCCCGCCTCGGCGTAGGCCTCGCCGATGCCGGCGGAGATGGCGGTCTTGCCGACACCGCCCTTCTGGTTGCCGACGATCTTCCGCTCGGGATCGGTGCCGCGGGCGCCGTGCCGGGGAGAGGGGTTCGCGTCGAGCCAGTCACGGATCGACTGGGCGAGGCCCTGGGTGTAGGAGACGCCGCGATCGGTACAGGTCTCCTTGAACTGCTCGTACAGGCCCGGCGGAAGCCACGTGGAGAACGACTTCGCACCGGCGGTGTCCACTTCGGCGCCACTACTCGTGCTGCCGCGCCAGTCGTTGATGGCCGCCTCAACGGCGTCCTGGATGTCCAGGCTGAGTTCGGCGGCGCGGACCTTGAGTGCTTGCTGGAGCGCCGAGGGCAGCTTGGACGCTACCTTTTCCCGGTCTCCATCGGGGTAAGGAGAAGCCATGACGTCAGCATACTGACCCCTGAAGGTGTAACGGCAACCGGTTTGCAGGTTCTGACGCGGTTTCACCCAATGAGCGGCGCCGCCGGCCGAGCGGAATTATCACGGCGTGATAATTCCGCTCGGCGTGGAGTCCGTCGGGGACGCCGGTCGGCGAGTGCTGAGGGGATTGCCGTGGAGTGGTCGTTGGCGTTGGTCGGGTTCGCCGCTGGACTCCTGATATCGGTCACCACCGCGCCCGTGGGCGTTTCGGGAGCGGTCTTCCTGCTGCCCGTTCAGGTCAGCGTGCTGGGCGTGCCGAGCCCGGCCGTGACACCCACGAACCTGCTCTACAACGTCGTGGCCGGCCCCGGTGCCCTCCTGCGCTACCGGCGGGCCGGGCGACTGGGCGGGCCGCTGACCCGCCTGCTCATCGCGGGGACCGTGCCCGGCGTCGTCATCGGCGCCGTGATCCGCGTATTCGCTGTTCCCGGCCCGCGCGTCTTCCGTCTCCTCGTCGCCGCGCTGCTGCTACCGCTCGGATTGTGGCTGTGGCTGCGGACCGTGCGCCCGGCACCGCCGAGCACCCGAAACCAGTTCTCACCTCGCGCGACGACGTCGCTGGCCCTGGCCGTCGGTGTCGCCGGCGGCATCTACGGAATCGGGGGCGGTTCCCTGCTCGGCCCGATCCTCGTCGGCCGCGGCATCCCCGTCGCCACCGTCGCACCCGCGGCCCTGGCCTCCACCTTCGTGACCTCCATCGTCGGTGCGGCCACCTACGCGCTGCTCTCCCTGGCCACTACGGGCGATGTCGCCCCCGACTGGCTGCTGGGCCTGTCCTGTGGAGCCGGAGGACTTCTCGGCGGATACCTCGGTGCACACCTCCAACCGCGCCTGCCCGAAACCGCGCTCCGGCTCCTGCTCGGCACCCTCGCCACCGGCGTCGGCGCGCTCTACGCGGTTCACACCTAGGGCGCGTATCGGATCGTCAGAGCAGGGCGAGGCGGTTCACCAGTAGCTCCACCCTGCGGTCGGTGTCCTCCGGTGGGAGTCGTCGGGCCCGGGTCAGGGTGGCCAGTCCGTGCAGGGACGCCCAGAACGTCTCGGTGAACAGTGCCGGGTGGACGCCGTCCCCGGCGACCTCGTCGAGGTTCTCCAACAGGGCGGCGAAGGCGTCCTTCAAGGGCTCAGGGGTGTCCTCGTGGGCGAACGCCAGGCCGCCGTCGAGCCTGAACATGGCGTCGTAGACCGCCGGGTTGTGTTCGGCGAAGTCGAGGTAGGTGCGGGCCAGGGCGGTGACCCGGGCGCGGGGGCCGTCCGCGGCGGAGGTCGCGGCGCGCAGGGCCGCGGCCATCTCGGCGGCACCCTCGAGGGCGACGGCGCCGATGATCTCCCGCTTGCCGCGGAAGTGGCTGTAGAGGACGGGCTGGCTGTACTCGATGCGCTCGGCGAGCCGGCGGGTGGTGACCGCGTCCCAGCCCTGCTGCTCGGCGAGTTCGCGGGCCGTGGCCACGATGAGGCGCTCGCGGACCGCTCGTTCACGCTCCTTGCGTTCCTGTACGGACATGCTCCGATCCTAGCATTGCTAGACAATCGAGCGGCAGCAGTACTAGCGTTGCCTCATCGGCTAGCAATGCTAGATCCCTGGAGGGGTCGTCATGCTCAACGCACTCGAGGTGTTCACCACCGTGGTCGTCGGCCTGATGGTGGGGGTGGAGTTCTCCGTCGCCTTCGTCATCAACCCGATCCTCAACGGCCTCCCCGAGGACAGCCGCGTGCTCGGCCGCGCCCACGGGGGCCGGATGCTCGGCGCCCTGATGCCGGTCTGGTACATCGGCTCGCTCGTCCTCACCGCCATCTGGGCGGTCGCCGGTTGGCAGCGCCCCGGCGCCGGGCTCGTCGTCATCGCCGCCGCGCTGCTGATCCTGAGCGTGATCATGTCGCTTCTGCTGCTCGTCCCGATCAACAACCGGGGCAAGACATGGACTCCCGAGAACCGCCCCGAGGACTGGAAGGAGCAGGCGAACCGCTGGGACCGCTACCACTACGTCCGCGTCGCCGTCATCATCGCCGCCTTCACCCTGCTGGCCACGGCCCTCGCCTGAGCCCGCGCCGGATTATCACGCCGTGATAATCACCGCCCGGCGTCACCGCGCCGTGAGCACGAGCACCGCCAAGCCCGGTGCCCCGGGTCCGGATTATCACGGCGTGATAATCCGGACCCGGCGTGACAGCCTCCGTGAGTACCGGCACCGTCTCGCCTGACGCCGCAGACGTGATTATCACGGCGTGATAATCGCCGCCCGGTGTGACAGCGCCCGCGCGCACCAGCACCGCCACACCTGACCCCGGGCCGAATTATCACGCCGTGATAATCGCGGCGCCTGCGTGAGGCGGGCGGCAAGATCTGCTGTGGTGCGGGATCGGACGAGAAGGTAAGCTTCTCTCGAAACCTAGACACAGTGAGGCCCCCGCTCCGGCGGGGGCCTCACTGTTTGTGTGTGCGTCCGGTCGGGTCAGGAACGGGACGGCTTCCGCCGCGACCGGGCACGGGCCGTTGAGAGGCTCAGTACGTCCGCCGAGCCCGAGCCCGAGTCCTCCGCAACGGCCTTGGCCGGCTTCGCGTGGCGGGTCGGACGGCTGCGGCCCAGCCGCTTCTCCTTCTTCTCCTGCTCGGCCTGGGCGACGGAGGCGTCGTAACGCTCCTGGTAGTCGTCCACGTCGAGACGATCCGCGGGATCGAGTGACCCGATGGCCTCCAGGTGCTCGGTGACGCTGCGCGCACCACTGATCATCGGGTTGAGGAGGTAAATGCCCTTCGCCTGGCGGAACACCAGCTTGGCGAGGATCAGGGCCTGAAGGCCCCGGCCCACCATGGAGCGGTGCACCTCCAGGGCCTCGGCCAGTTCCTCCTCAGTGACCAGGCAGCGCCCTCCCGGCTCCTGGGTCCCCAGGAGCCGGAACAGCACTCGGTAGGCGATGCCCGGCATCGCGGGCATGTAGGCGAAGCCGTTGAAGGTTCCGTATGTCAGCTCCGGCGGCTCCGGGTTCGCAGACGCTGCAGTCCTCATCCTCACGCCTCCGGTTTCTTCTCCGTACGCTTGCGCTTGCGCGGCCTTGATGACGGTCTCGGTAGTTTCGCACCTGGAAGGGCCATGCCTCTGAACTCTTCCGGAACGTTGGGGTCGACCATGAGCTCGTTGAGCAGGCTCAGTTGTTCCACCTGGACCTTGACGCTCTTGGCGGCCGACCCGCGGACGGGCTTCTCGACCAGCCGGTAGCCCCCGCGGAGGGTCACCGCCGGCTGGAGCTGGATCGACCCCTTCTTCGGCGAGTAGGCCAGCCCCAGCTTCTTCAGCTTGGACTGGGCCCGTGACACCTGGGCCGGGTCCATCTCCAGCTCAGCGGCGATCTCGGTCTGTTTGAGCTCAACGGCTCCTCCTACTTCCTGACTTCCCATCATGTAGAGCAGCACGCACAGGGTCACATTGTCGTCCCTGAAGTACCTGGCGGCCCAGCGCAGGAACTCCAGGCTGTCCTGGGCGAAGTACTTGCCGACGAAGTCGCCCGCGGTGACCGGGGGCTTGACCTGTGCCGTGTGGCCGACGGGCAGCTCTACGAGATTCTTCCTGGGACCGAGCGAACCCGCATACGGGCTGTTGGGACTCGGCGCACGAGGCGGGGACGAGCCAGGGACCCGGCGAGGGTCCCCTTGAGGCTGGGCAGACATCACGCTACGCGCTCCTCAAGATCGAAACCTAGACGCAGAGCACAGTAGTGATTGCGCATATGGATAGCAACGACGCGACCTATCTGCGCGTTGCGTCCACTCTGGGTTGACTTTGGAGTCAAGTAAACGATCCTGCAGAAGCCCGCCGCGAGATTGCGCACATAGGTCGCAATGCATACGGGGCAACTTGACTTCAGGCACAAGTTACGAGGTTCCAAATTGACTTGAGAGTCAAGTTCTGAGGCGCTGTCATGCCCTCTGACCTGCGACGATGTGAGCGCCTCTATTCTCTATAAGGGTGCGGGCCGGTGTTTGTGTGCTGTCCGGTGGCTCATGCCGGTTGATGCCGACGGCTTGGAGTCAGCTGTCCTGCGTGTCACTCAGGGACCTGGATCCGCCCCCCTCTGCCCCGGTTGGACCCGCACCACCGAAAGTCAGCCACAGCGGCGCCGGCGGCCGAACGACCAGGCGCGCGTATGTCTCCAGCAACCCCGTCCCGGTATCAGCCACGCTATTCGTCTTTTCCAAGGGCGACCCAGGACAAGGGCACGTCGCAGCACCGTGCGGGACCCAGGAGAATGGGCGCGTGAATCCCCGCGACCTCGAGCTCACCCTTGCTGCCGCCCGTGCTGTCGGCCCCTGTCCAGCTGGAGAAGAGGCCGCCTGGACCGAGCAGGTCCGGGCCCGGGCCATCCACCTCTACACCCTCGCCGACACGGTCGGGCAGGACCTCCAACGCCTGGACGCGGCGAAGCAGTTCACGGCCACTCTGCTCGCCGTGCGCATCGAGTCCACGAGTACCCGCGGGCTCCTGGTCGTCCGCAACACTTCCGGCGAGCTGGAGCGCCTGCGCACCGACCGTGGGGATACGGACGCGGGCCGGGCGATGATCGAGCGTGCTCGGGCGCTGGTCGGACACCGGCTGCGTGTGTACCGGCTCAACGAGCAGATGGCCTCCAACGCCAAGCTGCAAGTCCGGACGGTGGTCCACCTCGCCGACTACGGCCCGGACACCGACCCCGTGCACGAACACAGCGCGAAGGAGAACGTGCTGGCCGCGGCCGAGGGTGACAAGGAGTCCGCCCGCCAGGCATGGCTCGACGCCGGTCTGCCGGAGACCGGCTCGGTGACCGTGCGCCAGCTCGCCGACGCCCTCGCCCAGCTGCCCTTCGCGGACGCTCCGTAGCGCCGGCTCGCGTGCTCAGGCGACCTGGAGGTTGGGGCGGCCGTCCGCCGTGGGCGGGACGGTGGCGTACGCGGGGAGCTTCAGGTTGGGCAGTTCGCCGGCCTTGATGTTCGCGATCGCGGCGCGGAACGAGGCCTCCATGTCCTGGGAGCTGGCGTACTTCGCTGCCAGCGGGTGGAGGCGGTAGGAGTTGCCCTTGCCTCGGCTGCCTTCCTCGTTCTTGGGACGCAGGACGATGTTCAGCTCGCAGAGAGGGGCGATGAGGTTGCTGACGGCCTGCGGGGTGACGCGGTACTCACCGGCCATGTCCTTCTGCCTTACGGGAAGGTGGCCCCCGAAGTCCGAGCGGTAGAGCAGGTACTGGAGGAACTTCACGGTGGCTCCGGAAACGGGCAGGGCCCAGATGCGTTCGGACACGACCGGTGACATGACTTCAGCCATCGGTATCCCTTCTTCCTGCCGTGCGACGAAGCGTCGGGTGGATGTGTATCACCCTGTGCGCCTCCCCATACCGTAGGGCGGGTGCCCGGTGAGGTCGACGTCCTGCTCTTCCTGCTGGGAATCCGGGCCGATCCCGTTGGGGAAGGCTTCGGGGTCGCGGTCGTGCTGGACGGCGAGCTGCTCCAGGACGGTGTGCTGGGCGGTGCTGTTGCCGTGGAACCACAGACGGACGTTCAGCTGGATCATGCCGTTGCCGAGCTGCTCGAGCCACTTGTAGCCGACCAGGGCCTTGATCGCGCGGTTGACCGTGGAGCGGGTGATGCGCTTGCCGTTCTTCTGGGCGGCGAGCTTGTTGAGGCCGTCGGTGATCTCCTGCTGTGTGTACGGGGTGACGCCGGTGCCGCGCTGCTGGCCGCCGGCGACGAAGAGGAAGACGCACAACTGGGACTTGGTGATGGAGTTGGCCACGGAGAGCTGGGCCAGGAGCTGAGTGAACCAGTTGGAGGCCAGGCTGTAACCGGCGTCGCCGGCCATGTCGTGCACGGCCGTGTGGGCGGGCTCGTACTCGAACGTGACGTTCTTGAGCTTGCGGCGGCCACGGGGGTCGGCGCTCTGCGTCGATTCCCCGAGTTGCTCTCCGAGGAGCTGGAGAAGGTCCTCGAAGCCCTCATCGCCCGATGGAACGTCAGCCACGACACGTGGTCGGGGTCGTGCCGGCGGATCAGGTGTCACAGGACCTCCCCCTTGATACTCAGACGCCCTGAGGCTAGCCGAAATATCAAGCAGTGGTTGTCTTTTGCGCCAACGGATCACCGGGCGAGGGCCCAGGGGAGGCTCCTCCTGACTCTGCCGCCGGAAAGCCAAACACAGCTTGAGTTTTTCGGCCCGCCCGCGTCAAGAGTCAAGCGCTGCTTGATTTCCTGTGCCCTGATGGCAGCACATTTCGCGGCAGTCGACCCGCTGCCCGGCCCCGTCCTCGGAGACAGGCCCACCTCGCTGACCTGCGGCGTTGCCACCCCTCCGAGGCCCACAGAAAAATCAACCACAGCTTGAGTTTCCAGCCCAAATGTGTCCGCCACATTGACATTTGGGGTCCCCAAATGTGCTCCCCAGGACAACATGGGTTCGGCAAAACCGCAGGTCAGAGCGTTAAGATTCCGCGCCCCTCTTCTAAAGAGGCGCGCGCCCGCGAAGGCCCTCAGTGTTCGTCCCCCATCGGCTCAGTCCCCTGCCCCTCCCTGACCGGCACCACCGAACGCCGACCCCATGGGCGAGGAACATGACCTTCGACGGGTGGAAGCACCCGCACCACCCACACAGTCCAGCCACGCTTCTTGTCTTGAAACGTCACGGCGTCAACCACCCGAGACTCGGCCCCGCTGCTGCTGTCCACTACCCGCAGGGCACCCCCGTGCCGCACGCGAAGCGAGCCCAGCCACTCCCCGTTGTTTCCAACGTGCAAGAGCGACTGACGTCTTCTGGAAAGCCCGCATGTTCGAAGTGGTGAACGCCCGGCGTGGATTTCTAGCGTTCTGGTCGGCATGGCGTGCCGTGCCCCACCTGTCCGGAGCCATTGAAGGAGCCCCTGTGGATCACAAGCCCGGAATGCCTGGAATGCATGAGATGAGCGACCCGGTGTCCGCCGTGGACACCGCGGGTGCCGTCCTCTTCACGGGGTGGGCCGTAGCCATGTGGGCAGCGGTCGCCGTGCTCGCCTACGCGAACCGGGGCCCGGTGCGGCCCTGGCTGTACAGGACGGCGGTCGGGCTGATCGGCCTGGGTGTGGTCGGGCAGATCGGCCACTTCCAGGAGCACGTGGCGCAGGCGGGCTACTGGATCGCCAACCCGTACTCCCCGGCGTGGATGACTCCCTGGGCGGACAGTTTCGCCCGGGGGATGGGCCAGGTCGACGCGAGCAAGCCGGCGCTCGGCATGGAGATACTCCACCTCGTCGGCAACCTCATCTTCCTGGCCGGTCTGGTCGGCATCGTGCAGATCACCCGGCGGGTCACCGGCGAACTGAAGTCCCGGAAGTGGGCCAAGATGGGCGTGTGGATGCAGGGCATCCACGGCGTGGAGCACCTCGTGCTCACCGTCTCCGTGGCTCTGGGCGCCAGCAGGGCCATCGGTCTGTCCACCTGGTTCGGTGCGATCGAGCCGGGGGTCGCGCTGACGACGTACCGGGTGTGGTGGCACTTCGTGGCCAACCTCGTCGGAACGGCCATCCTGGGGCTCGCGATCTTCCACCTGTGGCGGGAGAAGCGCAGCGTCAGGGCGGCCTATCTCCCGGAGTCGGAGAGCGGCCTCGCGCCCGTCCCCGGCGAGGGGATCCGCTCGGACATGCCGCGGGAGCCGGTGCTGGCAAGCAGGGAGTGAGGCGCCACCGCGGCAGCACGGTTGCCCACGGCCTCCACGCGGCATCTCCAGCACAGGCCGTGGGGTGCCTGGCGGGTGCAGGTGCCGCCACGGCCCCGGCAGCGGTCCACCACGATGGCGCCCGTCGCCGTCGGTGGCGTCCACGACGCACGGTCCGGTCGGCCACCGGCGGAACGGCTCGGCGGGGACGGTGGAGACGGTGCCGGGGCGGGCGCGGTCTCCGTGTCCCGTGGCGTGGCATACCGGTCCGCGACCGCCTCCTGACAGGCGCGGCAGCGTCCGCCGGTCGACCAGAGCGTGCCGGTCTCGCAGTCCGGGTCGGCGCAGCCCCAGCGGGGCAGGGCCACGCCGAGCAGCCAGCGTCCGGGATCGCGGATGTCCTCCACGAGGGTCGAGGCGAGCCGTTGCGTGAGACGGCTCCGCAGGCGTTCGACGCCCATGCCGGCGTCGAGCTGCCGGGCGATCTCCTGCCCCAGCCGCCGCTGCACGTAGGTGTTCACGTCCTTGAGCAGGAAACGTACGGGTTCCAGTACGGAGTGGAGCCGGGGGCTGAAGGTGAGCTGTGGCCCCGTGTAGGGGCGGGTGTCCTCCGCGCGCAGCGCGAGACCGCCGGGGCCCGGTGGCTGTCGCGGTGCGGCCGCGGTGGCTGCCTCGTCATCCACCTGTCTCTCGCCTACGGCGGGTGAGGCGCGGGCGGCCTCGTCATCGGGTCGGTCAGTTCTTCGGTCTTCCTTGTACGCGAGCGATCCTTCATCAATCCGGGTACCTGAACGGTCATCAAGAGAGGTGGGCCTACGGCCGTCGTGGACCCCGAACAGGTGCCGCCCGTGCTCCCCGGCCCGGCGGTGGACGCTGATCCAGCCCGACGCGTCCAGCTGCTCGACGATACGGGTCACGGCGCCCGTGGTGAGGGGGAGGCCCGCCCGGCGCCCCGAGTGGTGGCGCAGGACGTCGGCGAGCACGCGGAAGGTCAGCGGGTGCTTCTGGGCGACGGCGTAGGCGATCACGGCGAAGGCACGCAGCAGGCGTGGGCGGAGGCACTCGCTGGCGGTCACCGGAAGCCAGACGAATCGTTCCGTCGGGGTCATGGGTCTGACGCGTCGTCGGGCCGTCGTGCCGTATCCACCGGGGAGGGATCTGCGCCGGCTCTCCGGTAACTCCACGAGGCCGTCGGGTCCGGGCGCGCGGAGCTGGGCCAGGCCGCGTTGCACGGTCGACTCCGACAGCCGCAGGTAGGACGCGAGCGTGGCGACACCGGCGGTGCATCCCTCGGGGCGCTGTGCCAGCGCCTTGACCTTCACATAGACGCTGAGAGCGGCGTCCGAGTAGTGCGACGACTCCACCAGCCGCATCGGAACCTTGACCCGCTGTCTTGCGTAGGGATGGGGGGCCGCAAGTTGCCCAAAAGGGCGCGTACTTGCGGATCCGGGCGGAGAGGGCTGGCCAACGCCGCAGCTTTGCTCCATGATGAAGGCGTTCTCCTGGTAAGGGGGGCATGACGAAGCCGACCGCATGGCTTCGAGGTTCGACCGGAACCGAAGAGGGCCCTGATGGAGTGGCATCCAACGGGCCTTCGCCCATCGGGCAGGCGGCCCGACGGGTGGCATGACACATGGCTGTGAGCCCAGTGGTGGCACACTGGGTCCAGCCCTTGGAACTCTTTTCGTGGCGGTGGAAACCGCGGACGGCCCGCCCGAAGGCGGGCCGTGACTCTTTTACGGCGCGGTGTCGACCATCTCGGTCGTCGCGGTGAAGGCCAGTTCTTCTCCCTGGAAGGCGTTGACCCGGACCGTCCGGCGTCCGTCGCGCGCCGGTGCGGCTTCGGCGGTCGGAGCGGCCTCGATCCAGCAGGGTTCGTCGAACTCGACGTACTTCTTGAACGTCGCGTCCATCGACGCGGGCGTCCCGCCGGCCGTTAAGGGGCGCATGGTGTGCGCGACCTGGCGGACCGACTCCAGGAGCAGCATGCCGGGCACGTGGTCGACCGGGTGGTCGAAGAGCACCGGGTGCCCGGTGTCGACGCGCAGTTGCCAGCGCTGTTGCTGCTGGGTCGGCGACAGGACGATGTCCCGCAGCCGGTGGCGGTTCACCGCGGTCCGCTCGACGGGCCGGGTCGGTGCCGGCGCGTTCAGGAAGCCGTCGAAGCCGGCCCGTCCGGCGCGCAGCCGTCGGTAGACGGCCGGGGAGTGGCAGCCGAAGTGCGTGTCCGCCACCGCGAGGAGCTCACCGTTGCGCACCGCCTCGATGTGCATGGACATCGACGCGGGGATCGAGCGGAAGAAGCGGATGTCCGAGCAGGTCACGTGCAGTTGGAGCTCGGCCGGGTTCAGCTCGAGGCCCATCGCGTCCATGTTGACCGAGTACTGGAAGCGGGACCAGCTCAACTGGTGGCCCAAGGGGACGTCGTAGGCGACGTGGGCCAGCAGCGGGAACGTCTGGCGGACGGTCTCACAGAGCAGCAGCGGGTCGTACAGGCCGTTCTCGCACTCGTAGAAGCTGTGGCTTCGCGGCCACTGTGCCTTCACGGTGAACGAGGCGGGTCCCGCCTTCGTCCACTCCGTGAGGAACACCTCCGCCAGGGCCGCGCGATGTACGTATTCCTTGGCGACGGTGGTGGTGAGGAGCGGTCTTGCAGCAGCAGGGTTCTCCGCGGTCATCAGCATGGTTGTCCCCCGGAAGCAGCGTGAGTGGGCGCCTTCTGCCTACCGGCCGAAGGCGTTGCCCTGTAAAATAGGGGCGTTCGTTTTTTTTGTCGAGAGCGATCGAGGCACTGAGATGGCTGAGCCGAAGCAGGAACGGGCCGTGAAGACCCGGGAGACGATCCTGTACGCGGCTGCGGAGATCTTCGACGAGTGCGGCTACAGCGGGGCCAGCATCAGCAAGATCATGAACCGGGCGGAAGTGACCCAGGGTGGTATGTACTTCCACTTCAAGTCCAAGAGGAGCCTGGCGCAGGCCGTGATGGCCCACCAGCAGGAGTTCGTGCACTTCTCGGTGGAGACGGCCGGGCTCCAGAAGTTGATCGACCTCACCTTCTTCCTCGCCCGGGAGCTGCAGAACAACGTGCTTTTCCGGGCCAGTGTGCGGCTGGCCGTCGAGCAGGGCGAGTTCGGGGCCCGCGACGACACGGCGTACCAGGAGTGGGTGAGCGAGTTCCACGCGCTGCTGCGTGAGGCCCGGGAACGGGGCGAACTCCTCCCCGACGTCCACGAAGTGGAGTTCGCCAACGTGCTCGTCGGCGCCTACAGCGGCATCCAGGTGTTCTCCAACGTCGCCAGCGAACGCGTCGATCTGCCGGAACGCATCGTGTCGATGTGGCGCTACCTGCTCCCGGCCATCGCCACTCCACAGGCCAGGGCGAAGCTCTCGTTCCCGGCGGATCTCCAGCGGATGGCCGCATGAGACCGTTACGCGTGGTGCTGACCGGTGCCACCGGATTCATCGGCTCGGCGGTGCTCCGCGAACTCGCCGGACACCGCACTCCGGAAGGTGCCGGCCCGGATGAACGCCTGCTCGTCCGGACGGTCGGCAGGCGGCCGCCGGAGGGCACCGGGCCGGTCGACGAGTGGGTCCGGGCGGACATGGCGGATCCCGGGACGCTGCGCGGCGTGTGCGAGGGGGCCGACGTGCTCCTCCACATGGCCGCCGCCATCAGCCCGGACGAGTCCGAGTGCACCGCGGTCAACGTCGACGGGACGGCCGCTCTGATGCGGGAGGCGGCCCGCAGCGGCGTGAGCCGCATCGTGCACCTGTCGACGGCGGCGGTGTACGGTCCCGGCCCGCACCGGGGGATCGGGGTGGACGAGGTCGTCCCCGCACCCGTGTCCCCGGCCAGCCGCACCCGGTTGGCGGGCGAGGCCCGTGCCCTGGCCGCGGGCGCCACCGTGCTGCGTCCGGGACTGGTCCTCGGCCGGGGGGACCGCTGGGTCGTGCCACTGCTCGCCCAGTGCCTGCGCGCTGTTCCCGCGCTGTGGGACGGCGGACGCGGCCGGGTGTCCGCCGTGGCCGTGGACGACCTGGCACGGCTCGTCGCCCGCCTCGCGCTCGCCCCCGGTGGGGCCGACGGCCGCGGCGGCGTCTGGCACGCGAGCCATCCCCGGCCGGTGCGCGTGGGCGACCTGCTGCGCACCCTCGCGCGGCACGACGTACTGCCGGCCGTGACGACGGAGCTGCCCTGGGAGGAGTGCCTGGAGCGGCTGAGAGCCGCGCGGATTCCCGTGAGCGAGCGCCAGTTCGCCCTGGTCGCCACCGACCACTGGTACCGGAGCGACGAGGTCTGGCGGGTCGCCGGGTGCGACCCGGGACCGTCGCCGCTGGCGTGGGCGGAGGACGCCGCCGAGTGGTACCGGTCGGCGGTGGCCGCCCGGCAGGGTGGTTGAGGTCGGTCCGGGGCTGGTGCGAGGTCTCCCCGGCCGGGGCCGGGCATATGAGCCTCGTACGGATGCACGTGGCTCAAGCGCCCGGAGCGTGCGGCGGTGGGGGCACCTCCCGTCCGCGCATCAGCCTGGAGCGGGGCAGCATGCAGACTGTCGTTGCCCGGCCGATGCGCGGGTCAGGCGCGTGCTCTGAAGGTCTCTCCGGCCGGGGGGGGGCCGGGCATTGAGCCTCGTACGGATGCACGTGGCTCAGCGCCCGGAGCGTGCGGCTCCCGTGCGCGCACAGCCTGGAGCAGGGCAGCATGCAGGCCGTCGTCGGCCGACCGCAGCGCGGGCCGGGTGGGTAGGGGTGCGTGCTCGGGAGGTCTCACGGGCTGGGACCGGGCATTGAGTCCCGTACGGAGGTACGTGGCTCAGCGCCCGGGTGCGTGGGCTCCCGTGCGCGCACAGCCTGGAGCGGGCGGGACGTGGGCGACACCCCCTACATCTGTCCGGATTTCCCAGCCGCCGGCTGCCGTGGGTGCGCCGGGCCGGGAGCGGCGTCGGTCGACACCCCCGTGAGCGTGAGCTGCCAGACGGTGCGCAGTCGCGCGACGGCGTTCCCGACCTCCGACCCGTCCTCGACCGTGCCGCGCAGGAACACCTCCGCCCCGTCGGTCAGATGCTCGACCAGCGTCACCACGTCGGCGGCCGGGGCGCTCTCCCGGAGCTGCCCGGCCGCGTGCGCCTCGTCGAGGAGCCTGCGCACGGTCGGCAGCCAGGCCTGGGACCAGGAGGTCGAGCCCGGGCGCTCCCGGCTCAGCCGGATGGCCGCACGGACCGACGCCTCCTCCTCCATGAGCCGGGCCAGTTCCAGGGTGAGACCGACCACCTGGCACAACGCCTGGCGGTCCGCGGGAGCGTGGCCGTCGAGTGCGGCGAGCGTCACGGACCGCCCCTCCGCCTGCACGGCGTCGGCCAGTTCCTGCTTGGTCCGGAAGTGGAAGGTCAGCGCCCCGACCGACATGCCGGCCAACTGGCTGATACGGGACAGCGACGTGCCGTCGTACCCGGCGCGGGCGAACTCCGCGGAGGCCGCCGTGATCACGGCCGCGCGGGTGCGCAGGGCCCTCTCCTGTTTCACCATGTCGCCTCCTCGAACATGTGACGGGGCGTCGGCCGTCGGCGGGGGGCCGGCGGTCCTGCTTGTGACGGCGCTCTTCTCCGTGTGACAGCCCTCCGTGACGGACCGCGGCCCGGCGGCACGGGGGCCGGTGGGCAAACGGGCCGGTCAGAGAGCAGCGAGCCGGCCAACTTGGCGAAGTGCATTCGTCAACTCCCCGGAGTCGAAAAAAAAAGAGGGTGTTCGCTATTATTTTAGCGCGGTCGGCAGCCGCGGACCGATCCAGGGGAGGGAACCTGCCATGGCTGGACGCACGTTGACGCACGCGAACATCTCGATACCGGTCTTCACCGAGCAGATCTTCGAGTGCCTGCCGCGTGCCGACCAGCGCCGGTGGGCACACGCCTATGTGCGGGGGCTGCTCACCACCCCGGGCAAGAAGTCGGTACGCCGCCTCGCCGCGACCATCTCGGCCTCACCGGCCACCTCCCAGTCGCTGCACCAGTTCGTCAACGCGAGTCCCTGGGACTGGAACCCGGTCCGGACGGAGCTGGCCAGATGGGTGGAGCGGCAGGCGTCCCCCACGGCCTGGGTGGTCGACCAGGCCGTCCTGCGCAAGCGGGGGGAGCACTCCTGCGGGGTGCACCGCCGGTTCCTGCCCTCCACCGGACGGTCCGTCACCTGCCAGGTCGGCGTCGGCGCCTTCCTCGCCTCCGCGGGCACGGCCGTGCCGGTCGACTGGCGGCTGCTGCTGCCGGGCTCCTGGGCCAAGGACCCCGAGCGCCGCCGGCGGGCCCGCATACCCTCCGACGCCGGACTGCGCACGGCGGAACAGCACGCCCTCGACCTGATCGACTCCCTCGCCGGAACCGCCGGGAGCACGCCACTGCCTGTCGTGTGCAGCCTGGACCCGGCCGCCGGCTTCGGCGTCAGGACCCTGCTGCACGGACTCGCCCTGCGCGGACGGGACTTCGTCGTCCCGGTCCCCGGCAACCTGCACGTGATGGTCGGCCGCCACCTGCGGACGGAGCGTCCCCGCAGCGGTGACGGCTACGGCCTGGTCCTCACGGCGGGGAGCCTGCTGGAGGCGGGCGTCGGCATACCGGACCGCGCCGAGACGGTGCCCCGCCGGGACGGCAACGGCCGCCCCGCGACGGTCGTCTCCAGCTTCGTCCACCTGCCCGGTCAGGGCTCGTCGGGCGCCCACGCCCACCGCACCTACCGGCTGCTGGCCGTCCGGTCCGACAACGAACGCCGCCCGGTCCAGTTCTGGCTGACCAACCTCATCCACGCCCGTACGGAAACCGTGCTCGCGCTCGCGCAGCTGCTGCCGCGCGCGGGGGAGGCCGTGCGGGAGATGAAGGACCGCTTCGGACTGCTCGACTTCGAGGGCCGGTCCTATCCGGGCTGGCACCACCACATGACCCTCGTCTCGGCGGCCTACGCCTACGACCGGTTCACCCGGCAGGCCGTCACGGTGCCCGAACGCCACCTCCTGGCGGCGGTGTGAACGCCACCGCCCACCCCCGCGACGACGGAACCCCGTCGCGGACCACCCCCGGAACCGCCGAAAGGCCATCCCCACCGGTGTGATCACATGCTGAAACATACGTATGAAGGCCAGGACTGCAACCTCGCCCGGACGCTCGAGGTGATCGGGGAGCGCTGGACGCTGCTGATCGTCCGCACGGCGCTGCTCGGCAGCAGCCGCTTCGAGGGGTTCCTGGAGAACCTCGACATCGCCAGGAACGTCCTGACCAACCGTCTGACCCGGCTGGTCGAGCACGGTGTCATGGAGCGCGTCCCCTACCAGGACAAGCCCCTTCGGTACGAGTACCGGCTCACCCCCGCGGGCAAGGACCTCACCTGTGCCGTCCTCGCCCTGATGCAGTGGGGCGACCGCAATCTGCCGCAGGAGCTGGGGCCGCCCCGCCGCGCGGACCACATCGGCTGCGAGAGCCCCGTCCGCGTGGAGCTGCGCTGCGCGCACTGCGGCCGCGCCGTGCACGACGAAGAGGTTCAGGTGCGCAGCATGCGCTGAACACCGGTCAGGGCACGGCCGAAGATGCCCGGCGCGGGCCGAACCGCCCACGATGTCTCCCCGGCCGCCGGAACGGGGCGGCTCGTAGGAGGAGGCACGCACATGCCCGTACTGGGAGCCCTGCGCAGGCTGGCCATGGCCCCGTCCCTCGAGGAAGTGAGCTTCTCGGGCCGGGGTTTCGCGGTGCCGGACGACGAGCGCGCCCGACGACTCGAAGCCGTTCCCCAGGCCGTGGTCACCGGCTTCGAATGGGGCATCGAGGACCGCGACCTCGCGACCACGGAACGCCGGCTGAGCCTGGTCGACCCCGAGCAGCGGGGTTTCGCCTACGAGGGCGCCACCATGGCGTGCGCCATCCGCGACGCGATGGGCCGGTCCGGCGGCCACCGCACCCGCGACCTGCTCACCGGCGGCGGCAGGCCGCACATCTTCCTGAACTACATAGGCATCGGCTTCGCCATGGCCAAGTTGCCGCGCCCCCTGTGGAAGAAGCTCGTCCCCGATCTGACCGGGCGCGAGTACTACCCGGAGATGAGCTGGCTGTGCGTCGACGGCTACGGCTTCGACCGCGCCTACTTCGACACCGAGACCTGGGTGACCGGCCAGCGGCTGGACGACCCGTACGCCTGGGACGGCGACCCCTCCTACTGGCGCCGCGCCTTCGACCAGGGGGTCGGACGTGCCCTGTGGTTCATCCACGGCGGCCGAGCTCCGCAAGTCGCCGCGGCCGTCCGGGCGTTCGCCGGAGACCGGCAGGCGGACCTGTGGAGCGGCGTCGGTCTCGCCGCCACCTTCGCCGGCGGGAGCGCCCCGGCCGGGCTGGCCCTGCTGCGTGAGGAGTCGGGCTCCGCCCTCGGGCACCTGGCGCAGGGGTCGGTGTTCGCCGCCAAGGCCCGCCACCACGCCGGGTTCGTGCCCGAGCACACCGAGGCCGCCGTCGAGGCGTTCACCGGACTGTCCGCCGAGGCCGCCGCCCGGCTCGCCGACGACTGCGCCCCGGGCGCCACCGCCCGCAGCACCACCGCACCCGCCTACGAGTCCTGGCGCACGAGAGTGCGTGAACGGCTCGCGGCGGTCTCCTTCGTTGAGCACATCTGAAGTAGACGCGCGGTCCCGCCCCCTGGCTCAATTTGATTTGCTGGCGAAATTCCAGGGAGCTGAGAGGGGCGGGTCATCACCGTGGCCACTGGGTTTGGAGCTATTCGGCGCAAGCTGTTCACACCTCCTGTTTCGGAAACGACCATGGAGGTGCGTGGATTTCACGTGAAGAACGAGGAAGCCAAGGCGCGGCTGGAGAGAATAGGCGAGATATTCCTCCAGGGCTACGCCTGCGCGATGGAGGCGTCCTCGGCCGACGAGACCGAGGCGATGCTGGAGGCCGTCCCCCGGGACGTGCGGGGCTTCGCGTACGAGGGCGCCGGCATGGGCGCCGTGATCCATGACGCGCTCCCGGGCCACAGCGGCCGCCTGGCCGGTCTGCTGGCCGGTCAGGGACGTCACCACGACTACATGATCCACGTCGGCATCGGCTGGGCGATGGCGCGGCTGCCCAAGCCGCTGTGGCCCGACATCAGCGCCACGGACCCCCTGCTGCGCTGGCTGGCCCTGGACGGATACGGCTTCCACCAGGCGTACTTCAAGACGGACTCCTACGTCCGCACGCCCGAGGTCCAGCACCCCTTCAGCTGGCGCGGCGGGCACAACCACTACACGGCGAACGCCATCGACCAGGGCATCGGCCGCGCCCTGTGGTTCGTCGGAGGCACCGACCCCGAGGTCGTCACCGGCCTGATCCGCGCCTACCCCGAGCACCGCCACGGCGACCTGTACGCGGGCGCCGGACTCGCCTGCACCTACGCGGGCGGGGCGGACGAGGACGAGCTGCGGAGCTTCGCCGAGGGGGCCGGCGAACACCGCTGGGCGCTCGCGCAGGGCTCCGCGTTCGCCGTCGAGGCCCGGGTCAAGGCGGACACCGTCATCGAGCACACCCACCTCGCGGCCCGCGTCGTGTGCGGCACGACGGCCGAGCGGGCCTCCCGTGTGTGCCGGGAGCTCAGACCGCGTACGGCCGGCCGGCGGACCCCCTCCCCGGCCTATGAGACATGGCGGCGGGACATCGCCGCGGAACTCGCTTCTCTTTCGCTGATCCGGAAAGGTGCCGACCAGTGACGGTCACAAAGAACTGGGTGCGCAGGAATTCGCCGGGAATTGTCGCCCTCGCCCTGATGGTGGGAACCTTCTACGGGGTGCGGATTCCCGAGTCGTCGGCTTCCGAGGTCGACGCACTCGCGAAGAACTTCGCATTCGAGCCGCTGTCCATATCCATGCCGGCCGGATACGAGAAACAGGGGGTCCGGAAGGTCAACAAGGCCTACAAGCACATCGACGCCTGGATCTCCTCGGTCGGCGCGGGCATCGCCCTCAACGACCTCGACCGCGACGGGCTGCCGAACGACCTGTGCATCAGTGACCCGCGCATCGACCAGGCGGTGGTCACCCCCGCACCGACGCGGAAGGACGCCTACGCGGCCTTCGCGCTCGACCCGGCGCCGCTCGGCGTCAGCACGACGATGGCGCCGATGGGCTGCGTGCCCGGCGACTACAACGAGGACGGCGCGATGGACCTCCTCGTCTACTACTGGGGCCGCACCCCCGTCATCTTCGAGAACCAGGGCGCGAAGGGCGCGCCGCTGACGGCGGACTCCTTCCGGCCCACCGAACTGCTGCCCGGCAAGCCCGGCAAGAAGTACACCGGGCCGCTGTGGAACTCCAACACCGCCGCCGTCGCCGACTTCGACGGTGACGGCCACAACGACATCTACATCGGCAACTACTTCCCCGAGAGCCCCGTCCTGGACCCCTCCAAGGACGGGGGCGTCACCATGAACGACTCCCTCTCGCACGCCCAGAACGGCGGCGGCGGTCACTTCTTCCGCTGGACCGAGGACGGGTACGAGAAGACCGATGGCTCCATCCCGCAGGGCCTGGACAAGGGCTGGTCCCTCGGCGCCTCGGCCGCCGACCTCGACGGCGACCGGCTGCCGGAGGTCTACCTCGCCCATGACTTCGGCACCTCGGCCCTGCTGCACAACGTCTCCCGCCCCGGTGAGATCAAGTTCCGCGAGGTCAAGTCCGACCACTCCGGAACCATCCCCAAGTCCAAGGAGCTGGGCCGCAGTTCCTTCAAGGGCATGGGCGTCGACTTCGGCGACCTGAACCACGACGGCCTGTACGACATGTTCGTCAGCAACATCACGACGTCGTTCGGCATCCAGGAGTCCAACTTCGCCTTCGTCAACCAGGCCGACAGCAAGCCCGAACTGCGGGGCAGCTTCCTGGAGGGCGAGGCGCCCTACGAGGACAAGTCCTCCTCCCTCGGGCTCGCCTGGTCCGGCTGGGGCTGGGACGTGAAGATGGGCGACTTCGACAACGACGGGAACCTGGAGATCACCCAGGCCCTCGGCTTCGTCAAGGGCAAGCACAACCGCTGGCCGCAGCTCCAGGAGCTGGCCACCGCCAACGACGCCCTGGTCGCCAACCCGCAGTGGTGGCCCAACGTCCAGGTCGGCGACGACCTGGCCGGCAGCCAGCGGATGCGGTTCTTCGCCAAGGACCAGGAGACCGGCCGCTACGCCAACCTGTCCCAGAAGCTCGGCATCGGCGAGCCCGTCCCGACCCGCGGCATCGCCACCGCCGACGTGGACGGCGACGGCCGCCTCGACCTGGCCGTCGCCCGGCAGTGGGGCGAGCCGGCCTTCTTCCGCAACGTCAGCGAGAACCCCGGCTCCTCCCTGGAACTGGCGCTGACCCACCCCGACGGCGCGCCCGTGGTCGGCGCCGAGGTCTGCGTCGAACTGCCCGACGGCACCAAGCGCGTCGCCCGTCTCGACGGCGGCGGCGGTCACTCGGGCAAGCGCAGCACCGACGTGCACATCGGCCTGGGCAAGGGCGTCCAGGGACCGCTGCCCGTCCTGCTGACCTGGCGCGACCGCAACGGTGACGTCCATGAGCAGGAGCTGCGCATGGAGCCCGGCCGGCACGGCTTCGAGCTCGGCACACAGGCCAAGGAGAAGTGATCATGTCCCCGTCCCAGACCGCCACCCCGCGCCACAGCACGAAGGTCGTCACGGCGCTGCGGAGATTCGCGATCTCGATCTCCGTGCTCAACGTCTTCGGCTACACCGTGCTCGGTTTCGAGCAGCCCTGGACCTGGCCCTTCATCGCCCTGGCCACCGCCTACACGCTGGAGATCGTCCTGGAGACGATCGGCGCCCGCGTCGAGGGCCGCGCCCCCCGCTTCCTCGGCAACGGCTTCAAGGGCCTGGTGGAGTTCCTGCTGCCGGCCCACATCACCGCACTCGCGGTGAACATGCTCTCCTACGTCAACGACGTCATCGAGGTCATGCTCTTCGGCGTCATCGTCGCCGTCGGCACCAAGTGGGTGCTCAGGGCCCCCGTCAAGGGCCGTATGCGGCACATCATGAACCCCTCGAACTTCGGCATCGCCGTCATCCTGCTGCTGTTCCCGTGGGCTTCCATCGCACCGCCGTACCAGTTCACCGAGTACCTCGACGGCGGCTTCGACTGGCTCGTCCCGGCGATCATCATCACCCTCGGCACGATGCTCAACGCCAAGCTCACCGAGCGCATGTGGCTCATCCTCGCCTGGGTCGGCGGCTTCGCCCTCCAGGCCGTCGTGCGCGGCCTGATGTTCGGCACGTCCATCCCGGCGGCCCTGGCGATGATGACCGGCGTCGCGTTCGTGCTCTTCACCAACTACATGATCACGGACCCCGGTACGACCCCGTCCTCCAAGTGGGGACAGATCGCCTTCGGCGGCGGGGTCGCGGCGATGTACGGCGTCCTGACCGCCATGAGCGTGGCCTACGGCCTCTTCTTCGCCACCGCACTGGTCTGCGCCCTCCGCGGCGGCTTCCTGTGGATCGCGGACGTCGTGGCCAAGCGGCGCGCCGAGGAGGCCCTGGCCCTGGCCGCCGTCGAACAGGCCGTGGACCGGGACGCCGCGGGCGAGCGGACCACGGACCGGAACACCGAGCCCGCCCCGGCGTGCGACTGCCCGGCGGACGCCTGCGCCTGCCCGACCGCGGACTCGGCCCCGACTCGAAAGGAGCCAGTGACCGCATGAGCAGGATCGCCATCGTCGGCATAGCGTGCCGCTACCCCGACGCCAACTCACCCCTGGAACTGTGGGACAACGCCGTCGCCGGGCGGCGTGCCTTCCGCCGGCTGCCCGACGTCCGGATGAACCTGGACGACTACTGGGACGCCGACCCGGCCACCCCCGACACCTTCTACGCGCGCAACGCCGCCGTCATCGAGGGCTACGAGTTCGACCGGGTCGCCCACCGCATCGCGGGCAGCACCTTCCGCTCGACGGACATGACGCACTGGCTCGCCCTCGACACCGCCGGACGGGCCCTGGCCGACGCCGGATTCCCCGGCGGCGAGGGGCTGCCCCGCGAACGCACCGGAGTGGTCGTGGGCAACACGCTCACCGGCGAGTTCTCCCGTGCGAACGTCATGCGGCTGCGCTGGCCCTACGTACGGCGGGTGATGGCCTCGGCCCTCGCCGGGCAGGACGGCTGGGACGACGCCCGCATCGCGGACTTCCTCGCCGAGGTGGAGACCTCGTACAAGGAGCCGTTCCCGGCCATCGACGAGGACTCCCTCGCCGGAGGGCTCGCCAACACCATCGCGGGCCGCATCTGCAACCACTTCGACCTGGGCGGCGGCGGATACACCGTCGACGGCGCGTGCTCCTCCTCCCTGCTGTCGGTCACCACGGCGGGCACCGCGCTCCTGTCCGGCGACATCGACGTCGGTGTCGCCGGCGGCGTGGACCTGTCCATCGACCCGTTCGAGATCATCGGCTTCGCGAAGACGGGCGCCCTCGCCAAGGGGGAGATGAGGCTCTACGACCGCGGCTCCAACGGCTTCTGGCCGGGCGAGGGCTGCGGAATCGTCGTCCTGATGCGCGAGGAGGACGCCCTCGCGGCGGGGCACCGCGTCTACGCCACCATCGCGGGCTGGGGGGTCTCCTCCGACGGACAGGGCGGGATCACCCGCCCCGAGGTCAGCGGCTACCGGCTGGCCCTGCGGCGCGCCTACGAACGGGCGGGCTTCGGCATCGAAACGGTTCGCCTCTTCGAGGGCCACGGCACCGGCACCGCCGTCGGCGACGCCACCGAGCTCACCGCGCTCACCGAGGAGCGCGCCGCGGCCGGCGGCCCGGACCTCCCCGTCGCCGCCATCACCTCCGTCAAGGGCATGATCGGCCACACCAAGGCCGCCGCCGGCGTCGCGGGCCTGATCAAGGCCGCCCTGGCCCTCGACAACCACACCGTCCCGCCGTCGATCGGCACCGTCGACCCGCACGAGCTGCTCACCGGCGAGCAGGCCAACCTCAAGGCGCTGCGCAAGGCGGAGCCGTGGCCCGAGGACGCGCCGCGCCGCGCCGGCATCACCGCCATGGGCTTCGGCGGCATCAACACGCACGTCGTCCTCGACGAACCCGCCACCCGGCGCCGTCCGTCCGTGAGCCGCCGGCCCGCCGTGCCGGCCCACGCCCCGCAGGACTGCGAACTCCTCGTCCTCGACGCCGACTCCCCCCGGAACCTGCGCACCCGGATCACCGAGGTCGCCGACTTCGTCGCCCGTCTGTCCTACGGCCAGGTGGCCGACCTGGCGGCCACCCTCCAGCGCGACCTGCGGGGCAGGCCGCACCGCGCGGCCGTGGTGGTCTCCTCCCCGGAGGACGCCGAGCGGCGCCTGCGGCACCTGGCCGGACTGCTGGAGAACGGCGAGAGCACCCACATCGCCGCGGACGCGCGCGGCTTCCTGGGCAAGGCCGTCGGCCCCGCCCGGATCGGGTTCCTCTTCCCGGGGCAGGGCTCCGGGAAGGGAACCGGCGGAGGCGCGCTGAGCCGCCGATTCACGCAGGCCGCCGACCTCTTCGAGCGGGCCGGTCTGCCGAGCGGCGGCGACACGGTCGCCACCGAGGTGGCCCAGCCGCGCATCGCCGCCGGGTCCGCCGCCGGCCTGCGGGTCCTCGACACGCTGCGCCTGGAGGCGACGGTCGCCGTCGGGCACAGCCTCGGTGAGCTGTCGGCCCTGCACTGGGCGGGCGCCTTCGACGAGGAGACCCTGCTGGAGGCCGCGCGCGTGCGGGGCCGGGCGATGGCCCGGCACAGTGCCACGGGCACCATGGCCTCCCTGGGCGCCTCCCCCGAGCGGGCGGAGGACCTCATCACCGGCCTCGACGTGGTCGTCGCCGGATACAACGGACCCGAGCAGACCGTGGTCGCCGGCACCGTCGAGGCGGTCCGGGACGTCGAGCGCCGGGCCGCTGAGGCCGGTGTGAGCTGCACCCGGCTCGCCGTCTCCCACGCCTTCCACTCGCCCCTGGTCGCCCCGGCGGCCGAGTCGTTCGGGAGCTGGCTGGCCGAGGCGCGCCTCGGGCAGGTCGGCGGCCGGGTGGTCTCCACGGTCACCGGCGCCGAACTGGAGCAGGACACCGACGTACCGGCGCTGCTGAGCCGTCAGATCACCGCTCCCGTCCGCTTCACCCAGGCGGTCCGCGAGGCGGCCCGGCACACCGACCTGTTCGTCGAGGTCGGTCCGGGACGGGTGCTCAGCGGCATCGCGCGGGCGGCCACGGACGTCCCGGCCGTCGCGCTGGACACCGACGACGAGTCGCTGCGCGGCCTCCTCGGCGTCGCGGGCGCCGCGTTCGTCATCGGCGCGCCCGTCGCGCTCGAGGGCCTCTTCCGGGACCGGCTGATCCGGCCGCTGGAGGTGGGGCAGGAGTTCTCCTTCCTGGCCAGCCCGTGCGAGCAGGCGCCGCGCGACGTCGTGCCCGCCGTCCGCGCACCGCGCCCGGCGGCCGCACAGGTCCCGGCCGGCGCGACCGCGGCACCGGCACGCACCTCCGCCGCCCAGGCGGCTCCGGCCGCCGTGCCCGCGGCGGCCTCCACGGGCGGGGCGTCCCCGGCCGTCGCGGAACCGGCCACGGAGGAGCGGGAGCCCGCCCTGGAGATGCTGCGGGCCCTGGTCGCCGAACGCGCCGAGCTTCCGGCCGAACTCGTGGACCCCGACAGCCGGCTCCTGGACGACCTGCACCTGAGCTCCATCACCGTCGGCCAGATCGTCAACCTCGCGGCGACCCGCCTCGGGATCGCGCCGACCCAGCTGTCGACCAACTTCGCCACCGCCAGCCTCGCCGAACTCGCCGAGGCCCTGGACACCCTGGTCAGCACCGGCGCGGCGGCCGAGGACACCGCCGGCGCCGCCACCGTGGCGGGCGCCGCCCCCTGGGCGCGGCCGTTCGCCGTGGACCTGGTGGAGGTGGCCGCGCCGCCGGCCGGCGCCGACGGGACCGACGGAGCGTGGGAACTGTTCGGCGCCGCCGACGGGACCTTCGGCCAGGACCTGAGGACGGCGCTGGAAGGCGCCGGCACCGGCAGCGGCGTCCTCGCCGTCCTGCCCCGGGGATGCTCCCGGCAGGAGGTGGAGGAGGTGCTCGCCGCCGCCAAGAGCGCCCTGGCGGGCGCGCGGGAGCGGCGGTTCGTCCTGGTGCAGGACGGACGCGGCGCGGCGGGCCTGGCCAAGACCCTGCACCAGGAGGCCCCGCACCTGCGCACCACGATCGTCCAGACCCCGCTCAACGAGGGCGCGGTGGCACGTGTCGTCGCCGAGGTCCGCGCGACCGGGCGGTTCAGCGAGGCCCACTACGACGCGGCCGGGGTGCGGCGCGTGCCGACCCTGCGGGCCCTGCCGGCCGAGCAGGACACCACCGACCTCCCGCTGGGCGCCACGGACGTGCTGCTGGTGACCGGCGGCGGCAAGGGCATCTCCGCCGAGTGCGCCCTGGCCGTCGCCCGGAGGACCGGCGCGAAGCTGGCCGTGCTCGGCCGGTCGGACCCGTCCGCCGACACCGAACTCGCCGAGAACCTGGCCCGGATGGCGGACAGCGGCGTCGCCGTGCGGTACGCCCGCGCCGACGTCACCGACCCCGAGCGGACCGCGGCGGCCGTCGCCGAGCTGGAGAAGGACCTCGGCAGGATCACCGGCGTACTGCACGGAGCCGGCCGCAACGAACCGGCCGCCCTGACCGAGCTGGACGCGGAGGACTTCCGCCGCACCTTCGCACCCAAGGTCGACGGTCTGCGCACCGTCCTCGACGCGGTGGGGGCCGACGGGCTGAAGCTGCTGGTCTCCTTCGGCAGCATCATCGGCCGGGCGGGACTGCGCGGCGAGGCCCACTACGCCACCGCGAACGAGTGGCTGGCGGACCTCACCGAGGAGACCGCCCGCACCCATCCGGGGCTGCGCGCGCGATGCGTGGAGTGGTCGGTGTGGTCCGGCGTCGGCATGGGCGAGAAGCTCTCCGTCGTCGAGTCGCTCTCCCGCGAGGGCATCACGCCCGTCTCGCCCGACCAGGGCGTGGAGATCCTGCTGCGCCTGATCTCCGACCCGGACGCCCCCGTGGTCACGGTCGTCAGCGGCCGCACCGAGGGCATCGAGACCGTACGCCGCGACCTGCCGCCGCTGCCGCTGCTGCGGTTCACCGGCAACCCGCTCGTGCGCTACCACGGCGTCGAACTCGTCACCGAGGTGGAACTGAACGCGGGCACCGACCCCTACCTGGCCGACCATCTGCTCGACGGGAACCTGCTGCTGCCGGCCGTCATGGGAATGGAGGCGATGACGCAGGTGGCGACCGCCGCGACCGGCTGGGACGGCACCCCCGTCATCGAGGGCGCCCAGTTCCTGCGGCCCATCGTGGTGCCGCCGAACGGCAGCACCAGGATCCGGGTCGCCGCCACCGTCACCGGCCGCGACACCGTCGACGTCGCCGTGCACGCCGAGGACACCGGCTTCGTCGCCGAGCACTTCCGGGCCCGGCTCGTCTTCGGTGGGGCCCAGGCCCCGGACGGACCGCCCGAGCAGGTGCCGGAGGGCACCGTGCCGGTCCCGCTCGACCCGGCCGCCGACCTGTATGGCGGGCTGCTCTTCCAGGGCGAGCGCTTCCAGCGGCTGCGCCGCTTCCACCGGGCCGCGGCCCGGCACGTCGACGCCGACGTCGACGTGCGGCGGCACCCCGAGGGCTGGTTCGCCGGATTCCTGCCGGGGCAGCTGCTGCTGGCCGACCCGGGCATGCGCGACGCGCTCATGCACGGCAACCAGGTCTGCGTGCCCGACGCCACCCTGCTGCCGTCCGGCGTCGAGCGGATCCATCCGCTCGGCTCCGGCGACCACGTGCCGGAGCGGCTGAGGTACACGGCCGTCGAGCGCAGCCGCGACGGCAACACCTACGTCTACGACATCGCCGTACGGGACGAGGACGGCACCGTCGTCGAGCGCTGGGAGGGACTGACCCTGCACGCCGTGCGCCGCACCGACGGGGCAGGACCCTGGGTCGCGCCGCTGCTCGGCCCGTACCTGGAGCGCACGCTCGAGGACGTCCTGGACGCCCGCATCGCGGTCGCCGTCGAGCCGCACGGCGGACAGCCCGCCGGCTCGGTGACCCAGCGCCGTAGTTTCACGACGGACGCGGCGACCCGCGCCCTGGGCGCCCCGGTGACGGTCAGCCACCGGCCCGACGGTCGTCCCGAACTGCCGTCGGACCGGCACCTGTCGATGTCCGCGGCACACGGGCTCGGGGTGACTCTCAGTGCCGTCTCGAGCTCCGAGGTGGCCTGCGACATCGAAGCGGTCAGCATGCGCTCGGCGGCCGAATGGCAGGGGCTGCTCGGCGAGCACGCCCCGGTGGCGCAGCTGGTCGCCAAGGAGACGGGTGAGGCGCCCGACACCGCCGCCACGCGGGTGTGGAGCGCCGTGGAGTGCCTTCAGAAGGCCGGGATCATGGCGGGGGCGCCGCTGACCGTGCTGCCCCGGCGCAGGGAGGCGTGGGTGGAGTTCGCCGTCGGCGGCATCCGTATCGCCACCTTCGTCACCGCGCTGCGCGACGCCCTGGAACCCGCGGTCTTCGCCTTCCTCGTGCAGGACACGGACCGAACCGAAGGGCGGGCCTAGACCATGGCGGAAGACTATTTCGAGTACCGGCACACCGTCGGCTTCGAGGAGACCAACCTCGTCGGCAATGTCTACTACGTCAACTACCTGCGCTGGCAGGGGCGTTGCCGGGAGATGTTCCTCCAGCACAAGGCGCCGGACATCCTGGCGGACCTCCAGGACGACCTCAAGCTGTTCACGCTGAAGGTGGACTGCGAGTTCTTCGCCGAGATCACCGCGTTCGACGAGCTGTCCATCCGGATGCGCCTGTCCGAACTGGGCCAGACACAGCTGGAGTTCAGCTTCGACTACATCAAGGTCACCGACGGCGTCGAGGTTCTGGTGGCCCGCGGCCGCCAGCGGATCGCCTGCATGCGCGGTCCGAACACCAACACCGTGCCCGCGCTCATTCCCGAGCCCCTGGCCCGGGCGCTCCAGCCGTACGCCGCGCGGCCCGCCTCCCTGACGGGACGGACCGCATGAGCACCCTGACCGCCGCGCCGCCGTGGACCGCCTCCGCGGGCGATGCCACCCGGCTGCGGCGGGCCTTCGGGGCGTTCGCCACCGGGGTGACGGTGGTGACGGTCGGCGGTGCCTCCCCGCGGGGCATGACCGCCAACTCGTTCACCTCCGTCTCCCTCGACCCGGCGCTCGTGCTGCTGTGCGTCGGCCGGGACGCCGGGATGTTCCGCAGCCTCGCCGAGTCCGACACGTTCGCCGTGTCGGTGCTGTCCGCCGGACAGGAGGACGTGGCCCGGTACTTCGCCAGTCGCTCGCGGCCCGCCGGCGCACGGCAGTTCGACGCCGTCGGCTGGGTACCGGGACACGAGAGCGCCGCCCCCCTGATCGCGGGGGCGGCGGCCCACTTCGAGTGCTCGCGATGGCGGACGTACGACGGTGGCGACCACGCGGTCTTCCTGGGCCGCGTGCTCGCCCTGGACCAGGCGCCCGAGCGCGAGCCGCTGGTGTTCCACGGCGGCCGCTTCCGGGAGCTCTCCGACCGGGGACCGGAGGTGTGACATGAGCGTGCACCCCCCGGGCCCGCCGGTGTGGGCCCTGCCCGGCCTGCTGCGCAAGCTCGCCGTGGACCGGCTCGGCATGATGCGGGACGCCGCCCGGCTCTCCGACGCCGTGCGGGTCTCCATGGGGCCGAAGAAGATGTACATCTTCAACCGGCCCGACTACGCCAAGCACGTCCTGGCCGACAACGCCGCCAACTACCACAAGGGCATCGGCCTGGTGGAGTCCCGCAAGATCCTCGGGGACGGGCTGCTCACCAGCGAGGGCGAGCTGTGGCGTGCCCAGCGCACCAACGTCCAGCCCGCGTTCCGACCCCGGCGCATCACCGAACAGGCGGGAGCGGTCGCCGAGGAGGCGGCCGCGCTGGTGGACCTGCTGCGCACCCGGGCCGGGCAGGGGCCCGTCGACGTGCTCACGGAGGTCACCGGGCTGACCCTCGGAGTGCTGGGCCGCACCCTCATGGACACGTCCCTGGACGGTCACGGCGGCATCGCCCACGCCTTCGAGGCGGTCCAGGACCAGGCCATGTTCGACATGGTGACGCAGGGACTGGTGCCGACCTGGGTGCCGTTGAGCACCCAGCGGCGGTTCCGCAGGGCCCGCCGGGACCTGACCCGGATCGTCGACGAACTGGTCGCCGACCGCGGTGCCCGGCTGGACGAGAACGCTCCCGGCGACGACGCGTTCGCCCGGATGATCCTGGCCGCACGCCGGCACGACGACCCCGCCGTGGGCCGCCGGCTCCTGCGCGAGGAACTCGTCACCCTGCTCCTGGCCGGTCACGAGACGACCGCGAGCACCCTGGGCTGGACGCTGTTCCTGCTGGCGCTCCACCCGCACGTGCGCGACCTGCTGCGGGACGAGGCCCGCGCGGTGCTGGCCGACGGCCGCCTGCCGGACGCCGACGACCTGCACAAGCTGACGTACACCACCCAGGTCGTCCAGGAGGCCATGCGCCTGTACCCGCCGGTGTGGATCCTGCCGCGCATCGCGCAGCAGGCCGACGAGGTGGGCGGCTTCCCGGTCCCGGCCGGAGCCGACGTCCTGGTCTGCCCCTACACCCTGCACCGCCACCCGGACCTGTGGGACGACCCCGAGCGCTTCGACCCGGGCCGCTTCGACGCCTCCCGGGCCGCCAACCGCCCCCGCTACGCCTACATCCCGTTCGGCGCGGGACCCCGGTTCTGCGTGGGCAGCGGCCTCGGGATGATGGAGGCCGTCTTCGTCACCGCGCTGGTCACCCGGGACCTCGACCTGGACGTCGTACCGGGCCATCGGGGCGTTCCGGAACCGATGATGTCGCTGCGGATGCGCGGCGGGCTGCCGATGACGGTCCGCGAGGCGGGCTGACCCGGCGCACCGGGAAGAGAAAAGGGGGGCGGGGGGGGGGGGGGGGGGGGGGGGGGGCCCCCCCCCCCCCCCCCCCCCCCCCCCCCCTCCCCGGGCACCTGCCCCTTTCCGGTCCCTGTGATGGACCACACTCGCGACCCAAGTCCCGAACACCGCACCCCTGTTGAGGCCCGCACCGAACTGATCCCGCGCCACTCGGAACCGACTCGGCGGTCCCTTCTGCCACGATGGTCCGCGCCCAGTCCGGGTGACGGGAACCGCCGCGCAGCGCAGCCGGCGTTCCGCTTCCCGCGCCCCCTCCGCTGAGCCTCCCGGCTCGACCTCCGAGTAGCGCACCTGTGTCTTCCACGCCCACTCCCGCCCTGCCCGAGTCACGCTCGCCCTGGCGCTCCCTGCGGCACCGCAGCATGCGCTGGTGGTCCGTGGCGAACTTCGTGTCCAACGCCGGTACGTGGATGCAGCTCACGGTGCAGAACCTGCTGGTCCTCCAGATCACCGGCTCCGCCGCCGCCACGGGTCTGTCCATGTCCGTGCAGGCCGCCCCGGCCCTGCTCATGAGCGTCCTCGGCGGCGCGGCGGTCGACCGCTGGCCGCGGAAGCTGACGGCCGCCGTCAGCCAGGCGCTGCTGGCCCTGATCGCGTTCACCACGGCCGTCCTGGTGGCGCTGGACCGGCTCGACATGACGTCCCTGATGGTGCTGGCCGCCGTCACGGGCGTCGTCGCCACCGTCGACAACCCGGCGTGCGCCCTGCTCGGCAACGACCTCGTCCCCGCCGAGGACGTGCCCTCCGCCATCGGGGTGGGCGCGCTGGTGTTCAACGCGGGCCGGCTCGCCGGTGCCGCGCTCGCCGGGGTGACCGTCGGCTTCCTCGGCACCTCCGCCGCCTACTTCGCCAACGGCTTCTCCTTCCTCTTCGTGACCGCGGTCATCCCGTTCCTGCGCCCGGCGGCGGGCGCCGTCCGGCACGTCGCCGCGAGCGGCAAGCGGCCGCGGTCCGAGATGACCGTCCGGGAGGGGCTGGCCTTCTTCGCCCGCCGGCCCCGGCTGCTCGCGCTCGCCGGGATCACCGGCGTCAGCGCGGTCTTCGGCCGCAACTACGGGCTCACCCTCGCCGTCCTGGTCACCGGGCCGCTCGCGGGCGGCGCCGGATCGTTCGGCACGGTGTCCACCGTCCTCGCCGTCGGCGGCATCCTCGGCGCGGTGCTCGGCGCGCGGCTGCGCAGGCCGTCCGTGCGGCTGGTCGGCGCCCTCGCGGCGACCGGCGCGCTGCTCCAGGTGGTGGCGGGGATGTCGCCGTCGCTGGCCGTGCTGCTGGCGCTGGTCCTGCCGATGGCCGTCGTCGAGTCCGTCTCCGACACCGCCGGAACCGCCGTCCTCCAGACCGACCCGCCCGCCCACCTGCGCGGACGCGTGCTCGGCGTGTGGGGCAGCATCGGCACGGTGTGGAGCCTGGGTGGCCCGCCCGCCCTGGGCCTCCTGATGGAACTGGCCGGCCCACGCGGCGCCCTGATCACCGGCGGCCTGATCATCGCCACGTCGATAGCGGCAGGCCACCTCCTCCGAACCCGCCGCACCCCGACCCCGATCCCCCTCGCCACCCCGGCTCCTGAGATCCCCGCCCTGAAAACGGCGGCCTGAGTCCAGCCCCTCCGGCGTTTGAGGAGCGGGGGTCCGGGGGCGGAGCCCCCGGGAACGGGACGGGAAGGGGCGGCGGGGGCGAACACCTCACCCGTCAGGAGACCGCACCGCAACCGCCGCCGCCCGAGCCGCCCGCCGGGCAAGCAGCGTCGTGGACCGCCCGTCCAGATACGGCAGCACCACCGCCTGCCCACCCCACGTACGCAACACCTCCGCCTCCGGCAGATCCTGCACCGAGTAGTCCCCGCCCTTCACCCACACATCGGGCCGCAACCGCCCCAGCACCACCTCCGGCGTGTCCTCCTCGAACACCACCACCGCGTCCACACTGCCCAGCGCCGCCAGCACCCTGGCCCGGTCCACCGCCGGGGTGAGCGGCCGCCCCGCCCCCTTCCGGCGCGTGACGGAGGCGTCGGAGTTGAGGCACACGATCAGACAGTCACCGATCCGCCGGGCACTCTCCAGCAGCCCCACATGACCGGCGTGCACCAGGTCGAAGCACCCGCCCGTGGCGACCACCGTCCCCCCGCGCGCCCGCACCCGCTCCGCCAGCTCGAACGCGTCGGCGGCGGGAGAATGCCCGGGACCGGGGACGGCCGGCACCTGCCACAGGTCCGGATTGCCCGCCCCGCCCGCCGCGACGAACGCGGCCGCCTCCGCGACCGCCCGCTGCAACGCCTCCTCCGGGAGCAGCCCGTCGGCCAGCGCCGCCACGGTCGTCGCGGCGAAGCAGTCCCCCGCGCCGCACGGATCCCCGTCCGCCCGGAACGGCGCCGGAATCAGCATCGGCGTACCCCCGCCGGGCCGGGTGAGCAGCACCCCGCGGTCGCCGAGCGTCACCGCGACCCCCGCCGCCCGCCAGCGCTCGGCCAGCTCCGCCCCACGCTCGGCGAAGGCGCCCAGCGAGTCACCCGACACACCCGGCGCCCCCGGTGAACCGGCGCACAGCGCGACCGCCTCCGCCGCGTTGGGCGTGACGATGCGCGCCCCCGGAACCGGCGAATCCCCCTTGGGGTGCGGATCCCACACCAGGGGCGTGTGCCGCGCCACCGCCTCCAGATGCGGACGCACCGCGCCGGCCGTGTGCCGTCCGTAGTCCGCGACGAGGACGGCGTGCGCGCCCGCGAGCGCCTCGCGCACCGCGTCGTCCGGTTCGCCGGGCGTCCCGCCGCCCCGGTCGATGCGCACCACGGGCCGCCCGTCCGCCAGCACCCGCGTCTTCACCGGCAGCGTCCCGTGCAGCGGGAGCTCCAGCAGCCGGACCCGGCCGCCCAGCTCCCGGCGTACGGCCTCGCTGTCCGGGTCGTCGCCGAGCGCGGTCACCAGCACCACGTCCCGGCCGCCGCGGGCCGCGAGCGCGGCGGCCAGCCCGGCCCCGCCCGGATGCCGGCGGTCACCGGTGACGTCGACGACCGGGGCGGGCGCGTCCGGGGCCAGCCGGGTGGCGACCCCCTCGATGTCCTCGTCGAGCAGGACGTCGCCCACCACCACCAACGGCTTCGGACCGGTCATGACGTCCTCCCGGGGACGGCCGCGGTACTGCGCAGGAAGGGTGCCGCCACGGCGGCGTCGAACGACTCGCAGAGCAGGTGCACGGCGACCAGATGCGTCTCCTGGACGGTCGCGGTGCTGCCCGCGTCCACGCACAGCGCCTCGTCGGCGGCCTCCACCAGCGGGTTGGGGCCGGGCCCGGTGAGGGCCCACACCCGCAGTCCGGCCCGCCGGGCCGTCACCGCCGCCGCGATCAGATTGGCGCTGCGCCCCGAGGTGGAGAGCAGCATCAGGACGTCGCCGGGCCGCCCGTGGGCGGTCACCTGGCGGGCGTAGACGTGGTCGAAGCCGTAGTCGTTGCCGATGGCGGTGACGCTGGAGGTCTCCGCGTGCAGGGCGAGCGCCGAGTAGGCGCGCCGCTCCCTGCGGTAGCGGCCGACCAGTTCGGCGGTCAGGTGCTGTGCCTGGGCGGCGCTGCCGCCGTTGCCGGCGGCCAGCAGCCGTCCGCCGTCGGTGAGGACGCCGGCGAGCCGGCCGCCCCAGTCGGTGATCCTGGGCAGTCCGTGGCGGCGGAAGCGGTCGAGGGCCTCCTGGAGCGACCGGCAGTGCAGCCGGGCGGCTTCGAGGGCGGAGTCTTCGGTCATGGTGTTCCGGGCGCGCCGCCTCGCGGGGACGGCGACGGCACCCGCACCTCCTTCCAACGTCGGACGTCGGCGGTTCAGCCGGTCCCGGTCGCGGCGGGCTCGGCGTCGAGGACCTCGCAGTACGCCGCCTCGGTGGCCGCGGCGATCCGCGGCCAGCCGTAGCGGCTGAGGACCCGGCGGCGGCCGGCCGCCCCGCACGCCTCCCGGGCTGCCGGGTCGGCGAGCAGACCGGCCACGGCCCCGGCCAACGCCTCCGGGTCGCCCGGCGGCACCAGCCGGCCGGTGCCCGGATCGGCGACCGTGTCGAGCTGACCGCCGACCGCGCTGGCCACCACCGGACGGCCGCAGGCCATGGCCTCCAGCGGGACGATCCCGAAGGGCTCGTAGTCGGCGGGGCACAGCACCACGTCGGCGGAGCGCAACAGCGCCGGCACCCGCGCGGGCTCCACCCCGCCGGTGAACCGGACCCGGTCGGCGACCCCGGCGTCCCGCGCCAGTCCGCGCAGCCGCCGCACCTCCGGGTCGTCGTCGAGGAGTTCCCGCGGGGGCCCGCCCACCACCAGCAGCTCCGTGCCGGGAAGCCGGGCGAGCGCGGCCACCGACACCGCGGCTCCCTTGCGCGGCACCAGCCGTCCCAGCTGCACCAGCCGGTACCGGGACGGTCCGCGCGGCACGACCGGACCCAGCGGCGTGAACCGGTCCGTGTCGACACCGCACGGCACCACCCCGATCCGGTGCGCGGGCACACCCATCCGGATCAGCTCGGCCACCTCGTCCCGGCAGGTGGCGACGACGCGGTCGCAACCCAGTCCCACCCCGATCTCGCAGCCGATCCGCTCCGGCGGACTGGTGTCGGCCGGCCCCTGGTGCCGGCGCTTCACCGTGCCCAGAGCGTGATACGTGTGCAGCAGCGGCAGCCCCAGCTCGCGCGTCGCGCCCAGCGACGCCAGGCCCGACATCCAGTAGTGCGAGTGCACCAGGTCCGGGGTGCGCGCCCGCCACACCCGGGCCAGCCGGCGCCCGAACTCCTCCATGTACGGCAGCAGCCGGTCCTTGGGGACCGGTTCCGCGGGGCCCGCCGGCACGTGGTGCACCTCGACGCCCTCGCGGAGCGTCACGCGGTCGGGCAGGCCGGGGGCGTCGCGGCGGGTGTGCACGGTGACGCGGTGGCCGCGGTCGGCGAGCGCCCCGGCCAGGGCCGCGACATGGACGTTCTGCCCGCCTGCGTCCACCCCGCCGAGTGCGGCGAGCGGGCTGGCGTGCTCCGAGACCAGCGCGATGGACAGCACGCCGGGGGCCAGGGGATCGGAAGCCGACGTCATGGGCGCACCTCCGTGATCGGTCGCGGCCCCGGCGCGCACGCCACCGTCCGGGTGCCGTGCACGGGCCACGACAGCGTGTCCGCCTCCTCCGCCCGGCCGGTCATGAGGGCTGCCGTTCGTCGACCCACGGGGGGTGCGCCGGCGTGGGGGGCGCGACTCGGTGCGGGTGGTCCCGCGCCGTGCGGTGGAGGACGTGGCCGCGCAGCCAGTGCCAGGTCGCGGCTGGCGGAACGAGCGTGCTGGTGAGGGCCATCGTGATCATCTCGTCCCGGGTGCGCGGGCCCGGCAGGATCCGGGCGAGGGCGAACTCGGCGGTTCCCGCCAGCCAGCCGGCGGCACAGGCCGACGCGGCGCGCCGGCGGCCGGTCAGCGCGCAGACCGCGGCCGCCAGGCCCGTCGCGGTCATCGCCAGATGCAGCGGCAGACGGCCCCGGGGCGCCTCGGCCCGCTGCCACCAGCCGCGTCCGTGCAGCCGGGTCATCAGCACGTCGTCGGCGTTGCCCGCCTGGAGCCGTACCGAGATCCAGCGGTCGGCGGGCCGTACCGGATGGGTGGTGGTGCGGCGGCCCTCGGACAGCGTCCAGCCGGCGTCCAGCACCCGCAGCGCCAGGTCCGCGTCCTCCCGGAACGCCCTGCGGAACCGCTCGTCGAAACCGCCGACGGCCTCCAGCGCCCGGCGCCGGTACGCCATGTCGGCGGTGATCCAGCGGGCCCCGGCGAGACCGGCGGTGTTGCGTTCCCAGTCGGTGGGCGGCCGGTCCGGCGGCAGCGGCACCTCGATCCGGGCGCTGATCCCGGCCGTCGCGACGCTCGCCCCGGCGAGGTCGAGCGCGAGATCGTCGGCCCAGGTGGAGCCCGGAACCACGTCGTCGTCGAGGAAGACGACCCAGGGCGTGTCCCCGGCCGCCCGCCACCCGGCGTTGCGGGCGGCGGCCGGACCCCGCGCCCCGCCGGGCACCACGATGGTGCGCGAGCGCAGCGACGGGGGGACCTCGGCCGTCAGGGGCGCACCGGCCGGATCCGGACGGTCGTCGACCACCACGACCCGCACCGGTCCGGGCCCGTCCGCCTCGGCCAGCGCCCGCAGGCACCGGCCCAGACAGGGCCTGCCGAGCGTCGGCACCACCACCGCGTACTCCCCGTTCGGGGCGGCCGGCCCGGTCATCGGGGACCCTCGCCGTCGTCGCCGGAGCGGAACAGATCGCCGCGGCGGATCGCGTACGGGCCGATCGCCAGGAGGTCGACGGGGGAGGAGCCGAAGCACTCCAGGGCGTCGCGCGGGTCGTCCACCATCGGCCGGCCCGCCGTGTTGAGGCTGGTGTTGACGACCACGGGCAGCCCCGTCAGCCGTTCGAACTCGCCCAGCATCCGGGCCACCAGCGGCTCGCGCCCCGCGTCGACCGTCTGGATGCGGGCCGTGCCGTCCACGTGCACCACGGCGGGAACCCGGTCCCGCCACGCCGGGGCCACGTCGTGCACGAACAGCATGTACGGGCTGGGCAGCGGCCCGTCGAAGATCTCGGCCGCGCGTTCGGCGAGCACCATCGGCGCGACCGGCCGGAACTGCTCGCGTCCCTTGACGTCGTTGAGCCGCTCCAGGTTCCCCGCGTGCCCGGGGTGGGCCAGCAGCGAGCGGTGACCGAGCGCCCGAGGGCCGTACTCGGCGCGCCCCTGGAACCAGGCGACGATGCCGTTGTCCGCCAGCGTCCGGGCCACGGTCGCGGCGATGTCCGCGGGCCGCTCGAAGGGTACGGCGGCCGTCTTCAGCCACGCCCCCAGCTCGGCGTCGGACCAGTCCCGGCCGAGGTCGGCCCCGGTCATGGGCTCGGGCTCGTCACCGGCGCCGGCGGCCAGCAGCAGGGCACCACCGAGGGCGGTTCCCGCGTCGCCGGCCGCGGGCTGCACCCACACCCGGGAGAACGGACCCTCGCGGGCGATACGGGAGTTGGCGACGCAGTTCAGGGCGACGCCCCCGGCGAGGGTGAGCACGCTGTCGTGGGTCCGGCCGTGCAGCCAGCGCACCAGGTCCAGCAGGGTCTCCTCCAGCACGGCCTGCGCGCTCGCGGCGACATCGGCGTGGTCCTGGGTCCACGGTTCGTCCGGGCCGCGCGGCGGGCACAGTTCGTGCCAGGGCACCCCGGTGGCGCGGAAGCCGCCGTCGCCGGTCGGACCCACGTACCGGCGCAGTTCGGACAGCATGCGCGGGGTGCCGTGGGAGGCGAGGGCCATCACCTTGAACTCGTCCGAGGAGCGCAGGAAGCCCAGGTGCTCGGTGAGTTCCTCGTAGACCAGGCCGAGCGAGTGCGGGAGGTTCTGCGCGCGGAGGGGTTCGAGCCGGTCGCGCACGCGGCGGGCGGCGAGGTGCGAGGCGCGTTCGCCCCGGCCGTCCAGCACGAGCACGGAGGAGTCGCCGGCGTCCGGTGCCGCGAAGGCGCCGGACGCGGCGTGCGCCATGTGGTGCGGTACGAACCGCACGATGGCGGGGTCGAGTCCGGGCAGCGCGGTCCGCAGGAAGCCGGGGGCCTCGCGCGCGTAGGTGAGCCGGAGGTGGTCCCACGGGTCGTCCAGGCCCATCGCGTCGGCGGGGCGGGCGAGCGCCGGGTCGAAGGAGTAGGCCACCGCGTCGAGGTCCTGGGGGCGCAGCCCGGCCCGCTTCAGGCACCAGGCGGCGGCCCGCTCGGGCAGCTCCCAGGCGGAGAACGGCAGCGGACGCTTGCCGTGCTTGCGCCGGGAGAACCGCTCCTCCTCCGCGGCGGCGACGGTCCGTCCGTCGATCACCAGGGCGGCTGCGGGGTCGTGGAAGAGCGCGTTGATTCCGAGGATGCGCATGGCGGACGGGCCTTTCGCTCAGCGACGGACTTCGGCGCGGAACCAGTCGATCGTGCGGCGCAGCCCCTCCTCGGCGGGCACGTGGGGCTCCCAGCCGAGCTTGTCGCGGGCCAGCGTGATGTCAGGGCAGCGCACGGCCGGGTCGTCCACCGGGCGTGCGACGTAACGGATCCCCGACCGGGAACCGGCGAGCGCGATGACGAGACGGGCCAGGCCCAGCATGGTGATCTCAGCCGGGTTGCCGATGTTGACGGGACCGCGCATGCCGTGGGCGGCCGCCGCGAGGACGCCGGCCACCGTGTCGTCGACGTAGCACAGCGAGCGGGTCTGGAGTCCGTCACCGGTCACGGTGAGGGGTTCGCCGGCCAGGGCCTGCCGTACGAAGGTCGGTACGGCGCGGCCGTCGTGGCCGCGCATCCGCGGTCCGTAGGTGTTGAACAGCCGCACGATGCAGGTGTCGGTGCCGTGGGCCTCCGCGTGGGCGGTGGTCAGCGCCTCGCCGAAGCGCTTGGCCTCGTCGTAGACACTGCGCGGGCCCACCGGGTTGACGTGGCCCCAGTACCGCTCGTCCTGCGGGTTCTGCTGCGGGTCGCCGTAGACCTCAGAGGTGGAGGCGAGGACGAAACGGGCCTCGGCGTCCTGGGCGAGCCTCAGGGCGTTGCGGGTGCCGAGACTGCCCGTCTCCATGGTGTGCAGCGGCAGCCGCAGATAGTCCGCGGGGGAGGCCGGGGAGGCGAAGTGGAGCACCAGGTCGGGTGGCCGGGCGACCGGCAGTTCCTCCGCCACGTTGGCCTGTACGAGGGTGAACCCGGGCCGTTCGAGCAGCGGGGCGATGTTCTCCGGACGTCCGGTGCTCAGGTCGTCCACGCAGGTGACGGCGGCGCCCGCGTCGAGCAGGGCGGCGCACAGATGGGAGCCGACGAATCCCGCACCGCCGGTGACAACGGCGTGCTCCCAGTTCCGGGATATGGCACTGGTCATGCCACACACCCTGAACCGCCCCCACCCCCACGGCACGACCGCCTACTGCATTCCGGTGAATAACAGAAGGTAACCGGGTCTCCCGCGGGCAGCAGCCGCTCCGCCGCATCCGCGGGCAGTCGTGCCTCCCCCAGTGCCTTAAGGGCCTGGGAGGTGCCCCCAGGGCGATGGGGGTACCTCCCGCTCGAGCGAAGCCGAGAGTGGGGGAGGGTGGGCGCGACGGCACCCCGCAAGCGCCGGGTCGCGCGACCACCCCCCGGCCGGCACCAACGCGGGGGCACCTCGAAGGGCGCCGGCCGCGCAACCGCCGGCGAGGACAGCCGACGGAAGTCAGCTCACGAGCGTGGCGTCCGGATCCAGCCGACTCAGCAGCGCGGCCTGATGAAGGCCGGCCACCGGCGACAGCAAGTCCGGATGCCGCAACAACGCCGCCGCCCCCCGCTCCGCCTCTTCGGGCGCGACCAACCGCCGGAACTCACCGGCCGCCCCACCCCCACCCACCGCGCTCACCGCGAGCGCCGCCAGCCCCGCATCACCCAGCAGACACGCCGCCCAACTCGCCACCACCTCGTCGACCCACGTACGCCAAGCCTCCCCCTCGCCCCCGACCGCGCCCCCCGCATCCGCCCCGGTGACCCAGTCCAGCCGCCCCGAACCCCCCGGCCCCGCAAGACCGACCAACGCCGCGTCCATCTCCGTCGGATACCGCAACCGCGCCGCGACCGTCACCGCCTGCCGCGCCTGCGCCTCGCACAGCGCCGCGGCCAGCGCCCCACCGGGCGCGGGAAAGGAACGCGTCAGCCACTGCGCCGTCGCGGCGATGACCGGGGAGAGATCTGCTTGCACTGCCGGGGCCGTCCGAACTGCTGGGGGAAAGGACCGCACGGCACGCTAGCCGCCGCCCCACCCGTCCCGATATGACCCCCGCCACGTCCGAACGGGTGCCACGCCCGCGCCCGGAGTGTCCCGGGACCCCCGTGGGGCACCCGGCGGCCATGGACGTACTCACCCGCCCCCTGATCGACCGCACCCTGCCGCTCCTCGCCGAGGGCTACGCCTGGCTGCCCAACCGGATGCGCGACACCCCCGGCCCCGTGGTCCGCACCCGCATCCTGGGCCGGCCCGCGCTCGCCCTGCGCGGCCCCGAGGCGGTGCGGTTCTTCTACGACGAACAGAACGTGCACCGGCACCGCGCCGTCCCGGAACCCGTGCTGGCCACCCTGTTCGGCCACGAGGCGGTGCACACCCTCGACGGCGTCGCCCACCGCGCCCGCAAGTCCCTGTTCCTGCCGCTGCTCGAGCCCGGCCGCATCGCCGGCCTCGTCGACCACGTCACCGCGGCCTGGGACGAGGCCGTACCCGCGTGGGGCCGGCGCGGCTCCGTCGTACTGTTCGACGAGGCGGCCACGGTGCTCGCCACCGGCGTCCACCGGTGGGCCGGCATACCCCTGGACGACTCCGAGGCCGGGGCGGCGGCCCGCGACATGATCGCCATGGTCGACGGTTTCGCCACCGCCGGACCGCGCCACCTGCGGGCCCGCCGCGCCCGCACCCGGCAGGAGGAGCGGATGGCGCGGCTCGTGCGGGACGTGCGTTCCGGCACGCTCACCGCCCCCGCGGACTCGGTCCTCGACCTGGCGTGCCGGCACCGCGACGCGGACGGCGAGCCGCTCGACGAGAAGACGGCCGCGGTGGAACTGCTCAACGTCGTCCGCCCCACGACCGCCGTCGCCTGGTTCGTGGCGTTCGCCGCGCACGCCCTGCACCGGTGGCCCGAGCACCGCGCGCCCCTCGCGGACGGTGACGTGCCGTTCACCGCCGCGTTCGCCCACGAGGTGCGCCGCTTCTACCCGTTCGTGCCGTTCCTCGGCGGCCTCGCCGCCCGGGACCTGTACTGGCGGGGCGAGTGGATCCCCGCCGGGGGACTGGTGGTGCTCGACGTGTACGGCCAGAACCACGACGAGTCGCTCTGGGGGGACCCCTACGCCTTCCGCCCGCGGCGCTTCCTCGAACGGCCCGTGGAACGCGACGAACTGATTCCGCAGGGCGGCGGCGACCCCAGCAGCGGCCACCGCTGCCCCGGCGAGGGCATCGCCGTCGGCGTGCTGGAGGCGCTGTCGGTGCGGCTCGCCAGGATGGAGTACACGGTGCCGGAGCAGAATCTCGCCATCCCGCTGCACCGCGTTCCGACCCGCCCGCACAGTGGCGTCCTCCTCGCCGGGATACGGCCTCCTGCCAACTGACCGTCACGAGTACGGAGAACGGCGCCGGGGGGGGGGGGGGGGGGACGGGGGGGGGGGGAGGGGGGGGGGGGGCAGAGCTATACCCCCACGGCAGAAGTGTAAGGGGGGTATCCCAGATCCGGGGATGTGTGGGGTTG
>NZ_JBVIGS010000012.1:146710-298667 GCF_055570675.1 Streptomyces sp. NPDC031111
CGGACCCCCCCCCCACCCCCACAAAAAAAAAAAAAAAAAAAACCCCCCCCCCCCCCCCCCCCCCCCCCCCCCCCCCCCCCCCGTACCGGTCACGGCGTCACAGCCGCTGCCACAGCGCCGGAGTGCCGGCGGGCGTCCACGCGCCCTGGGCCTGGTGGGTCTGGAGGCACTGGTACCGCACACCGTCACGGGTCACCGTGGTGCCGGCCTCGTAGACCCGGCCCGCGGTCCACGCCTCCGCGCCGTCGTCCTGCTGGTCGGGCGCGGTCTGCGCGTTCGCCGTGGTCAGCACGAGCCCGAAGTCGCCGAGGATCGGGTTGACCGGCTGGTAGAACGTCGTACCGCCGCTGGTGCAGTCACCGGAGCCACCGGAGGTGACACCCTGCGCCTGGGAACCCGCGAGGTACGGGCCGCCCGAGTCGCCCGGCTCGGCGCACACCGTCGTGCGGGTCAGCCCGTCGACCCTGCCCTCGGGATAGCTGACGCTGGTGTTGTGCTGCTGGATGGTCCCGCAGTGCCAGCCGGTGGTGGAGCCGGAACGGCACACCGACGCCCCGACGACCGCCTGGACCGAGCCGGTGACCTGTACCTCCTGGCCCGCCTGGGCCTTGACGTCCGGAGTGGGCGTCCACTGGTCGTTGGTGGCGACCCACGCCATGTCCTCGCCGGGGAACGTGGAGGCCTGGAAGGTGCCCTGCGCGGTGCGGTCGTATCCGGTCGTCGTCGCGCCGGCCCGGCCGCAGTGACCGGCGGTGGCGAAGCCGCCCTGCTCGCCCCTGGTGACGGAGAAGCCGACGGAGCAGCGCGCGGAGTCGTTGATGTAGAAGGCGTCGCCGCCGGTGATGTCCTGGAGCAGGCGCGGCCGTTCCGTGGTCATCCGGATGCCGACGTCCTCCCCTTCGAGCCCCGCGGCCTCGACGAAGGCGGTGCCGGCCTCCTGGCTCGTCGCCTGCACCATGACCCGGTTCTCCGGCACGTCGACGTACCAGACGGGCGTGTCGAGGGTCTTGGTCCGCTCGGCGGCCGCGTCCAGCTTCGCCTTGGCCGCCTCCAGGCCGGCCAGCGTCCGCTTCACCACCTTGGCGGTGGCGCCCTGCGCCTCGATGGCCGTCGCGTCGTCGGCGTCGGTGGTGGCGACCGTGAGCTCCTCGGAGGTCGTGCCGTTCACCCAGGCACCGGCGAACCGCTCGCCGAGCGCGATGCGCAGCCGGCCCGCCCGGGTGCCCGCCTCCGCCTCGTTGACCAGCCGTTCGGAGGCCTGGGTCTCGTCCAGTCCCAGATCGCGCTGGAGCGCGGCGAGCAGGTGGGGCGACGGCCGGTCGGCGCCGACGGTCTGGGCGGCGCCGGGCGTCGGCCCCGCCGCGGGCGTGGGGTCGGCCGCCGCGGCAACGGGGAGTCCGGCGAGGACGAGCGCGCCGAGCGCGGTGAGGGCCGAACGGCGCACTGTCCGGGCGTGTCTGAGGACCATGCGGTACGTCTCCTTCGTTCGTGGTGCGAGGCTGCGGAGGAGACTTAGGCCTTGCCCGTGACACCCGGCACGATGTCAGGACACGCCGGATTCACCGCGATGGGGAACCGAACCGACCCAAGTGCAGTACAGGTGCGCACAGGTGCACGCCCGCGGTCACCCGGAAGGGTCACACCGGCGTCAGACCCGGCGCGCCTGCCTCGGTGACGAAGGAGGCGGCCGTGGAAACACCGGCTCCCTCGGTCGTCACGAACGGAACGACCCGGTAGTCGGCCCGGGCGCTCTCCCGGTCCAGCTCGACGCGCAGATAGCCGCGCCGCCCGTCGTAGAACCTCAGATGCGGGTTGGCCCGCAGGTACGTGTCCCAGTTGGCCGGCCGCTCCGCCCCGTTCCGGCCGCTGGCCACGGAGGTGCACGTCAGCTCCGTGCCCAGGGTGGCGGACGCGGGGTCGTCGAAGTCGTCCTTGATGTCGAAGCCGTACGCCACGTGCACGTCACCGGTGAGGACCAGCCAGTTGTCGACGCCTGCCGCCTTCGCGCCCTCGACGAGACGGCCGCGGCTCGCGCGGTAGCCGTCCCAGGCGTCCATCGAGACCTTCGCCTCGGCGTTCAGGTCCAACCTGCGCTGGGAGAAGCAGACCTGTTGGGGCATCACGTTCCACAGAGCGGTCGAGGACCCCCACCCGTCGAGCAGCCAGCGCTCCTGGGCGTCCCCGGTGAGGGTGCGCGCCGGGTCGTCCGACTCGGGCCCGGGAACGTGCGGGGTGTCGCCGTAGGCCTGGTCGGAGCGGTACTGGCGGGTGTCGAGGACGTCGAACTGGGCGAGGGTGCCCCAGTGCAGCCGGCGGAACAGCCGGGCGTCGGGGCCCTCGGGGAGCTGGTCGGCGCGCAGCGGCTGGTTCTCCCAGTAGGCGCGGTAGGCGGCGGCGCGGCGGGGCAGGAACAGCTCCGGGGCGCTGCCGTTCTCGTCGACGGCGCCCGCGTAGTTGTTCTCGGTCTCGTGGTCGTCCCAGGTGACGACGAACGGATGGGCGGCGTGGGCGGCCCGCAGATCGGGGTCGCTCTTGTAGAGCGCGTACCGCATCCGGTAGTCCGCCAGGGTCGTCGTCTCCCGGTTGAACACGTCCGGCAGGACGACGTCCGTGTAGGCGCGGGCGCCGCCCGCGGAGTCGACGGCGTACTCGTACAGGTAGTCGCCGAGGTGGAACACCACGTCGACGTCCTCCCGCGCCAGGTGCCGGTGCGCCGTGTAGTAGCCGTCGTGGTACGCCTGGCAGGCGACCGCCGCCAGCCGCAGGCCGGAGGTGTCGTCGCCGGCCGGGGGAGCGGTACGGGTGCGGCCGGCGGGGCTGATCCAGGTGCCGGTGCGGAACCGGTAGTAGTAGTGGCCGCCCGGCGCCAGGCCCCGCACGTCGACGCGCACACTGTGCCCGTACTCGGGCAGGGCGAGGGCGGTGCCCCGCCCCACGACCACGACGAAGGACTCGTCGAGGGAGACCTCCCAGGAGACCTCGACCCGCTGCTGCCCGAGTCCCCCGTCGGGTTCGAAGGGGGCCGGGGCGAGCCGGGTCCAGATGAGCACCGAGTCGGGCAGCGGGTCCCCGGAGGCGACGCCGAGCGTGAACGGGTCCTCGGTGATGCGGGCCGCGTCGAGCCGGGGCGCGGCGAAGGCGCCGCGCGCGGGCAGGTTGGTGGTGAAGGCGAGGGCGGCCGCCGCGGCGGTGAGGGTCAGGAAGCGACGGCGGGCCGGATGCCGTGCGGCGGCGCGCAGTTCGGCGTCGTGCGGGGTGGAGGCGGGTCCGGACAGCGGTCCGGTACGGCCCGACAGCGCCATCGGGTGTCCTCTCGTACGGGGCAGGCGGATGGACGGCGGCGCAGGCCGGCGGCGACGCGGGCAGGCGAGCGCGGTCCGCGCCCCGGGCCGGTGTGTGGCGACGCCGGCCTCGGGGCGCGGAGCTGCATGCTAAGCAGACAAAATGTCTAAAAAGGGCGCGGCTTGCGGGGTGTTCACACCGGAGGCCGAACGCGGACCGGGTTCCGGACAGGGAGAAGCGCCGCCGGTGCGGACCGGCGGCGCCCGGGGGAGGGGCCGTCAGGCGGTCGTGGTCCCCGAGCCGAAGGCGGCGACCGCGCGGTCGCGGACCGGCAGGTGGTAGACGTGGAAGGCGCGGCCGATCACCGGCTGGGCGACATTGCGCACCTTCACACCGCCCGTGGTCATGCCGTGCTCGCTGCCGGCGTGCGCGTGTCCGTGCACGGCGAGGTCGGCACCCGCCGTGTCGATCGCCTCGGCCAGCAGATAGCTGCCCAGGAACGGATAGATCTCCAGCGGCTCCCCGGCCAGGGTCTCCGGCACGGGGGAGTAGTGCGTGAGTGCGACACGGACGTCGCACTCCTCCCCGTCCAGCCGCTCCAGCGCGGACCGCAGGCCGTCGGCGCACCGGCGGGACAGCCGGACGAACTCCTTCATCACCGGCTCGCCGAACTCCCCGGCGCTCGCCCCGACGAACCCGCCGCCGAACCCCTTGGTGCCGGCCACCCCGACCCGGGTGTCCCCGGCCCGGACCACCGTCGACTCACCCTCCAGGACCTCGGCGCCGGCGTCCCGCAGGACGGCCGTGACCTCGTCCTGCCGGTCGTCGTGGTGGTCGTGGTTGCCGAGCACGGCGACCACCGGGACGCCCAGGTCCCGGATCTCGTCGGCCACCACGCGCGCCTCCTCGACCGTGCCGTGCCGGGTCAGGTCCCCGGCCAGCAGAAGGAGGTCCGCGCACTCGGGCAGGGTGTCGAACGCGGGGCGGAGCGTGCCCCGGGTGTCGGGTCCCATGTGGATGTCGCCGACGGCGGCGATCCGGATCATGACAGCTCCTCGGCGTGATCGGGCGACGAGTTCTCGGTGACCACGAGATCGCAGTACACCTCGAGCCCGGCGAGTTCCTCCCGTACGGCGCCCAGGACGTCGTCGCGGCAGCGGACCGACGGGACGGTCCCGGTGACCAGTACGGTCCCGCCGCGGACCTCGGCCCGCACACCGAGCTCGCCCAGTTCGCCGGAGGCGAGGCGGTCCTGGAGGTGGGCGACGCGGTACTCCGCGCTCCGCGCCGCGTCGTGGGTGTTCATGAGCGTTCCTTCCACGGACGGTCAGATGACGTTCAGGCGTTCCAGGAGGAAGAAGAAGGCGGCCGGCATGGGCTCGTCCCCGCAGTCGCGCCGCACCCGCTCCCAGTCGACCTTCTCGCGCAGGGCCCGGGCGATCGGCAGGACGGCCCCGAAGTCGCAGTGGTGTTCCGAGAAGGCGGCCACCAGCCCGGACAGCAGATCGGTGGGTGCCAGGACCGGCATCCGCACGGACTCCACCGGGAGTTCCTGCGCCCGCTGGAGCATCTCGGTGGAGACCGGCCGGTGCGCCAGTTCGAAGATCAGGTCGACGTCCTGGCCGAAGCACGTCGCCTTGAGCAGCCAGTCCTCGGGCGGCGTGTACACCGGCAGCCCGGCCTCGCCCAGTGTGGCCGCCACCGCTTCGGCGTCCTCCGGACGGACGCAGAAGTCGACGTCGTGCTGGAGGTTCCCGCTGCCGCCGTGGGCGTGGACGGCGACGCTGCCGGCCAGCGCGAACAGGTGCCCGCCCCGTTTCAGCACCGCCCCGACCTGCTTCGCCGCCTCCAGGATGGCCTGGTTGCGGTCGAGGGGCAGTTCCGGGTCGTCCCCCTCGGTCCGCGCCTCGCTCCTCGGGTCGCGCGCCGGGACCTGTCCCGGGGCGTCCGTGGCCAGACGGAGCTCCCGGGTTCCCGGGCGCCGGGCGAGCGTGGCGTCCTCGCCGTTCTCCGTCATGACCACTCCCTTCGCCGACCGGGCCGGCCCGTACGTCCGCCTCCCCGCCGGGGGCGGTCCCGTGTGCCTGCACCTAGTACCCGGCGCGTCCCTTCCGACACGGCCGCGCGGGGAAACGCGCCTGCCCCGAGCCGGGCCCGCCGCGGAGGCCGTCTCGTCACCGCGGGCGTACAAGAAAAGCGCTCGGGCCGGTCACGGCTGAATATGGGGCAAAAGGTAGGGAAGCCGATGAGTGCCCCCTCAGGGACGCGCTCGTGGAGGTCGACATGGAGCAGGACACGTCCCGTCCGCCGGATCTTCCGCAGCCCTTGCGGGCCGTCGCCTCGCGCCTGCGGCATCTGCCGGGCGCCGGGCAGGTGGGCAGGGTGGCGGGCGGCGCCCTCGACGCGATCGGCGCGGTCTCCCCGCGCGGACGCCGCATCGCCGTCTACACCGGAGCCGGTGTGCTCGGTGTGGCCGGTGTCGTCGAGTGGCCGGTCGCGCTGACCGGCGCGGCCGTCGCCTGGCTGACCCAGCCGCGCCCGACGCAGCGGCCCGACGGCGAACCCGGCGCCCCGTCCCCGGACGGCGGCGACGGACACCGCGAGACACCGGCCGGGAACGGCGGGACACCGGCCGGCAACGCCACGCCCACCGACCGGCAGCCCGCGGGTCCCGGCGACCGGCTCGCCCCCTCCCGTCACCGCAATGGCCGGACGGAACCGCACGTGCACGAACAGCCCGCCAAGGTGGGCGACACCGCCACCGCCTCGGCCCTCAAACAGGTCGCCGAGGCCACCGGGCACCACGCCCCGCACACCACCCCCCACCCGGACCGGGACGCCCCACCCGGGCAGCCCCGCGACGCCCGGCACACCGGCTGAGCCACGATCACGGGACCCCCACAGATGCTCACACGCTTCGACGTCGCCCCCCTCGCCGGGGCCGTGGCGGGAGCCGCCGCAGGCGCCGCCCGCGGCACCGCACAGGGCATGACGTCCGTCCACGACACGACGCGCCGCCTGCGCCACGTCGCCGGCAACGCCCTCGGCGGCGGCCGGCACTGGCGGGCCGGACACCGCGTCCACCTGGCCCTGCGCCACCCGGACGGCGCCTCCGCCGCCCCCCTCGCCCGCAAGGTCGCCGCCGAACTCCTCGACCACCCCGACGTGCTCACCGCGTACTGGGACGAGGGACTGTCCCGGCTCGTGGTGACCGCCGTGGCGGACGCCGCCGGCGACCGCGTCACCGACCGCGCCGTCGACATCGCCCGGACCCTCGGACTGACCGAGGACGCCGGCCCCGAGGAGCCCGACGACGGGGACGGGACCGCCCACCCCGGCGACCCCCGCGAGGTGCGGATCGCCGCCGCGGCGCTGCTGCTGGACGCCGCCGGCGCGGCCGGCGCCCTGGCGGGCCGTTCACTGCGCCTGCCGGCCGCCCCCAAGGCGGTCACCGCCGCCGTCACCCTGCTGCGCGAGAACCCCCGCTTCCGCGCCCTGCTGCGGCAGCGGTTCGGCCGCAGCGGCATGGAACTCCTCCTCGCCGCCGCCAACGCCGCCGCGCACGGCGCCGGACAGTCCCCGGTGTCCCTGGTGCTCGACGGACTGCTGCGCACCGGCCAGCTGACCGAGGCGACCGCCCGGGCCGCCGCCTTCGAGGCGCTGCACGACGACGTCTGCCACGAACGGCGCGCCAGCATCCCCTGCCCCGCCGACACCCGACCGCCGCTGCGGGTGACGCCCGCCCAGGCGTACGCCGCCCACGCCGGTACCGGCAGCGTCGCCGGCGCCGCCGCCACCCTCCTCGTCACGCACGACTCCACGGAGGCGGCCGAGGCCGTCCTCGCCGGATCCCCCAAGGCGGCCCGCTACGGCCCCGCCGCCTTCGACGCGGTCCTCGGCACCCATCTCGCCCGCACCGGCGTCCTGGTCCGCAGCGCCGAACGGCTGCGGCAACTGGAGATCGCCGACTCCCTCGTCCTGCACGCCGACGCCCTGCGCAGTCCCGCCCCGCACACCGACGACGGGCCCGCGCTGTTCCACGACCCCATCGACCCCTGCGCCGAGGCCGTCCTCGACGCGGCCCGCCGGGCGGGGCTCCACGTCGTGATCACCGGCGGCTCCGACCTCAAGGACATCACCCGCCTCGCCGACGAGGTCGCCCCCGCGGACCTGCCGTTCGGCGACGTCGTACGGGCGCTCCAGATCGACGGGCACATCGTGGTCGGCGTCGCCCGCGTCCCCGCGCACGGGGACGGCGACGTGGCCGCCGGACTGCCCGCCGGGGACGTGGCCATCGCCCTCACGGACGCGCGTTCGGCGATCGCCTGGGGCGTCGACGCGCTCGCCCCGGGCGGACTGGACGACGTCTGGCGCCTGCTGACGGCCATCCCTGCGGCCCGCCGGGTCGGCCGCCGCTCCCAGACCCTGGCCCGCGCGGGCGCCGCCCTGTCCGGCCTCATGGTGGCCCGCGGGGGCACACCCGGCGGCCGCATGTGGCGGCGGCTCACCCGGCACGCCCCGGTGAACATCGCCGCGGCGGGCGCCCTGCTCACCGGCTGGACCGAGGCCGTACGCGTGGCCCGCGCTGCGCCGCCCGAACCCCGGCTGCACGTGCCCTGGCACGCCCTGGAACCGCACGAGGCGCGCCGCCTGCTGCGGGACGCCCGCACCGACGACGAACCCCAGGGACTCGCCCTCCTCGCCGGCCAGGTCCGGCAGCGGGCGGCACGGCTCACCCGTACGGCCCCGGCCGCCCCCGTCCGCTGGTCCTGGCAGGCCGTCGGTGCCGTCCGCCGCGAACTCGACGACCCCCTCACCCCCGTCCTGGCCACCGGAGCGGTCGCCTCCGCGCTGCTCGGCTCGGTCGTCGACGCGCTGCTCGTCGTCGGCGCCATGGACCTCAACGCGGTGGCCGGCGGTCTCCAGCGGCTGCGCGCCGAACGGGCCCTCGCCCGGCTCGCCGCCCGCCAGCAGCCCAAGGCACGCCGGCAGGTCGGCCCCCGGCGCACGGTCACCGTCGACGCCGCCCGGCTGCGGCCGGGGGACCGGATCGGCCTCGGCGCCGGCGACGTCGTACCGGCGGACGCGCGGCTGCTGGAGGTGGACGGGCTGGAGGTCGACGAGTCCGCGCTCACCGGCGAGTCCCTGCCCGTGACCAAGGACGTGGACCCGACCCCGGGCGCGCCGGTCGCCCGGCGGACCTGCATGGTCTTCGAGGGCACCACCGTCGTGGCCGGCCGCGCCGAAGCGCTCGTGGTGGACACCGGCGACCGCACCGAGGCCGGCCGTGCCGTCGCCCTGGCCGCCCGCACCCCGCCGCCCGCCGGTGTCCAGGCACGCCTCCAGGAACTGACCCGCAAGGCCCTCCCGGTGACCCTCACCGGCGGCGCGCTGGTGACCGGGCTGTCCCTGCTGCGCGGCAGCCCGCTGCGGCGTGCCGTCAGCGGCGGTGTCGCGGTGGCCGTCGCCGCCGTACCGGAGGGGCTGCCGCTCGTCGCGACCGTCGCCCAGATGGCCGCCGCCCGCCGGCTCTCCCGGCGAGGTGTGCTGGTGCGCACCCCACGCACCCTGGAGGCGCTCGGCCGGGTCGACACCGTCTGCTTCGACAAGACCGGCACCCTCACCGAGAACCGGCTCCGCCTGGTCCGGGTGGCCACCGCCGACGGCACCGTCCTCGCCCCGGACGCCGAGGACGCCGTACCGGTCGTCCGGCTCGCCGCGCGGGCCTGCCCGCAGGAGGAGACCGGTGACGGGCGCCGGGTCGCGCACGCCACCGACGAGGCCGTCCTCGACGTCGCCCCGCCCGACGACGGCTGGACCGCCGAGGGCGAACTGGCCTTCGAGGCCAGCCGCGGCTACGCGGCGGCCGTCGGCCGGGACGGCGACGCCGCACTCCTCGTCGTCAAGGGCGCCCCCGAGACGGTGCTCCCCGCCTGCCGCGACCTCCCCGACGAGGCGGCCGGCACCGCCCACACCCTCGCCGGGCAGGGGCTGCGCGTCCTCGCCGTCGCCCGGCGCCCGCGCCTGCGGGCCGACATCGGCGCCGAACTCGACGCGGACCTCGCGGACCTCGCGGACCTGGAGTTCGCCGGGCTGATCGCCCTGGCGGACGTCCCCCGCGACACCTCGCAGGAACTGCTCACGGAACTGCGCCGGACCGGCATCCTGCCCGTCATGCTCACCGGTGACCATCCGGAGACCGCCCGCGCCATCGCCCTGCAACTCGGCTGGCCCGAGGAGACGGAGGTGGTCACCGGGGACGACCTGCTCGCCATGGGCCGCTCGGACCGGGTGCGCGCGCTGCACGGCGCCGGAGTCGTCGCCCGCGTCGCACCCGAGCAGAAGCTCCACGTCGTCGAGGCCCTGCAACGGGCCGGCCGGGTGGTGGCGATGGCCGGTGACGGCGCCAACGACGCCGCCGCCATCCGCGCCGCCGACGTGGGCGTCGGCATCGAGGCCCGCGGCTCCGCCGCCGCCCGCAACGCCGCCGACCTGGTGCTCACCACCGGCGACCTGTCCGTCCTGGTGGACGCCGTCGCGGAGGGCCGCGCGCTGTGGCGCAGCGTCGCCGACGCGGTGAGCATCCTCATCGGCGGCAACGCGGGCGAGGTCGGCTTCAGCGTGCTGGGCACCCTGCTCGCCGGGTCCTCACCGCTGTCGACCCGGCAACTGCTCCTGGTCAACCTGCTCACCGACATGTTCCCGGCCATGGCGGTGGCGGTGACACCGAGCGACGACCCGTCGACGGCCGTGCACGCCGCGACCGGCCCGATGGGCCTCGACGTCCTCGGCGCGCCCCTGCTGCGCTCCATCCGGCGCCGCGGCGTGACCACCTGCCTCGGCGCGGTCACGGCCTATCTGATCGGCCGCCTCACGCCCGGCACCGAACGCCGGTCCACCACCATGGCGCTGTGCGGAGTGGTCGGCGCCCAACTGGTGCAGACCCTCTCCGGGCGCCGCCACAGCCCCCTGGTGTGGGTGACGGCCCTGGGCTCCGCGGCCGTGCTCGCCGCCCTGGTCCAGACCCCGGGCGTCAGCCACTTCTTCGGCTGCACCCCGCTCGGTCCCGTCGCCTGGGCGGGCGTCGCCCTGGCCATCACCCTGTCGGCCCTCGCCCCCCGGCTGGAACGCCTCGAACCGGTACGGCACCTCTACGACACCGCCACCCGCCTCGCCCTCCACCTCGCCGCCCTCACCCACCGGACCCGGCATCTCCTGCACACCGGCATCGCCCGCCCGGTGGCCTGACGGCCGGTCGCTGCCAGGCGGATTCACCTCGGCGCCCCCGGACTGGAAGGGGCGCCCACCCGGGTTCGGCCGCCGCGGGCGCGCTCGGCGCCGGGGCCCGCCTCAGCCGGCCCGCCATCTCCTGCACACCGCGTGGCCCGCCCGGTGGCCTGACGGCCGGTCGCTGTCCGGCGGTTTCGCCTCGGCGCCCTCGGACTGGAAGGGCGCCCAGCCGGGTTCGGCCGCCGCGGGCGCGCTCGGCGCCGGGGTCCGCCTCAGCCGGCCCGCCATCTCCTGCACACCGGCGTGGCCCGCCCGGTGGCCTGACGGCCGGTCGCTGTCCGGCGGTTTCACCTCGGCGCCCTCGGACTGGGAGGGGCGCCCACCTGGGTTCGGCCGCCGTGGGCGCGCTCGGCGCCGGGGCCCGCCTCAGCCGGCCCGCCATCTCCTGCACACCGGCGTGGCCCGCCCGGTGGCCTGACGGCGGTCGCTGCCCGGCGGTTTCGCCTCCGCGCGCCCAGACTGGAAGGGCAGGGCGGGCCCCGGCACCCACCCGGGCTCCGCCGCCGCAGGCGGGCTCGGGCGCGCCCGGCACCGAGGCCCGCCGCCGAGTGAGAAGGGTGAGGATCGGCATGAAGGGTTACGTCTTCCACGGCCCCGGGCAGTCCGCCTGGGAGGAGGTTCCCGACCCGGCCGTCAAGGAACCCGGCGACGCCATCGTGCGCGTCGACGCCGTCACCATCTGCGGGACGGACCTGCACATCCTGAAGGGCGACGTGCCCGAGGTCCGGCCGGGGACGGTGCTCGGCCACGAGGCCGTCGGCGAGATCGTCGAGACCGGCGGCGACGTCCGCACCGTGCGCCCGGGGGACCGGGTCCTGGTGTCCTGCATCTCCGCCTGCGGCCGCTGCCGCTACTGCCGCGAGGGCATGTACGGGCAGTGCCGGGGCGGCGGGGGCTGGATCCTCGGACACCTCGTCGACGGCACCCAGGCCGAGTACGTCCGCGTCCCGTACGCCGACCTCTCGGTGTACCCGCTGCCCGGCGCGGTCGACGACGAGGACGCCGTGCTGCTCGCCGACATCTTCCCCACCGCCTACGAGGTGGGCGTCCTCAACGGGCGGGTGCGCCCCGGTGACACGGTCGTCGTGGTCGGCGCCGGGCCCGTCGGGCTCGCCGCGATCGCCACCGCCCGGCTGTTCGCGCCCGAGCGCATCGTCGCCGTCGACCTGGCGGCCTCCCGGCTCCAGGCCGCGAAGGAGTTCGGCGCCGAGGCCGTGGCCGACGCGAGCGAGGGCCCCGAGCAACTGATCGACGATCTCACGGGCGGGCTCGGCGCGGACGTGGTCATGGAGGCGGTCGGGGTCCCGGAGACCTTCGAGCTGTGCGCCCGCATGGTCCGGCCCGGCGGCCACCTGGCCAACATCGGAGTGCACGGCGGCCCCGCCACGCTGCACCTCGAGGACCTGTGGATCAAGAACGTCACCATCACCACCGGACTCGTCGACACCCACTCCACGCCCACCCTGCTGCGGATGGCGGCCGCCGGCCGGCTGCCCACCCGCCGGATGGTCAGCCACACCTTCCCGCTCGACCACATGCAGGAGGCGTACGACGTCTTCGGCAACGCTGCGGAGACCGGGGCGCTCAAGGTCGTCCTCGGCGTTCCGCAGCACGAGGTGGTCCCCGTCCACCCGACGGTCTGACGGGTCCGCCGCCGGCCCGGCGCCACCGGGCCGGCGTCCCGTCGGAACGGGCCGTCCGGCCCATGCGGGACCGGGGCGTCAGGGTCCACCCTGGAGGGGGGACGCGTTCGGTACCCCCGCGAGGAGGTGACCTCCCATGGCGAGGACGCATGGTGCGAGGACTCGCGGGACGCGGCTGTGGCGGTGGCGGAGGAACCCGCTGCGCCGCCGCTGCGATCTGGTCGAGGGCTGGCTGCTGCTCGGGACGCTCGTGCTCGCCCTGCTGCTCGGGCTGGCGTCCGGTCTGGCGGCGGCCGGGGCCGTGGAGGGGTCGCTCGCCGAGCGCCGCGAGCGGACCAGCGCCGTCCCGGCCGTACTGGCCGAGGACGCCGCCGAACTGTCCGCGCCGGTGACGGAGAACGGGGAAGGCGGCGTGTGGGCCAAGGTGCGGTGGACCGACGCGGACGGCACCGACCGCACGGGCCGGGCCGAGGTCGACGCCGGCAGCCCGGAGGGCACCGAGGTCACCGTGTGGACGGATCCCGAGGGCCGGCTGGTCGCGGCACCGCCCGAGGGCGCGGAGGCACGGTTCCAGACCGTCATGGCCGGTCTCACGGTGGCCGTCGCCGCCGGGGGCGTGGTCCTGCTCGGCGGGTGGCTCGTCCGGGCCCGGCTGCATCTGCGCCGCCTCGCCGAGTGGGAGGCGGAGTGGACCCGGGTGGAACCGTCCTGGCGGAAGCGGATGACGGGCTGACCGCGCGGGGCTCAGTCCTCGGGGTCCGTCTCCGCGCGGCGGCAGTGCAGGAAGAGCTGGGGCTCCGGGCGGGCGTCGGGGTGGGTCGGGGTGAACATCACGCTCTCCTGCGACTCCACCGTCAGCCCGGCCTCACGCACGACGGCGACGACGCCGTCGGCCGTGAAGCTGGTGACGCGCACCGGCTGACCCATGAACACCCCGTCGAACCCCTCGACGTCCAGCGGCACGGTGGCCAGTACGAGCAGGCCGCCCGGCCGCAGCGCCCGCGTCAGCCGGCGCAGGAGCTCCGACTGCTCCGCCCGGGACATCTGGAGCAGCGCGAAGTACACGCACACCGCGTCGAACGACCCGTCCTCCAGCGTCATGCGGCGAACGTCGGCACACCGGAACTCGGCGCCGGGCACCTGCCGGGAGGCGATCTCCACCATCACCGGGGAGACGTCCACGCCCAGCACGCGGTGGCCGGCCCCGGTGAGCGCGGCGGCCGTGGGACGGCCCGTCCCGCTGCCCACGTCCAGCACCGAGCTGCCGGGCGCCAGCCGTCCGAGCAGCCACTCCAGGGACGCCCGGTGGGCCGGTGAGGAGGCGAACGCCTGCTCGTACTCGGCGCCCAGCGCGTCGAACACCGCCGCCGCCGGTGACCCGTGATCCTCGTCGACCAAGACGCACCCCGTCTCCGCGTACCGATGCGGGGCATCGTGCCACCCCCGTCCCGCCGTTACAACGGGACACCACCGGTGTCGGCTTGCGGGCGCGCGGACCGGCACGGCAGGGTCGGGGGGTGCCGACTCTGCTGATCGTCCATCACACGCCCTCGCCGAACTGCCAGGCGATGTTCGAGGCCGTCCTCTCCGGTGCCACCGACCCGGAGATCGAGGGCGTGAAGGTGGTGCGGCGGGCGGCGCTGTCCGCGACGGCCGCCGACGTCCTGGACGCCGACGGCTACCTCCTCGGCACCCCGGCGAACCTCGGCTACATGTCGGGGGCGCTCAAGCACTTCTTCGACCAGGTCTACTACCCGTGTCTGGACACCACCCGGGGGCGGCCCTTCGGCTACTACGTGCACGGCGGGAACGACGTGACGGGCGCCGTGCGGGGCATCGAGGCGATCACGACGGGGCTGGGCTGGCGCCGCGCCGCGGACGCGGTGACCGTGACCGGCGAGCCCGACAAGGCCGCCGTCGAGCGGTGCTGGGAGCTCGGCGCCACGGTCGCCGCGGGTCTGATGGACTGAGAGCGGCGGGCGCCGCCGTCAGGTCCCGTCGTCCATGCGCCGCCGGTCCTGTTCGTCCCAGGCGCGGGTGTCGCGCGGCTGTGTGTACGGCTCCGCCTCCGGCGGATGGCCCCCGGCGATGGCCCGCTGCCGGGCGATCTCCGCGTCGAACTCCAGCCCCAGCAGAATGGCCAGGTTGGTGATCCACAGCCAGATCAGGAAGATGATGACGCCGGCCATCGTGCCGTAGGTCTTGTTGTACGAGCCGAAGTTGGCGACGTAGAAGGCGAACCCGGCGGACGCCACGAGCCAGATCACCAGCGCCAGGAAGCTGCCCGGCGTGACCCACCGGAACCCCCTGACCTTGGCGTTCGGCGCCGCCCAGTACAGCAGCGCGATCATGATGACGACCAGCAGGACCAGTACCGGCCACTTGGCGATCGACCACACGGTCAGCGCGGTGTCGCCCAGTCCGAGCATGTCGCCCACGCGGCGGGCCAGCCCGCCGCTGAAGACCACGATCAGCGCACTGATCAGGGCCATCACCATGAGGGCGACCGTGACCCCGAACCGCACCGGCAGCACCTTCCAGACCGGGCGCCCCTCGGGAACGTCGTAGACCGCGTTCGCCGAGCGGATGAACGCCGCCACATAGCCCGACGCGGACCAGATCGCCAGCACCAGACCGACGACCGCCATGATCGAGCCGACCCCCGCGTTGCCCTGGAGCTGCCCCACCGCCTGGGTGAGGATGTCCCGCACCGCTCCGGGGGCGAGGTCCTGCACCTCCTCCAGCACCCTGTCCGTGGTGGACCTGCCGGTGAGGCCCAGCAGCGACACCAGGGCCAGCAGCGCCGGGAACAGCGACAGCACACCGTAGTACGTCAGGGCGGCGGCCCGGTCGGTGAGTTCGTCGTCCTTGAACTCGCGCAGACTCCCCTTGAACGCGGCACCCCAGGCGCCCTTGGGCAGCTTGGCCGGTGTGTCCGGCGACGCCTGTTCCACCTCGTCGCGGGGCCCCGGCTCGTCGGCCGCCGCGTCGGTCCCGTAACCCGGACGGGGCTCGTCCGGCGCGCCGTCGTGGGTCCGCTGGTCGTTTCGCCCCGGAATATGCAGCTTCATGGGGTGACGGGTAACCAGGTCCCGGCCGCCTACGCCCGCGCCCGGACATCTGCCCGAGCTCGCGCCGGGCGTCGGTCCTGGCTGGAAAAAGACGTTGTGGGAGCGCTCCCAAGAGATGCAGGATGCCTGACATGACCGAGTCCCCCAGGATCCGCCCGTACCACCGCCAGGACCGGCCGGCCCTCGACGACATCTGCGTCCGCACCGCGCACAACGGCCAGGACAGCCGCCCCCATTACACCGACCCGAGTGTCTTCCCCGACACCTTCGCGGCCCCCTACGTCCATTTGGAGCCGGAGCTGGCCTTCGTGCTGGACGACGGCCGGGGCCGGGCGGTCGGCTACATCGTCGGCACCGCCGACACGGTCCGGTTCGCCAAGACCTTCCGGGCCGCGTGGCTGCCCCTGGTCGGCGACCGCCACCCCGAGCCGGAAGGGCCGCCGGCCACCCCCGACGAGACGATCGCCTGGCTGCTGCACCACCCCGAGCGGATGATCGTCCCGGAACTGGCCCCCTGGCCCGCCCATCTGCACATCGACCTGCTGCCGGAGTGGCAGGGTCGCGGATACGGCCGACGGCTCATGCGCACCTTCCTCGAGGCGCTGCGGGACCGGGGAGTGCCGTCCGTCCATCTCGTCATGGCGACGGCCAACAAGCCCGCCCGGGCCTTCTACGACCGCATGGGCTTCGAGGAGATCGAGGCGCCGATGGACGACTCGGTGGTCTGCCTCGGCCGTACGACGCATGACCTCGACGGGCTCTGAGGGGTCGCTGCCCGGCCGCGTCGAACGCGTCGAACGCGCCACGGCCGGTGCGGAAGTGGCGGAAATGCACGTTGCCGCTTCGCGCCGGCGGGCGCAGCCTGTGCATTGGGAGCGCTCCCATGGTGACCGTGGGGGCGCATGCCCGCGACCCCACAACCCCCACAGTGGAAAGCAGGAACCATGAATTGGCATGGGCATGACCTATCACCGTTCCGGTCCCGTCTGTCGCTCGCCCTGACCGTGGTCGTAGCCGCGCTGCTCTCTCTGATCCCCTGGAGTGGTACCGCCGTCGCCCACGGTTCGGTGGTCGACCCCGCGTCCCGCAACTACGGCTGCTGGCAGCGCTGGGGCAGCGACTTCCAGAACCCGGCGATGGCCCAGCAGGACCCGATGTGCTGGCAGGCGTGGCAGGACGACCCCAACGCCATGTGGAACTGGAACGGCCTCTACCGCAACGGCTCCGGCGGCAACTTCCAGGCCGTCATCCCCGACGGCCGGCTGTGCAGCGGCGGGCACACCGAGAGCGGCCGCTACAACTCCCTGGACACGGCGGGCGCCTGGAAGACCACGAACGTGAACGACGACTTCACCGTCAAGCTGCACGACCAGGCCAGCCACGGCGCGGACTACATCCTGGTCTACGTCACCCGGCAGGGGTTCAACCCGGCCACCGAGTCACTGGGCTGGGACGACCTCCAGCTGGTGACCCGCACCGGGAGGTACGCGCCCGGCCAGAACTACTCGATCCCGGTGAGCACTTCCGGCCTCAGCGGCCACCACGTCGTCTACACGATCTGGCAGGCCTCGCACATGGACCAGACGTACTTCCTGTGCAGTGACGTGAACTTCTCCTGAGCCCAGGGCACTTCGCCGCTCCCGTTCCCGAGTCCCCGCCGCACCGGCCAGGTCCGGCGGGGACTCGGCATGTGCGGGGGTGCGAATTCTCGGGGATTCGCGAAGAAGCCGTGAGTCCGTTGAACACTCTGGGGCCCGCCTGCGTATGGGGCGTGGGAATCCTCTGCCCACCCCCCGCGACAGAAGCGTAGGAGTACTGCCTTGGCACGCAACACACGCAGACGCCCCAAACAGCGCGCGACTCTCGCCGCGTTCGCCCTGATCCTGGGCGGAGGCGGGATGATGGCGGCCAACGTCTACGCTTCCGCGACGGAGGACGGCGGGACGGGCGACGGCCAGGCGCAGGTCCTCTCGGCCGCCACGATCGACTGCCCGGACGTCGCCACCCGGTTGACGTCGGTGCCCGAGGAGGCGCGGGCGGAGGTGGACAAGGAACTCGCCGCTCTCGACGCCCAGATCGCCGACGCCTACAAGCGGCTGGGCGAGTCGGCCGACGCCCTCCGGCAGGACCCGGCCTTCGCGGAGAACGCGATCGCCGGGCCGCTGGAGGAGAAGCGTTCCGCGACCCTCGCCCGCATCGCCACCGCCATCGACCGGGTGGGCGACCGTCCCGAGGGCCTCGAGGAACTCGCGGCCTGTGCCGTGCGCGAGTCCGGCAACGCCGGGCAGGAGGCCGGTCAGGAAGGCGCCGGCGACGAGGGCGAGCAGGCGGGCGACGGCGAGCAACAGCAGGGCCAGGACGAGGAAGGCCAGGACCAGGCGGACCAGGACCAACAGGGCCAGGACCAGGGCGGAAACGGCGGTCAGGCCGGCAACGGGCCCGTCGCCGGCGACTACGTCGACATCGAGAGCGTCCAGCCCAATGTCTCCGAGCCGGAGCAGACGCCGAACGCCTCCCGCGGCACCTTCACCAGCGAGTGCGGCGTCAACGAGAACGGCCTGTTCAACTCGGACAACGTGATCGCCGCCCCGGGTGTGAGCAACGGCGCCCACCACTTCCACGACTACATCGGCAACCAGGCCACCAACGCCTTCTCCAGTGACGAGGAACTGGCAGGAGCGGACACCAGTTGTGCGGACCAGCGCGACAAGTCGTCGTACTACTGGCCCGTGCTGCGGCTCCAGAACGGCACCCAGGAGCAGGACGCCAACTCCCCGGGCGGCGGTATCGAGGGCAACGCCGGCGAGATCGTCACGCCCAAGGAGGTCACGCTGACCTTCGAGGGCAACCCGCGGGGCGAGGTCACCGCCATGCCCTGGCTGCTGCGCATCATCACCGGCGACGCCAAGTCGTTCCTCAACGGCCCCGCCAACGCCAACGCCTCCTGGAGCTGCACCGGCTTCGAGGACCGGCAGCTGACGGACAAGTACCCGCTGTGCCCGCAGGGCAGTGACGTGGTGCGCACGTTCGACTTCCAGAGCTGCTGGGACGGCCGCAACATCGACAGCGCCAACCACCGTACGCACATGGCGTTCGCCGACGAGGCCGGCAACTGCCCCTCCGGCTTCAAGCCGGTGCCGCAGCTGGTGCAGCGCATCGTCTACGACGTGGACGCGCCGAGCCTCGAGGACGGCGGGAAGACCACGCCCCTGTTCGCGGTGGACTCCTTCCCGGAGCAGCTGCACAAGCCGATCACGGACCACGGCGACTTCATCAACGTCTTCGACGAGGACCTGATGAACGAGATGGTCGACTGCATCAACGAGGGCCGCACCTGCGGTGCCGGCGCCGGTGGTGGCGACGACGGCGGCGACGGCAACGGTGACGGCGGCGGCGAGCCGGGCGAGGAGCCCCAGCAGCCGGAGCAGCCGGAGGAGCCGGAGCAGCCCACGGCCACCCCCGACGACCCGGGCCAGGGCGGCGACGGTGACGACGGCGGCAACCAGGACGACGGCGGTGACAAGCCCGGCGACGGCGGCAACCAGGACGACGGCGGTGACAAGCCCGGCGACGGCGGCGACCAGGGTGACGGCGGACAGGAGCAGCCGTCGGAGCCCCCGGCCACCGAGGAGCCCGCGGACGGCGACGCCACCGACCGGCCCGAGCAGCCCGACGTCAAGGCATCGATCCCGGCCGAGGACGGCGCGGGCACTGGAGACCAGGGCGGCGACACGGGCGCCAAGGACGATGCCGGCCAGGCGGCGCAGGCCGCCGACACGCCCGGCAGTCTCCCGGAGCTCGGGGCCGAGGACCGGACCGAGCCGCAGGCCGGGACCGGCAGCCTGGCCGAGACCGGGGCCCAGCTCTGGCCCGCCGCGATCGGCGGAGTGCTGGTGATCTTCGGATTCTTCGTCCTGCGGAGCGTGCGGCGCGGGGCCTGATCCCGCGCTGCCCACGCACCCCGCCGGCGCCGGCATCCCACCACGGGACCGGCGCCGGCGTACGGCCGCCCCCAGGGCCCCGCGCGTGGTGGGCGGCGTTCATGGCATCGACGCCAGGGAGCCCGGCGGTCCGCCGAGGGGTCCATACCCGTCCCGTTCTCGCGGGCCAATGCGGGCGGTGCTACTGCTCCTTCTTCTTCCAGGGGCCGACGCCCAGCTTTCCCGTCGTCCCGAGGTCGAGTTCGGGGACGACCATCACCGGGTGCGCGCCGGTCTTCGCCCGCACCCGTACATAGGGGACGTCGACCGGCGTACCGCCCTCGACGGTGTTGCGCCACACCAGTCCGGCCCGGGCGCCCTCGCCGGGCTTCAGCACGAGCGGCAGGGCCGGGCCGTCCGCGCCCGTGCCGGCGGCGATCGAGCCGCCGTCGTGCAGGATCCGGATGCCGTCCACCGGTTCGTGGTCCTCGTCGAGGAGTTGGACGTCGGGGTAGCCGTGCAGGGGGTAGGGCCGGGTGCCGCAGTTCTCCAGGTGCACGGAGACCACCCGCAGGCCCATCGCGGCGTCGCCGTCGTCCGCGTGGACGCGAAGGCCCGAGTCCGGGCACGGGCCCCGGTCGGACGGCGCCTCGTCGGCGGGGACGGCGCGCACCTTGGCGATCCGCACCCCGCCCACCTCCCGCGGGCCCGCCATCGACTCGCTCAGCGAGATCCTGCCCCGGACCGTACGGCCCGGACTGACGTCCTCGACCGTCTGCTCGGTGTGGTCCAGCACGGTCCCCGCGTCGGAGAGGAGGTCCAGCGTGACCGTGTAGGTGAAGGGCTCGGACCCCCTGTGGGTGACCTCGAACAGGACGCAGCCGCGGATTCCGTCGAACGCGGTGACCCGGACCCCGTCCCGCTCCGGCAGGGCGGTGTCGGTGTCGGAGGACGGCCCCGCACAGGCGGCGTTGGACGACGGCGGCTCGGCACGGGTGTCGCACGCGGTCGTCAACAGGGCGCCGACGAGGACGACGGGAAGGGGGAGGAGGCTGCTGCGCATACGGAGAGTCGATCATTACCGTTCGCTGACGGCTATGACGGAAGCCATGCTTCCGGCCATCGGTGTGTGACACTTGGCGCGGAGGCCGCGGGGCTGTCCGCCGGCCGCAGAGGGGAGTTGCCGTGGACACGAGGACGGTGCGCGAGCGCGAGGACACGGACGCGGCGGCGGTCGCCCGCCACGCCCGCTTCGGACGCCTCCCGGAGCCGGTCCGGGTGGAGGACACGGTCGAGGAGCGCCCGGCCGTCGCGCCGGACCCGGCCCGCAACGCCTACAACCCCGACGAGTGGCTCGTGCGCTACTGCCTGTGAGACCGCCCCGGCGACGCCGGGCCCCGACGCCACGCCCTCGTGTGGGGGGAATGTGCCCGCCGTGTGCGTCAGGTGTGCCGTGCGGGGTAGGAGCGCCGTACGCCTCTGCCGGTGCGGGAGGCGTGTACGTACCCTCTGGCGGGCGGCCGGCCCTCCCGTCACCGGACCGGAGGACACCATGTCCGGGATCGACGAGCCGCTCCTGAGCCACGGATCGCTGGACGACGCCCTGGGGGCGGCGCTCGCCGACACGGTGCGCGGTACGGGCGCCTCGGTCGGGGCGCTCTACCTGTCCGAGGGGACGACCGGCTTCCTGCGCCTGGTGTGGCTGTGCGGCCTGCCGGCCGAGTTCTTCGCCCCGTGGCAGCACCTCAGCCCCGCCAGCCCGCTGCCCGTCGCCGACGCCGTCCGCGACGACCGGCTGGTCTGGATCGGCGGCCACGACGAGATGGCCCGCCGGTACCCCCGCGCCGCCGCCGTGCTGCCCTACCCGTACGCCCTGGCCGCGCTGCCGGTGACCGGGGTGCGGCGCACCTGGGGCGGCCTGGTGCTGATGTGGCCCGCCGACCGCCGGCAGCGGGTCACCGCCCGCGAACGGCACACCATCACCACCAGCGCCCGCCGCTTCGCGCGGATCCTCGACGACTCCGACCAGTCGCCCACCCTGTCCGACCGGACCCGGATCGTCCCGCCGAACGCCGTGACCCGGCCCGCCCAGACCGACCTGGCCGCCTCCGACTACGTGGAACGCCTGCCCGAGGGCGCCGTCTCCCTCGACCTCGAGGGACGGATCACCTTCCTCAGCACCACCGCCGCACGGCTCCTCGGCCGCGGCGCCGAACGGCTCCTCGGCACCCGCCCCTGGGAGGCCCTCGACTGGCTGGACGACCCGGTCTACGAGGACCACTACCGCACGGCGCTGGTCAGCCGCTCGCCCCTCGCGTTCACCGCCCGCCGCCCGCCCGACCAGTGGCTGGTCTTCGAGCTCCACCCGGACACCAGCGGCATCAGCGTCCGCGTCTCCCCGCGCCCCGGGAACCCGGGCGACGACCCCGCCCCCGTCACCCCGCGACGCCCCGCGCCGGCGCCCACCGGGCGCCTGTACCAACTCGTCCACCTCGCCGCCGCGCTCACCGAGACGGTCACCGTGCGGGACCTCGTCGACCTGATCAGCCATCAGATCCTGCCCGCCTTCCAGGCCCAGGGCCTGGTGCTGTCCGCCGCCGAGGCCGGCCGGCTGACGATCACCGGCCATCACGGCTACGCCCCCGACGTCGTGGAGCGCCTGGACGCCCTGAACCTGGACACCGATCTCACGCCCGCCGGTGACATCCTGGCCGCCGGCGCCCCGGCCTTCTTCTCCGACCGGGCCGAGATCGGCGTCCGCTACCCCAAGGCACCGCTCCTGAGCGACAAGCAGGCCTGGGCCTTCCTGCCGCTGGTCATCTCGGGCCGTCCGGTGGGCTGTTGCGTGCTGTCGTACGACCGTCCGCACACCTTCAGCGCCGACGAGCGGGCCGTCCTCACCTCGCTGGCCGGACTGATCGCCCAGGCCCTGGACCGCGCCCGCCTGTACGACACCCAGCACCGCCTGGTCGACGAACTCCAGCGGGCCCTGCTGCCCCGCGCCCTGCCCGCCCTCCCCGGACTCGACGTCGCCGCCCGCTACCTGCCCGCCGGACACGGCCTCGACGTGGGCGGCGACTTCTACGACGTCCTGCGCCTCGACGACACGACCGCCGCCGCCGTCATCGGGGACGTGGAGGGCCACAGCGTCGCCTCCGCCGCCTTCACCGGCCGGGTCCGTACCGCCATCCACGCCCACGCCACCGCCGGCGCGGCCCCCGACGAGGTGCTCGCCTGCACCAACCGGCTGCTGTCGGACCTGGACTCCGGACTGCTGGTGTCCTGCCTCTACGCCCACATCGACCTGGCCCGCCACCGGATCACCCTGTCCAGCGCGGGCCATGTGCCCCCGCTGCTGCGGCACGCGCCCGGCCGCGCCGAGGTGCTGGACGTCGAGCCGGGACCACTGCTCGGCATCGACCTGAGTGCCCGCTACCCGGTGACCACCGTCGACCTGCCCCCGGGCGCCGTCCTCGCCCTCTACACGGACGGCCTGGTGGAGGCCCCCGGCACCGACGCCGCACGGACCACCCGGGACCTCGCCGAACACCTGGCCGACGCCGACGACCCGGACCCGCACCGTCTCGCCGACCGCCTGCTGCACCCGGCCCGCCGGAAGGTCCAGCAGGCCGACGACATCACCGTCCTCCTGCTCCGCGCCACGGGCGCACCACCCGCCTGACGGCGGGGCCCCGGGTCAGCGGCGGCCCCTCCGCCAGTCGTACGCCGTCAGCAGCAGCGCCACGTCGTCCGGGCGGTCCTCGGTCCGGCGGGCCGTTCTGATCAGCTGGTCGGCGAGTTCCTCGACCGACTCGGTACGGCTGCGGGCCAGACAGCGGCGGATCACCTCGATGCCCGACTCGATGTCACCGCCGGGCGTCTCCACGAGCCCGTCCGTGTACAGCGCGAGGACACTGCCGGGCGCCAGGGTGAGCGTCGTGACCGGGTAGACGGCCTCCGGCTGCACCCCGAGCAGCACGCCCCCCGGCAGGTCCAGGGTCTCCGTGTGCCCGTCGGGGTGGCGCAGCAGGGGCGGCGGGTGACCCGCCCGGACGGCCAGGGCCCGTCCGGTGGCCGATTCGAGTTCGACGTAGCAGCAGGTGGCGAAGAGATCCGTCTCCAGCTCGGCCAGCAGCCGGTTGGTGTGGGTGATCACCTCCTGCGGCGGCCGGCCGCTGGCCGCGAAGGCGTGCACCGCGCTGCGCAGCTGCCCCATGACGGCCGCGGCCCCGACGCTGTGCCCCTCGACGTCACCGATGACCAGCGCCACCCCCCGCCCCGTCCTGATCACGTCGTACCAGTCGCCCCCGATGGCCATGCCCTGGGTGCCGGGCAGATAGCGGCCGGTGGTGACCATCCTGTCGATGGCCGGCAGCCGGTGCGGCAGCAGCCCCTCCTGGAGGCCGCGCGCCACGGCGGACTCCGCGTCGTACAGCCGGGCCCGCTCCATCGCCTGCGCGGTCAGACCGCCCAGCGCCGTCAGCGCCGTGCGCTCCTCCGGGGTGAACCGATGGGGTGCGTTCCAGCCGAGGATGCAGGAGCCGACCGGATGCCCGGAGGCGATCAACGGCAGGAACGACCAGGCGTTCATCGGGTCGAGGACGAGCTGGGGGTAGGCGTTGACCAGCGCCTCCGGCGACTCGAAGAAGAGCGGGAGCCGGGTGGTCAGGGCGTGCACACCGGGCAGGTTCGCGTTGAGCGGGACCCCCTCGAAACCCTCGAGGAAGTGCTCCGGGTAGCCGGACTCCCACAGCAGGTACATCCGGCTGTCCCGGATCGTGTACAGGGCGATCTCCTGCGCGCCGAACGCGGGCAGCAGCTGCTCCGCGACGGCCCGGCACACATCCCTGACGGTGACGGCCTCGGTCAGCACACTCGCCATCTGCACGACGTGGTACAGGGCTCCCGCGCGGGCCGTCGCGACCAGCTCGGAGGGAGCCGCCGAGGTGTCCCCGCCGGTCGGCGCCAGGGACCGGCCGGGCTCCGCCCCGGCCGGGGCGCTGGTGCGGAAGACTCGACCGGTCAGCCCGTGCACCCCGGGGTAGAGCACGAACCCCAGCCAGCCGCCGTCCGGGTCGTGCACCAGGTACGACACCGGCTCCTGCGACAGCATGGCCGCCCGGTACCGGTCCTCGTAGGCCGGATCGCGCAGCCAGGTGAGCACCTCCCACGGGTAGTGGCCGAGCATGCGTTCCAGGTCGTAGCCCAGCAGTTCCTGACAGCGGCGGTTGGCGTAGACGACCCGGCCGTCCTGATCCAGGGAGAACACCCCGTCGGGCAGCCGCTCGGCGGCCTCCGCCGCGGTGACGCCGCCTGCCGCGTCGACGAGGGCGCCGACCAGGAGCCGGGAGGCCCCCTCCGCCCGTACGACGTGCCCCCACAGCTCGACCGGCCGGTAGCGGACCTCCCCGCCGGCCTCGGACTCCTCCAGCACCCTGAAGTGCCGGGACCTGACCTGCCCGGTGTCCGCCGCCTCCCGCCGGCTCGCCCGCAGCTCGTACAGGTCGTCGGGGCACACCCGGTCCTCCACCTCCGCCATGGTGCCGCCGAACTTCCCCCGGACGACGCCCAGGAGGGACAGCGCGTCGTCGTCCCCGGACCACCGGTCGCTGTCCAGGTCCCACTCGATCATGCCGACCGACACGGCCCGCGCGGGCGGGGTGGGCAGCCGCACGCTGACCGGCTGGTCGTCGTAGTCGATGCCGTACGCCACGGCCTCCGGGCCCTCCGCTCCGGGCATCCGGCGGGCGAACTCGGTGAGCCGTTCCTCCATGTCTCGTCCCGCGTCGTGCAGCGCCGCACGCACCGCGTCCTCGTCCATCGGCTCCCGGGCCGCCGAACGCAGCACGGCCAGGACGCCCACGGGTTCGCCGTCGACGTGCACCGGGTGGAAGGCGGAGCTGAACGAGTACGGCAGCGCGGCGGTGAACTGCGGGAAGCGCAGCATCGTGGCCCGCTCGTCCGGCAGCCACAGGCTCTCGCTCCTGCGGTACGCCTCGGACATGGGCAGCGCGCCCCCCACGGGCACCCGCCACCAGGAGCTCAGCAGCGACCGCGGGACGCCGGCCACCACGCAGAGCACCAGCGAGCGCCGGTCCCGCGAGCGCAGATACACCAGCCCGCCGTAGCCGCCGATGTCCTGGACCGCCGCGACCACCGGCTCCGCCAGCGCGTCCTCGATCCGGGCCGCCGGATGGGCGGCGGTCCGGATCTCCGCCACACCCGGGCTCTCCTCCGTGCTCCGGCCGAGCACGCCTGCCGGCCGCTCCCCGCGCGATGCGTCGGCTGCGTCATCCATGTCGAGCCTCCCGGTGCGGACGCACGGGACATTCGTTCGCTCTTCACCAGCATGTGCCATCCCGCACGGTCCGGCGCGGCGGAGCCGCAACCTTCCGGTCATCCCGGTCGTCTCACCCGATACCAGAAGGATGTCAGCCCAGGGGGCCGAAAATGCTTCGAACAAGAACAATTCGCACACGCACCGTCTGCGCGACTCTCGTGCTCGTGGGCGCCACGCTGGCCACGGCGACGGTCCCGGCCGTCGCCGCCCCGTCGGCGGCGCCCCGGGCGGCCACGGCGTGCCCGACCGGCTGGGGCAGCCTCCCCAGGACCGACTCCGACAGCACGATCACGCCGGTACGGAACGTCCGGACCGGACGGCACGCCTGCTACGACCGCATGGTCGTCGACGTGCCCGGCGCCGCGCGCAGCGGCCTCGGCTACTCCGTCCGCTACGTCGACCGCCTCCACCAGGACGGATCGGGCCGGCCCGTCCCCGTCGCCGGCGGCGCCGTCCTCGAGGTGCGGGTGGCGGCGCCCTCCTACGCCCCCGAGAGCGGCGAGCCCACCTACCCGGCGCGCGCCGGACGCCCCCTGCCGGGCGTGGACCTGACCGGGTACCGCACCTTCAGGGACGCGCGGTTCGCCGGCAGCTTCGAGGGCGAGACCCAGATCGGGCTCGGGGTACGGGCACGGCTGCCGTTCCGGGTGCTCCAGCTCGACGGCCGGCTCGTGATCGACGTCGCCCACAACTGGACCGGCAGCCGCTGAGCGCCCGCCGTCCGGCGGTCACCGCTCCACGGTGCCCGTGTCGCAGACCCGGCGCGCCACGTCACGCAGTTTGGTGTTGGTGCGCTGGGACCGGGTGCGCAGGATGGCGAAGGCCTGGTCCTCCGTGATCTGGTGGCGGCCCATCAGGATGCCCATCGCCTCGCCGATCAGATGCCGCGTGGCGATGGCCTCCTGCAACTGCGCGTCGGTCTTGGCGGTCGAGAAGGCGACCGCCGCGTGGGACGCCAGCAGCCAGCCCGCCGTCTCACTGTCCTCGGTGAACATCCCCGGCTTGAACGAGTACATGTTGAGGGCCCCCAGCTCCTCCTCCCGCGTGTACAGCAGGAAGCCCATCATGCTGCCCACCCCGAGCTCCCGGCACTGGGGCACGAAGGACGGCCAGCGGCCGGTGTGCTCGGCGGAGTCGGTGAAGTCGGGGATGCGGAAGACCCGTTCGGTGCGGTCGGGCCGGGCCGCGTCGAAGCAGGGCCCCTCCCGCAGGCGCCCCTGGAGGTGGTCGCTGTCGGTCACCAGCTGCTCGGTGGGCGCCAGCGAACTGACCCGGTCCCCCCGCAGGACGAGGATCCCGGAGGCGTCGCAGCCGTCCACGAGTTCCACCGCCGAGGTCGTGATCTGTTCCAGGGTCGCGTCGAGGGTGTGCTCGGCCAGCAGGTCACGGGCCATCGAAGCCATCTGCTGCGCGAAAGCCCGCCAGTCCACGGCCCGCCTCCCTGGTCGACGTCATCGGCCCGTACCGTCCATCGTGGCACGCATGCCCCGCCCGCACCCGTCCATGCCGTGGCCGTGCGCGCGGGCCGATTGTCAGTGGGGGATGCCACCCTGCCGGTATGGACGAACTCGAGTTCATGCGGGGCAGGGTGTACGGGGCGGACCACGACGACCCCGGCCCGCGCGACGGGCGGACGTACGTGGAGCTGGCCGGCGGCCCGTTGGACGGCCTGCTGCTGGACGTCACCGACCACGGCGACACCGAACTCAGGCACGGGGTGGGCCTGCCCACCGAGATAGGCCGCTACGGCGCGGGGGGACGCGCCCTGTACGTACCCCGCGACGCCGACGGCCGGGTGTACGACTGGCGGGGCGACATCCCCTAGGGGTGTCCGCCGGCCACCCGGCGGGGGTATGGGGCGGGGGTACGGGGCAGGTGTAGCCGTAGCGGCCGACCGGTCGGCGTGGGCGCGAGGAGGCGGAGCGAACCATGGGACTGCTGGTGGAGGGCCGCTCGGCGCTGCGCGGCCGGATCGGTCACGCGATCTTCTCCCGGGTGGCCGGACCGGACGGACCGGACAACCGCGCGCGCATCCACGGCACGCCCGGACCGCGCTGGTTCGGCCCCGAGCGGCCGGTCCGGCGGGTGCACGGGGACGCCTCCATGTTCATCGGAGGACTGTCCGCCCTGCTGCTCCAGTCGCTCCACCCGCTGGCCATGGCAGCCGTCGCCGGGCACTCCGGGTTCCGCGGCGACCCCTGGGGGCGCCTCCAGCGGACCAGCACCTTCCTCGCCGTCACCACCTACGGCACCGCCGACAGCGCCCAGCGGGCCGTCGACCGGGTGCGCGCCGTCCACGAGACGGTGCGCGGCACCACCGCCGACGGTGAGGAGTACCGGGCGTCCGACCCCCATCTGCTGTGCTGGGTGCACATCGCCGAGGTCGACAGCTTCCTGCGCGCCCACCAGCGCTACGGCGCCCACCCCCTGGACGAGGAGGGCTGCGACGCGTACGTCGCCGACATGGCGCGCATCGCCGCCGCGCTCGGCGTCCCCGACCCGCCGACCGACCGCGCCGGACTCGCCGAGCGGCTGGCCGCCTACCGCGGTGAACTGCGTGCCACCCCCGAGGCGCGCGCCACCGCCCGCTTCCTGCTGCTCAACCCGCCCGTCCCCCTGCTCGCCCGGCTCCCGTACGGCGTCCTCGCCGCCAATGCCGTCTCCCTCCTCCCACCCTGGGCCTCCCACGAACTGCGCCTGCCCCGCGTCCCCCCGGCCGAGAACATCTGCATACGCCCGCTGGGCACAGCAGTAACCACAGCCATCCGCTGGGCCCTGGCCCCAACCCGCGAACCAACCTGACCCCCGTGATCCGCGGGCAGCCGCCGCCGCATGCCCCGCACTCCGCGGGCAGTCGTGCCGCTGGGGCGGCACGGGTGGGCGCGACGGCACCCCGCCGGCGCCGGGCAGCGCGACCACCCCCCGCCCCACACCAACGCACCTCACCGGTTGACCCGCCCCAGACGGGGCACTCAGTGCTGACCGACACCGCTCGCGCACCCACCCGGGAGGTCGATGTGGCGATCCGTCATCGTCTGATCCAAACGAGCCCGAGGTCCGTCTGGACCGTCCTCGAGGACGGCACCCGCTACGCGGAATGGGTCGTCGGCACGTCATCGTCCGAACCCGTCCACGGCCACTGGCCGCAACTCGGCTCGGCGATCGCCTACGAGGTACGCCTCGGCCCCCTGTCCCTGTCCAACGAGACGGTAGTCCGCCGCTGCGTCCCGGGCGAGGCCCTGGAACTCGAGGCCCAGGCCGGACACCTCGGCACCGCCCGCATCGCCATCGAACTGCGCCCCTGGGGCGACCACTGCCTGGTCATCGTGGACGAACACCCCCTGCGAGGAGCCGGCGGCCTGGTGCACAACGTGGGCGTGGAGGCACTGATCCAGCTTCGCCACCGCGCCATGCTCTCCAGGCTGGCGAAGATCTGCGAGACCGAGGCCGCCGAGGCGGAGCGCCACCGCCCCCTCGGCCAGGTCGCGCCGGCGAACCCGAACCCGAACCAGGGCGGCGCCCGTGCCTGACGCCGTGGTGATCGGGGCCGGCCCCAACGGACTGGTCGCGGCGAACCTGCTCGCCGACGCCGGCTGGAGCGTCGAGGTGCTGGAGGAACAGCCCGTGCCCGGCGGCGCCGTACGCCACGACCGCGACGTCGAGCCCGACTTCGTCAGCGACCTGTGCAGCTCCTTCTACCCGCTCGCCGCCGCCTCCCCGGTCCTCGCCGGCCTCCGCCTGGAGGACCACGGGCTGCGCTGGAGCCACGCCCCGCAGGTCCTCGCCCACCCGCTGACCGACGGCAGGTGCGCGGTGCTCGACCGCCGTCTCGACGTCACCGCCCACTCCCTGGACGCCTTCGCACCCGGCGACGGAGCCGCCTGGCGCCGCCTGCACGACGTGTGGGAGACGCTGCGCCCGGCGCTCCTCGACGCCCTGTTCACCCCCTTCCCGCCGGTCCTGCCCGCGGCCCGGCTGGCCGTCCGGCTGCGCGGCACGGGCGGCCTGCGCATGGCCCGCACCCTGGTCCTGCCGGTCCGCCGGCTGGGGGAGGAGGAGTTCCGCGGCGAGGGAGGAGGGATGCTGCTGGCCGGGAACGCGCTCCACGCCGACCTGGCCCCGGAGGCCGCCGGCAGCGGCGGCTTCGGCTGGCTGATGTCGATGCTCGGACAGACCTACGGCTTCCCCGTGCCGGCCGGCGGCGCCGGGGAGCTCACCCGGGCCCTGGCGCGCCGTCTGGAGACGCGCGGCGGGGTGCTGCGCTGCGGCAGCCGCGTCGACCGGATCCTCGTACGCGGTGGTAGGGCCACCGGGGTGCGCACGGCCGGCGGCGAGACGGTCGCGGCCGGCCGTGCCGTCCTCGCCGACGTGGCCGTGCCCGCGCTGTACGGCGAACTCCTCGCCCCCGAGCACGTTCCCGCCCAGTTGCTGGCCGATCTGCGGCGCTTCCAGTGGGACTTCGCCACGTTCAAGGTCGACTGGGCGCTGGACGGTCCCGTGCCCTGGCGGTGCGAGCAGGCCGCCGGAGCCGGGACCGTCCACCTCGCGGACGGCCTCGACGAACTCACCCGCTTCGCCGCCCAGCTCGCCACGGGCAGCGTCCCCGACCGCCCCTTCTGCCTGTTCGGCCAGATGACGACGTCCGACCCGTCCCGTTCACCGCGCGGTACCGAGTCCGCATGGGCGTACACCCATGTGCCCCACGAGGTCACCGGCGACGCGGGCGGGGAGTCGCTCACCGGCGCCTGGGACGCCGCGGAGGGGGAACGCATGGCCGATCGCGTCGAACGTCAGGTGGAACGCTTCGCGCCCGGCTTCCGGGCCGGGATCCGGGCCCGGCGCGTCCTCGCCCCGCCCACGCTCCAGTTCCACGACCGGAACCTGCGTGGCGGCGCCATCAACGGCGGCACCGCGGCCATGCACCAGCAGCTGTTCTTCCGGCCCCTCCCCGGCACCGGGCGGCCCGAGACCCCCGTCAGGGGCCTGTACCTGGCGTCCGCCGGAGCCCATCCGGGCGGCGGGGTGCACGGGGCGCCGGGCGCCAACGCCGCCCGCGCCGCACTGCGCCGGGTCCTGGCGCCCGGCCTGGCCGGGGCGCAGCGGCTGCTGGCCCGCCGCGACCGCACCGGCCGCAGCCGGCCGGAGCCCGGCGGCCGGGACGGTGGCGGATGAGCGCTGTGCCGGAACCCCATCGACCACGGACGGAGGCGGGACGATGACCGGACGCGACGACGGCCCCGACCTCGCCCACCGGCGCCCCGAGGGCGTCGGCGACGCGACGGTGGAGGCGCTCGGATCCCTGTCGAAGGCGCTGGAGACGACCGAGCGGGCGCGAGGCCACCTCTACAGCTTCCACCAGCTCACCGGCACCGCCGACCTCGAACTCGACCGGGCGGTCGAACTGCTGCACAGGGCCGGTCATCCGGAGTGGGCGGAGACCGTGCGTACCCAGGTGCTGGGCCGCAACGTGATCCCCGGACACTGGACGTTCCAGATCGTCGAGGCCTACGACGCCACCTACTACCAGCCGTTCAAGGAGATCGAACAGGACGCCGTCGAGGAACTCGCCGAGGGCCGTGACCACCTCTACGAGGCCGAGATGAAGGAGGCCCGCCGGACCGTCGGCCACCCCGACCACACCGCCCGCCCCGACTCCGACCCGGCGCCCGGCGAGGGGAACGGCCGATGAGGGACGGTCCGCTGCGCGGCCGCACCGTCGTGATCACGGGTGCCGCTCGCGGGATCGGCGCCGCACTGGCCCGCGACCTCGCCCGGCGCGGCGCGCGCCCGGCGCTGCTCGGCCACGAGCGGGCGGAGCTGGAGGCGGTGGCGGCCGGCCTGCCCGTACCGGCACTGGCCCACGAGGTGGACATCACCGACGAGGCCGCGCTGGAGGACGCCGCGGAGCTGGTCAGAACGCGCCTCGGCCCGCCCTCCGTCGTCGTGGCCAACGCCGGTGTCGCGGACGGCGGCCCGTTCGCCACCTCCGTCCCGGCCCGCTGGCGGCGCGTCGTCGACGTCAACCTGACCGGCAGCGCGGCGACGGCCCGCGCCTTCCTCCCGGACCTGCTGGCGACGCGGGGCTACTACCTCCAGGTCGCCTCGCTGGCCTCGATCGGTGCCGCGCCCATGATGAGCGCGTACTGCGCCTCCAAGGCCGGCGCGGAGGCGTTCGCCCACTGCCTGCGCGCCGAGGTGGCGCACCGGGGTGTGGCCGTCGGACTCGGCTACCTGAACTGGATCGACACGGACATGATCCGCGACGCGGACCGCCATCCCGTACTGCGCGAGCTGCGTGGCCACCTGCCGTCGCCGGTCCGGCGCGTACACCCGGTGGAGCGGGCCGCCGCCCGCCTCGCGACAGCCGTCGAACACCGCAGCACCGCCGTCTACCTCCCCCGCTGGCTCTGTCTCGCCCAAGCGGCACGCGCCGCCCTGCCCCCCGTGGTCCTGCGGGCGACCCGCCGCGCCCTGCCCCGCGTCGAGGCGGACACCCCCCTCGACCAGACGGGCCTCCTGGGCGCCGGCGGCACGGCGGACGACCTCGCCACCCGCACCCCTCGCTGAGACGGCCCGCGGTCGCGCGGCCCGGTCGGTCCCGGGCCGCGCGGCGGAGGGCCGAGGCTCAGCGGTGGCCACCGCCGCGGAGTTTGCCCAGCAGACGCTGGGCCTGCGCCCGGCGCCGGGGGTCGGCCGCGGCGCGCCGCACCTGCTCGGCCGTACGCCGTCCCTGAGGACTCCTGGCGAACTGTTTGATGCGCTCCATCATGCTCGGCATGGGTGCTCCTTTCCGCGGGTCTCCGCTGCGGTGCCCGCCGTACTCCGCCTACCCCCCGCGGGCGGAGTCAGCCCCACGGCCGGACCCGACGCGCTCACGTCTCCTTCAGTGGCTCGTACACCTCGGCCCCCAGCCCGAACGTCCACGCCACTCCCTCCCGGGCCGTCCTGGTCGCGGGCGGCACGCGGAGCCAGTACGTGCGGTGGGTGCCGTCCGGTTCGGGAGTGGAGTTCAGGACCTCGACCATGACGACCGGTTCGTCGCCGTCCAGCTCGACGCGCCACAGCGTGCCCGTGTCGTCCCGGTGCACGGGCTGCGCCCCGGAGTCGGCCAGGTAGCGGTCGTAGCCGTAGTACTCGAGCATCACCCGCCGCAGTTCCGCGTTCTCCTCCTCCCGTATCCGCTCCGGGGTGAGGGTGCGCAGCTCGTCCAGGAAGGCGCGCGTCACCGGCATGCCGCGCCAGGCGCACAGGGCGAAGCCGTCGGGGAACTCCAGGGCCGGCCCCTCGCCGTGGTCGAGCCGGCCGGCCTCGTCCCGGTGCAGCGCCACCGGACGTTCGCACACCACCGCCACCTTCTCGAACGGCCACCACCAGCCGGCACTGCGGCACACCAGGGCCGGCCCGTCGAGCGCGGACCCCTCGGTGTGCAGGGCGGCCAGCCACGGCGCGTCGTGCTGTCCGAGCAGCGCGTCCAGCAGGATCAGCCGTATCTCCGTGCCGGCGGCCGCGTCGTCGGCGGTGAGTTCGTCGAGCACTCCGGCGCGGATCCGGTCGACCAGGGCCTGCGTGGCGTCCCACAGCGCACCACCGGTCACCGACCAGTGCCGGGACCAGCCCACGGCACCCAACTCCGCGTACCTCCGGCCGCGTTCGGCCGCCCACGGCGCGGTGCGCACCGCCTCGCGCACGCTCGCCCCGAAGTCCGTCCCCCGCCGCACCAACGTCACGCCCTCGCGCGGCGATCCGGCCCAGATCACACGCTCCGGCTCCGCCAGTCCGGCACTCCGGTAGGCCAACCGGACACCCTCCTCCGCCGCGGCCCGGTCCGCGGGCACGGCGGCAGCGGCCCACGCGCGCCAGCGCGCCGTCCCGTCCGCCCCGCCCCCGGTGCCCTCCGGCAGCACGGCCGCCGTCCCGCTCTCCCGCGTGATCGTCATCGTCAACGTCCCCTCTGCCCTGCCGTGTCGTCGTGTTCCCGTACCGTCGCCGTGTCCGTCAGTCGGCCACGAGCCGCACCGAACCCGGGACGTACTCCCGCTGCCGGATCACGCGGAACCACCCCTTCGGCAGCGCGATCGCGGCATGCTCCTCGTGGACCACCCGGCCGCCCTCGGGCAGATGCAGCAGGAACGGCCCGTACGGGCCGGGCTCGCGGACGAGTTCACCCCGGCCGACGACCGCGTGCGCGTGACCGGTGACCTCTCCCAGGGCCAGCACCAGCCGGCCCCGGGCGTCGCGCGGCTCCTTGGGCGCGTCCGGGACATGGGACGGCACCGCCTCGTCCGCGACGGGCACGATCAGCACGTCTCCCTGCCGGTACATGACTCTCCCCTCCGCTCCGGCGCACCGTGCTCCGGAGTCCACGCGCAGACAGTACGAGCCGGCACTGACAACGGACCGTCACCAGCCCCGCCGCCGGGCGTTGTCAGTCGCTGTTGGTAGAACTGCTGCACGCATCGCCGCCCTCTTCCCATGCCCGCACGACAGGAGCGCCCGGATGACCTTCGCCAGCCACCTCGATCAGCTCTACGGCCTCCCCGCCTTCGTCTTCCCCGGGCGTGACGAGTCGGCGGAGCTGCCCGAGCCCGACGCCGTGGCCTGGGGGATCGCCGCCCGGGAGTACAGCGAGGTGGAAGGGTGGGTGGAGACCTTCCAGCGCTTCTGCTCCGAGGTCGACACCACACGGGTCCGGGCGCTGATCGTCGGCATCTGGGAGGACGCGTACGACTCCGGCCCCGACCACGTCATCGAGGCGCTGGTGGCCGCGCGTGACCGGCTGCCCGCCCTGCGAGCGGTGTTCCTCGGGGACATCGACAGCGAGCAGTGCGAGATCTCCTGGATCAACCAGACCGACGTCACCCCCCTGCTGGCAGGCTTCCCCGCACTGGAGGAACTCCGCGTGCGCGGAGGCCAGAACCTGGAGTTCCCCGCCGTGCGCCACGACCGGCTGCGGAAGCTGGTCGTGGAGACCGGAGGCCTCCCGGTGGGGGTCGTCCGCGGGGTCGCGGCGAGCGAACTGCCCGCACTGGAACACCTCGACCTGTGGCTCGGCACCTCCTGGTACGGCGCCGACAGCGAGGCCGCCGACCTCGCGCCGATCCTCTCCGGAGCCCGGCTGCCCCGGCTGCGACACCTGGCCCTGCGCAACAGCGAGATCCAGGACGAGATCGCCGCCGCCCTGGCGTCCGCCCCCGTGGTCGCCCGGCTCGAGGTGCTCGACCTGTCCATGGGCACGCTCGGCGACGAAGGCGCCACCGCCCTCCTCGGCGGGCAGCCACTGACCCATCTCAAGAAGCTGGACCTGAACCACAACTACCTGAGCGAGCCGATGAGGCAGCGCCTGCGCGACACGCTCGAACCCGCCGGCGTCGAGCTGGACCTCGACCCGGACGACGCCGACTGGGACAGGGACGACGACGGCACCGTCCACCGCTACGTCTCCGTGGGGGAGTGAGCACGCCGTGGGCTACTACCCCTCGCACCTGACCCACTTCCACGGACTGCCCGTGCGCCACTTCGACGGCGCCGGACACGAGGAGGGCCCCGGCCCGGACCTCCCGGCCCCCGCGTCCGTCGCCTGGCGGCTGGCGGCCGACTGGGAGGTGCCGTTCGAGGACCGGTGGGGCTCGTTCCTGGACCGGGTCCGCACCGACGAGGTCGTGGCCCTCGTCATCGGCGCCTGGTGGCAGGAGTGGGACGAGCACGGCATCAACCCCCTGCTCGACCTGCTGACGGCGGAGGCGCACCGGTTCCCCCGGCTGCGGGCCGTCTTCCTCGGGGACGTCGAGTCCGAGGAGTCGGAGATCTCCTGGATCAAACAGGGCGACGTCGGCCGCGTGCTGCGCGCCTGGCCCGGCCTGTACGAACTCGGGCTGCGCGGCGCCGAGGAGCTGACGATCGAGCCGCTGCGGCACGAGGCGCTGCGCAGACTGCGCGTCGAGTCCGGCGGTCTGCCGCCCGCGCCGGTGCGCGGCCTGGCAGCGTGCGACTTCCCCGCCCTGCACCACCTGGAACTGTGGCTGGGGACCAGCTGGTACGGCGGCGACTGCACCGCCGCCGACGTCGAGGCACTCCTCACCATGCTGGGCCGCGGCACCCGGCTCGCCCATCTGGGCCTGTGCAACAGTGAGATCCAGGACGAGATCGCCGCCGCCGTGGCCGCCGCGCCCGTCGTCGCGGGTCTGGACTCCCTCGACCTGAGCATGGGCACGCTCAGCGACGAAGGGGGTGCCGCGCTGCTCTCGGGGCAGCCGCTGACCCATCTGCGGGCGCTGGACCTCGGGCACCACTACATGAGCGCGGAGATGACCCGTCGCGTGCGCGAGGTGCTGGGACCGCACATCCAGGACCTCGGCCTCACGCCGGCCCGCCGCAGCGAGTACCGCCCGGAGGCGCGTTATGTCGCGGTCGGGGAATGATCCGGGGCAGGCCGAGGCATCCGTGCGCCTCGCCGTCGTGGGCAACCCCGAGAACCGCAGGACGGCCCTCTTCACCGCCGCCGCCCGCGCCGCCGGACTGCCCGCACCGCGCGTCGTGCCGTGGGAGCGGGTCCTGCGCGAGGGCGGAGCCGACTTCGCCCCCGACGAGACCGTCCGGCTCGACTCGCCCGGCGAGAACCCCGACGTCGACCGGCTGCTGAGGGGAGTCGACGACCCCACCCGCGTGGAGGGCTCGGCACGCTGGTACGCGCGGTTCACCGAGGCCGTCGCCGGACTGCGCGGCGGGCTCCGGCTCGACGACGCCGGCGAACTGGCCGTCCTGTTCGACAAACGGCGCTGTCACACCGTCCTCGACGCGGCGGACGTCCCCGTGCCCTGGTCACCCACCTCCGGCCCGGACGCCGTACGGGTCACCGGCTGGGACGACGTACGCACCGTCATGCGCGAGCACCGTATGCCCAGGCTCTTCGTCAAGCTCGCACACGGCTCGTCGGCCTCCGGGGTGCTCGCCGTCGAGGCGTCGGGCAGCGGCCGAGTCCGGGCCACCACCTCCGTCGAACTCACCGAGGACGGCAGGCTGTTCAACTCCCTGAAGGTGCGCCGCTACGAACGGGAGCGGGACATCGCCGCCATCGTGGACGCCCTCGCCCCCGACGGTCTGCACCTCGAGCGCTGGCTGCCCAAGGCCTCCCAGCGGGGCCGCGCCGCCGATCTGCGGGTCGTGGTGGTCGACGGCCGCGCCACCCACGCCGTCGTGCGCACCAGCACCTCGCCGCTGACCAACCTCCATCTGGGCGGCACCCGCGGCGACCTCGACGCGGTGCGCGACGCCGTCGGGACGTCCGGCGGCCGCTGGGCGGACGTCCTCGCCGTGTGCGAGCGCGCGGCGGCCTGCTTCCCGCGCACCCTCTGCGTCGGCGTCGACCTGCTCCCGGCCGTCGGCTGGCGCCGGTTCGCGGTCGGCGAGGCCAACGCCTTCGGCGACCTGCTGCCCCGCCTCACCGGACTGCCCGGCAGCGGAGCGGAGGGCCTGGACACCTACGCGGCCCAGGTCGTGGCCGCCCTGCGCCGCACCGCCGACCCGTCCCACCCGCACCACCAGCACCACCAGCACAGAACGGGAACCACCCATGTCAGCGCCTGAACCGACGCCCGCGCCCCGGGCGCACCCCGCCCAAGGGGCCGCCGCACCGGGCCACCCGGACATGAACGAGATCGTCGGCAGCCACGACATCCTGCTCGTCACCCTCGACACCCTGCGCTTCGACGTCGCCGCCGAACTCGCCGCCGAGGGACGCATCCCCAACCTGGCCCGCCATCTGCCCGACGGCCGCTGGGAGCGCCGGCACGCGCCCGGCAGCTTCACCTACGCCTCCCACCAGGCGATCTTCGCCGGGTTCCTGCCGACACCCGCCGCGCCCGGCCCCCATCCACGCCTGTTCGCGGCCCGCTTCGCCGGCAGCGAGACCACCGCCGAGGGCACCTTCGTCCACGACACCCCCGACCTGGTGTCCGGCCTGGCGGAGGAGGGCTACCGCACCGTGTGCGTCGGCGGGGTCGGCTTCTTCAACAAGCAGGGCCCGCTCGGCTCGGTGCTGCCCGGACTGTTCCAGGAGTCCCACTGGGAACCGGAGTTCGGCGTGGCCTCACCCACCTCGTTCGAGGCCCAGGTCACCCGCGCCGAACAGGTCGTACGCGAACTGCCCCGCGAACAGCGCCTGTTCCTCTTCGTCAACGTGGCCGCACTGCACCAGCCCAACTGGTTCCACCGGCCCGGCGCCACCCGCGAGGACGGCGACACCCGCGCCACCCACGCCGCCGCCCTGGAGTACGTGGACCGGCACATCGGCCGGCTGTTCGCCGCCGTGAGCAGCAGACGCCGCTGCTTCGCCATCGTCTGCTCCGACCACGGCACCGCCTACGGCGACGACGGCTACACCGGCCACCGCATCGGCCACGAGTCCGTGTGGACCGTGCCCTACGCCCACTTCTTCCTGGACCACACCCCCGAGGCCGCCCGATGACCACCGCCACCCGTCACCCCCGGCCCGGCACCGGCCCCTCCGTCCCGGAGAGCCCGTACCAGAGCTACGTCTACGCCTATCCGCACAAGACCGCCTACCGCAGACTCGACGACCGGCCCCGCCTCGACACCCTCTGGGCCGGCGAACCCAAGGACGCCCTCTCCCTCTATCTGCACATCCCGTTCTGCGAGGTCCGCTGCGGCTTCTGCAACCTGTTCACCCGCGTCGGCGCCCCCGACGGCCTCACCGGCGCCTATCTGGACGCCCTGGACCGGCAGGCGACGGCGGTCCGGGAGGCGCTCGGCGAGCGGGCGCCGGTACGGTTCGCCACCGCGGCCTTCGGCGGCGGCACCCCCACCTTCCTCACCGCCGCCGAACTGGAACGGCTGTGCGACATCGCCGAGCACCGCATGGGCGCCGACCTGCGCGCGGTCCCGCTGTCCGTGGAGGCCTCGCCCGCCACGGCCACCACCGACCGCCTCGACGTCCTGGCCGCGCGCGGCACCACCCGCCTCAGCCTCGGCGTGCAGAGCTTCGACGACACCGAGGCCCGCGCCGCCGTACGCCCGCAGCGCCGCGCCGACGTGGAGGCGGCCCTCGGCCGCGTCCGCGACGCCCGCATCCCCGTCCTCAACATCGACCTGATCTACGGCATCGACGGACAGACGGAGCAGACCTGGCTGCGCTCCCTGGACGCCGCCCTCGCCTGGCACCCCGAGGAGCTGTACCTCTACCCCCTCTACATCCGCCCCCTCACCGGACTCGGCCGCCGCGCCGGCGCCCCCGACCCCGCCTGGGACGCGCAGCGGCTGCGCCTGTACCGGCAGGGCCGCGACCACCTCCTCGCCCACGGCTACGAGCAGCGGTCCATGCGCATGTTCCGCCGCGCGGACGCCCCGCCGCAGGGCGCGGACGACTACGCCTGCCAGACCGACGGCATGATCGGTCTCGGCTGCGGTGCCCGCTCGTACACCGCGGGCCTGCACTACTCCTTCGACTACGCCGTCGGCATGCACGAGATCCGCGGCATCGTCGACGACTACGTCTCCCGCCCGGCCGCGGACTTCGCCCACGCCGAGTACGGCCGCCGCATCGACACCGAGGAGGCCCGCCGCCGGCACCTCCTCCAGTCCCTGCTCCAGACGGAGGGCCTGGAAGTCGCCGACTACCGCGCCCGGTTCGGCGGCCGTACCCCGCTGGACGACTTCCCGGCCGAGCTGTCCCGTTTCACCGACCGCGGCTGGCTGGAGGACCCCGGCCCCGGCGCCGCACTCCTGCGCCTCACCCCCGAGGGCCTGGCCCACTCCGACGCCATCGGCCCGGAGCTGTTCTCCCCGGCCGTGCGGGCCGCCATGGCCGCATACGAGCGGAAGTGAGACCCGGCCCGATGGATCTGACCCTCCTCTACCGGGGCCCGCTGGCCTCCTGCGACTACGACTGCCCGTACTGCCCCTTCGCCAAGCGCCGCGACAGCCGTGAGCAGCTCCGCGCGGACCGCGCCTGCCTGGAGCGATTCACCGGCTGGGCCACCGGGCAGACCACCGACCGGCTCTCCCTCCTGTTCACCCCCTGGGGCGAGGGCCTGGTCCGCTCCTGGTACCGGCGCGCCCTGTCCGACCTGTCCCACCAGCCGCACATCCGCCGCGTCGCCATCCAGACCAACCTCAGCTGCCGCACCGACTGGCTCGCCGGCGCCGACCTGGACACCCTCGCCCTGTGGTGCACGTACCACCCCGGCCAGACCCCCTACGACCGCTTCCTGGCCAAGTGCCGTGAACTGCACCGGCTCGGCGTCCGGTTCAGCGTCGGCGTCGTCGGACTGCCCGAGCACCTCGACGCCGCCCGGCGGCTGCGCGCCGACCTGCCCGAGCAGGTGTACCTGTGGGTCAACGCCGCCGAGGGCCACACCTACGACGACGCCGACGCCGCCACCTGGACCGCCCTGGACCCGCTCTTCCCCTACAGCCGCCGCCCCCACGCCAGCGCGGGCCTGCCCTGCCGCACGGGGGAGTCGGTGATCTCGGTCGACGGCGAGGGCACGGTCCGCCGCTGCCACTTCGTCCGCACCCCACTCGGCAACCTCTACGACGGCAGCTACCGCGAGGCCCTGCGACCCCGCCCCTGCCCCCTCACCACCTGCGACTGCCACATCGGCTACGTCCACCTCGAAACGCTTCCCCTGTACGACGTGTTCGCGGGCGGTGTGCTGGAACGGATACCGGCGCCGGCCGGACAGCCGCCCGCGCCACGGACGGGTTTGCCCCTGGAGTCAGCGGCAAGCCGATGTCCATGAGCGAACAGAACAGCAATCCGAACCGGAAGACCACGTCCTCCCGGTCCACCGCCGCCAAGGCCCGGGAGACCGCCGACCGGGCGACCGCCCCCGCCGAGCGGGCGGCCGGCAAGGCGGCCGGCACGGCGAGTGACGCGGCGTCAGCCGCCGCGTCGGGGGCCGAGCGCGCGGCGCAGGCCGCGAGCGGCGCCGCGCAGACCGCGGCCAAGGGGGTCGAGGCGGGCCGCCGCGCGGTCGTCGCCACCTCGGGGCAGGTCGCCGCGGGCGCCAAGACCGCCTGGACCGTCATCGCCAACCGCCGGCTCGCCGCCGCCGGTGCCGCGGCCGGCCTGACCGCGCTGACCGCCGCCTCCTACGCGGTGGGCCGCCGCGCGGGACGCCACACCCACGGCCCCCTCACCCGGATGACCGGCGGCCGGATCTGACACCGGGGCGGCAGGGCGGATCGGGGCCCCACTCGCGCGGTGCGGCCCCGAAGAGGAAAGATGTCTCCGCAAGCGAAGAATCAACCCATGCGGAGGAGTGGGCACATGCAGCACGAGCGAGCGGGCGGCCCGGCCGGCCCCGAGGATCTCGTCGACGTCGCTCGGCTGGTCACGGCGTACTACGCACTGCGCCCCGACCCCGACGACCCGGGGCAGCGCGTCGCCTTCGGGACGTCGGGGCACCGCGGCTCGTCCCTGGTGGCCGCGTTCAACGAGGACCACATCGCCGCGACCAGCCAGGCCATCTGCGAGTACCGCGCCGACCAGGGCACCGACGGCCCGCTCTTCCTCGGCGCCGACACCCACGCGCTGTCCGAGCCCGCCCGGGTCACCGCCCTGGAGGTGTTCGCGGCCAACGGGGTGACGGTGCTCATCGACAGCGCCGACGGCTACACCCCGACCCCCGCCGTCTCGCACGCCATCCTCACCCACAACCGCGGCCGCACCACCGGCCTCGCGGACGGCGTCGTCGTCACGCCGTCCCACAACCCGCCCGCCGACGGCGGGTTCAAGTACAACCCGCCGAGCGGCGGCCCGGCGGGTTCGGACGCGACCGGCTGGATCCAGGACCGGGCCAACGACATCATCCGGGACGGCCTCAAGGACGTCCGCCGCATCCCGTACGCCCGCGCCCTCGCCGCCCCCGGAACGGGCCGTTACGACTTCCTCGGCACCTATGTCGAGGACCTGCCGAGCGTGCTGGACCTGGACGCGATCCGGGCGGCCGGCGTACGGATCGGCGCCGACCCGCTGGGCGGGGCGTCCGTCGCCTACTGGGGCCGGATCGCCGAGCGGCACCGTCTCGACCTCACCGTGGTCAACCCGCTCACCGACCCCACCTGGCGGTTCATGACCCTGGACTGGGACGGCAAAATCCGGATGGACTGCTCCTCGCCGCACGCCATGGCGTCCCTCATCGGGCAGCGCGACCGCTTCGACATCGCCACCGGCAACGACGCGGACGCCGACCGGCACGGCATCGTCACCCCGGACGCCGGGCTGATGAACCCCAACCACTACCTCGCCACGGCGATCGGCTACCTCTACGCCCACCGCGACCGGTGGCCGGCCGGAGCGGGCGTCGGCAAGACCCTGGTGTCCTCCGCGATGATCGACCGGGTCGCCGCCGATCTGAAGCGCGAACTGGTCGAGGTCCCCGTCGGGTTCAAGTGGTTCGTGGACGGACTGGCCGGCGGCACCATCGGCTTCGGCGGCGAGGAGTCGGCCGGGGCGTCCTTCCTGCGCCGGGACGGCTCGGTGTGGACCACCGACAAGGACGGCATCATCCTGGCGCTGCTCGCGTCCGAGATCACGGCGGTCACCGGGAAGACGCCCTCCGCGCACTACGCCGCCCTCACCTCCCGCTTCGGCGAGCCTGCCTACGAGCGGATCGACGCCCCGGCGACCCGTGAGGAGAAGGCCCGTCTGGCGAAGCTGTCCCCCGCCCAGGTCACCGCGGACACCCTCGCCGGGGAGGCGGTCACCGCGGTGCTCACCGAGGCACCGGGCAACGGCGCCTCCATCGGGGGCATCAAGGTCACCACGGACAGCGCCTGGTTCGCCGCGCGTCCCTCGGGCACCGAGGACGTGTACAAGATCTACGCCGAGTCCTTCCAGGGACCCGACCACCTCCGCCGTGTGCAGGAGGAGGCCAAGGCCGTGGTCCTCGCGGCACTGAGCGACTGAACCGCGCCCCGCACGGGGAACGTCCCCGGTCACCTTCCGTGGTGGCCGGGGGCGCCTCAACCGGCCTGGACGGCGGGGGCGGACGGCGACGGGGAGATGGGCCCGGCCGGCCCGGACGTCGCCGTGGGCAGGTCCGCGGGAGCCTCCTCCGACTGCTGGAGAACGGTGTCGCCGGGCGCCTCCTCGGGTGTCCCCGCACCGGTGGACAGCTGTGACCACGCGCCCAGCGCCAGGGCGATCGCGGCGGCCGTGCCGACCACCCGGCCGACTCGGCGCACCCTGGCGCGCCGGTCCAGATCCCGCCAGGACGGGCCATCCCACGGGTCGTCCGGACGCCACAGATCGCCGACCGCCTCGATGCCGGCGTCCTCCCGGGGCGTGCCGCCGTCGCCGCGCGGCCGTGTCCGCTGCGCCGCTGACGGCTCCTTGGGAGCGGTGGCCCGGATGGCGCGCTCGTTGTCGGTGAGGAACCGCTGCCAGACGTCCTCGGGCAGCGAGGGCGTACCGTCCCGCTCCTCCGGCGTTCCGCCGTCGTCCGGCCTCTGCGCGGTCACGTCCGTTCATTCCCTTCGAGGATCCCGCAAGGATCATGGCACAGCCTGAAATCGCCACAACAGCGGCCCGCGCGCCGAACACACGACTGAAACACGGGACGGCCCGCGAGTGGACTCGATCGGATAAAGGTCCGCGGCGGGGCTCATGACGCGGGCCGACCTTTGCATAGTCTAAAGGTGGGGGAGGGGCGTCTGCGGAGGAATCGGGCGGCTCTCCGTGCCTCGACACCGCTGGAGCAGGAGATGACCGAAGATAAGCCGCCGTCGGCCCAGCGGGCGCTGTTCTGGATGCCGGTCGTGGTGATGGCGGTGATCGCGGTCGCCGACGTCGTGGCCGGCCCGGGAGTCGGACTGCTGCCGCTGGTGTCGCTGGGGCCCGCCTTCGCCGGTCTGGTCGGCGGCTGGCGCCGCACGGCGGTGATCGGCGCGCTGGCGCTGCTGCTCTGCGTCGGACTGGGCCTGTACAACGAGCAGTTCCCGGCGCGTCGCGGCTACACCGCCATGGCGTCGGTCGCCGGAGTCACCGGTGTCGGCATCGCCGCCGCGGTGATGCGCTCGCGCCGGGAGGCGGAACTGGCCAGCGTGCGGTCGATCGCCGAGGTCGCCCAGCGGGTGCTGCTGCGTCCGGTGCCGCTGACCGCGGGTCCGGTGCAGGTGGCGGTGTCGTACACGTCCGCCGTCGCCGAGGCCCGGATCGGCGGGGACCTGTACGAGGTGGTCGCCTCGCCGCACGGCGTCCGCGTCATCCTGGGCGATGTGCAGGGCAAGGGCCTGGCCGCGGTGGAGACGGCCGCCGTGGTCCTGGGCGCCTTCCGGGAGGCCGCCTACGACGAGCCGGACCTCGTCGGGCTGGGCGAGCGGGTGGAACGCAGCGTGGCCCGGGACCTGGAGGGCGAGCGCTTCGTCACCGCGATCCTCGCGGAGATCGGCGCCGGCCACGAGGTCGTCCTCCTCAACTACGGCCATCCGGCGCCGATGCTCGTGCGCCGCGACGGCAGCACCGATTTCCCGGAACCCCCGGCGTTCGCGCTGCCGCTGGGCCTGTCCGGGCACGGCGCGGAGGGGCCGGAGCCCTTCCGGGTGGCGTTCGCCCCGGGCGAGCAACTGCTGCTCTACACCGACGGCGTCACCGAGGCCCGCGACCGGGACGGGCGCTTCTACCCGCTGGACGAACGCACCCACCTGCTGAAGGAACCCGACGCGCACCGCGCCCTGGAGGCCCTGCGCGAGGACCTGGTGCAGCATGCCGGAGGGCCGCCCGGTGACGACGCCGCGATGCTCCTGCTGCGCTACCACCGGCACCAGGACGCGGAGCCCGCACCCACCGGGTGAGGGGGCGACGGCCCCCGCGAGGTACAAAGGACACATGCCGGAGGACGAGCCCCCCACCGGGGCCAGGGACGATGTCGAAGCGGTCACCCGCGCGGTGCTGACCGCGTCACGGCTGCTGGTGGCGGTCTCCGCGCGGTCCCTCGCCGCGGTCGAGGACCGGGTGACGCTGCCGCAGTTCCGGATGCTGATGGTGCTCTCCACCCGCGGCGCCACCAAGCTGGTCGTCCTCGCCGATCTGCTCCACGTCGCCCCGTCCACCGCGATGCGCATGGTCGACCGGCTGATCGCGGCCGGCCTCGCCGACCGGCAGACCAACCCGGCCAACCGCAGGGAGACACTGCTGCGGCTCACCGGGGAGGGTCGGCGCACGGTCGAGGACGTCACCGCGCGGCGCCGCGCCGAGATCGCCGCGATCGTCGAGCGGCTGGACCCGCGGCAGCGGGCGGCGCTGGTCGGCGCCCTCACCGCGTTCAACGAGGCCGGCGGCGAACCGCCCGCCGCCGACCCGCAGCCGTACCCGCTCGGATGGGCGGTGGACGGCGGGCCGTGACACGGCACCCGTCAAATGCGCATGTTAAGTTCGCATTTGAAAGGCGATCGCGGACGGGCCGGCCCGTCCACCCATCCGGGACGGTGACACCTCATGACGTCGGACAGTGGAGACACCCCCGGCGACGACGTCCCGCTCCCGCGCGTCCTGTGCGACACGGCCGCCCTGGCCGCCCTCGGCGACGCGTCCGCCGGCGCCCTGTGGCGGCTCGCCGAGTCCGGGCGGCAACTCGACGCCAACGTCGTGCGCATCCCGCCCGGACACCGGGTCGACACCCATCGCGAACCCGACCTCGACGTCCTCCTGCTGGTCCTCGCGGGCGACGGCACCCTCACGGCCCCCGACGGCCCCCACGCCCTCGCCACCGGCACCCTCACCTGGCTCCCGCACGGCTCCACCCGGAGCCTCGCCGCCGGACCCGAGGGCCTGACGTACCTCACGGTGCACCGCCGCCGCCCGGGAATGCGCATCCGGCGCAGGGAAACGGAAGTTCAACACCCGTGATCATCGCGGCCACAAACTGATAACAGCAGACAACTCCCGTACGCCTCAAGCGGTCTAGACCGCTATGAAGATCTCTTTTCTGATCCACAACGCCTATGGGATCGGAGGCACGATCACCACCACGTTCAATCTGGCGGCCGCGCTGGCCGAACGGCACGACGTGGAGATCGTCTCGGTGCTGCGGCACCGCGAGCACCCCAATCTCACTCCGCACCCCGATGTGCGGCTGCGGGCTCTGGTGGATCTGCGGCGGGACAAGGACGACCCCCTGCACGGCAGACCCGCCAAGGTCTTCCCCACCGCCGAGTACCGCCACCACCAGTACAGCGAGCTGACCGACCGGCGGATCGCCGAGTGCCTGGCGGACATCGACGCCGACGCCGTCATCGGCACCCGGCCGGGGCTCAACGTGCACCTCGCCCTCCAGGCCCCCGAGCACGTCGTACGCATCGGCCAGGAACACCTCACCCTGGACAACCACCCGCCCGCGCTGCGCACCGTGCTGCGCCGCGCCTACCGCCGGCTCGACGTGCTCACCACCGTGACCGAGGCCGACGCGGACTCCTACCGGCGCAAGATGCGGTTGCCCGGAGTGCGTGTGGAGGCCCTCCCGAACAGCGTCCCCGACCCCGTGCTGCCCGCCGCCGACGGCAGCGCCAAGGTCGTGGTCGCGGCCGGCCGGCTCGTCCCCGTGAAGCGGTTCGACCTGATCATCGAGGCGTTCGCCCGCGTCGTCGCCGAGTTCCCCGACTGGCAGCTGCGCATCTACGGCAAGGGTGAGGAGCAGGACCGGCTGCGTGGGCTGATCGAGCGGCTCGGTCTGTGGAACAACGTGTTCCTCATGGGCGCGGCGACCCCCATGGAGGCCGAGTGGGTCAAGGGCTCCATCGGCGCGGCGGCGTCCAACTTCGAGCCGTTCGGCATGACCCTGGTCGAGGCGATGCGCTGCGGACTGCCCGTGGTGAGCACCGACTGCCCCTACGGGCCCGGCGAGATCATCAAGGACGGCGAGGACGGCCGGCTGGTGCCGGTCGGGGACGGCGCGGCCTTCGGCGCGGCCCTCCTCGACCTGGTCCGCGACGACGAGCGCCGCCGCCGCATGGGCACGGCGGCCGTGGACAACGCGCGCCGGTTCGCCCCGGGCCCGGTCGTGGCCCAGGCGGAACGCCTGCTCCAGGACGCGATCGAGGCCCGAAGCGGCGGACGGCGCGGCACACCGGAACACGGCGGGACGCACCACTCCCTCGTCAGCCGGGGGCACGCAGCCCGCGACCTCGCCCACGCCGCCGCGTCGAACGCGCTGCGCACCGTACGGAAGGGACGCCGATGAACACGGCCCCACGCATCCACTGTTCCCTCGACGCCGATGGCCGGATCACCTTCCGTCTGCGCCCGCCGACCGCCACGCGGCCGCGGCTCGTGCTGGTGCTGCGACCCAAGAAGGGCCGCCCCGAGGAGACCACCCACACCCTCGACCTCGAACCCCACGGCGGCGACGGCGAGTCGCGCGCCGTGCTGGAGCCGCTGCCCCGGCTCGCGGAGGGCCGCTGGGACGCGTACCTGCTGCCCGGCCCCGACGCCGAACGGGAGCGGCTGCGCCCCGGCCTGCGCGACGTGCGCGCGCTCGTCGACGGCGGCCGGCCCGACCGGCCGTCACCGGTGGCCGTCAGGGTGCCGTACACCACCAAGGACGGCTTCCTCGCGATACGGACCTGGCTGCGCACCGCCCACGCGGAGGCCGGCCCCGTCGACATCGCCGACGGGGCGATGACGGTCCGTGCCCGTCTGCACGGCGCCGAACTCTCCCCGGAGGCCGAGGCGGTGCTGCGCCTGCGGGGCACCAGGGACACCCTGCACGGCGTCCCGGTACGGCCCGACCGGGACGGCGGCTTCTCCTTCACCGTCGCCTACGCGGACCTCGTCGCCTCCGACAGCAGGATGTGGGACGTGTTCCTCCGGCCCGCCCCCGGCGCGCCGCTGACCCGGGTCGGCCGCCTTCTGGACGATGTGGCGGACCGCAAGGGGGTGTTCGTGTATCCGCAGGTCACCGTGGGCGGGTCCGCGGTGCGCCCCTATTACACGGTCGACAACGACCTCGCCGTCGAGGTGACCGCCCGCCGCTGACCGGCCCCACCCCTCATCCCCTGACGCAGCGTCAATTGGCGCACAGGCCTTGACGCCGTGCGCCCGCTCCCTCAGATTACTCGTTAATGCGCATTACCTAATGCGTATTAACAGTGGCTGGAAGGAGCAGAGGTGGCCAAGGACGCTGCCGCGGGGCGGGCCAGACCGGGGAGGACCCCGGCCCCGGCGGGACGCCGGTCACGGCCGAGGCAGGCCGAGGTGGCGCAGCTCGCCGGGGTCTCCCAGGCGACGGTGTCGCTGGTGCTGTCGGGCCGGGACAACGCGACCGGCAGGGCGATCTCACAGGAGACCCGCCGCAAGGTGCTGGACGCGGCGCGCAGCCTCGGCTACGTCCCCGACCCGGCGGCGAGCCGGCTGGCGGCGGCCCGCAACAACCTGCTCGGCGTGTTCAGCTTCACCGCGACCTTCCCGACGGACGTCCGGCACTCGTACTACCCGTTCCTGGTGGGCGTCGAGCAGGAGGCCGCCGCCCAGGGCTACGACCTGGTGCTGTTCACCGGGTCGAGCAGCGGGGGAGCGGGCGCCGGGGAGTCCGCCGCGCTGAACCGCGTACGACTGGCCGACGGCTGCCTCTTCCTGGGCCGTCACGCCCCCTCGGAGGAGCTGCGCCGCCTGGTCGCGGACGGGTTCCCCGCCGTCCATCTGGGCCGCCGGGAGGAGCCGGAGGGCCTGGCCTGGGTGGGTGCCGACTACGTCAGCGCCAGCCGGGACGTCGTCACCGCGCTGGCCGGGCTCGGGCACCGGAGGGTGCTGCTGGTCCGCGAGGACGACGACGCCCCCGCCTCCACCGACCGTGAACGCGGCTTCCGCGAGGGGCTGCGGGCGGCGGGACTGCCCGACGGCCCCGGCGCGGTGTGCCGGTCCGCCGACCCCGGCCGGGACATCACGGCCGAGCGGGTGCGCGCCTGGCTCGACGAGGGCATCACCGCCTTCGTGGCCGAGGAGACCGACACCGGCGCCGCCTGGCGGGCGTTGCGCGCCGCCGTGGAGAAGGCCGGAGCGAGCTGCCCCGACGAGGTCTCGCTCGCCCTGCTGGGCAGCCCGCCCCCGGACCTGGCGGCCGAACCCCTGCCGCTGGGCTTCGACATCCCCCGCCCGGAGCTGGGCGCCGAGGCGGTCCGGCTGCTGTCGGCCCTCATCTCGGGCGAACCGGCCGAGAAGAAGCTCGTCACCTGCACCTTCCGGCCGGGACGGACGGCGGGCCCGCCGCCCGCGCGACCGGCCGATGCCTGAACCGACGGCGGGCCGCCCCCAGTTGGCGGCCGGCTCCACCGAACGAACCGCAAGGAGAAGCGTGATACCGGAAGCCGACATCCTCATCGTGGGCGGCGGACTCGGCGGTGTCGCCGCCGCTCTCGCCGCCTGCCGGGCGGGGCGCAGCGTCCTGCTGACCGAGGAGACGGACTGGATCGGCGGCCAGCTCACCAGCCAGGCCGTCCCGCCCGACGAGCACCCGTGGGTCGAGCAGTTCGGCACCACCGCGAGCTACCGCCGACTGCGCGAGGGCATCCGCAGCCACTACCGGCAGTGGTACCCGCTGCGCGCCGAGGCCCTCGCGCTCACCGAACTCAACCCGGGCGCGGGCCGGGTGAGCAAGCTCTGCCACGAACCACGGGTCGCCCTCGCGGTGTTGGAGGCCATGCTCGCCCCGCACCGGGCCGCCGGACGCCTCACCGTCCTCACCGAGCACCGGCCGGTGGCCGCCGAGACCGACAACGATGTCGTACGCGCCGTGACCGTGGAGGACCTGCGCGACGGCACCCGCCGCACCCTCACCGGCCGCTATGTCCTGGACGCCACCGAGACCGGCGAACTGCTGCACCTCGCCGGTGTGGAGCACGCCAACGGGGCCGAATCCAGGGCGGAGTTCGACGAACCGCACGCCCCCGAGCACGCCCAGCCGGACAATCAGCAGGGCATCACCGTCTGCTTCGCCCTCTCCCACCACGAGGGCGAGGACCACACCATCGACCGGCCCGCCGACTACGACTTCTGGCGCGCCTACCGCCCCGACTTCTGGCCCGGCCCCCTCCTCGGCTTCGAGGCCCCCGACCCGCGCACCCTCGAACCGGTGCCGCGCACCTTCGTCCCCAACCCGGACCTCGACCCGCTCGCCGTCAGCGCCGACCAGAGCGCCGACGCCGGCGACAAGGAACTCTGGGGCTTCCGCCGCATCCTCGCCCGCAAACTGCACACCGACGGCGCCTTCGACTCCGACATCACCCTCGTCAACTGGCCCCTCAACGACTACTGGCTGAAGCCCTACATCGGCCAGGAGGCCGAAGCGCTCCGCGAGGCACGGCAGTTGTCCCTGTCGGTGCTGTACTGGCTGCAGACCGAGGCCCCCCGCCCCGACGGCGGCACCGGCTTCCCCGGCCTGCGGCTCCGCCCCGACGTGACCGGCACCGCGGACGGCCTCGCCAAGGCGGCGTACGTCCGTGAGTCCCGGCGCATCAAGGCGGTCACCACCGTCACCGAGCACGACGTGGCCATCGACCTGGTCGGCCCCTACGGCGGCACCCGCCACCGGGACTCCGTCGGGGTGGGCGGCTACCGCATCGACCTGCACCCGTCCACCGGCGGCGACACCTACATCGACATCGGCTCGGTCCCCTTCGAGATCCCCCTCGGCGCGCTGCTGCCCCGCCGGGTGCGCAACCTGCTGCCGGCCGGCAAGAACATCGGCACCACCCACATCACCAACGGCTGCTACCGACTGCACCCGGTGGAGTGGAACGTCGGCGAGGTGGCCGGTGCCCTCGCCGCGCACTGCCTCACCGAGAACGTCCAGCCGCACGAGGTGCAGGCCGAGGACAAGCGGTTCGAGGAGTTCGCCGCGCTGCTCGACCGCACCGGCGTACAGCGCCACTGGCCCGACGTACGCGGCTACTGAACTCCCGCGCGGCCCACGGGAGTCGGGCGGGGCAGGTGGAGCTGCCCCGCCCGGTGACCGCCCGCGCGCGGACCGACCCAGCACAAGGAGGTGCCCGGACATGACCACCCACCGCATCCGCGTCGGCATCGACGTGGGCGGAACCTTCACCGACGCCGTGGCGGTCGACGCCACGACACTCGAACTCGTGGGCCAGGTGAAGGTCCCCACGAGCCACCATCACGAGGACGGTGTCGCCCACGGCATCGTCGAGGCGCTCGACCGGCTGCTGAAGCAGACCGGACACGCGCCCGCCGACGTCGCCTTCCTGGCACACGGCACGACCCAGGCTACCAACGCCCTGCTGGAGGGCGACGTCGCCACCGTCGGACTCCTCGGCATCGGCACCGGCTTCTCGGCGGTGCTCACCCGCCGCCTCGCCGCGCTCGACCGGCTCGAACTCACCCCCGGCAAACGGCTCCCCCTGATCTACGAGCACATCGCCGACCCGGACGACGCCCCCGCCGCACGCGCCGCCGTCGACCGGCTGACCGAGGCCGGAGCCCAGGCCCTCGTCGCCACCGAGCCCTTCGCCGTCGACCGGCCCGAGGGCGAACGGGCCGTCGCCGAGGCCGCCCGCGCCTCCGGACTGCCGACGACCGCCGCCCACGAGATCACCTCGCTGTACGGGCTGCACAAGCGCACCCGGACCGCCGTCGTCAACGCGGCGATCCTGCCCCGCATGCTCGCCACCGCCGACCTCGTCGACGCCTCCATCACCAAGGCGGGCGTCACCGCGCCGCTGATGGTGATGCGTTGCGACGGGGGAGTGATGTCCCTGGACGAGATGCGCCGCCGGCCCCTGCTGACGGTGCTGTCCGGACCGGCGGCCGGGGTCGCCGGCGCGCTGATGCGGGAACGCGTCAGCGAGGGCGTCTTCCTGGAGACCGGCGGCACCTCGACCGACATCAGCGTGGTCCGGCGCGGCAAGGTAGCCGTGCGCCACGCCACGATCCTCGGCCGCACCTCCTACCTCAACGCCCTGGACGTGCGCACCGTCGGCGTCGGCGGCGGCTCCATGGTGCGGATCGCGGGCGGACGGATCACCGGCGCCGGCCCGCGCAGCGCCCACATCGCGGGCCTGCCGTACGCCTGCTTCGCCACGCCCGACGAACTGCGCGACGCCACGCTCACCACCGCCCGCCCGCTCCCCGGCGACCCGGACGACTACGCCGTGCTCGACGCGGCCGGCGGCCGCTACGCCCTCACCATGACCTGCGCCGCCAACGCGCTCGGCCGGGTCCCCGAGGGGGACTTCGCACACGCCGACCCGGAGACCGCCCGCACCGCGCTCGCCCCGCTCGCCGCCGCGCTCGGTGTCGACGTCGCCACGGCCGCCGCACGTTTCCTGGACGCCGGAGTCGACCAGGTGAAGTCCGTCGTCGACGGTCTGATCCGCGAGTACCGTCTCGACACCGACACCGCGGTGCTCGTCGGCGGGGGCGGCGGCGCGGCCTCCGTCACCCCGCACCTCGCGGACCGCGTCGGCATGACCGGCCGGATCGCCCGCCACAACGAGGTGATCAGCCCCATCGGCGTGGCCCTGGCCCTGGTCCGGGAACAGGTCGAGCGGATCGTGCCCGGCGCCACCCAGGAGCAGATCCTCGCGGTGCGTGCCGAGGCCGAGGCAGCCGTCGTCGCCCAAGGCGCCGCCCCCGACGGGGTGGAGGTCGAGGTGACGGTGGATCCGCAGACCAACGCGGTGCGCGCCGTCGCCACCGGCGCCACCGAACTGCGCACCCAGGACCGGGCGCACCGCGCCGACGACACCGAACGGCTCCGCCTCGCGGCCACCAGCCTGAAGACCGACCCCGCCAGGGTCGAGGTGCTCGCCGGCACCCCCGCGCACACCGTGTACGGCACCGAGACCCGCCGCCGCTTCCGGCCCGCCCGGCACCCGGTCCGGGTGGTGGACGCCGACGGCGTCGTACGCCACCACGCCCCCGACGCACGGGTGGAGACCACCACCGTGGCCGCCGCCCCCGAGGTCCTGGCCCGCCTCGTCGCCGAGACCACCTCCTACGGCGACGGCGGGGTCCGCGCACCCGCCCTGCGGCTGCTGCTCGGTTCCCGCATCGCCGACCTCTCCGGTGTCCTGGACCCGCAGCCGCTGCTGGCGCTGGCCCGCAGCGAACTGCGCTCCCGGGCGGCGGACGAGCCGGTGGTCGCCGTCCTGGAGGTACGGACATGACCGTCACCGTCCTGGAAGAGGTCGACGACATCGAGTGGGCGGTACGGCTACTGGCCGGCACCCCCACCCACGAGGGCCGGGACCCGGAGCTGCTGCGCCAATGGGCCCGCGCCGCCGACGAGTTCGGCGCCGGCCTCGCGCCCGTGCCCTGCGCGGCCCGGATCGTCGAGCGGGACGACGGCCTCGAACAGGGCCTGCTGGCCCGCTACCTGTCCCGCCCGCCGACCGTCGAGCTGTACACCGACACCCTCGCCCTCGCCGAGGACGTCGTCGACGAGCGCGGCTGGCGCGCCTGGTACCCGCCCGGCTCGGTGCGGGCGGCCGCCCTCGCCCACGAGACCGTGCACGTCCACCTCCACCACGGCCCCGCACGGGCCGGACTCAAACGGGCGCTCGGCCACACCGCCCTGCGCCTCGGGCGCCTCCGCGTGCCCGGCCATGTCGCCGGGGCGGAGGAGATCGCCGCGCACGCCCACGCCCGCACCGTCTGCGGGCTCGGCCGCAGCCCGCTGCTGCTGACCGCCGCGCTCGCCGAAGCGGCCACCGCTCCGGACCGCCCCCGTCCCGCAAGAAGAGAGAACTGACCCATGGGTGTCGTCATCCTCCTCGTCATGGCGGCCGGCGTCGCCGCGATGCTCACCCGCAAGCTGCCCACGGCCTTCGCGCTCGTGCTCCTCGCCGTGGTCATCGCCCTGGTCGCCGGGGCGCCGCTCACCGGCGAGAACAGCGTCCTGGACACCGTCCTCCAGGAGGGCGCGCCCGCGCTCGCCGCCACCATGGTCGCGATCATCCTCGGTTCGTGGCTGGGCAAGCTCCTCGACGAGACCGGCATCGCCGGCACGCTCGTCCGCAAGATCGTGGAGTTCGGCGGCGACCGGCCCACCGTGGTCGCGCTCGGCGTCCTCGGTGTCTCCGCGCTCGTCGGCACGGTGACCGGCTCGGCGCCCGCCGCCATGCTCGCCGGCATCATCGGCATCCCCGCCATGGTCGCCGTCGGTGTGCCGAAGGTGACCGCCGCCGGCACCGTGCTCATGGGCATCGCGGTCGGGGTCCCCTTCGAGCTGCCCGTCTGGCAGTTCTTCTCCACCGCCCTGGACCTGCCGATCCCCACGGTGCGCGGCTTCATGGTGAAGCTGTTCCCGTTCGCCCTGGCCGCCGCCCTCGCCTATGTCGTGATCGAGACCCGGCGGCGCGGCACCGAGCACGCCTGGTCCCTGAAGTCCGTGTCCGCGCGACCGAGTTCGCGCCGCGAACGGCTGGGCGACGCCCCCTGGTACGCACTGCTCGCCCCGGTGGTCCCGCTGGTGCTGGCCCTGGGCTTCGAAGTGGCCATCATCCCCTCCATGCTGGCCGGCGTCCTCTACGCCCTGGTCACCACCACCCGGCCCGGCGCGATGAACAAGCGCCTGCTGCGCACCCTGTACGGCGGATTCGAGGTGGCCGCCCCGCCGCTCGCGCTGTTCGTGGCGATCGGCATCCTGCTCGCCGCCGTCAAACTCCCCGGCGCCGTCGAGGCGCTGGAGCCCCTGATGAAGGCGGTCAGCCCGCACAACCCGGTGCTGTTCGTCCTCGTCTTCACCCTGCTGGTGCCGCTGTGCCTGTACCGGGGTCCGCTCAACGTGTTCGGTCTGGGCGCGGGCATCGCCGGTGTCCTCATCGCCACCGGCATCTACCCGGCCGCCGCCGTCCTCGGCATGGCCACCTCCTACAACCAGGTCTTCGGCGTCGCCGACCCGACCAGCACCCAGACCGTGTGGAGCGCCCAGTACGCGGGCGTGAGTCCGCAGCAGGTCATGCTGCGCACCCTGCCGTACGTGTGGGCCGTCGCCTGCGGCGGCCTGTGCGTCACCGCCTCCCTGTACCTCTGAGACCCTCCCCCTCACCCCTGGAGCTGATCATGCGTGAGCCGCACGTCGACCGCCGGCTGTTCCTGAAGGGCACCGCCGCCACCGGGGCCGCCCTGACCCTGGGCACCGCCGCCGCCCCGACCGCCGCCGCGGCGCCCGGCGGATTCCCCGACTACACCTACGTCCGCACCCTGCTGACCCCGTCCCAGCTCCGCTACAACCCCACCGGGGAGATCATCTTCCCCACGGTGCGCGGGGTGTACGACCGGCTGCGCTCCCCGCTCGGCCGCTACTACCTGTACTACGCCCCGCACGACGCCCCCGGCGGCATCTGCCTCGCCTACGGCGACTCCCTGGAGGGCCCGTTCACCGAGTACCCGGGCAACCCGATCGTCGGCAGGTCCTGGGCCCCGCACTACTCCGTCAGCCATGTCTCCTCGCCGCACGTGATGTGGAACGCCGACGCCAAGGAGATGTGGCTGTACTTCCACGGCGAGAACACCACCACCCGCCTCGCCCGCTCGTCCGACGGCATCCACTTCACCTACGACAAGGTGGTCCTGACCACCGCGATGCTCCCGGCCGGCACCACCGAGAGCTCCTACGCCCGCGTCTTCCGGCACGACCTGCCCTCGCGCGGCGCCCGCTACGTCATGGTCTTCATGCTGAACAACACCACCAACCACCGTGACATCGGCTGGGGCTGGTCCGCCGACGGCCGCACCTGGACGTTCGCCCAGCAGCCGCTGATCCGGCACAGCGACGTCGGCGCGGTCAACGTGGGCGGCCCGCACCTGCTGCACCGGGCAGGCAGCACCTACGTGGTCTACAACAAGGACAAGAGCAGCGGCGGCGACATCATGATCACCGAGGTCGGCAACGACTTCACCCGCCGCAACCACCTCGGCGTCTTCTACAACTCCCGCTCCGCCGCCCCGGAGAACGGCCGCGCGGCGGCGCCCTCCTTCGGCACGGACCGGGGCGTCCCGTACATGGTCTACGAGGCCGGGGACCGGCTGGCCGGCTCCATCGCGGTGGCCCGCGGCTGACCGCCGACGCCGTCTCCAGGCCCCTGTGACCGGCCGCACACGCTCCGGCGGCCCGCGCATGTCACACCCCGGTGCCCTGTCCGGTCGTATCAGTGACGGACGAGGAACAGAGGACACCATGCGAGAGATCCTGATCGTCGGCGGCGGCTACGCGGGCTTCTACACCGCCTGGGGCCTGGAGAAGACGTTGCGCAAGGGCGAGGCGCGGGTCACGGTCGTCGACCCGCGTCCGTACATGACGTACCAGCCGTTCCTGCCGGAGGTCACCGCCGGTTCCGTGGAGGCGCGGCACGCGGCCGTGTCGCTGCGCCGGCATCTGCGCCGCACCCGGATCGTCGCGGGCACCGTGACCGCCATCCGCCACGCCGACCGCACGGTCACCGTGCGGTCGGCGCGCGGCGACGAGTACCAACTGACCTACGACGTCCTGGTGGTCACCGCGGGCGCGGTCACCCGTACGTTCCCCGTGCCGGGACTGGCCCAGCAGGCCATCGGCCTCAAGCACGTCGAGGAGGCGGTCGCCGTCCGGGACCGGCTGCTGACCGCGTTCGACCAGGCGGCCTCCCTGCCCGCCGGGGACCCCGAGCGGGCCGGGCTGCTCACGGTCACCTTCGTGGGCGGCGGCTTCTCCGGGGTCGAGGGCTTCGGCGAACTGCTGTCCCTTGCCGCCGCGCTGCTCCGGCGCTATCCCGAACTGCGCCTGGACGAACTCTCCTTCCATCTGGTCGAGGCACGCGACCGGATCCTGCCCGAGGTGACGGACCGGCCCGGTGCCTGGGTCGTGCGGGAGCTGGAGAGGCGCGGTGCCCGGGTGCACCTGAACACCCGGCTGCTCTCGGCCGTCGACGGTCACGTCGTCCTCTCCAGCGGGGAGGAGTACGACTCCGAACTCGTCGTGTGGACCGCCGGCAACGCGGCCAACCCCGTGGTGCACAACCACACCGACCTGCCGGTCGACGCACGCGGACTGCTGGTCGTGCGGCCCGATCTGCGCGTCGGCACGGACGAGGCCCCGGTGCCGGACGCCTGGGCGGCCGGTGACGACGCGGCCGTGCCCGACCTGGCCTCACCCCGACCGGGCGCCCGGACCGTGCCGAACGCCCAGCACGCGGTGCGGCAGGGCAAGCGGCTGGCGAAGAACCTCGTCGCCGACCTGCGCGGGCGCCGGGTACGCCCGTACCGGCACGGCAGTCTCGGCGTGGTGGCCACGCTGGGGCTGGGCCGTGGGATCTTCGAGTTCCGGGGCATCGTCATCAAGGGCTTCCCGGCCTGGCTGATGCACCGGGGCTACCACGTGCTGGCGGTGCCCACCTGGGAGCGGAAGGTCCGTGTCCTCGCGGTCTGGCTCACCGCCGCCCTCTTCGGCAGGGACCTCGTCTCCCTGGCGTCCGTGCAGCGTCCGCGCGACGCCTTCCTCGCCGGAGCCGCCCCGCGGGCGGCGCGGCAGGACCCGGTCACCGACCGCGCGGCCTGACCGCCGCCGGTCCGCTCCGACCGGCTCCCCCCGCCCGGAACGATCGTTATGATGCCCGTACCGTTCAAACGAACATCCAGGTGCGGGGAGGGGCCTCATGCGGGAGCCGGTCGAGCTCAGGAGGCAGCGGATCCTGGCGGCCGTCGAGTCACGGGGTTCGGCGCGGGTGAGCGACCTCGCCGCCGAACTCCAGGTGTCGGTGGTGACGGTACGGCGGGACGTGGAGGAACTCGCCCAGGAGGGCCGGCTGCGGCGCGGCCACGGCGTCGTCCGCTCCGCCCTCGCCGCCCAGGACCTGCCCACCGCCCCGGCACCGGACGGCGACGCGGTGGCCGTCGTCGTCCCGGAGCGGCACAGCTATCTGTACGAGTCCCTGCACGGCGCCCGCTCGGTGCTCGAGGCGGCCGGCAAGCGGATCGCGCTGCACATCGCGCCCCAGGTGTCCGGCGCCGAGCGGCCGCTGGTCGAGCGGGCCCTCGCCGACGGCGCCGCGGGCCTGCTGCTCGCCCCCCGCTGGCGCACCCGGGCCGACGAGGAGGGCGACTACGGCTGGCTGGCCGCGCTGGACGTGCCCGCGGTGCTGATGGAGCGGCGGCCCCGGCCCGGCAGCGCCCTGCACGCGATGGACTCGGTCTGCTCCGACCACACCCACGGCGTCCATCTCGCGGTGGAGCACCTGGTGGGCCTGGGTCACCGGCGGATCGTGTTCGCCACCCGCGACGACAGTCCCACCGCGCGCACCCTGAGGGCCGCGTGCGCGCGGATCGCGGGCGCGCATCCGCTGGTGGAGGAGTGGGCGTGGACGCTGTGCGCGCCGGAGGCCGGCCAGGACGGGCCGTACACGGCGGAGGAGACGGCGGAGCTGTCCGCGCTGCTGCGCAAGGTCGGGGCGACGGCGGCGGTGCTGCACGGCGACGTGGACGCGCTGATGCTCGTGCAGCAGCTCGCGGACAACGGCGTACGGGTGCCGGAGGACTGCTCGGTCGTGGCGTACGACGACGTGGTGGCCGGGCTCGGGACCACGCCGCTGACGGCCGTCGCCCCGCCCAAGGCCGAGGTCGGACGGGCGGCGGCCGAGCTGCTGCTCCAGCGGCTCGACGCGTCCAGGGGCGGCGGGGGACCGGTGCGGCGGGTCGAACTGCTGCCGGCGCTGAGCGTGCGCGGGTCGACCCGGGCGTACTCGGTCACCGGTTCGTCAACAAAATGAGCGTTTGAACGTTTTATTTTCTTCTGATCGATCTATTGACCGCTTGTTGGTCGAGCGTTGAGGATTCCCGTGTCCCGAACAGCCGTGTCCCCCGACACGCAGGAGCCGCGGGAGGCGCCATGCCCGATCGACACCCCCGTCGATCCGTGCTCGCCGCGATGGCCGCCGTGCCGCTGACAGGAGCCCTCGGCGCCTGTAGCGGAGGCACGGACGACGCATCACGCAGCACGACACGTGCCGGCAAGGCCACGCGCATCACCTTCTGGTCCGCCCTGCGCGGCAGCCAGGAGGTGGTCGACGCCTTCAACCGCACACACGACCGCATCCAGGTCGACTTCCAGCAGATCCCCTCCGGCGGGCAGGGCGGCTACGCCAAACTCAGCAACGCCGCCCGCGCCGGCAACGCCCCCGATGTCGCCACCATCGAGTACCCGCAGGTCCCGGGCTTCGCCATCGACGGCGTCGCCCGCGACATCACCGACCTCGTCGGCGCGGAACTGCGGGCGAAGCTGCTGCCCCAGGCCTTCGGCCTGACCACCTTCCAGGGCCGGGTGTTCAGCGTCCCGCTCGACGTCGAGCCGATGGTCCTGCACTACCGCGCCGACCTCTTCGACCGGTACGGCCTCGAAGTGCCCCGCACCTGGGAGGAGTTCGCCGCCCTCGCACCCGTGGTGCGCCGCAAGGCGCCCGACCGGCGGATCGCGCTGTTCCCCACCGACGGCGCCACCCAGTTCGCCGCCTACTCCTGGCAGGCGGGCGCCCAGTGGTTCGACACCCGTGACGGCGCCTGGAACGTCTCGCTCGCCGACGCGCCCACCCGGCGCGTGGCCGCGTACTGGCAGGACCTCATCGACCGCGACGACGTCTTCATGAACGCCGTCGAGAGCAGACAGTCCGACGCCCAGATCGGCAACGGCCTGGTCCTCACCCGGCTGAGCGGCGCCTGGGACGCCGGCGCGCAGATGAACGCCCGCCCCGGACAGAAGAACCAGTGGCGCATCGCCCCGCTGCCGCAGTGGGACCCCGGCCGCCCCGCCGTCGGCACCCACGGCGGCTCCACCTTCGCCGTCACCAAGGACAGCCGCCACCCCGAGGCCGCGATGGAGTTCATCGCCTGGCAGGTCTCCCACCCCGACGCCCTGCGCGCCCGCCTGTCCAGCGGCACCAGCAGCCAGTACCCGGCGGCCTCCGCCCTCGTCCCGGTCGGCCGGGACGCCTTCGACCGGTCCTACTACGGCGGCCAGGACATCTACACCCTCTTCCAGCAGGAGGCGGAGAAGATCCGCGACGGCTGGGTCTGGGGCCCGCGGATGACCGCCACCGGCGAGGTCATGCAGGACTCCTTCGCACGCGTCAGCGCGGGCCGCGGCTCCCTCATCGACTCGATGCGCACCGCCCAGGACGGCACCATGCCCGACCTCAGGGCCCTCGGCCTGTCCACCACCCAGCACAGCACCTGAGCCGCCCGAAAGGCAGGTGACACCCTCATGACCGCGACCACCGAGCACACCGTGCGGGCCCCCGCCCCACCCGCCGCCGCCCCCGCCGGCCAGGCGCGCAGGACCGCACGCCGCCGCCAACTGGGCGCCTGCGGCGTGCTGATGACGCCGTTCTTCCTCCTGCTGGTCACCGTCTTCCTGATCCCCGTCGGCACGGCGGTGTACCTGAGCTTCTACAGCGACGACCAGCCCGGACTCGGCTTCGGCCCCGAGCGCACCGTCTTCGTCGGACTGCGCAGCTACACCGCCGTCCTGACCGACCCCACCTTCCTCGGCGGCCTCGGCACCGTCGCCCTGTACTGCCTGATCTACATCCCGCTCATGGTCGTCGGCGCCCTCGTCCTCGCCCTGCTGCTGGACTCCGGGGTCGTCCGGCTGCGCGCCTGGGCCCAGCTCGGACTGTTCCTGCCGCACGCGGTGCCCGGCATCATCGCCGCCCTGATCTGGCTGTACCTCTACACCCCCGGCATCAGCCCGGTCATCGACCTCTTCGCACGGGCCGACATCACCATCGACTTCCTGGGCGTGCACACCGTCCTGCCGTCCATCGTCAACATCGCCCTGTGGAGCAACCTCGGCTACAACATGGTGATCTTCTACGCCGCCCTCCAGGCCGTGCCCCGCGAGGTGATCGAGGCCTCCGTCGTCGACGGCGCCGGCCCCGTCCGCACCGCACTCCAGGTCAAGACGCCGCTGGTACGGGCCTCGATCGTGATGGTCGCCATGTTCACCCTGATCTGGGCGCTGCAACTGTTCACCGAGCCGATGCTGCTCAGCCAGTCCTCACCGATGATCAACTCCCGGTTCTCGCCCAGCATGTACATCTACGACGCGGCCTTCACCCGCAACAACTACGGCCTGGCCGCGGCCGCCTCGGTGGTGCTCCTGCTGTGCACCATCGCGCTGTCCTACGGCGTCACCCGCTTCACCAGCCGCAACGCCGCCGCCGAGGAGGCCCGATGAGCGCCACCGACAGCACCCTCCAGCGTCCCCGCCTGCTGGGCCGCGCCACCGTCAACGCCGTCGTCGCGATCTCCGTCCTGTACACCCTGCTGCCCGTGCTGTGGCTGGTGCTCGCCGCCGCCAAGAACCGGGACGCCCTGTTCGGCAGCGACCTGCTGTCCTTCGGCGACTTCTCCTTCGTACAGAACCTGAGCGACCTGTTCGCCATGGACGGCGGCCAGTACGGACGCTGGTACGTCAACAGCCTGCTGTACGCCGTGCTCGGCGCCGCCGTCGGCTCGCTGGTGAGCGTCGCCTGCGGCTACGCCTTCGACAAGTACCGCTTCCGGCACAAGGAGAAGCTGTTCGGACTGGTCCTCGCCGCCGTCATGGTGCCGCAGACCGTCCTCGCCCTGCCGCTGTACCTGATGGCCTCCGAGGCCGGGGTCGTCAACACCTTCTGGGCGGTGTTCATCCCCGTCCTGTTCAACCCGTTCGGCGTCTACCTGGGCCGGATCTTCAGCCAGGGCTACGTGCCCGACGAGGTGCTGGAGGCCGCCCGCATCGACGGCGCCGGGGAACTGACCACCTACGTCAGGGTGGCGCTGCGGATGCTCGGCCCCGGCCTGGTCACCGTCTTCCTGTTCCAGCTCACCGCCATCTGGAACAACTTCTTCCTGCCCATGGTGATGCTGTCCGACCAGAGCCTGTACCCGGTCAGCCTCGGCCTCTACACGTGGAACAGCTCCGCGTCGGTCTCGCCGGAGTACTACCCCGTGGTCATCATGGGGTCACTGCTCGCCGTACTGCCGCTCATCCTCGCCTTCACCCTGCTCCAGCGCTTCTGGCGCAGCGGTCTGACCGCCGGCGCCGTGAAGTGACCCCGCTCGCACAAGGAGTTCCCCCGCCACCATGACCGAGTCCACGCCCGGCCCCCGGCCCCGCGCCGCACTGGCCATGTCCCCGGACGTCGCCTCGGCCGTCCTCGACGCCGAGTCCCTCACGGCCCTCGCCGCGCTGTGCGACCTCGCGCCGCTCCCGGTGCTCGACGACCTGACCACGCCCCGCGCCCGCACCGTGCTCGCCGACGTCGAGCTGCTGGTCACCGGCTGGGGCTGCCCGCCCCTGGACGCGGAGGTGCTGGGGACGGCGCCACGGCTGCGGGCCGTCGTGCACACCGCGGGCAGCGTGCGCGGCCATGTCACCGACGCCTGCTGGACACGCGGCATCGAGGTGTCCTCGGCCGCCGCGGCCAACGCCGTCCCGGTCGCCGAGTACACCCTCGCCATGATCCTGCTCACCGGCAAGCGGGCCCTGGAGTCCGCACGCGACTACCGCGCCACCCGCACCCGGGCGGACTGGCTGCGCACCTCCCGCACGGTCGGCAACCACCGCCGCACCGTCGGCATCCTGTCGGCGTCGCTCATCGGCCGCCGGGTGATCGACCTGTTGCGCCCGCACGACGTCGACGTACTGCTCCACGACCCGTTCGTCGACGAGGCCGAGGCGAAGGAACTCGGCGTGGAACGCGTAGGGCTGGCGGAACTGTTCCGGCGCAGCGACACCGTGAGCGTGCACACCCCGCTGCTGCCCGAGACCCGCGGACTGGTCGGCCGTGAACTGATCGACTCCATGCGCCCCGACGCCGTACTGATCAACACCGCGCGCGGCGCCGTCCTCGACCAGGACGCGCTCACCGACGCCGCCCTGGCCGGCCGCGTCCGCGCCGTGCTCGACGTGACGGACCCCGAGGTCCTGCCGCCCGAGCACCCCCTGTGGAGCTGCGACAACGTTCTCCTCACCCCCCACCTCGCCGGCTCCCAGGGCAACGAGTGGCGCCGGCTGGCCGACCTCGCCCTCTCCGAGATCGCGCGCTGGACCTCCGGAGAGGGCTTCCTCCACCCCGTACGACGCGAAAGGCTGGCCTTCCTGGCATGAGCATCCCGTTCGAACTGCCCGCCGACGACCACCATGTCAGCCCCCGCACCGGCTACACCCGGGCCCACTGGGAAGCCGTGGCGGACGGCCTCCTCACGGCGGCCTGGCGCTGGAGCACCCCCGGCCGCGCCCTGCTGGACCTGCCGGGACGCCCGTCCCGATCGGGAGTGCGCTCCGACGGCCTCGAAGGCTACGCCCGGACGTTCCTCGCCGCCGCCTTCCGCGTCGCCGGCTCGGGCGGGGACGACCCGCACGGCCTGCTGGAGCGGTACGCGAGCGGACTCGCCGCCGGCACCCGCACCCCCGGCCGCGACGACACCGAGTCCTGGCCGCTCATCCTCGACCACGACGTCCAGGGTCAGCCCATGGTCGAGTCGGCGTCGGTGGCGCTCGGACTGCGGCTGACCGCGCCCTGGCTGTGGAAGCAGCTCGACCCCGGTGTGCAGGACCGCGCGGAGGAGTGGCTGCGGGGCGCGCTGCGGCACACCCCGGCACCCAACAACTGGTACCTCTTCCCGTACACCGTCGCCGGGTTCCTGGAGTCCGTCGGCCGGGGCGACGCCGAGACCGCGGCGGCCCGCCGGCGGGCCCTGGACCTGCTGGAGAGCTGGTACCGGGGCGACGGCTGGTACGCCGACGGGGACGGGCGCGCCTTCGACCACTACAACGGCTGGGCCCTGCACCTGTACCCGGTCCTCGACGCCCATCTCGCCGGTGACGGCGAGGCGTTGGCCCACCACGGCGCGAGACTGCGCGCCCATCTGGAGGGCTACTCCCTCATGTTCGGCGCGGACGGGGCGCCGCTGCACTTCGGCCGCTCGCTGACCTACCGCTTCGCCGCCTCGGCGGCCGTCGCGCTGGGCGCGGTCACCGGCCACACCCCGCTGGCACCGGGCGCCTCGCGCCGCATCGCCAGCGGCAGCCTGCGCCACTTCCTCGACCGGGGCGCCCTGACCGACGACGGGCTGCTGAGCCTGGGCTGGTACGGCCCGCACGAGGCAAGCCTCCAGGGCTACTCGGGCCCGGCGTCACCGTACTGGGCGTCGAAGGCCTTCGTCGCCCTGCTCGCCCCCGCCGACCACGCCTTCTGGACGGCTCCCGAGGAGCCGGCACCCGTGGAGGAGTCCGACAGGGTGCTGGCGCTGCCCGCACCGGGGCTGCTCGTCCAGGCGACCCGGGCCGACGGGATCGTACGGCTCCACAACCACGGCAGCGACCATGTGCGCCCGCACGAGGGCGAGTCGGCGGCCGAGGACGACCCGCACTACGGACGTCAGGCGTACTCCACCCGCACCGGGCCCACCGCGCCCGGGAACGTCGCCGACAACCACCTGTCGGTGGAGACCGGCGGCCGGCGCGGTGTGCGGCGCCGCATTCACCCGCTGGGCGCGGGACACGGCGACGGGTGGGGCTGGGCCGCCTCCTGGCACCGGCCCGTCTTCGCCGGCGGTCCGCCGATGGTGCCGGGTCTGCGCGTGGAGAGCGTGACGGTGGCACACGGCCCGTACGAACTCCGCGTGCACCGGGTGGTGGGGGCGCCGGAGGGGTCCCGTGTCACCCTCACCGGCTGGGCCACCGGCCCCGAGGAACCCCTGGTCTCCGCCCTGTACGGACTGCACGGCTGGGACGACCCCGCCCCGGACCCGGTCCGCGCGCCGCAGGGCACGGCCTGGACCCCCTGGGCCCGGGTGCCGCGCCTCACCGGCGGGTGCGGCGGCACCTCCGTGCACGTCGGCCTCGCGTCCCTCACCGCGGACCCCGGCGCGGCGCCCCTTCCGGAGGCCGTCGAGGAGGTCCGGGTGGACGACGCGTCGGTCGACGTCGTCTGGGCCGGCGGCACGGCCCGTACCCGGATCACCTTCGCGCCGGTGGAGGTGACTCACACCCGGCCGTAACGGGTGAGGCGGCGTCAGGACCGCGCGTCGCCGTCGCCCGCCGCGGTCCCCGCGGCGCTGTCGGGCGCCGTGTAGAAGACCGACGAACCCTGCTTGGTGCGCTGGGCCTGGTTGCGGGCGACCAGGCCCTCCAGCGTGCTGCGCACGACCGTCGTCCTGATGGTGCGCCCGGGGTGAGCCTCTCCGAGCGCACCGGCGACCTCCGCCGCCGAACGCGGCTCGCTCTGCTCCGCCAGATGCCGGCGGACGAGCTCGACCAGCTTGGGCCCGTCCGCCTTGGCCTCCTGCTTCCCGGTCCGCTCCGCCTTCGCCGCCTTCGCCGCGGACGGCTTGCGCACGGCCTTCCCCGACGCGGTGGACTCGGACCTGCCGGACGCGGGGCGCGCGGCCGCCTTCCTCGCCCGCTTCGGCTTCGCGGCGCCCGACTTGGCGCCGCTCCTGCGACGCGGCGCCGGCACGGTGGCACCGCCCGAGGCCGGGCCGGCCTCCGGCGCGTCACCGGGCTGCGACACGGTCTCCGGCGCGGCCTCGGGTGTCACCGCGGCTTCGGGTGTCACCGCCCCCTCGGCCGGTGCCGAGGCCAGGCCCAGCGCCTGCTGCATGTTCACCAGAATCGTGTGGTCGTGCTGAAGCACGGTCAACTGCTCCTGCAACGCGGCGATTTCCGCCGTGACCCGCTCCTGCTCCTTGACGTTGCGCTCCAGATCGCCGGCGACCTGAGCGACGTACTGCGATGTGAGGTCGGTGGCGGCGGTCGAGTTCTCGGACATGGCGGTGCCTCTTTCTGCCTGTTGGTTCCCGCGGTGGCCAGCCATGGTACGGCCGCAAGCGGTTGACCGTTTCTTCTGAGTGGCCACCTGTTGACGTTCCCGTGCCGTCCCGCCGGGGCGCGAGGCGCCCCGGTCACCCTCCGGAACGTTGTGTCCATGCCATTGACAAGAGGGGCGCGAGCCGGAAACTTCACTCCATGAGTCGCAAGAAATGAACGGGGCACTGCAAAAGCTCTACGAGTAGATGGCAATCCATGGCAGAAGCACGGACTGCCCGGGTGGCCACCCTCCCCAGCACCCGCCGCGGAACGAGGACTTGATGAGACGGAAACGCTTCGGCCCACGGACGATCACCGGCCTGCTCCTCGCCGGCCTGGTCGCCGTCGGTCTCCCACCTGGTACGGCCACCGCCGCGGCGAAGGCGGTCGGTGGCCCCAATCTGGCGCTCGGAAAGAGCGTCACGGCCGGTGGCTCGCACGCCGGTTACCCCGCCGTCAACGTGACCGACGGCAGCCAGCTGAGCTACTGGGAGGGCCCGGCGGGCGCCTTCCCGCAGTGGATCGGCGTCGACCTCGGCGGTACCGTCGAGGCCGAACAGGTCGTCCTGAAGCTGCCCACCGGCTGGGAGGCCCGTACCCAGACCCTCTCCGTCGAGGGCAGCACCGACGGCGCCTCCTTCACCGGCCTGTCCGGCTCCGCCGCGCACCGCTTCGACCCCGACGGCGGCAACACCGTCACCGTGGACTTCACCGCCCGCGACGTACGCCACATCCGCGTCCGGGTGAGCGCCAACACCGGCTGGAACGCCGCCCAGTTGTCCGAGATCGAGGTCTACGGCGACGACGACGGCGGCGACCCCGGGCAGCCGCCCGTCGACGGCAGCAACCTGTCGCTCGGCAAACCGATCGAAGCGTCCTCCACAATTCACTCGTTCGTGGCGACCAACGCCAACGACGGGCAGGTGGGCACGTACTGGGAGTCCAACGGTCACCCCGCCACCCTCACGGTCGGGCTGGGAGCCAACGCCGACCTCAGCGGCGTCGTCGTCAAACTGAACCCCGACGCCGCGTGGGCGAAGCGGACCCAGAGCATCGAGGTCCTCGGCCGCGAACAGGCGTCGGACGGCTTCACCACGCTCAAGGCCCGCGCCGACTACACCTTCGACCCCGGCGCCGGCGGCAACACCGTCACCATCCCGGTCACCGGCCGCTACGCCGACGTGCGGCTGAGGTTCACGCACAACTCCAGCGGATACGGCGCGCAGGTGGCCGAGTTGCAGGTGATGGGCACCGCCGCCCCCAACCCGGACCTCGTCGTCCCCGACCTCTCCTGGACGCCCGCGTCGCCCACCGAGTCGGACGCCGTCACCGTCCGCGCGACCGTGCGCAACGCCGGGACGGCCGCGTCCGCCGCCGCCACCGTCCAGGTCAGCCTGGAGGGCACCGTCGCGGGCAGCGCTCCCGTCGGCGCGCTCGCCGCCGGCGCCTCCACCACCGTCTCCGTGGACGTGGGCAGGCGCCCCCAGGGCAGCTACACCGTGTCCGCCGTGGTCGACCCCACGGACACCGTCCCCGAGCAGGACGACACCAACAACAGCCGCACCGCGACCGACAGGCTGACCGTCGACCGGAGTCCGGGCCCCGACCTGGAGGTCCGGGGCATCAGGACCGACCCCGCGAGCCCCGCCACGGGCGCGTCGGTGTCCTTCACCGTGTCCGTGCACAACCGGGGCACCTCACCCGCCGCCGCGGGCTCCGTGACCCGGCTCGCCGTGGGGGACCGGACCCTCGACGGAGCCACCGGGACCATCGCCGCGGGCGCCACCGCCGAGGTCGCGATCAGCGGCACCTGGACCGCCACCGGCGGCGCCAGTGTCCTCACCGCGACCGCGGACGCCACGGACACCGTCGACGAGACCAACGAGGACAACAACATCCTCACCCGCTCCATCGTGGTCGGCCGGGGCGCCGCGGTGCCGTACACCGAGTACGAGGCGGAGGACGGCACCTACCAGGGCACCCTCCTGACCGCCGACGCCAAACGGACCTTCGGGCACACCAACTTCGCCACCGAGTCATCCGGACGCCAGTCGGTCCGCCTCAACTCCACCGGCCAGTACGTGCAGTTCACCTCCACCAACCCGACCAACTCGATCGTCGTACGCAACTCCATCCCCGACGCGCCGGGCGGAGGCGGCACCGAGGCCACCCTGAGTCTCTACGCGGACGGCGAGTTCGTGCAGAAGATCGGCCTCAGCTCCAAGCACAGCTGGCTGTACGGCAACACCGACGCCCCCGAGGGACTCACCAACACCCCGGGGAGCGACGCCCGTCGACTGTTCGACGAGTCCCACGCACTGCTCGGCTCCACCTACCCGGCGGGCACGGTGTTCCGGCTCCAGCGCGACACCGACGACACCGCCGCCTTCTACATCGTCGACCTCGTCGACCTGGAACAGGTCGCCCCGCCCGCCGCCAAGCCCGCCGGCTGCGTCTCCATCACCGAGTACGGCGCCGTGCCCAACGACGGCATCGACGACACCGACGCCCTCCAGCGCGCCGTGACCGCCGACCAGAACGGACGGATCGACTGTGTGTGGATCCCGGCGGGCCAGTGGCGCCAGGAGCAGAAGATCCTCACCGACGACCCGCAGAACCGCGGCCAGTACAACCAGGTCGGCATCCGCGACGTCACCGTCCGGGGCGCCGGCATGTGGCACTCCCAGCTCCACACACTGACACCGCCGCACCAGGCCGGGGGCATCAACCACCCGCACGAGGGCAACTTCGGCTTCGACATCGACGACAACACCAGGATCTCTGACATCGCCATCTTCGGCTCGGGCACGATCCGCGGCGGCGACGGGGGAGCGGAGGGCGGAGTCGGCCTCAACGGCCGGTTCGGCAAGAACACGAAGATCAGCAATGTGTGGATCGAGCACGCCAACGTCGGTGTCTGGGTGGGCCGCGACCACAGCAACATCCCCGAACTGTGGAATCCGGCCGACGGACTGGAGTTCAGCGGGATGCGGATCCGCGACACCTACGCGGACGGCATCAACTTCGCCAACGGCACGCGCAATTCGACGGTGGAGAACTCGTCGTTCCGCAACACCGGCGACGACGCGCTGGCGGTGTGGGCGAGCAAGTACGTCAAGGACCCGTCGGTCGACATCGGCCATGACAACCACTTCCGCAACAACACCGTCCAACTGCCCTGGCGCGCCAACGGCATTGCGATCTACGGCGGCTACGGCAACACCATCGAGAACAATCTCGTCCACGACACGATGAACTACCCCGGCATCATGCTGGCGACCGACCACGACCCCCTGCCCTTCTCCGGGCGGACACTCATCGCCAACAACGGCCTGTACCGCACCGGCGGCGCCTTCTGGAACGAGGACCAGGAGTTCGGCGCGATCACCCTCTTCGCCCAGGGGCTCGACATCCCGGGCGTGGAGATCCGCGACACCGACATCCACGACTCGACCTACGACGGCATCCAGTTCAAGTCGGGCGGGGGCGCGGTGCCGGACGCCCGGATCACCGGCGTCACCATCGACAAGTCGAACAACGGGTCCGGCATCCTCGCCATGGGCGGCGCCCGGGGCAGCGCCACGCTGACGGACGTCACCATCACCGATTCGGCCGAAGGGGACGTACTGATCGAACCCGGCTCGCAGTTCGTGATCAACCGGTAGCGCCACCCCTGCGCGGTACTCCGTCCGGCGGGCCCGTACTCCACTCGGGGTGCGGGCCCGTCACCCGTACGGACCCCGGTCGGGGCTCTCCGGGGGCAGGGCAGATGGGGGACTTCGCCGGACTCGCGCGGGGAGCTGACGCGTTTCCGGGAAGTCGAAGTCAGGCTGTGAGCATGGCTTCATCGATCGACTGCCCGCACCGTCCGCGCCCCCGCCCCCCGTACCGCACCGGGCGGCGGTCCGGCGCCCTTGCCCGCGTGCGTGGCGGGGTGGCGGCGCCGGTCGTCGTCCTCGCCGTGCTGGCGGCGCTGAGCGGGTGCGGCACGGACGGCGGCGGCACGGCGCGGGACCTCCCCGCGGGCGGGGCACCGGGCACGGCCCACACCCCACCCGGAACCGCCGACGGCGCGCCGGGCACCACCAACACCGCACAGGGCCGGTCCGACGCCGGAGCACGACCGCCGGCCCGGATCCCCGGCCTCGGCCCCCGGACCCTGGCCTGGATCCCCGGGAACGCCCGCCAGGTCGTCGTCGTCACCGGCCGGGACAAGGACGCCAGCCACTCCGAGGTCGTACTCCACCAGCACACCGGCTCCGGGTGGGAAGGAGGCCCGGCATGGCCCGCGCGCAACGCCCTCAAGGGCTGGACCGCGGACCACTGGGCGGGCGACCTCCGCTCGCCCGTCGGCGTGTTCACCCTCACCGACGCCGGAGGGCTCCTGCCGGACCCCGGCACCGAGCTGCCGTACGACCAGTCGGAGGGGTTCGGCGTGGACGGCACAGGCTTCGAGGGGGAGCCGCTGGAGGGCTCCTTCGACTACGTCATCGCCATCGACTACAACCGCGAGCCGGGCACGTCACCGCTGGACCTGACCCGTCCGCTGGGCGCCGACAGGGGCGGCGGCATCTGGCTGCACGTCGACCACCAGGGGCCCACCCAGGGCTGCGTCAGCCTGGAGGAGCGTCATATGAAGGAACTCCTGCGCGCCCTCGACCCGGACCTGCACCCGGTGATCGTGATGGGCGACGCCGCCTCCCTGCGTGAGTGAGGCGGCACCCGGGCCACTGGAGTCAGGGGGCGATGCCGACGCCCTCGATCCGGCTCCAGGACTTCTCCCGCGCGGCCGTCATGGCCGGCCAGCTCGTACCGCCCGCGCGCGGCCTGACGCGCGAGGAGTACGACGACGGCCGGTACTCCGGCTCGTAGAGGCATCCGGTGCCGTACGTACGGTCGAACGCGGCGCAGGACGCGGCGACCGCCCGGGGCGTCGGCCTGTCCCCGGTGCGCACCCAACGGTCCAGGGCGGCGACGGAGTTGGCGTACTCCGAGGTGCTCAGCCCGCTGTGCTCCCGCTCGTCGGTGAACGTCTGCACCAGGTTCCGGTCCCGGTGGGCGCCGGCGAGCGTATCGCGGTAGGCCGCCTCGTGCTCGACGAACGCCGTGGGATCGTCGATTGCGTGCAGCGTGAGCACCGGGATCCTCACCCTGCCGGTGAGGTCGCTGTCGTACGACAGGTCGCGTACGGCCGTCGGGTCGGCGGTGAACCGTTCCACACCCGCGTTGAGCGCTTCGTCGTCGTGCGAACCGGAGTACCGCACGCCCTCGTTGGTGAACGGGTTCCGGTCACCCAGCCGCTCGTGCACGATGTCGCGGAACGTGAACACCGAGAAGCGCAGATGCGACTCCAGCGTGCGCTCGGGGATCCCGGTGACGGCGAGGATGTCGTCCAGGTTGCGCTGCTGGAGCGCGGTGCGCTCCTCGGGCGGGGACGCGTAGCCGGTGCACTCCTCCAGCCGGGCGCGCATCCCGGTCGTCGTCAGCGTCGACGTGGGGCGCAGCCCCTGCCACAGCGGGTACTGGGGCTCGCCGGGACGCGGCAGGTTCCGGCAGTAGTACTGGTAGACGACGCGCAGGTCGACCCGGTAGTCGTAGCCGCGGGAGCCGCCGGCGAGGACGCCGTTGGTGAGCAGCGCCCCGTCGTACGGGCCGCTTGCCCCGCCGTACATCTCGACGGTCTTGGCGGCCACGTTGCCGCCCCAGGACTGCCCGTGGAGGTACGTCCGCTGCGGCCGGCCGAACTCCTCGGTGAACAGCCGGCGGAGGTTCTCGGTGTCGGTCGCGGCCATCCGGGTGCCGTAGCCGCCCCGGCGGTACGAGGAACCGGCCCAGGCGTAGCCCTGGTCCACCATGACCTGCCAGCGCTCCAGGTCCTCGGTGCTGCGCTGGGGGTCCGACCCCTCACCGAGGTCGGGCCCGCCGTGGGCGTGGACGACGAGCTTGTTGTTCCAGTGCTCGGGGACGGCGATCGCGTAGTACGCGCCGTTGGTGTCCCGGCCGGTGTAGCAGGTGGCCTTCGCGGCCAGGCCCGCGGGGCAGTCGACGGGGGTGGGGCGGGTGTCCTCGGCCGTGGCGGCCGGGGCCTGGGTGAGGGTGCCGATGGCCGCGAAGGCGAGGCACAGGGTCACCGCCCGCCGGCGGACTCGGCGGGAACGGGACGGTCGGGGAACGCGGGTTGCTTGAGGCATGGGCCCGGATGCTAGGAACGGCGGCCCGCGATGACCATGGAACCCGGCTTTGCGTTCATAGTGTTCGCCCCCGCCGCCCCTTCCCGTCCCGTCCCCGGGGGCTCCGCCCCCGGACCCCGCTCCTCAAACGCCGGAGGGGCTGACACCCAGCCCGTCCGGCGTTTGAGGACGAGGCCCGAAGGGCCGACGGGGGGTCTGGGGGCGCAGCCCCCAGGGACGGGACCTGATCAGTCCCGTTCCCGTGGGGGCCGGCCCGCGGAGGACTCTCCCGCCGTCAGGTGTTCCAGCACTTCCACCAGCTCCTGACACGCCCGCTCCACGGAGCGCCTCGTCGCACGCTGCTCCGCGATCACCGCCGACAGCAGCAGGGCGGTCAGGGCCAACGCCCCGTTGAACGTGTGCAGGTTGGTCAGGACCTCCAACTCGGTCAGCCCGCTGAACGGTCCGCGGCGATCGGTCGCCGCGATGGTGGCCATGATGGACGCGAACAGGGCGCACAGCATGCTGCCCGGGAGCTCGAACCGCAGCGCCGCCCAGATCAGCAGCGGATAGATGGCGAACAGCAGACTGGCCCGGCTGTGCGTCGCCAGTGGTACGAGGACGACCGCCATCGCCGCCAGCGCCAGCGCCTCCTTCCACCTCGACCAGAGCGGCGGCGCACGCCGGCGGTACAGCATGAGCAGCAGCGGGGCGACGAGCAGGACGCCCATCGCGTCGCCCACCCACCACGCCAGCCACACCGCCCAGACGTTCCGCGCCGGGAGGTCGCCCGTGGCGACGAGGAGGGCGGCGCCGGTGGTGGCGCTGATCAGCATCGCCGAGAAGGCGCCGAGGAACACCAGGTAGAGACAGTCCCGTAATCGGGTGAGATCGCTGCGGAAGCCCACCCTGCGGAGCAGGAGGTAGCCGCACACCGGCGCGGCGGTGCTGCCGACGAGGACGCCCAGTGAGGACAGCCGGAGCGTGGTGAGGTGCATAAGGATCAGCAGGGCGCCGAGTGCGATTCCCACCCAGGCGCGCAGCCCGAGGACCAGCAGACAGGCCACCGCCACTCCCGTCGGCGACCAGATGGGTGAGACCACCGCGCCGCCGACGTGGAGCTCGCGCAGCAGCCCCAGCCGTCCCCCCGCGTAGTAGCAGGCGGCGACGGCCAGCGTCTCGATCAGGAAGACGGCCGGTGCACGAAGGTCCTGGCGAGCCACCACACAAGCCATCAGACACCGAGGCCGCCGGGTCGGCGAGGCGAGACGGGCGGACCTGCGGCCCTATGGCTGAGCGGTCGGCCGTTCGTGGCCTATCACCAGCACGGCCGCGTCGTCGTCGTGCCCCACCCGCTCCGCCTGTTTGATCACGGCGGCCGCGAGCGCGTGGGTGTCCATGCGCGCGACCGCGGCGATGCCCGCCAGCCGCACCACTTGCTCCAGCCCCTCGTCGAGGCGCATGGACGGTCCCTCCACCACCCCGTCGGTGAGCATCACGAACACCCCGCCCGTGTCGAGCCTGTACCGGGTGACGGGATAGACCGCCCCGGACAGGACCCCCAGCGGCGGACCCCCCTCGTCCTCGGTCACCCCGGACCGGCCGTCCGCGGTGGCCCACACGCACGGCAGATGTCCGGCCCGGGCGCTCTCCAGCAGCCGGGTGACCGGGTCGAGCCGCATGAAGGTGCAGGTGGCGAAGAGATCCGAGCTCAGGGACAGCAGCAGTTCATTGGTACGGGCGAGGAGCTCGCCCGGTTCGCTGTCGACGGAGGCGAGAGCCCGCAGCCCGACCCGTACCTGCCCCATGAAGGCGGCCGCCTCGATGTTGTGTCCCTGCACGTCGCCGATCGACAGGCCGATACGGCCGTCGGGCATGGTGAAGGCGTCGTACCAGTCGCCCCCGACATTGAGTCCCTGGTAGGCGGGCGAGTACCGCACGGCCAGCTGTACACCGTCGGCGACCGGCAGCCCCCTCGGCAGCATGCCGCGCTGGAGGGCGATGGCCAGTTCGACCCGGGAGCGCTGCACCTCCGCCTGGGCGCGTGCCTGAGCCGTCAGCGTCCCGAGCCTGATCAGAAGCTCGTCGCCGTCGTCCGTGGAGCCGCTGCGGGACATGGATCACTCACTCGGTCGAGGAGGCCGCGCCCGGCAGCCGCCCTCGAGGGACAAAACGCTCATTCACATATGAAAAGGATGATAGTCAGAAGCGGTTCGGGCGGGCCAGTCCGTGTCTAGGCTGGGCCCATGGAGCAGCGGGAGATCATGCAGCGGGGCGTCGGGATCCTGACCGAGGCCCTGGAGATGCGGCGGCGACTCCGTGCGGACCCGGACGCGGACGTGGCGGGGAACGGGGCCGTCGCCCAGCTCCTGGAGGAGATGCTGCCGCGCATCCAGCTGCCGGCCGACGCGAGCGCGCGGGAGGTGGCGGAGATCGTCACCGCGAAGCTGGGTCCCGCCATCGTGCAGATCACCTCCGCGCTCACCTTCGCCTTCGTCCAGCTCGCCGAGATCCACGACGAGGGCCGCACCGACGTCTCCTCCGCCGACGTCCTGCGCTCCATCTCCCTCCACTACGAGAGGGACACCGGTCGTTAGGGCCGGTTTTCACCCCTCCCGGAACCCTTGACGCCGTACGCGCCAGTAGCGATTCTCGGGCCATGTTCCGCGCGCTCATGACAACTCCGTCGACGGAGGGACGTGCGTAATGGCCACCTCTCGCGGACGGCGGCACGTCGCCGTCGTGTCGTTGCTGCTCCTCGTGCTGGCCGCGGCCCTCGGGCCCACCCCCGGTGCCGCCGCCGACGGCGGCTGGTGGGATCCGGTCGCCCGGCCCACGCCCGACTCCGGGATCGACGTCACCGGGGAGCCCTTCAAGGGCACCGACGCCGCCGGCGACGTACGCGGGTTCGTCGACGCGCACAACCACATCATGTCCAACGAGGCCTTCGGCGGCCGGCTCATCTGCGGCAGGCCGTTCTCCGCGAAGGGCATCGCCGACGCGCTCAAGGACTGCCCCGAGCACTATCCCGACGGTTCGCTCGCCATCTTCGACTTCATCACCAACGGCGGTGACGGCAGACACGACCCGGTCGGCTGGCCCACCTTCGCGGACTGGCCCGCGCACGACTCCCTGACCCACCAGCAGAACTACTACGCCTGGATCGAGCGCGCCTGGCGCGGCGGGCAGCGGGTGCTGGTCAACGACCTCGTCACCAACGGCGTGATCTGCTCCGTGTACTTCTTCAAGGACCGCGACTGCGACGAGATGACGTCCATCCGGCTCCAGGCGAAACTGACGTACGACATGCAGGCGTACATCGACGGGATGTACGGCGGGCCGGGCAAGGGCTGGTTCCGGATCGTCACCGACAGCGCCCGGGCCCGCGAGGTCGTCGAGCAGGGCAAGCTCGCGGTCGTCCTCGGCGTCGAGACCTCCGAACCGTTCGGCTGCAAGCAGGTCCTGGACGTCGCGCAGTGCGACAGGGCCGACATCGACGCGGGACTGGACGAGCTGTACGCGCTGGGCGTGCGCAGCATGTTCCTGTGCCACAAGTTCGACAACGCGCTGTGCGGCGTGCGGTTCGACGAGGGCGCGCTCGGTACGGCCATCAACGTCGGGCAGTTCCTGTCCACCGGCACCTTCTGGCGGACGGAGCGGTGCACCGGCCCCCAGCACGACAACCCCATCGGCCTGGCCTCCGCGCCGGAGGCCGAGAAGAGGCTCCCCGCGGGCGTCGCGGTCCCCTCGTACGACGAGGACGCCCGGTGCAACGTCCGCGGGCTCACCGAACTCGGCGAGTACGCCGTGCGCGGCATGATGAAGCGCAACATGATGCTCGAGATCGACCACATGAGCGTCAAGGCCACCGGCAGGGTGCTCGACATCTTCGAGGCCGAGGCGTACCCCGGTGTCCTCTCGTCGCACAGCTGGATGGACCTGAACTGGACCGAACGGGTCTACGGCCTCGGCGGGTTCGTCGCCCAGTACATGCACGGCTCGGAGGGCTTCGTCGCGGAGGCGGACCGCACCGAGGCGCTGCGCGACAAGTACGGCGTGGGCTACGGCTACGGCACGGACATGAACGGCGTCGGCGGCTGGCCGGCCCCGCGCGGCGCGGACGCCCCCGACCCCGTCACGTATCCGTTCCGCAGTGCCGACGGCGGCTCCGTCCTCGACCGGCAGACGACCGGCGAGCGCACCTGGGACCTGAACACCGACGGGGCCGCGCACTACGGGCTCGTCCCCGACTGGATCGAGGACATCCGGCGCGTCGGCGGGCAGCACGTTGTGGACGACCTCTTCAAGGGCGCCGAGTCCTACCTCGGCACCTGGGGAGCCTCCGAGCGGCACCGGCCCGCGGTCGACCTCGCCAAGGGCGCCGCCGCCACGGCCAGTTCGGCGGAGTGGAACCCGTTCACCAGCTACGCGCCCGGCCGTGCCGTCGACGGCGACCGGGGCACCCGCTGGGCCAGTGACTGGAGCGACGACCAGTGGCTCCGGATCGACCTCGGCGCCACCCACCGGGTCGGGCGCGTCACCCTGGACTGGGAACGCGCGTACGGGAGGTCGTACCGCGTCGACCTCTCCACCGACGGTACGAACTGGCACACCGCCTGGTCCACGACCTCGGGCGACGGCGGCCTGGACACGGCCACGTTCAGCGCCGCACCGGCCCGGTACCTCCGCGTCCAGTTCCTGGCCCGGGGTACCGAGTGGGGCTACTCGCTCCGCGAGGTGGGCGTGTACGGCCGATGAGCCTTCAACCGCCCTGTGACAAGGCCCCGTCCAGGATGTCGCGGACCGCGTCCAGGGCCGTCGCCCGGTCGGCCGGGACGAGGCCGATGCGGGTGCGGCGGTCGAGGACGTCCTCCTCGTCGAGCGCTCCCTCGTGGCGCAGGGCCCAGAGCAGCTCGGCGCCGGTGACCGGGTATCCGGCCAGCACCGGCTCGCCCAGCCGCGGGTCCCGCGCGCCGAGCGCGTGCACGGCCGGCGCCTCGGTGCCGTAGCGCCTCACGAGGCGGCGGGGCGCGGGCAGTTCGGCGAGGACGCGCGGCGGCGCGGCGCCCACGAGGGGCGACGACGCGGTGGGGGACGGGCCCGCCGGCAGCCCGCGGAGGCGTACGGCGGTGTTGACGGCGTCCTCGGCCATGCGCCGGTAGGTGGTGAGCTTGCCGCCGACGACGGTGACGACACCCTCGGAGGAGGTGAGGACCGCGTGACGCCGTGAGAGATCGGCTGTCCTGGGCTCCGTGCCCGAGTGCGCCGTCGTGTCCAGCAGGGGCCGCAGCCCGGCGAAGGCGCCGACCACGTCGTCACGGTGGACCGGTGCGTGCAGGACGGAGCACAGCACGTCGAGGAGGAAGCCGATGTCGGTCTCGGGTGCCTGCGGGACATCGGGGATGTCGCCGTCCACGGGTTCGTCGGTGAGGCCGACGTAGACCCGGCCGTCGTCCTGGGGCAGGACCAGGACGAAGCGGTTGCTCTCCCCGGGGATCGGGATGTGCAGGCCCGCGGTGAGCGGACCGAGGCTCTCGGGGCGCAGCACGAGGTGGGTGCCGCGGGAGGGCCGTATGCGGACGCCGTCGACGAGTCCGCCCGCCCAGACACCGCAGGCGTTGATCACCGCGCGGGCGCGGATCTCGCCCTCCTCGCCGGTGAGTTCGTCGCGGACCCGGGCGCCCGTCGGGCCGAGCTCCAGGGCCCGGACCCGGGTCAGGATCCGTGCCCCGCGCGCGGCGGCCGTGCGGGCGAGGGCGGTCACCAGACGGGCGTCGTCGGTGAGCCGGCCGTCCCAGGACAGCAGGCCGCCGCGCAGGCCGTCGCGCCGCAGGACGGGAGCGAGGTGCAGGGTCTCCACGGCGGAGAGCCGGCGCGGCGGGGGCAGGGTGGCCCTGGCCGTGCGGGCGGCCAGCCGCAGCGTGTCACCGGCCCGGAAACCGGCCCGCGCCAGGGCGGCCTGACCGCGCGGGACCAGTGGGGTGAGGGGCAGCACGAACGGCTGGGCCTGTACCAGGTGGGGCGCGGTGCGCTCCATCAGCACCCCGCGTTCGACCGCGCTCTCGTGGGCCACGCCGAGCCGCCCGGAGGCGAGATAGCGCAGCCCGCCGTGGATGAGCTTGCTGCTGAAACGGGAGGTGCCGAAGGCCAGGTCGTGGGCGTCGACGGCGACCACGCTCAGCCCGCGTGCCGCCGCGTCCAGCGCCGCCCCGGCGCCCGTGGCACCGAGCCCGACGACCAGCACGTCGATGACGGGGCCGCCCACGGAGTCGGTCAGTTCCCGCGCGCGCCGCGCGGCGGACAGGGACGAGGAGGGGTCCGGGCCGGGGGAGTTCATGGCGTGAGGGTCCTCTCCAGGATGCCGCGCAGCTCGCCGAGGAAGGCCTCGGCGGCGAGCTCGGCGTCGTCCTCGTCGGCCATGGTCCGCAGGGACAGGGCGAAGGACTGCACGATCAGCAGGACCGCACGCGCCTGCCGTTCGGGGTGGCTCACGCGCACCGAGCCGTCGGCGTGCCCCTCGCGCAGGGCGTCGGCCAGCAGCCCGAGCAGGGCCTCCTGGCTCGCCCCGCGCCGGTCCAGCACATAGGGCAGGAGCAGTTCGGGGTCCACGTCGAGGATCTTCCGGAACAGCGGGTGGGCGCGCAGCGCACGCACCCCCGTGACCAGCCCTTCGGTGAGCACCTCGCGTGTGGGCTGCCCCGGACGGCGCTCCGGCATGGCCCCGGTGGCCACGCCGATCCACTCCCGGGTCATCAGATCGCCGACCAGCGACCGCACATCGGGCCACCTCCGGTACAGCGTCATCCGGGAGACCCCGGCGCGGCGGGCCACGTCGGTGAGCGTGGTGCGGCGGACACCGACGGCGAGGACGCAGTCCCGCACCGCGTCGAGCACCGCGTCGTTGTCCGAACCGCCGGAAGCGTTGTGACGAATAGGCGTCATGTGTCACAGTGTAACGCCACGTGAGGCCGTCGGTCGACGGCATCGCTCATACCGACCGGTGAGGACGACAGCCATGGACATGCTGTGGAGCGGCTGGGGCGACCCGGCCAAGGCGACGCCGCTGCCCGACACGGTGATCGGACTGTTGCGGGATCTGCTCGGCGTGCGACCGCGCGAGACCGGCCCCGTCGCCCTCGAGGACCTGGCCGTCCCGGAGAGCCCGCTGGCGCCCGCCGCGCACCGCGCCCTGGCCGCCGCCCTGGGTGACGCGGCCCAGGTGCGCACCGACGCCGAGACGCGCGTCCGGCACACCCGCGGCAAGTCCACCCCCGACCTGCTGCGCATCCGGCAGGGCGACGTCGCCGCCGTCCCGGCCGCCGTACTCCTTCCCGCCGACCACGACGAGGTGCTGGCCGTGCTGCGGGTGTGCGCGGAACACGGCCTGCCGCTGGTGCCGTTCGGCGGCGGCACCTCCGTCGTCGGCGGCCTCGCCCCCGCACGGAGCGGTGCCTTCGTCGCCCTGGACCTGCGGCGCATGGACGGCTTGCTCGCCCTCGACCCGGTCTCCCGCACCGCCACCCTGCAAGCCGGGCTGCGCGCCCCGCGGGCCGAGGCGCTGCTCGCCGAACACGGCTTCACCCTCGGCCACTTCCCCCAGTCCTACGAGTGGGCCACCATCGGCGGCTTCGCCGCCACCCGCTCCAGCGGCCAGGCCTCCGCCGGCTACGGCCGCTTCGACGACATGGTGCTGTCCCTCACCCTCGCCACCCCCGAGGGCACCCTCGACACCGGCCGCGCCCCGCGCTCCGCCGCCGGGCCCGACCTGCGCCAGCTGGTCCTCGGATCGGAGGGGGCTTTCGGCGTCATCACCTCGGTGACCGTACGGATCCGCCCCGTCCCGCAGACCCGCGTGTACGAGGGCTGGAGCTTCCCGACGTTCGAGGAGGGGGCCACGGCGCTGCGCCGGCTCGCCCAGGACGGGCCGCGGCCGACCGTGTTGCGCCTGTCCGACGAGACCGAGACGCTGATCGGCCTGGCGCACCCCGACGCGATCGGCTCCGGCACCCCGCAGCCGGCCGGCTGCACGGCCGTCGCCGGATACGAGGGCACGGCCGAGGACACCGCCCACCGCAGGGAACGGGCCGCGGCCGTGCTGCGCGACTGCGGCGGCACGCCCCTGGGCGAGGAGCCCGGCCGCCGCTGGGCGCACGGCCGCTACTCGGCCCCGTACCTGCGCGACGCTCTCCTCGACGCCGGGGCGTTCGCGGAGACGCTGGAGACGGCGACGTTCTGGTCCCGCGTCCCCGGGCTGTACGCCTCCGTCCGTGACGCGCTCACCGGGACCCTCACCGGGGCCGGCACCCCGCCCCTGGTCATGTGCCACATCTCGCACGTCTACGAGAACGGCGCCTCCCTCTACTTCACCGTCGTCTCGGCCCAGGGCGAGGACCCGGTGGCGCACTGGACCCGCGCCAAGCACGCCGCCAACGAGGCGATCCTCACCGCCGGCGGCACCATCAGCCACCACCACGGGGTCGGCACCGACCACCGGGACTGGTACGTCCGCGAGGCCGGCCCGCTCGGTGTCGACGCCCTGCGCGCCGTGAAGCGGCGACTCGACCCGGCGGGGCTGCTCAACCCCGGAGTCCTGCTGCCCGCCGACTGACCCGGAACCCCTGACCGCCCGTCCCCAAACCCGTCGGCCCGCCCGGAGGCACCCCGATGCGACAGTTCACCGCCGTCGTCAACCCCACCGCCGGAGCGGCCGCCGGAGCGGCCGCGCTGCTCGCCCTGGCCCGGCACCTGCGGGAGGAGGGGGCCGACCTGCGGACCGAGTACAGCCGCAGCCTGGCCCACGCACGCGAACTGGCCCGCGACGCCGGAAGTCGGGGGCGGATCGTCCTCGCCGTCGGCGGGGACGGCATCGCGGGCGGCGTCGGCGGCGCCCTCAGCGGGACCGGCGCGACACTCGGCCTCGTCCCGGCGGGCCGCGGCAACGACTTCGCCCGCGCGCTCGGGCTGCCCGAGGACCCCGCGGCCCTGGCCCGCATCCTGCTCCACGGCGAACCGCGTCCGGTGGACACCATCGAGGTCCGCTCGGCCGTCCACGACCGCACCGTCGTCCTCGGCAGCGTCTACGCGGGGGTGGACGCCCTCGCCAACCGGCACGCCAACCGGTCGCGGTTGCTGCGCGGCTCCGCGTCCTACTACGCGGGCGGCCTGCGGGCCGTCACGACCTGGCGGCCGGCCCGCTACCGCGTCACCGTCGACGGCGAGGAGCACACCCACACCGGGTACACGGTGGTGGCGGCCAACTCCGGCTACTACGGATCCGGCCGCCTGATCGCCCCCGACGCCCGCGTCGACGACGGCCTGCTGGACGTCGTCCTGATCCGGGAGGCGCCACGGAGGCTGTTCTTCGCCCTGATGAACGAACTCAGGACCGGCGCCCACGTCCACCGGCCCCAGGTGCGGATCCTGCGGGGCGGCGAGATCCGCATCGCGGCCGACCGCGACGTCCCCTACGGCGCCGACGGCGAGGTCGACGCCGCCCTCCCCGTCACGGTCAAGGTGCTGCCCGGAGCGCTGCGCCTGCTGTACTGACCGCCCGTCAGGTCCGGGAACCGTGGTACCGCTGCGCCAGCCGGGCGAGCGCCACCGCGCCGAGCAGCAGCCCGAAGTCGCGCAGGGCGACGTCGTAGTGGCCGGGGATCGTGAGCAGGTTGACGATGATGCCCGCGAGCCAGCCGGCGACCAGCCAGCCCCCGAAGCGCGGCGCGACACCCACGACGACGCCGGCCACGATCTCGATCACCCCCACCGCGTACATGGCCGCCTGGGCGCTGCCCGGGACGACGTCGTCGATCCACGGCGCGAGATAGGCCGGCCAGTCGACGAGGAGGTTGGCGAACTTGTCCAGTCCGAACAGGATCGGCGCCACGGTGAAGCCCGTGCGCAGGATGACGAACGCCTGGTAGCCGGGGTCGGCGAGCGCGGCCCGTCGCGGCGCGACCGAGGTGCCGCCCGTGGTTGTGGAGGTCATGACCTGCACCCTTCTTCTATCGACAACTTCTATTGTCGATAGAAGCGCGCTTCCTCTCTTTAGTCAATGGCTGTTGCTTTTACACTGGTGTTCGTGGACGACACGGAAGAAGTACGCGACAAGGACGTCTCCGCCATCGCCGCCCTGGACGAGCCCACCCGCCGGAGGCTGTACGACTACGTCGTGGGCCGGCGGCACCCGGTCGGCCGGGACGAGGCGGCCCAGGCCCTGGGGCTGGCGCGGCAGACCGCGGCGTTCCACCTGGACCGGCTGGCCGCCGAGCACCTGCTCGAAGTCCTCCACGTGCGCCGCAGCGGACGCACCGGACCGGGCGCCGGCCGTCCGGCGAAGCTCTACCGCCGCTCCGCCGAGCAGATCAGCGTCAGCCTCCCGGACCGCCGCTACGAGCTCGCCGGCCGGCTGCTCGCCCAGGCCGTGGAGGAGTCCGGCGCCACCGGTGAACCCGTGCGCGACGTGCTGGACCGCAGGGCGCGGGAGCAGGGCGTCCGGATGGGCGCGGACGGCGACGGGCGGGAGGTCGTGGGCCTGCTGGAGCGGTACGGCTTCGAGCCGCGCCGCGAGGACGAGTCCGTCGTCCTGGGCAACTGCCCCTTCCACGCGCTGGCCCGCGAGCACACCCGGACGGTGTGCGGCATGAACCTGCACCTGATGCGCGGAGTCCTCGAAGGACTCGGCGACACGCGCTTCGAGGCCCGTCTGTCGCCGGAACCGGGCCGGTGCTGCGTCATCCTGGAGCCCGTCGTCGCCTGAACCGGCCGGGATACGGCGCGCCCCGCCCTGACGGCGCGGGCGGGCCCGGGCCTTGACGTGCCCGTACGCGGGGCCTGAACGCGGGACGCAACTCGGGAGCCACCCGCAGTTACCGGACGCGACCCAAGACTGGACCCGTTCGTTCTCTGGAATTATTCGCGTCTGGAGTCATAGGCTCCCCCCATGACCGCATCCCGGCCGCCGACCAGCGCCGAGGAGCTCCGCGGTGCCGGCCTCCGTGCGACGGCCGCGCGCGTCGCCCTCCTCGACACCGTCCGCCAGGGCGGCCACCTCGGAGTCGAGGCCCTCGCCTCCGAAGTGCGCCGGCGCATAGGACATGTCTCCCTCCAAGCGGTCTACGAGGCGCTCAACGCACTCACCGAGGCGGGGCTCGTACGCCGGATCGAACCGGCCGGCAGCCCCGCCCGCTACGAGGGCCGGGTCGGGGACAACCACCACCACCTGGTGTGCCGTTCCTGCGGTGCCGTCACCGACGTCGACTGCGCGGTCGGCGACGCGCCCTGTCTGGCCGCGCCCGACGGTCACGGTTTCGTGATCGACGAGGCCGAGGTCATCTACTGGGGCCTGTGCCCCGACTGTTCCACCTCCCGCAGTACCTGAACTGCGCGAACCGTTTCGCCCGGAAGGACCCCCATGACCGAGAACCACGACGCGATCGTCACCGAACCCAAGGCGGAGGAGGCAGGTGGCTGCCCGGTCGCGCACGGGCGTGCCCCGCACCCCACGCAGGGCGGTGGAAACCGCCAGTGGTGGCCCGAGCGCCTCAACCTGAAGATCCTCGCCAAGAACCCGGCCGTGGCGAACCCGCTCGGCGACGACTTCGACTACGCCGAGGCGTTCCAGTCCCTCGACCTCCCGGCGGTGAAGCGGGACATCGCCGAGGTCCTCACCACCTCGCAGGACTGGTGGCCCGCCGACTTCGGCCACTACGGCCCGCTCATCATCCGGATGGCCTGGCACAGCGCCGGCACCTACCGCATCAGCGACGGCCGCGGCGGCGCCGGGGCCGGGCAGCAGCGCTTCGCGCCGCTCAACAGCTGGCCCGACAACGCGAACCTCGACAAGGCCCGCCGCCTGCTCTGGCCGGTGAAGAAGAAGTACGGCAAGAGCCTGTCGTGGGCCGACCTGCTGATCCTCTCCGGCAACGTCGCCCTGGAGTCGATGGGCTTCAAGACCTTCGGCTTCGCCGGCGGCCGCGCGGACGTCTGGGAGCCGGAGGAGGACGTCTACTGGGGCCCCGAGTCCACCTGGCTCGGCGACGAGCGCTACACCGGTGACCGGGAGCTGGAGAACCCGCTCGGCGCGGTCCAGATGGGCCTCATCTACGTCAACCCGGAGGGCCCCAACGGCAACCCGGACCCGATCGCCTCCGCCCGCGACATCCGCGAGACGTTCCGCCGGATGGCGATGAACGACGAGGAGACGGTCGCCCTGATCGCGGGCGGCCACACCTTCGGCAAGACCCACGGCGCGGGCCCGGCCGACCACGTCGGCCCCGACCCCGAGGCCGCCTCGTTCGAGGAGCAGGGCCTGGGCTGGAGGAACACCTTCGGCACCGGCAAGGGCGGCGACACGATCACCAGCGGTCTCGAGGTGACGTGGACCAACACGCCGACCACCTGGGACAACAGCTTCTTCGAGATCCTCTTCGGCTACGAGTGGGAGCTGTTCAAGAGCCCCGCCGGCGCCAACCAGTGGCGGCCGAAGGACGGCGCCGGCGCCGGCACCGTGCCCGACGCCCACGACCCGTCGAAGAGCCACCAGCCGACGATGCTCACCACGGACCTCGCGCTCCGCTTCGACCCGGTCTACGGCCCTATCTCGCGGCGCTTCCTGGAGAACCCGGACGAGTTCGCGGACGCCTTCGCCCGCGCCTGGTACAAGCTGACCCACCGCGACATGGGCCCCAAGTCGCTGTACCTCGGCCCGGAGGTCCCCGAGGAGACGCTGCTGTGGCAGGACCCGCTGCCGGAGCGGACGTACGACCTGGTCGACGCGGCGGACATCGCCGGCCTGAAGGAGCAGGTCCTCGCCTCGGGCCTCACGGTGTCCGACCTGGTGTCGACGGCGTGGGCCTCGGCCTCCTCCTTCCGCGGCAGCGACAAGCGCGGCGGCGCCAACGGCGCGCGCATCCGCCTGGAGCCGCAGCGCGACTGGGAGGCCAACGACCCCGGCCGGCTCGCGACGGTGCTGCGCACCCTGGAGGGCATCCAGGAGTCCTTCAACGCCGCCCAGACCGGCGGCAAGCGGGTCTCGCTCGCCGACCTGATCGTGCTGGCCGGTGTCGCGGGTGTCGAGAAGGCCGCCAAGGACGGCGGCGTCGACATCGAGGTCCCGTTCACGCCGGGCCGCGTGGACGCGTCGCAGGAGCAGACCGACGCGGAGTCGTTCGCCGCGCTGGAGCCGACCGCCGACGGCTTCCGCAACTACCTCGGCAAGGGCAACCGCCTGCCGGCCGAGTTCCTGCTGCTGGACAAGGCCAACCTGCTGACGCTGAGCGCCCCCGAGATGACCGTCCTCGTGGGCGGCCTGCGGGTGCTGGGCGCGAACCACCAGCAGACGTCGCACGGCGTGTTCACCACGGCCCCCGGCACCCTGACCAACGACTTCTTCGTCAACCTGCTCGACCTGGGCACGGCGTGGAAGTCGACGTCGGAGGACCAGACCACGTTCGAGGGCCGCGACGCGGCCACCGGCGAGGTCAAGTGGACCGGCACCCGCGCCGACCTCGTGTTCGGATCGAACTCCGAACTGCGCGCGCTCGCCGAGGTCTACGCGAGCGACGACGCGAAGGAGAAGTTCGTGCGGGACTTCGTCAAGGCGTGGGACAAGGTCATGAACCTCGACCGGTTCGACCTCGTCTGATCTCCTCGTTCCGCTGATCCGGGCCGGCCCGCGGGGGCCGGCCCGGACGTGCTTCGGGGCGCGCCGCCTCGGCGTTGTCGGTGCGAGGTTGCACAATGATCGGAAAAGGAGATCAACTCCGGCGCCGCGCTGGGTAGACGGTCTCGTGTCCCGGCTCCGGAAAGGTCCTGCTGATGCTCGCCACCGTCGACCGCACCCCGAACCTCGTCGCACTGCCGACCCCACCCGGCCGACGCACCCGGACGGGCCCCGGCCCGGTCGCGTCCGCCCGGCCGTCGGGCACCGCCGCCGAGGTGCTGCGCATCATCGCCGACCCGCGCACCCCCACCTACGTCACGGTGTACGCGGGCGGCCGCCGCCGGTACAGCTACTGGCGCCCGCTCGACTCCACCACCGGCACGGGCGGTTGCTACGCCGCCCTGCCCACCCCCGACTGCGACGCCCTGCACGAGGCCGGCCGCATCACACTCGGCGACCCCGTGATCGACCCCAACCGCACGACGTACCGCGTCCGCACGGCGGCCCGCGTTCAGGCCGCACCGCGCGTCCAGCCGGAGCCGGTGCGCCCGCCTCGGGGCGGGGCCCGCGTGGCCTGACTGGTTCTGGTGCCTCGGCCCAGTGGCGGCAGGCGTGGATCGCAATCAGGGAGAAAGTTTCTCCCCCATTGGAGCGTTGGGACGTGGTGTTTCGGGGCGAGGATCTCCTCGTCCTGGCAGATAGCCGCGCGTATAGGGCTTTCGGGAGGGCGCCGGAGGCGGCACCGGCGGTGACACGGGAGGTGACACCGGCGGCGGCCCCGGTACGCCGGGCGACGGCTGCACCGCCACCTACCGTACGGTCAACAGCTGGTCCGGCGGCTTCCAGGGCGAGGTGACCGTACGCAACTACGGCGGTGACGCCCTCGCCGGCTGGACCGTCGGCATGACGCTCGCGTCGGGCCAGTCCATCAGCAGCGTCTGGAACGGCCGGAACACCGGGACCGGCGGAGCGGTCACGGTGCGCGACGCCGAGTGGAACGGCGCCCTCGCACCGGGCGGCACGACCGCCTTCGGCTTCACCGCGACCGGCAGTTCGTCGACGGCACCGCACACGCTCACCCGCACCGGTTCCTGAACGGCACTGCCCGGCCCCCGCGTCGTACGACGCGGGGGCCGGGCAGTCCGGGGCGCGGATGTCAGGCGATGGACGCCGAGATGATGGCCGACACCGCGAGATTGCAGGACGCCGTCACCCAGACCGCCGGGTGGGGTTCGGGCTCGACCAGCGTGGCACCCAGGCGCCCCGGGGTGATGACATCCACCACCAGGAACGCCACGGCCATCATCACCAGCCCCAGCACACCGAACGCCGCGGTCGACGCCAGGCCCTTGCCGAAGTCCTCGTACGTCGTCCAGATCGACGTGAACACGATCCCGCCGATGCCGAGCAGCGCGGAACTGAGCACCACCGCGGCGTTGCGGTTGCGCTCCTGCCAGATCTGCCGGCCCAGCTTGCCGGGCAACAGGACGTCGACCAGGAAGATGCCGAGGACCAGCAGGACCAGTCCGAGGGCGCCGTAGGCGGTGGCCCGGCCGAGTCCGTTGACGATGTCGCTCATGGGGTTGCCGGCTCCGTAGCGTTGGGGATCGTGAATGATCGCGGTCAAGGGCGAGCAAAATGTAGCGCACCCTTTCGACCCTCTGGTCCGGCGCCCTGTCATGCCCGGGCGCATCCGGGGCATCAGAAGTCCATCGGACGGACCGCGAAGGGGAACCAGCCATGAGCAGGTGCAGTCGCACTCTCACCGCCATGTACATCGCCGTCGCCCTCTGGCTCTCCTTCTGCGCCGTACGCACCTGGGGCACGGTCCCCGCCTGGACCACCCTCGCCCTGGCCGTCGCCTCCCTCACCCCCGTGATCGGTGTCGTCCGCGAGACCGTCATCGCCGACGAACGGCGCGCGGTCGCCGTCCTGCGGGAACGCGAGGGACGCCGGGCGGCGTGGCGCGACGCGGCGGCCGCCGCGCTCGCGCAGGCCGAGGTGGAGGCGGCGTGCTGCGAACGCTGGTGGACGTCGTGCGCGACCGAGCACGACCCCGGCTGCGCACACCGGACCTCCTGGGGCACAACGGCGTGAACGGACGCCCGGGTCGGACCCGGGCGTCACACCGGCAACTCCTGGTCCGTACCAGGGTCTTGACGCCCTCTTATCTCACTTCTTAAATCAAGTGGTTGCACATTCACCCCCACAACCTCGGTCGGCGCACCCGCACACCCGGGTCGCCGTACGGAAGGGAGAGCCATGTCCTCTCCGCGCAGACTCCGCAGATGGCTGATCGCCGCCGTGTCCGCCGCCCTGGTCGCGTCCGGTGCCGTCGGCACCGCGCGGGCGGAACCGGCGGACACCACCGCCGCGGCGGCCGTGACGTTCTCGGACACCTTCGACGGGCCCGCCGGCGCCGCCGTCGACTCCTCGAAGTGGCAGATCGAGACCGGCGACAACGTCAACAACCACGAGCGGCAGTACTACACGTCCGGCAACAAGAACGCCGCCCTCGACGGCCAGGGCCATCTGGTGATCACGGCCCGCAAGGAAAACCCGGCCAACTACCAGTGCTGGTACGGCACCTGCCAGTACACCTCGGCCCGGCTCAACACCTCCGGCAAGTTCACCGCCCAGTACGGGCACGTCGAGGCACGGATGAAGATCCCGCGCGGGCAGGGCATGTGGCCCGCGTTCTGGATGCTCGGCACACCCGTCAACTGGCCGGACTCGGGCGAGATCGACATCATGGAGAACGTCGGCTTCGAACCCTCCACGGTGCACGGCACCATCCACGGCCCCGGCTACTCCGGCTCGGGCGGCATCGGCGCCGGCTACACGCTGCCGGGCGGCCAGGCCTTCGCGGACGCCTTCCACACCTTCGCCGTCGACTGGGCACCGGACTCGATCACCTGGTCCGTGGACGGGAACGTCTACCAGCGACGCACCCCCGCCGACCTCGGCGGAAAGCAGTGGGTGTTCAACAAACCGTACTTCCTGATCCTCAACCTCGCGGTGGGCGGCTACTGGCCGGGCGACCCGGACGGCTCCACCGTCTTCCCGCAGCAACTCGTCGTGGACCACGTGTCGGTGACGACGAGCGACTCCTCGACCGGCGGCGCGATCCGCGGCCTGGCCGGCAAGTGCGTCGACGTCGCGGGGGCCAACACCGCCAACGGCACGCCCGTACAGCTCTACGACTGCAACGGCACCGCCGCCCAGAACTGGACCGTGGGCTCCGACGGCACGATCCGAGCGCTCGGCAAGTGTCTGGACGTCGCCTCGGGCGGTACGGCCGATGGCACCCCCGTACAGTTGTGGGACTGCAACGGCACCGCCGCCCAGAGATGGGTCGTCACCGCCGCCCGCGACATCGTCAACCCCCAGGCCGACAAGTGCCTGGACGTGACCGGCAACAACTCCGCCAACGGCACCCGGCTGCAGATCTGGACCTGCACGGGTGGCGCCAACCAGAAGTGGACGGTGGGCTGAACCCGTGAGACGTCCCCGCTCGCTCTCGGGCTGGACCATGGCCGTGTTCGGCGTGCTCGCCGCCATCCTCGGCGCGGTGGGCCTGGTCTCGCCGGCCGCGCAGCTGTCGCTGCTGGGCCTGGCCACACCCGGCGAGCGGGGGAGCGGTGACCACACATCGGCCTTCGTGACGGCGTCGTCGATGGCGGCGCTCAACATGGGCGTCTACTACGTGCTGGCCGCCCTCGCCGACTGGCGGGCCTTCTTCCGCTGGACGGTGCCGTTCAGGCTGCTGACCTGCACCGTCTTCACGGTCGCCGTGATCGGCGGACGGGCACCGGAGGCGTTCATCGGCGTCGGGGTCTGGGAGGGCCTCGGCGCCGTCGCCACGGGCGCGGCGCTCCGGCACGAACGGCGGGGCGGCGACCCCGCCCGCTGACCGCCGGCTCCGCCCCGGTCAGCGCTTGAACGCCCAGTCCGTCCTCGGCTCCACCGCCCAGCGGAAGACACGTCGTACGGGCGGTGTGCACAGAGCCGTCACGATCACGGCGGCGACCAGGGTGACGGTGATCTGGCCGAGCGGCCGGTACAGCCAGTCCGGGTCGTACCAGCCCCAGTACTTGCTGACCTGCGCGACGAAACCGTGCAGGAGATAGCCGTACAGGGTGGCCGCTCCCAGGGCCGTGAACCAGGTGCGCCGCCCCGGCACCCAGGCCAGGAAGCAGGCGACGAGCAGGAGCGAACAGCCGAACAGCAGCAGGGTCATGGCGGGGCCGTACCAGGCGGGCGCGGACAACTCCTGCGCGCTGTCCCGGTGGTAGAGCCAGGCGGACGACACCCGGGGGACCGCCCAGTAGGCCGTGACCAGCGCCACGGCGAAGACCGGTACGGCCAGGATCCGCACCCGGCGCCGTCGCACCATCCGGAAGTGCTCGGGCCGCAGGACGAGACCGAGCACGAAGTACGGCAGGAACTGGAGCATGCGCTGCACGTCCAGGTCCTCGCCGAGGGAAGGGGACACCGTCGCCAGCATCGCGACGACGAGGGCGAGGGGAACGGGCCACCGTACGAGCTTCCACAGCGGCGTGGTGAGCCGCCACACGAACAACGCGGCCAGGAACCAGGTCAGATACAGCGGCTCCAGCAGCGTGACCGGACGGTCGGGCACACCGTCGGTCCAGCGGGTGAAGAGGGTGTACGCCGTCTCGAACACCACGTACGGCAGTACGACGCCGGTGACCAGCCGCTTGACGCGCGCCGGACTGCCGTCGAAACCCCGCGAGTGGTACCCGGCGACCACGATGAACGCGGGCATGTGGAACGCGTAGACGAACATGTACAGCGCGCTGACGGCCCGGCTGCCGTCACGCAGCGGTTCCCAGGCGTGCCCCACCGCGACCAGCACGATCGCCAGGTACTTGGCGTTGTCGAAGAACGCGTCGCGTTGTGGCGCCCGCCGCGACGTGTCGTCCCCTGCGGCGGGCGCCTCCCGCTCCGTCCCTTTCGCGCCGGACGCGCCGTCCAAGCGTGACGCGACGAGACGTCCGGTACGGGATGCGGCGGCGGGGAGGTGGGGCGACGACGACATCCCAGCCGCCTCACCCGTACCGAGGGTGGCTAAACCTGTGATCCGTTCAGCCGCTGCTACCGGCTGGATTTTGCCTTTCTTTTGCCGTGCGGGAACATGGCTGCGGCCGCGTCCGTTTGACCGGACGGACCGTACAGCGACAGAAGAGGTGGCACCAAGTGGCGATGTGGGACCGGCTCAAGGAACAGGCCAGGACTCTCCAGCAGTCCCAGGGCGCGCGGACGGGAGGCGGCGGCGCGCACCAGCAGGGACACGGCTCCTCCTCGGGCGGCTCCAAGGCCCAGCTGATGGGGCTGTTCAAGTCCCAGCTCGCCTCGGCCAAGACGGAGCTCAAGAGCGGCGCCTACCGGGACGCCAGCATGGCGATGTGCGCGCTCGTCGCCGCGGCCGACGGACGTGTCGACCCGGCCGAGCGGCAGCGCGTGGAGGAACTGATCGTCTCCAACGAGGTGCTGCAGAACTTCCCGCCGGACCAGCTCCGCAAGCGGTTCAACGAGCACGTGGACCGGCTCACGGCCAACTTCGAACTGGGTAAGGCGCGAGCCCTGGAGGACATCGCCAAGGCGGCGAAGAAGCCGGTCGAGGCCCGGGCCGTCGTGCAGACCGGCATGGTCGTCGCCGGCGCGGACGGCAGCTTCGAGCCGGCCGAGCAGTACGCCATTCGCGAAGCCTGCTCGGCCCTCAACCTCTCACCGACGGAGTTCGGCGTCTGACGACGACGGGGGCAGACCGGCGCCCCTCGCCGGGCCCACGGTGTGACCGAGCAGGTGCAGCGGCGCCGCCGTGACCCCGGCCGCCTCCATGGCGTCCCAGTACGCCCGTGCCACCGCCGCGTCCACCAGGCCGTGCACCAGCGGCAGTCGGTCGTCCGCGGCGCGCAGCAGGGACTCGGTACGGCAGGAGGCCAGGGTCCCGTCGATCCAGGGCTGGGCGAGATGAGCGGCCGCCGCCGCTGCCGGGAGGCCGGCGGCGGCCTCCCGGCCGGTCCGGCCGACATGCAGCAGCCCGCCGCCCAGGACCAGGACGTCGTTCCGTTCCCGCATCCGGGCGAGGGCCCGCCCGGTGTCGAAGCAGTGCGGGAAGGAATCGTCGACCACGACGGCACCGGTCCGCAGCCGGTCGACGTCGAGCACCGCCGTCGCCCCGCTCACCGCCGTCACCAGCAGATCCGCGGAGTGGACGGCGTCCGGCAGCATCCGCCGCGCCTCGGCGATCTCCACCTCGCCGGCCAGCCCGCGCTCCCGCAGCCGACGCCCGAGTTCCGTCAGCCGTGGCCGGCTGCCGCGCACATCGCACAGCAGCAGACGCCGTGGCGGACGGGCGGCCAGCGACAGCAGCAGCTCGAGTGACGACGCGCCGATCGACCCGAGCCCGGCGAACGCCACCTCCAGATCCGCGAGATCCCGGCCGGTGGCGGCGAGCGCCGCGTGCACGGTCCTGACCACCGACACCACCGTCGCCGCGTGACCCGTCGTCACCGTCGTCGCGTACCGCTGGTGCCGCAGCACGTCGAAGCCGTACCCGGTGAGCGAGGGGATCATCCCGGCGAGGGACACACAGCGCGCGCCCAGCGAAGCGGCCAGCGACACCGCGCGAGCGGTGTGGTCCACCAGACCGGTGTCCCGGCCGAGTTCGTCGGCGAAGAGCGGCACGCACACGAATCCGGACCGGCCCAGCGGCGTCCGCACCGTCTCCAGCAGCCGCGGACGGCCGTCGGGGAACAGCGTCTCGCGCACCTCGTTCCGGGGCAGCGCCCCCTCGGGCATCCCCGCGAGCCGTGCGAGATGCTCCGGCGCGGGCAGATAGCCGACGAGGGCCGCGTCCATCGTCTCCCGCCTCCTCCCCGGGGAGGGCACCGGGAGGACCCGGCGGCCCTCGACGGCCCGCTCCAGCCGGCCGCGCACCGCGCGGGCGAAGCCGTCGAGCGCGGCCGGCGAGAACGCGGCGGCCGCGCCACGGACCGTGACCCGCAGCCCCTCATCCGCGGGCCGCACCGCCATGAACAGGTCCGTAGCGGACGACGGCGGCAGGAACATGCTGTCCCCCGCCTCCCACGACACCCGCAGCGCGCCGTCGCCCCGCGGGGCCAGCGCCGCGAAGTCGAGGTAGGTGAAGAAGAACTGCGACGTCATGGGCAGACCGTCGGCGTACCGGGGCACCACGTCCTCGTGGGTGCGCGCCTCCTCCGCCTCCGCCGCGATCCGGCGCAGGGCGTCCGTGAAGTCCCCGTCGGTGAGGGGCTCGTCGGCCGCACCGGCCGGCCGCACCGGTACGGCGGTGGCGAACGGCCCGAAGACCCGGTGCGCGTCGGGCAGCGCACGGTCGCGTCCGCTCACCGCCAGGCCCACGACCGGATCGGGCAGGCCCGTCACCGTCGCCAACTCCTGGTAGTAGGCGGTCAGCAGCGGCGCGTACAGCGTCGCCCCCGCCGACGCGGCGACCGTGCGCAGGGCGGCCGTCAGATCCGCGTCGAGCGTGAACTCCACCGACCCGAACCCGCCCTCCGCGCCGGTCCGCAGCACCGGCGGCCGGTACGGGGCGCTCAGCCGTGCCGCCCGGGCCCGGCGCTCCACCGCGGCCGGCGTGTCGTCGCCGCTCCCGACCCCGGAGGCGGACCGGGACAGCGCCGGCGCGTGATCCCGGAACCCGCTCCGTGGCGCGGGCGGCCCGGGATCGGCACCGGCGGCCAACCGGTCGTACGTCTCCGTGAGTTCGCGTATCAGCAGCGCCGAACTGTATCCGTCGCCGATGAGATGGTGCGCGTGCACCAGCAGGACGTGCTCGCGCGGGTCCAGGGTGAGCACCCGCAGCCGCAGCAGCGGCCAGGCCCAGGGCTCCAGCCGCCGCTCCGCCTCGGTCGCGGCACGCTCGTCCACCTCGGCCGGACCGGCGACCGACTCGAAGTCGACCGGCAGACGCAGCGACCGGGGCAACTCCTGCTGAACGGGCGGCCGGGCACCGGCGGGGAAGACGGTACGCAGCATGCCGTGGCGCTCCACCAGCAGATCCACCGCCCGCTGGAACAGCCCGGGGTCCAGCGCCCCGGACAGCCGGAGCCGCGCCAGCCACGTTCCACCGCCCGGCGACAGCGCCTCGGCGAGGAGGAATCCGCGCTGGCCGGGGGTGACGGGGAATGGGCCCGGGTCCCCGTCCCCGTCCGGAGCGGGCGGGGCGGCCGTGACCGTGGAGTCCTGCGCGACGGCGGCGTCCACGGCCTCCGCGAGCGCGGCGAGGGTGCGATGACGGTAGATCACCGTCGGCCGGGGCAGCGGCCCCGCCCCGTCCGCGAGCCGGGCGAACACCTGGAGCACGAGCAGCGAGTCGCCGCCCAGCTCGAAGAAGTCGTCCTCCCGGCACACGGAGGCCACCCCCAGCGCATCGCGCCAGATCGCCGCCAGCCGCCGTTCGGTCCCCGTGGCCGGGGCAGTCCTCCCGTCACCGGACGCCGTGACCGGAGCGCCGGGGGCGACACCGGCGTCCGCCGTCGGCAGCGCCGACCGGTCGACCTTGCCGGTCCCGGTCAGCGGCAGTTCGTCGACGAACGTGATCCGCGCCGGGACCATGTACGACGGCAGCAGCTCGGCCAGCCGCCGGCGCACCTCACCGGCGCCGGGCCGCCCGGATCCGACCAGGGTGGTGACGAAGGCGAGCAGCCGCCCCTCGTGCGCGAGCACCACGGCCCGCGCGACACCGGGACAGCTCTGGAGCGCCGCCTCGACCTCTCCCGGCTCCACCCGGTTTCCGCGGATCTTCACCTGGTCGTCGACTCGGCCCAGGAACTCCAGGACGCCGTCCGCCGACCGGCGCACCCGGTCCCCGCTGCGGTACCAGCGCCGTCCCGCGCGCAGCGTGAACGCCCGTGCGTTCAGCTCCGGTTCGCCCAGGTAGCCGGGTGTCAGACCGGGGCCCGCGATGAGCAGTTCCCCGGTCTCGCCCACCCCGCACACCGCACCGTCGGCACCGACCACCTCCAGCAGGGCACCGGCCGCCGGCCGCCCGATCGGCACCTGCCGTACGTCGTCCCCGGGACGGGACTCGACGATGTGACAGGCGGCGTTGACGGTGGTCTCGGTCGGCCCGTAGAGGTTCGCGACGCGGGCGCCGCCACCGAACAGGTCGAACCAGCGGCGTACGTGCTCCACCGGCAGCGCCTCACCCCCGACGTGCACCCAGCGCAGCGCCGACAGATCCACCGGATCCACGCCTCGCGCCGCCCGCGCCTCGGCGGCGGACAGCAACTGCTCCCACAGCGTCGGAACGGAACTCCACACGGTCACCCGCGCCCGCTCCACGTGTGCCAGCAACAGCTCGGGGTCCCGCAGCAGGTGCCGCGGCACGGTCACCACCGTCCCGCCGACCATCAGCGGAGCGAGCAACTGGCGCACCGAGGCGTCGAAGCACGGCGACGCGGTCTGCGCGAGCCGGTCGTCGGCACCGTAACCGAAGGTGTCCACGGCCCAGCCGAGATAGTTCTCCATCGCCCGGTGGGTGACCGGAACCGCCTTCGGGCGCCCCGTCGACCCCGAGGTGAAGATGACGTACGCGATCGCCTCCGGGTCGTGGGGCACGGCGGCGGCGGGCGGACCGGTGTGGTCCGACGGATCGTCGGCCGCCACCGCCCGTACGCCGCTCAGCCCGTCGGCGAGGTGCCGGGTGGGGGAGTGGTGCACCACCGTGGCGGCGCCCGTACGGGTCAGCTGATCGGTGAGCCGCGCCCGGGGATGCTCCGGATCCAGCGGGACCCAGCCTGCCCCGGCCCGCAGCACGCCCACCACCCCCACCACGGTGTCCGCACCGGGCTCGGTGAGCAGCCCGACCAGGTCACCCGGGCGCACGCCGTGCGCGCGCAGCCGCGCCGCGAGGGCGGCGGAGGCACGGTCGAGCGCCCCATAGGTGAGGGACGCCTCCCCGGCCTCGACGGCGATCGCGCCGGAGTGCGTACGGAACCGTTCGAGCAGCCGGGCGACCAGGGGAACGTCACCGCCGGTTCGCGGGGACGGTGCCGGTTCGGCGGGCGTGCGCAGGACGTCCGCCAGCTCCGCGCGGAACTCGCCGTCCAGACGCGCCACGGTCGCCCGCTCGAACAGCGGGGCCGGGAAGTTCCACGACATGCGCAGCACCGGACCGTCCGCCCAGCACAGCAGCGACAGCCGGGTCGTGGCCGACCCGGTTCCGGCCGCTGTCGCCCGCACCTCCACGGGGCAGCCGGTGGCCGGCGCGGCCGGGAAGCGGGCGAAGCTGAAACCCGCGGGGCTCACCGTGCGGGGACCGGCACCGGCACTGGGCAGCAGCGCGGCCAGGTCCAGGCTGCTCACCCCGGCATGCCGCTCGGTCTCCAGCCACAGCTCGCGCAACCGCTCCGCCAGCGCCAGGACCGGCTCCCCGCCCGCCACCTCGCACAGCAGCGGAAGGGTGTCGGCGAGCGGGCCGACCAGCCGCTCCACCCCGTCGAAGCGGTCGTCACGCCCGGCCCTCGCCACGTTCACGGCGACGTCCCGGCGCCCCGTCCACCGCGCCAGGCAGCGCACGTACGCCGCGAGCAGCACATGGAACAGGGACACGCCGTGCGCGGCGGCCAGCCGTTCGAGACCGGCACTCGACTCCGCGTCGAGCTCGCCCTGGTGCTGCGCGATCGGCCCGGTCGCGGGCGCGTCCGGATCACCGTCGTAGGGCAGCCGCAGGGGTTCACCGCGCCCGGCGAGACGTTCCGCCCAGTAGCGCCGTACGGCCTGCGGCATGCCGGTGCCGCGCGTGTCCGCGGCGTACCGCGCGAACTCGGGCGCGCGAGGCAGTCGCGGTGCGGGCCCTCCGTGCCACAGCGCGGTGTACGAGGCCCACAACTCCTCGGCGAGGAGGTTGAGGCTGTACCCGTCGACCGCCGCGTGGTGCACGACCAGCAGCAGCTGGGCGAGCTCCGGCCCCTGACGCAGCAGCACGGCGCGTACGGGCGGCTCCGCCGACAGATCGAAGGGCCGGTTGCACACCTCCGACTCGATGCCGGTCACGTCCTCGGCGGCGCAGTCCAGCACCTCGTACCAGTCCGTCACCGGAACGGGCGGTGTCACGCGCTGGGCCGGCCGTGCGCCGGTGTCCTCCACCCGCAGGCGCAGCATGCCGTGCCGTTCGGCCAGTGACGACAGCGCCCGGCCCAGGAGGTCGGGGTCGAGCGGCCCGCGGGCCGTCAGCCGCAGATGACCACGTGCCGGGACGTCCGGGTGGAGCCGGCTGCTGGTGTACAGCGCCAGCTGGACGGGGGTCAGCGCGAAGGGCTCGCCCTCCGTGCCGCCGGGGGTTCGCTCGTCGAGGTGGGCGGCGAGTTCGCGGACCGTGCGGTGCTCGAAGAAGAGCGTGGTGGGCAGGTCCCGTCCCAGCGTCCGCTCCAGCCGTTTGACGAGATCGACGGCGCCCAGCGAGTCCAGACCGAGGGTCAGGAACGGCGTGTCGTCGTCGACCGCCGATACCGGGACCGCCAGGGACTGCGCCAGCAGCTCCCGCAGGAGGGCGGCCGTACCGGACGGGGCCGAGGGGCGGACCATCCCCTCCTCGGACCGCTCGACGGCCGTGGGCGGGGGCGCGTCCGGTGCGGGAGCGGGTGTCAGATCGGCGAGGACCAACTGGGCCGCGTCCGTGCCGCAGGCCGACCGCAGCGCCGCCAGAGCGGGCGCCGTCGCCAGTGGCCGGCCCGCGGCACCCGCGAGCGCGGCGGCCCTTCCGGCGGCGAGGCCCGTCTCGCGGAACGGACCGAGGTTCACCGACAGCCACGGCCGGCCCGCCGGCCGCCCGGCCCCGGCGAAGGAGTCGAGGAAGGCGTTCGCCGCCGCGTACGCGCCCAGGCCGCCGGCCAGGCCGGGAAGCACCGACGCCACGGAGGAGAACGCGACGCACACCCCGGGGCGCTGCCCGTGCCGGTCCAGTGCCTCGGCCAGCAGGACGGTGCCGAGCGTCTTCGCGCCCAGCGCGTTCACCGTCTCCCGCACGTCCGTGCCGCGCAGGGTGCCGGGCCGGGCGACTCCGGCCGCGTGGAAGACGGCGTCCAGCGGCGGCAGTTCGGCGACGAGCCGGTCGACGTCCTCAGGGACGGTGAGGTCGGCGCCGACGTGGCGGGCGTCGGCGCCCAGCGCGGTGAGCTCCTCCAGCAGGCCCTCGGGCGGGTGGGGGGAACGTCCCGCCAGTACGAGGACGGGGCGGACCCGGGTCGCGAGGTCACGGGCCAGGGCGGAGCCGATGCCTCCGGTGCCGCCTGTGATCAGGTACGTACCGTTGGCGGGGAGTCGGTCCGGGCCGGCTGTTCCCTGCGCGGCGCGTGGCACGACCAGCCGTTGCAGACGGTGACCGGCGCGCCAGGCGATGGGGCCTTCCGCCTGGGGCGCCGTCGTCTCGGCGACCAGTGCCCGCAGGCGCTGCTCCTCTTCGTCGAGGGAGGAGAGGTCGATCCAGTTGGCGATCACCTCCGTCGACTCCTGTCGCACGGCCGGGGTCAGGCCGCCGAGGATCGCCTGCGCGGGGTTCGGACACTCCGGGGTGCGGCCTGTGGTGTGGGCGTCATGGGTCACCACCAGGAGGCGGTGGGCGTGGGTGCGGTCGAGGAGGGCGAGGGCGGTGCGCAGTGCCGTGATCGCGTGGTGCTGGTGTCGGTCGAAGTCCGCGGGTGTGTCGGGGTGGGTCGGGGCGCCGAGCAGGATGAGGGTTTCCGGGGCCTCTACGGTTTCCGTGTCCGGGACCGCGTGCACGCCGTGGGCGGTGAGTTGGTTCGCCAGTCGGCGCACGGAGGCGGGGTCCGCTCCGGTCACCACGATGTGGCCGCCCGTCGGGGTGGGCCGGGGGGCGGTTTGCGCGGCCCGGCGCTCGCGGGGTGCCGTCGCGCCCACCCTCCCCCGCTCTCGGCTCCGCTCGAGCGGGGGGACCCCCATCGCCCCAGCGGCACGACTGCCCGCGGTTGGGTGCCACGCGATGTCGTGGAGGAGAGCCTGTGAGTCGGGTCGCGGCCAGTAGGTGCGGTGTTGATACGGGTACGGGGGTAGTGGTGCTCGGCGGTGGCCTGCGTCGAGTGACGTGCGGTTCAGCGGTACGCCGTGGGCCCAGAGGCGGGCCACGGTCTCCATCAACTCCCTTGCTCCGCCCGGTGCCGCGGGCACGGGGACCACGAAGGTGTCGCCGTCGGCCGCGACCGTTCCCGTAGAACCCAGCTCCACGAAGGTGTCGTAGCCCTCCTCCACCAGACGTGCCACGGCACGGCCGAACTGCACCGGCCGCAGGGCGTGTTCGCGCAGGTGGTCCGGGTCCATCGACGGCTGCCACGCGGCGGTGAGCGTGCTCATCACCGGTGTCGAGGGCGCCGTCGGCGCCAGTTCGCGTGCCGCGTCCGTCAGGGCGTGCGCGACCGGCTCCATCAGCGGGGAGTGGAGGGCGCGCGACACCGGCAACGGACGTACGGTCGCACCCAGTTCGGTGAGCCGACGCGTCGCCTCGCGCACCGCGTCGGGGGCACCGGAGAGCACCATCCGCCCCGGCCCGTCGTACGCGGCGACCGCGAGGTCACCGCCGGCCGCCTCCACCAAGGCGGTCACCTCCCGTTCCCCGGCGCCCCGTACGGCCGCTATGGCGCCCGGCGCGGTCGACTCGCCCATGAGGCGCCCCCGTTCCGCCGCGAACGTCACCGCCTCGCGCAGCGACAGCATCCCGCCCGCGCAGGCGGCCGCGACTTCACCGACGCCGTGCCCGAGGAGCGCGTCGGGCCGTACGCCCCAGGCGGTCAGCTGGCGGACGAGGCCGACACCGTGCGCGACGAGCAGCGGCTGTGCCACCTCCGTCGCGGCCAGGTCGTCCTCGGACACCCCTTCGTCGGTGCACCAGTCGGCCAGTTCCCGCCCGCGCACCTTCCCGATGGACGCCGACGCCTCGTCGAGGGTGGCGCGGTACACCGGTGCCGTGGCGTACAGCGCCCGGCCCGGACCCGGCCGCAGTACTCCCTGACCGGGCAGGACGAACACGGTCCGGGGGCGCTTCGTCACCGTCCCGCCGATCGCGCCCCGCCGCGTGGCGAGCCGCTCCCGCAGGTCCCCCTCGGCCACGATCGCGAGGCGGTGGGGCCGCTCGTCACGTGCCGTGCCGGCCGTCGCGCACACATCGGCCTCGTCGAGTTCCGGATGGTCCCGCAGATGCTCCGCGAGCCGCGACACCCACGCCTCCAGCCCCTCCGCGCTGCCCGCCGAGAGGGTGAGCAGACGAGGGCCGCCGTCCGCCGGGCCCCGGGCGACCGTCGGGGCGGGCGGGGCCTCTTCCAGGACGGCGTGCGCGTTGGTGCCGCCGAAGCCGAAGGCATTGACGCCCGCCCTGCGCGGCCCGGACGACTCCCAGTCGGTCGGCTCGGTGATCAGGGCGAACCCGGACCCCTCGAGTGCGGGGGAGGGCGTCGAGTGATGCAGGGAAGCGGGCAGCCGGCCGTGGCCCAGGGCGAGGACGACCTTCACCAGCGAGGGCAGTGCCGCCGCGTTCAGCAGATGCCCGACGTTCGTCTTCACCGAGCCGAGCAGCCGGGGCCGGCCGTCCGGGCGGGGCGGGAAGGCGTGCGCGAGGGAGCGCAGTTCGATCGGGTCGCCGACGGGCGTGCCGGTGCCGTGCGCCTCGACGTACGTCACGGACGCAGGGTCGACGCCGCAGTCCCGGTAGGCCAGGCCGATCACTTCCCGCTGGCGCAGCGGGTTGGGCGCCAGCAGACTCAGCGACGTACCGTCGTTGTTGACCGCCGTGCCGCGTACGACGGCCAGCACCGCGTCGTCGTCCCGCCGGGCCTCGGCCAGGCGTCGTACGACGAGGGCCGCCCCGCCCTCCCCCGGCACGAACCCGTCGGCCGCCGCGTCGAAGGCACGGCCGCGCCCGGTCGGTGACAGGGCCCGCGATGCCTCCAGGGACTGGTGCGCGGCCGGGGTGAGATGCAGGTTGACGCCGCCCACGACGGCGATGTCGCACTCGCCTTCGGCGAGGCTGCGCCGGGCCAGGTGCAGGGCCACCAGACCCGAGGAGCAGGCGGTGTCGACGGCCAGCGCCGGGCCGTCCAGGTCGAGACAGTGCGCCACGCGGGCGGCGACGAGGTTGGGGAGGTTGCCGGTCAGGGCCGCCTCGGCGGGCGGCGCGCCGGCGGGCGCGGCCTCGGCGAGGATCTGCCGGTAGCCGCTGTCGCCGACGGCGGCGAACACACCGATCCGCAGGCCGCGGCGGCGCGGCCCGGCGTATCCGGCGCGTTCCAGTGCCTCGTGGGCGAGTTCGAGGAAGACACGGGCCTGCGGGTCGAGCGCCCGAGCCTCCTCGGCGCCGATCCCGAAGTGATCGGCGTCGAAGGCGGCGGGTTCGTCCAGGAAGCCGCCCCATCGTCCGCTCTCCGCCGCCGCGTCCGTGCTCCAACGGCCCGGTGGCACCGCCGTCACGACGTCACGGCCCGCCATGAGCAGCTCCCAGAACTCCTCCGGCGTACCGGCGCCGGGGAACCGGCACGCCAGCCCCACCACGGCGGTCTCCGGGCCCGGTGACGGCCGGCGTTCGGGTGCCGGTCGTGGTGGTGCCGGCGTGCCCTCGACCGCGTCCAGGAGACGGTCGGTGAGCGCGGCCACCGTGTCGTCGCGCATGACGGCCGGGCCGAGCGTCACGTCCAGCGCCCGCTCCAGTTCCGCGAGCGCCTCCATCGCCTTGAGCGAGCCGCCGCCCAGGTCGGCGAACCGGTCCCCGTCCCCGAACGACGGTTCTGGCACTCCCAGCACCCTCGCCCAGACGTCCCGCACCACGCCCCGCACCTCCGCGCGGGAGCGGGGCGCCGGCACCGGATCCCCGGACGGCCGCGGCGACGCCGAGCCCGTGGTGCCCGCCCCGGTACCGGAGGAGGCCGCGGGCCGGTACGCCCCCGCCTCGAACCGTGACCGCATCCGCTGCCGCCGTACCTTCCCGCTGGTCGTCCGGGGGAAGGCGGACGGCGGCAGCGCGAACACCCGCACGTCGTCGTGGCCCAGCGCCGCGCGGACCCGCCCCGCGACCCGGTCCAGCACGGCGGCAGCGGTACGCGGCGGCCGCGCCCAGGCGACGAACACCACCACCCGCTCCCCGCCGGTCACCGGGTCCGTCGACCCGACCACCACCGTCGTCCCGGCCGGCACCCCGGGTGTGGCCGCCGCGACCTCCTCCATGTCCGGGGCATGGAACGTACGGCCGTTGACGAAGAGGACGTCCTTGTGCCGGCCGCTGACACACAGCCGGCCGTCCCGGAGGAAGCCCAGGTCACCGGTGCGCAGCCAGCCGTCCGCGAAGGCGGCCGCCGTCGCCTCCGGCAGTCCGTGGTACCCGCGGGCCAGCTGCGGCCCCCGCACCTCGATGTGCCCCACCCGCCGGTCGCCCAGCGGACGGCCGCCGTCGTCGGTGATCCGCACCTCGCAGCCGGGCACCGGCAGCCCCACGTCCATCAACTCCACGGCGTCACCGCCCGGTTCCCGCTCGACCACCCGCCCACGGCTGAGCGCGGCACGCTCCAGCGACACGGGCACGGCCACCTCGCCCGGCGGCGGGAACGCGACCGCCAGCGTCGCCTCGGCCAGTCCGTACACCGGTGTCGCCGCCCGGGGGTCCAGCCCGGACGGCCGGGTCCTCGCGGCGAAGTCCCGCCACACCGTCGCCGAGATGGGCTCCGCGCCCACCAGGAGCAGCCGGACCGCGCTCAGGTCGAGCCCGGCGAACACCTCCTCGGGGACCCGGCGCACGGTCAGCGCCAGCGCGAAGTTGGCGGCGGACAGGACCGTGGCCCGGTGCGCGGCGGCCACGTCGAACCACAGCCGGGGGTTCTTCGCGAAGGACAGCGGAGCGATCCTCACCTGCCTGGCCCGCGCGGCGAGCGGCGCCAGATGGGTGCCGATGAGACCCATGTCGTGGAAGTACGGCATCCAGCCGACCACCACGTCCCGGTCCGTGAGCGCGGCGGCCTCGGTCAGCTGCCGCAGATTGGCCAGCACGGCGGCATGGGTCAGCTCCACGCCCTTGGGCGCCCCGGTGCTGCCGGAGGAGAACTGGAGGAACGCGGGATCGTCCGGGTCGGGCGCGGCCGGCGACTCGACGGCGGCCGACCGCCGCAGCGTCGCCAGCCGCAACACGCCCGCACCCTCCGGGAGTTGGCCCGCCACCATGGCGCAGGCCTCGTCCACCGCGACCGGGGGCCGGCCCAGGTGCTCCCACACCGGGCGTACCCGCCGCACGTCGGGCGCCAGCGGCACCGGCACCAGACCGGCCGCGAGCGCGCCCCAGAACAAGGGCTGGAAGTCCTCACCGCGGTCCGCGAGCACCGGCACGCAGGTGCCCGGCCCGACCCCCGCGTCCCGGAAACCGCCCGCGACGCGCAGGGACTCCTCCAGAAGCCGCCGGTAGGTGACGGGCACTTCGCCGCCGTCGCCCCGGACATGGACGATCACCTGGTCGGGGGCACGGCGGGCGGCGTCCAGCAGGACGTCCAGCAGCGTTGCGGCGTTCATGGGTCCGTTCGTTCGTGCGGGGGCGACCGGTCGGCGAGGGCGACCGCCCCCATTGTCAGTGGCCGCGCCTACTGTGTGATCAGTAGGACCCGGCGGAGAGGCCGCGGGTTCCGTCTGGGGAGGGGTTCGCCATGTCTGCCGGGTCCGCGGTGTCGACGACGTATCTGGAGCTGTCGCAGGAGGGCGGCGGCGCGCACAAGTTCTACGAAGTGACCGTCGACGGGCAGACCGTGACCGTGCGCTACGGCAGGATCGGCGCGGAGGGCCAGACCCAGACGACGACGTTCCCCTCCACGGCGAAGGCGCAGGCCGCCGCGGCGAAGAAGGTGGGGGAGAAGGTCCGCAAGGGCTACGCTCCGGCGGTGCGGGGTCAGCGGGCGCCGCGCGCGGTGACCCGGCGTCAGGTGGCCTCCGCCCCGTCCACCGCGCGTGCCGTCGCTCCCGTGCTGTGGCGGTTCGGCACCGGTTCCTCGGCGTTCGGCATCCACGTCGACGACGAGCGCTGCTGGGTCGGCAATCAGGCCGGCGACGTCTACACCCTGGACCACGAGGGCGACGTACTGGCCCGCTTCAGCCTGCCGGACGGCGTGAAGTGCCTGGTCGCCGACGACTTCTGGATCTACGCGGGCTGCGACGACGGCCGGGTCTACGACCTGTCCTCGAAGCTGCCGTTCGCCGCCTACGACATCGCCGCCGACGTCGACATCTTCTGGCTCGACATCCACGAGGGCGTGCTGAACGTCTCGGACCGCGCCGGGCGCCTCACCGTCATCGACCACGAGGACGAGCACCAGTGGACCCGCCGCAGCCAAGGTGAGCACGCCTGGATGGTCCGCGCCGACGACCGCGCCGTCTACCACGGCCACCACCGTGGCGTCACGGCGTACGCGCCCGACGGCGGCGGCGAGTTGTGGCACACCCCCACCAAGGGCGGGGTGCTGTTCGGCTGGCAGGAGGACGACACCGTCTACGCCGGGACGGCGCACCGCGTGGTGCAGCGGCTGTCCAAGGCGACCGGCGCCATCGAGGCCACCTACGGCTGCGACAGCGCCGTGTACTCGTGCGCCACCTCACCGGGCGGCCGGTTCGTCTTCGCCGGGGACGCCGCGTCGTCCGTCTACTGCTTCGACCGGGACGGCACCCGGCTGTGGAAGCTCGGCACGGGCGGCGGATCGGCCCTGTCGATGCAGTACCGCGACGAGCGGCTCTATCTGGTGACCACGGACGGTTCGCTGGTGTGCGTGGACGCGAGCGAGGCGGCCGTCACCGCGGCGCAGCAGGGCACGGTGCCGGTCGTGCGGGACGTCAAGCTCGCCGCCGCCCTGCCGACGTACGCGCCTGCCACGGCCGCGACCGCGGTGGCCACCGTCGCGCAGGCGCCTTCCGGCGCGGTCGTCGTCGAATGCGTGCAGCAGAACGGCAGGCTGCGCGTCCATGTCGTGTCCGACGGCTACGACGACTCCTGGAACGTGCAGTTCCCGCGCGCGATACGGGTGCCCGGCGCGCGGTACGTCGTGGACGCGCTGCACCCGGCGGCCGGCGGCTTCTACCGGGTGCGCGGGGAGATCCGGCGGCTGCTGTGACCGGGCACCCCGCCGCCCGCCGACGCGCCGGGGGTTCCCCGGCGTCGGCCGGGGAACCCCGCTCACGTCCGCTGACGCGCGTCGACCATGGGGCGAGCGACCCGCCAGCGCAAGGTCGCCAGGCATGGGCGCACACGGCGAACCCGTGAGCCCTGTACGCGCCCCCGGATCCCCGCCGACAATGCAGTGCCCGTGATCACCCCGCCAAGTGCCGTGTTTCCCCGCCCCTGTTGAGGAAAGCAGGTCGACCGTCGTGCTCTTGCGTCTGCCCACATCCCTGTCCGAAGCCCAGCGGTGTCTGGCCGAGGGAGCGGTACCCGTCGGCGGAGCCACCCTCGTGTGGGCCCTCTGGCAACGGGACGGCTTCCCCGAGCAGGCGATGTCCCTGCGCAAGCTGCCCCAGGCCAACCTGATAGAGCGGGAGGCGCTGGGCGCGGCCGTCCTGCTGCACCAGGTGGACGACCGGGTGCCGGACGTGCTGCGCCGTGCCGCCTCCACCGTCGGGACCGGCGCCGTGCGCCGGACGGCCACCGTCGGCGGCAACATCGTGGGCAGCACACTGCGCTGCCTGCTGCCCGCGGCGCTGGTCCTGGACGCGCGGGCGACCGTCCTGGACCGGGACGGCACCTACGAGACCGACCTGGCCGAAGTGGTGGCCAAACGTCACCTGATGCTCGACCTGCGCTGGAGCGACCCCGTGGCCAGCGGGTACTACAAGGCGCCCGGCGAAGTGGGCGGGCCGCCGCCCCTCGTCGTCGCCACCGCCGTGCACGCCGGGAGCGACGGCGGGCACCGCCTCTTCGTCGCCGTCCGGGACGGCTACGAGGTGATCAGCGAGACCACGCCCTGCGACACCGGCGCCGAGCAGGTGCTGGAGTCCCTGGACCGCACCGACCTGGGAACACTCCCCGCGGAAGCGCGCGACGAGGTGCGCCGGGAGGTGACCGGTCTCCTGGACCGCACCGCCGGCCGCTGACGCCGGCGCGCCGCCCGGACCGCCCCGGGTGGCGCACCGGACCGCGTCCGGAACGGCGGGCGGGATCAGCGGCCGGAACCCTGCCCGTGCCGGACCACGACGACCGGGCAGGACGCGTGCTGGGCGCAGCGCTGGCTGACCGAGCCCAGCATCGCCCGGGCGAACCCGCCCCGTCCGCGGTGGCCCACCACCAGGAGGTCCGCCCCCTCCGAGGCGCGGATCAGCACCTCCGAGGGGTCGCCCTCGACCAGCCGCTCCCGCAGCCCGGCGGGCCGCTCGTCCGGGAACACGGCGCCCAGTTGCTCCGAGAAGCGCCGGCGTGCCTGCTCCGCGTCGAATGCGGGGTCGATCGCGGGACCGGTCCACCCGGTGGACGACGGCGTGTCCCACGCGTGGACGGCCTCCACCACCGCTCCGACCGTCCCGGCGTACCGTACGGCCCAGCGCAGCGCCTCGTACGACGACGGCGATCCGTCCACACCCACGACCACTCGCGGTGTCGGTTCAGTGGAATGCATGGTTACCTCCCTCGGCAGGTCCACCACCCGGGTACCCATGAGCCCGGCCTGGGCGACGGCCCCGTGCCGGGGTTCTCCGGCGGTGCGATGAGTGGGAGGCTTTTACTGCCGGGGCACCGAAGGGTCCGGTGCCCCCACGAGAGCGGACAGGTGGGCCGACGAATGCCCGAGGAACGCAAGCCGTCGCGGGGCCGCGGGGCCGGTCGTCACCACGGGACCGGACACCACGGCTGGTCCCCGGACGCCGACGAGAGACGGCAGGAGGAGAACCCGAGCGCGCGCCGCTCCTTCCACACGGAGGAGACCGCGCCGTCGCGCGGAGCGGGCCGCAAACACGTCGAGGAGGAGCGCACCCCCGTCCCGGGCGACATCGCCCGCCCGAAGGACGAGTCGTCCCTCGCCGGGGCCGACCCCGACGACTCCCACATCGGACGCCGGCCGGGCTGACCGGGGTCAGTCGACGGGCCAGGTGTGGACCGGGGCGTTGAGGTGCATGTAGTCGATGTACTGCTGTGTCATGCGCCGCAGCGCCTCGTGGCGGCCGCAGTGCGCGGAGGTCTCGATGTGACGGAACATCTCCTTCTGCCACACCGCTCCGTTGCGCCCGGTGACACAGCGCTGCTCGATGACGCCGAGCAGCGGCTCCCGCCAGGCGTCGTCCATGCCCGAGCGTTCGAGGCCGCGGTGCGCCAGCGGCAGCAGCCGCCGCAGGACCAGTTCGGACGCCGGCACCTCGCCCATCCCGGGCCAGTACAGCCGGGCGTCGATGCCGTACCGCGCCGCCGTGCGCAGGTTGTCCTCGGCGGCCGCGAAGGACATCCGTGACCACACCGGCCGCTCCTCCTCCACCAGGGCGCGGGTGAGCCCGTAGTAGAACGCGCCGTTGGCGAGGGTGTCGGCGACGGTCGGGCCGGCGGGCAGCACCCGGTTCTCCACCCGCACATGCGGTTTGTCGTTGGCGACGGCGTAGATCGGGCGGTTCCAGCGGTAGATGGTGCCGTTGTGCAGGGTCAGCTCCCCGAGTTCGGGGATGTCGCCGCGCTCCAGCGTCTCCGCGGGGTTCTGCTCGTCGCACAGCGGGAGCAGCGCCGGGAAGTAGCGCAGGTTCTCCTCGAAGAGGTCGAAGACGCTGGTGATCCAGCGTTCCCCGAACCACACCCGGGGCCGCACGCCCTGCACCTTGATCTCCTGCGGGCGGGTGTCCGTGGCCTGCTCGAACAGGGGGACCCGGGTCTCATGCCACAGCTCCTTGCCGAACAGGAAGGGCGAGTTGGCGGCGAGCGCGACCTGGACCCCGGCGATCGCCTGCGCCGCGTTCCAGTAGTCGGCGAACTGCTCCGGGGACACCTGGAGATGGAACTGGGTGCTGGTGCAGGCGGCCTCCGGGGTGATGCTGTCCGCGTAGGTCCGCAGCCGGTCGATGCCGGTCACCTCGATGTGCAGGTCCTCCCCGCGCGCCGCGAAGATCTGGTCGTTCAGCAGCCGGTAGCGCGGGTTCTCCGACAGCGCCCCCTCGCCGACGTCCTCCTGCCGCAGGGTGGGGAGGATGCCCGTCATGATCAGACGCGCGTCGATCGACCTGGCGCGCTGCTCCGCGTGGTTCAGCGCGGCACGGATCTCGGACTCCCAGGAATCGGGGCCGCCCGCCGTGAGACGCCGCGGCGGAATGTTGATCTCGAGGTTGAACCGGCCCAGCTCCGTCGACCAGGCCGGATCGGCGATCGCCTCCAGCACGTCGGTGTTGCGCATCGCGGGCTCGGCCCGGTCGTCCACCAGGTTCAGCTCGATCTCCAGCCCCACCTGGGGTCGCTCGGCCTCGAACCGTGACTCGCGCAGCATCCGTGCGAACGTCTCGAGGCACTCCTGCATCTTGATCCGGTAGCGGCGGCGGTCCTCGCGGGTGAAGGTGAGCGCCGGGACGTCCCGTCCCATCGGTCTCCCTCCAGGTCTCGTCCTCGGGCACCTGTCCACCCCAGCGTCGCACCAGGGGACGAGTCCGACCACGCGAGTCCGGTCAGGCCCGCGTGTCCTCGGCCAGGAAGGCGGTCAGGCTGTCGAGGAGCATGGTGCTGCCCTGCTCGGCCATGTCGCGTTCCTCCACCGTGTCGCAGGTCTGGCGGAGGGCGATCCGCGTCCGCGGGCCGTCCTCGTCGAGCTCCACGGTCATCCGCGTCGGCTCCGGCTTCCCGGGCACGTCCATCCCCACCACCAGCAGGCGGTTCTCGTCGACCTCCAGGTAGGACCCGGTGAGGGGGACCTGGGCGCCGTCCGGCGTGACCATGGTGGCCTTCCAGGCGCCGCCCGGCCGTACGTCCAACTCGACGGAGCCGGGGGCCGCGTACGACCAGCGGGCGTACTGGTCGGGAGTGGTCCACGCCTGCCACACGCGGCCCACCGGGGCGTCCAGCGTGCGGGTCAGGTCGTAGGAGAAGCCGTTGTCGGTGGTGGTCTGCTCGGCGCTCATGGCGTCGTCCCCTCGTCGTGTGTCTCGTCGTGTGTCTCGTCGTGTGTCGCGGCCGGTGGGTGGCCTTTCGCGTGTGTAGACGTGCGGGGGCGTGCGAAGTCATCGGCACCGGTGGGGAAATATTTCGTTGACAACAAACTGTTCACTCTGTGATCCTCGTGCCATGACCTCGAACACCCCCACCGAGCCCGAAGACCCCTTCACACCGCCGAGTTCCGACGCGGCGCGGGTGCAGCGGGTGCACGCCTCCCTGTTCCGCATCGCCGAGCGGCACGCGGCCACCGACGCACAGCGCCGCCGACAGGTCCACCCCGGAGTGATCGGCCCGCACGAGGCGGTCAGGCTAGTGGCGTTCCTGCTCAGCGGCGCCGCGTTGCCCGAGGACGGCGAGCCGGAGGTGGACCACGCGGACATCACCGCCGCGCTGAGCCTCGTACCGCGGGCCCGCGCGGAGCTGGACGAGCTGGAGGTCGGACTCCTCCAGATGGCGCGGGGACGCGGTATGACCTGGCCGGAGATCGCCTTCGGCCTCGGCCTGCGCAGCCCCCAGGCGGCCCGGCAGCGCTACGAACGCCTGTCCGACCGCACCGACACGGACGATCACTAGACGGGGCCCGCCACGTCGCGCCCGCGCCGTGACTCCTGGCGCACCGTGTCGCCGCACCGGGCGAACGCCCGAGACCTCGCACGCGGGCGTCCGCCCGGCACTCCCAGCCTTCGGCTGAGGGGGCCAGATCACGCGCTGACACCCCCGGCCACCAGGGGTCAGCCCTCGCGGGCCGGTTCGCCCAAGGCTCGGGCGGCCCGCCGCCAGGCGGCGCTGACCTCCCGGTGCGCTGTCGCCGTCCCCGGCACCGTGCCGGACGGCAGCCGCACGGGACGGCCGATGTGGACGTGGAAACGCGGCCGGCGCAGCGGGGCGGTGAGCACACCGGCCACCTGCTTCCCGACCGGTCCGGAGGCCAGCCGCCGGGCGCCCGCCTGGCCCACGGGGACGACCGGCGCGCCGGTGGCGGCCGAGAGCCGTGCCAGGCCCGTACGGAACGGCCGGGGCGCGGCACTCGCCGCGTCGAGGCGCGACGGCAGGCCGCCCTCCGCGTAGATGAGCACATGGCGTCCCGACCGCACCACCTCCGCCGCTGCCCCGAGCGCGTCCGCCGCGCGGGCCGACCCCCGGTGCACCGGCACATGCCCCTCCCGGGACAGGGCCCGCCCCAGCACCGGCACCCGCCACAGTCCCGCCGTCGCCATCACGACCGGTGTCACGCCCACCCGGCGCAGGGCGGCCAGCACCAGCGCCGGATCGGCCGGCGAGTCGTGGTTGGCGACGAACACACAGCCGGCAGGGAAGGGCCCGTCGGCTTCGCGGGTGACGGTGAGCCGCCCGAACAACGGCAGCAGAACGGAGGCGGCACGGCTGAGCAAGGGGCGTCCTTCCGACTGACGGGACTGTTCCTGCCGGTCAGCCTCGTGTGCGGCCGGCCCCGGCGCCTGAGTACGCGTACTCGGTTCAACGGCGCCGCCTACTCGGTCGGACCGTGGAGCGCGGCTGAATCACCTCCCGGCGCCCGGGGTACTCGCCCGGTCCTCGCGCGGACTCGCCGCGCCGCCCCACCACGGGAGGCTGCCATGGCCGACCTCAGCCCGATCGATCTCCAGAAGGCACTGAAGGGCGCCGACTACCCCGCCAGCCGTGACGACCTCGTCTCGGTGGCGAAGAGCAACGGCGCGGACGACAACCTCGTGAAGAAGCTGACGCAGTCCGGGAGCAAGCAGTTCGACGGCCCCAACGACGTGCAGAAGGCGGTCTTCGGCAACGAATGACGCCGTGTCCCGGGGCTGTCCGCGCGGCAGCCCCGGACCGCCGGACACCCGAACCGAGGGACGGTACCGCGATGACCGAGTACGAACGTTCACACACGATGCCCGCGCTTCCCGAGCACGTCTTCGACCAGGCCGCGAACGTCGACCGGATGGGCGACTGGCTGCCCGAGGCACTGCACGTGCACGCCGAGGAACTGCCCGCCGTCACCGTGCACGAGGACCGCTCCGACGAGGACACCGCCGCCCTGCTCCGCGCCCGGCGGGACCAGATGCGGCTCGAATGGGGAACGCGTGAGCAGGGCAGCTACACCGGCTGGCTCCAGGTCGCCGGCATAGGCAGCGGGGCCAGCGAGGTGACGGTCCACCTCTCCTTCTTCGACGACAGCCACGACCCGGGCGAGAAGGCCGTGGGCGACGCCCTCGACACCAGCCTGCGGCGCCTGGAGGAGCAGGTGCGGCTGCGCGTCGACGACACCGCCGGCTGACCGTCCGCCTCTCCGGAAGGCCATCCCCGTCATGAGCAGCGAGTCCACCCACGCACACCGCTCGGAAACCACCCTCGAGGTCAACGGCAAGCCGCACACCCTCCTCCTCGACCACCGGCGGGTCCTGCTGGACGTCCTGCGCGAGGACCTCGACCTGACCGGCTCCAAGAAGGGCTGCGACCACGGCCAGTGCGGCGCCTGTACGGTCCTGGTCGACGGCCGCCGCGTCAACAGCTGTCTGCTCCTGGCCGTCTCCCTGGACGGCCGCGAGGTCACCACCGTCGAGGGCCTGACCGACGGCGGCGACGAACCGCACCCGCTGCAACGGGCCTTCCTCGACCGGGACGCCTTCCAGTGCGGCTACTGCACACCGGGGCAGATCTGCTCGGCCGTCGGTGCCCTCGCCGAGGCCGCGGACGGTCACCCGTCCCACGTCACCGACCCCGCCACCCCCTCGGGACGGCCCGTCCCGCTGGACGCCGCCGAGATCCGCGAACGGCTCAGCGGCAACCTGTGCCGCTGCGGCGCCTATCCGCGCATCGTCGAGGCCGTCGAGGACGTGATCCCGTGAAGCCCTTCGGATACGTACGGGCCGGCACCGTCGAGGAGGCGACCGAGGCCCTCGCCACGCATCCCGGCGCCCGCTGTCTCGGCGGCGGCACCAACCTGGTCGACCTGATGAAACTGGGCGTGGAACGCCCCGACGTCCTAGTCGACGTCAGCCGCCTCCCGCTGGACACGGTGGACGAACTGCCGGACGGCTCCGTGCGGGTGGGCGCCACCGTCCGCAACAGTGACCTCGCCGCCCACTCGCTGGTCCGCGACCGCTACCCCGCGCTGTCCCAGGCGCTGCTCGCCGGCGCCTCCGGGCAACTGCGCAACGCCGCCACCACCGGCGGCAACCTCCTGCAACGCACCCGCTGCCCCCACTTCCAGGACCTGTCCAAGCCGTGCAACAAGCGGGCACCGGGCAGCGGCTGCGGCGCCCGGGAGGGCACCCACCGCGACCACGCGGTGCTCGGCCACTCCGAGCACTGCATCGCCACCCACCCCTCGGACATGGCCGTCGCCCTGGCCGCCCTGGACGCCCGCGTGGAACTGCTCGGCCCCGACGGCGCCCGGGACGTCCCCGCGCACCGGTTCCACCGGCTGCCCGGCGACCATCCGGAGCGGGACACCGAGATCCGGCCCGGCGAGCTGATCACCGGCGTGGTGCTCCCGGCCGCCACGGCGTCGCTGCCCTCCGCCTACCGCAAGGCCCGCGACCGCGCCTCGTACGCGTTCGCCCTGGCCTCGGTCGCCGCCGTCCTGGACACGGCCGACGACGGCACCGTTGCCCGGGTGGGGCTCGCCTTCGGCGCGCTCGCCCACAAGCCGTGGCGGGCGGAACGCGCCGAGGCCGCGCTTCGGGGCGCCCCGGCCACCGAGGACGCCTTCGCGCACGCCGTGGACCTGGAACTCCGGGCGGCCCGCCCGCTGCGGGACAACGGCTACAAGGTGCCCCTCGCCCGCGCTCTCGCCGTGGACGTCCTGACCCGTCTCACGCCGGCCGCCCGGACCTGACCCCCGTCCGGCATCCCCCAGGAGGACTCATGACCGGCACCGGTACCGCCTCGGGTGCCCCGGCCGTACGCAGCGAAGGGCACCAGAAGGTCACCGGCGGCGCCCGCTACGCCGCCGAGCACCCCCTGCCGGACCGCGCCCACGCCTGGCCCGTGGCGGCCGCGGTCGCCCGGGGCCGGGTGACGGCCGTCGACACCACGGCCGCCCGGGAGCTGCCCGGCGTGCTGACCGTGCTCACCCACGAGAACGCCCCCCGGCTCGCCGAGCCCGACGACCCGACCCTCGGCGTGCTCCAGGACCCCCGGGTGCCCCACCGGGGCTGGTTCGTGGCGCTCGTCGTGGCCCGGACACTCGAGGAGGCCCGGGCCGCCGCCTCTGCCGTCCGGGTGGAGTACGCCGTGGAGGAGCACGACGTGACGCTCTCCGCGGACCATCCCGAGGCGTACGAGCCGGAGACCGCCAACGCCGGCCATCCCGCCCGCCGCGAGTACGGGGACCCCGACGGCGCCTTCGCCGCCGCTCCCGTCCGGGTCGATGTCGACTACCGTGTGCCGCCGCTGCACAACCACCCCATGGAGCCCCACACCAGTACGGCCCGCTGGGAAGGCGACCGCCTCGTCGTGCACACCTCCAGCCAGGGCGGCACCGCGGTGCGCGCCACGCTCGCCGCGCTGTTCCGGCTGCCCGAGGACCGGATCACCGTCGTCGCCGACCACGTGGGAGGCGGCTTCGGCTCCAAGGGCACCCCGCGCCCCGACGTCGTACTCGCCGTCATGGGCGCCCGGGAGACCGGCCGGCCGGTCACCGTCGCGCTGCCCCGCCGCCTCATGCCGGCCGTCGTCGGCCACCGGGCCCCCACCCTGCACCGGCTCCGGCTCGGCGCCGGCGACGACGGCAGGCTGACCAGCCTGACGCACGAGATCGTCACGCACAGCTCCCGCATCAAGGAGTTCGTCGAACAGGCGGCGGTCCCGGCCCGCGTCATGTACGCCACCCCCAGCAGCCGTACGCTCCACCGGGTGGTCCGTCTCGACGTACCCAGCCCGTCCTGGATGCGCGCACCCGGCGAGTCACCCGGCATGTACGCCCTCGAGTCCGCGATGGACGAACTCGCCGACGCGCTCGGCATGGACCCGGTGGAGCTGCGCGTCCGCAACGAGCCCGAGCGGGAACCGGACAGCGGCAAACCGTTCAGCAGCCGGCATCTCACCGAGTGCCTGCGCGAGGGCGCACGCCGCTTCGACTGGGACCGCAGGGACCACCGCCCCCGGTCCCGCGCCGAGGGACCCCTGCTCGTCGGCACGGGCGTCGCGGCGGCCACCTACCCCGTCCTGGTCTACCCGTCCACCGCCGAGGCACGAGCCCTGCCGGACGGGACCTACGTCGTACGCGTCAACGCCACCGACATCGGCACCGGAGCCCGTACGGTGCTCAACCAGGTGGCGGCGGACGCACTCGGCGTGCCGCTGGACCGGGTACGGACCGAGATCGGCGACAGCGACCTGCCGTCCGCGCCCCTGGCCGGGGGATCCTCCGGCACCGCCTCCTGGGGATGGGCCGTGCACGACGCCTGCACCGGACTGGCGGAACAACTGGCCGCCCGTACGGGCCCGTTGCCCGCCGACGGCATCACCGCCCACGCCGACACGACGGGCCGGGCGAACGCCGAGAGCCCCTACGCCCGGCACGCCTTCGGCGCGCACTTCGCCGAGGTCACCGTCGACTCCGTCACCGGAGAGGTCAGGGTGCGCCGGCTCCTCGGTGTCTTCGCCGCCGGACGCGTCCTCAACGCCCGCACCGCACGGTCCCAGTTCATCGGCGGCATGACCATGGGACTGGGCATGGCACTGACCGAGGGCAGCACGATGGACCCCGCGTTCGGCGACTTCACCGAGTCCGACCTGGCGTCGTACCACGTGCCCGCGCACGCCGACGTGCCCGCCGTCGAGGCACACTGGATCGACGAGGACGACCCCCACCTCAACCCGATGGGCAGCAAGGGAATCGGCGAGATCGGCAACGTGGGCAGCGCGGCCGCCATCGGCAACGCCGTCCACCACGCCACCGGCGTCCGCTTCCGTGACCTGCCGCTGACCCCGGACAAGGTGCTCGCCGGGCTGTCGGGCTGACCGGCGGCTATCATCGGCAGCGGCAGTAAAGTTGAAAGTGGAACTTTCAATGGGTGGTGGAGGGATGAGCGCATGAGCAACACGGAAACGCACCCCACGGAGGCGCTCTGCGGTGCGGACGTCGACGGACCGCCCCCGCCGGACATCGAGGTCCTCACCCCGAGGGACGTACCCCTCGGCGGCCCCCGGGCCATGCGGGTGCGGCGCACCCTGCCCCAGCGGGCACGGACTCTCATCGGCGCCTGGTGCTTCGCCGACCACTACGGCCCCGACGACGTCACCGAGTCCGGCGGCATGCGCGTACCCCCGCACCCGCACACCGGGCTCCAGACGGTGAGCTGGCTGTTCAGCGGCGAGATCGAGCACCGCGACAGCCTCGGCAGCCACGCCTTCGTCCGGCCCGGCGAGCTGAACCTGATGACGGGCGGGTACGGCATCAGCCACTCCGAGGTCTCCACCGGTGCCACCAGGATCCTGCACGGCGCCCAGCTGTGGGTGGCGCTGCCCGAGGAGCACCGCGACACGGCCAGGGACTTCCAGCACTACGTCCCCACCCCGGTCGCGCTGGACGGCGGAGAGGCCCGCGTCTTCCTGGGCACGCTCGCCGGCGACACCTCACCCGTGCGGACCTTCACCCCGCTGCTCGGCGCCGAGGTCGTCCTGGACCCGGGCGCCGCCGTCACCCTCGACGTGGACCCCGCCTTCGAACACGGCGTCCTCGTCGACAACGGCGACGTCCTCCTCGCCGACACGAACCTGAAACCGGCCGAACTCGGCTACGCGCCCCCCGGCCGCCCCACCCTCACCCTGACCAACCGGTCGACGGATCCGTCCCGCCTGCTCCTCCTCGGCGGACCCCCCTTCCACGAGGAGATCGTGATGTGGTGGAACTTCATCGGCCGCTCGCACGACGACATCGTGCAGGCCCGAGAGGACTGGATGAAGGGGGACCGCTTCGGCGAGGTCCACGGCTACGACGGGGACCCCCTGCCCGCGCCGGAACTGCCGAACGCACCCTTGAAGCCGCGGAGAAGGACGCGCTGAACTGCGGAAACGTGGGTTCTGTACCGCGGGTCCTGCGATCGCTGCTGTGTCTGTCCAGCGGCGTGGACATTCCGCGGTGCAGGCCTTCGGCTCCTGCCCCCTGTGCCCTCTGAAGCTGTCCGTGATTCCCAAGGTATGGGCATCTGCGGGCAGCTCGAATGGCCCGGCATTCGCACATGGCCAGTGAGTCGCCTCCGAGTCCGAAGCTGGCGACGGGCTCGCTCACCGGCCCGTTCCACTTCATTCCTGGTTGATCTCGGCTCCCCTTGGGCCTCTCGCCGCAGGCGCTGACACTCATCGGCCGGTAGTTTGCTGGATGCGGGCCCCGCTCGGTGTCGACGGCGACGGGCAGTTCGATGACGGTGGACCAGCCATCCACAAGCGGCTGTCGGCGTCGATGACGACTTGATGGTTGGTGGAGTACCTGTAGTTCTTCGACTGCTCGGCGATGGTGTGGTCACGAGTCGGAACAAGGGTTCCATCGACGATCAGCACGGCGTCCCGGCAGAACCTCCGCCGAGGCTTGAACGCAAGTAGCGGCCCGATGTGGTCGATGATCCGGCCAGCAGCAGACTTTGAGACCCCGAACAGCGGCGCGAGCTGTCGAAGCGTCAGGTTCGTTCGCCAGAGTGCGGTAGCCAGGAGGACTCGGTCCTCCAGCGAGAGACTCCATGGCCGTCCTCGTCGTCCTTGGGCCGAACCCTCACGCCGCAAAGCAGCAACCAGCATGCTGAAGCGACGCGGACTCAGTCCGCTGAAAGCGGGCTATCCAGAACGACTGCGAGGCGGCAGTCACGGTACGCACCGCAGGGTGGGCCCAGGGCAGTGTGATCAGGAAGCCAGCGCGGCCGTTATACGGGCGAGCCGCTCCGTCGGCAGGGCGAAGCTGTTGGTGGGGTTGCGGTATGAGTAGTGGCCGTCGTTGACCCGTTGTCCGTCGTTGGTTGTGGTCCAGTGGGCGGGACTACAGGGGCCCTGGTGTTCCAGCAGGGTGGCAGCGAGTTGTTCGGGGTTTTCGACTGCGCTGCGGGCGCGTAGCGCGACTGCAAGGCGCTCGGCTGCCGCGTCGGGAACGGCCAAGTCTCCGAACGCAGGCAACAGAAGAAGCAGCCGGCTGTCAGGGTCGGTGGTGGAGCCACCGGGCAGGCCGTTGCCCGCAGCTGCTGTCAACTCGGGCCAGGACAGGCCGGGGCCCATGAAGTGGCCGTCGTTGCGGGCGAGAAGTTCAGCACGGTCCCAGTCGGGGTGGTGCAGGAGGTAGTCGCTGCCCGCGTCGCCCTTGAGGTTGCGGTGGACGACGTGCAGACGGCCGACGGTCACGGGGACGGTGAAGGTCGGCCAGTCCGAGCGCCCGTTCCTCGGCCTCCTCGCTGTGCAGCACGCAGGGGTATAGGTGTCCCAACCAGAACAAGGGCTCGTCGAGAAGCTCTGGAAGGTGGACAAGCGGGCCGCCTGGGTAGCCCGGGATCTGGTCCAGGTGCGTGTCTGCGCTGTTTGTCACGGGTTCATCACGCCGGTGGCCCATGTTTTCACCGTAACGTGGTAGGTGTTCCGGGATGTTTTTGTGACTGACGGCGTTGGCGGTCATTGCACGGTGCGTGAGTGCTCGTCGTCCGTACTGCGAACCTGACGCCCGAGCCAGGCGGCCGGTGGGCCACAGGTAGCAAGCCATACGCGGTGTCGGTGTGCGAGCACAGCGAAAAGTGCTGCGGAGTTTCTACGACTTCCTCCGCGCCATCGGCACTGGATCAGTCCTCAACCCTTCCCGCTGGATCGATCACGTCGTGGGCTGACGGGCCCATGCCCACCGCAACCCGATGCACCCGCGCCCGCACCGAACGCGCCGGGCGCTACCGGCAAGAGGGCGCCCAAGTGGGGGCCAAGCAGTCTGTGCGTGCCAGCTGACGGCGCCAATTCCCTGCCAGACGTCGGCAGATGCACTGACCCGTTCAGTGGTCGGGCCACGGCAGCCGCCACCGGGGGAGCCGTGCCGGCTCGCCGGCGCCGCGGAGACGACAAGTAGGTGACTCCGCGCGGTCGTCCCACTGCGGTAAGCCCTCTTGCGAGATTCGATCTCGGCGGTGGACACATACCCCCGGGGGGTATATGTTTGCGCTCAACGTCCTGAACGGACGACGCCAGAAGGCGCAGCACACCCTTGGAGATGTCATGAAGAATCACGCCGGCCACGGCCACACCAACCACGGCACGCACGGCGGCCACGGCGGAGCTCAGCCGGGTGGGCTGTTGGTCTCCGAGCATGGGTACACCCTTGAGCTCGACTCGACGATCCTCACCGCCGGCGTGCAACCGGTCCGCTTCAAGGTGACCGGCCCGGACGGGCGGGCGGTGACCGAGTTCGTGCCCGAGCACGAGAAGGAACTGCATTTCATCGCCGTCCGGCGTGACACGTCCGGGTTCCAGCACGTGCACCCGGTGAGGGACGAGAAGGGCACGTGGAGCGTCGAACTGGCCCTGGAACCGGGGGACTGGAGGTTCTTCGCCGACGTTCACCCGGCCGGCCACGACGGGACCATGACGCTGGGGATCGACGTCGCGGTCGCCGGGCCGTACGACCCGCGGCCGCTACCCGAGGCCACCGGCATCGCGCGGATCGGCGAGTACACCGTCGCGCTCGACGGCGAACTCCTGCCCGGCGAGGCGAGCGAGCTGGTACTCACCATCAGCCGGAGCGGTCGTCCCGTCACCGACCTACAGCCCTACCTGGCCGCGTACGGGCACCTGGTGGCACTGCGGGTCGGCGACCTGGGCTACCTCCACGTCCACCCGGAGGGCGAACCCGGTGACGGCAGTACCGCACCGGGACCCGAGATCGCCTTCATGGCGGTCGCGCCATCGGCCGGCACCTACCGCCTGTACCTGGACTTCCAGCACAACGACGTCGTCCGGACGGCCGAGTTCACGGTGCGGGCCACCGCGACCATTCCCCGCCCGGAGGCGGTCGCGCCCGAGCACAGCGGCCACCACCACGGCCACCACGCACACCACTGACCGCATGAACGCACACGTCCGCATCGGAAGGAGCGGCATGCCCCGCCTGACCCGACTCACGCCCGACACGGCGGTCGGCGCCTCGCGCGACCTCCTCGCCGACCTGGTCTCCCGCCATGGCCGGATCGGCGACATGGTCTCCACGATGGCGCACTCGCCAGCCGTACTCGGCGGATACCTCCAGCTCAGCCGGGCCATGGGACGAGCGAAACTCGACCGCAGGATCAGCGAACGGATCTCGATCGCCGTCCAGGCCCTGCAGGGCTGCCGGCTGTGCCTCGACGCGCATGTCAGTGCCGCCCGCGCCATGGGAGTGGACGAGGAAGAGATCGAGCGAGCCCACGCGGGCACCTCGGCCGATCCCGCGATCGCGGCGATCATCACCCTCGCCGTCCAGATCTATCGCGAACCGACGTCGATCACCGACGAACAGGTCATCGCGCTGCGGCAGCACGGCTACAGCGACCGGGCGATAGCCGATGTCGTCGGCGTCGTCGCGCTCAACATCCTCACCGGCGCCTTCAACCTGCTCGCCGGCCTCACACCGGAGAGCGACACCGGTGCCTAGAGACATCCCCGCCTGTACTCGCGGGGCACGGCCACCAACCCGGGGCCGTGCCCCGCCGCATGGACACGGAAGGAACCCGCCATGCGTCTCTTCGCCATCCGCGACTACCGCCGGCTGTTCGGCGCCCAGGTCATCGCCCTGTTCGGTACAGGGCTGACCACAGTGGCCCTCGGACTGCTCGCCTACGACCTCGCCGGCCCGCGCGCCGGCATGGTCCTCGGTACCGCCCTGACCATCAAGATGGTCCTGTACGTGGTCATAGCCCCGCTGGCTGCCGCGTACGTGGACCGGCTTCCCAGGAGAACGCTCCTGGTCCTCCTCGACGTTGTCCGCGGTGCGGTGGTCCTGGCTCTGCCGCTGGTCACCGAGGTCTGGCACGTCTACGTCCTGATCGGCCTGCTCCAGGCAGGCTCCGCGGCGTTCACCCCGACGTTCCAGGCCGTCATCCCCGACGTCGTCACCGACGAGTCCGACTACACGCGAGCCCTGTCCGCCTCCCAGGTCGCCTCCACCATGGAGAGTCTGCTCAGCCCAGTGCTTGCAGCCGTCGCCCTGACGTTCATGAGCTTCAACCGGCTGTTCCTGGGCACCTCCGCCGGATTCCTCATCTCCGCCCTGCTCGTCCTGTCGGCGCGCATCCCCGACGCCCGCCCCAGTGCCCACACCAAGGCGTGGGACAAAGCGGCAGCGGGGATCAAAACCTTCCTCAGGACGCCGCGGCTGCGCGGCGTCATGGCGCTCAACCTCGTGGTCGCGGCGGCCGGGTCGATCGTCGTCGTCAACACCGTCAACCACGTCCGTGACGAGCTCGGCGGCTCGCAGTCGGACGTCGCCCGGATGCTTGCCGCCTCCGGGGCCGGAACCCTCCTGGCCGCCCTCGTACTTCCCCGCGTCCTGGACCGGATCACTGCCCGCACCGTCATGCTGACCGGCGCCGGAGTCCTCGTCGGTGGCACGACCGCCGCGGTGACGCTCATCGCGGCCGGTCTCACCACCTGGACCGGTACGGCGATCATCTGGACCGTGATCGGCATCGGCATGGCGCTGATCATCACACCGACCGGCAAGGTCCTGCGCGCCTCCGTCGGACGGAACGCGCTCCCCGAGGCATTCGCGGCCCAGTTCTCCCTCTCCCACCTGGCCTGGCTGATCACCTATCCCGTCGCGGGGTGGCTCGGCACGAGCGCCGGCTTCACCATCGCCTGGTCCGTCCTCGCGGTCCTTGCCGGGGCAGGAGCGATCGGTGCCCTCCTCCTCTGGCCGCGCCACGGCGTACCAGGAGCCGGGACCAGTCCCGCGACACCCGTCAGGTACGCGCCCGGCAAGGACCGGTCCAGCCTGGCCAAGGCCGCGTGAAGAGGAGTCGGGTACAGCGCTCCGACTGTCTGCCTCGTGCAGAGTACGTGCGGTCGGCCAGCAATACACCGAGAAGGGGCTGTGGCTGCCATCCCGCTCCGCGCGGGCAGAGGCCACAGCCTTCTTGTGTGGGGTCCGCACGGGAAAGGACACAACGGCGGGAGCAGTCAGTTCCAGGCGGATCCGTGCCGGTGGTTGTGCCTTCAGTGTGTGTTGAACACCCGTAGACCGGCGGAGCCGTATCAGTCGAGCCCACCGGCACCTTCGTGGTCGATGTCCTGCCCGCGTCGCTGGTCGCCGCGCTCGGCATGTCGCTCGCCTACATCCCGGCGATGATGGCCGCCATGTCCGGCGCCCCGCAGGAACAGGCGGGCCTGGCTTCCGGCATCGTGAACACCACCTATCAGGTCGGCTCCGCGCTGGGTCTCGCCGCGCTGACCGCGGTGGCCACGTCACAGGGCGCCGGCCAACTGGGCAACCTCCCCGCACTGACGGACGGCTTCAGCGCGGCGTTCGTCTGGGCGGCCGCGATCGCCGCGGTGGGCGGCATTGCCACCCTGCTGGTCATGCGTGGCGACAAGGCGGCAATGGCGGTAGCACAGCCGGCCGCGGCTGCTTCCGAGACGCGAGGGGAGAAGACCGGCGTATAAGGCCCGGGGGCAACCCACCAGGAACGGCAGGCCAGAAAACCATCGAAGGGCCGTCCGTCGCGGGGAAAACCGGCGACGGACGGCCCTTTCATGAGGTGGGATGTGTGTCTGCCTTCGCCCGGCCGCGTCGCGGGTCACCGCGGCCCTCCTGCCCTGCCGTCGTTCCGGTCGGGGGTGTCGCGCAGGGTGTCGGCGACGGCCGATGTCAGGCCGGCGGCGAGGGTGGTAGCGCCCCACAGGCCCCAGGCGGCTGCGGGCGCGTCGGCGGCCAGAAGCCCGGGGAGGGCGAGCACCGCAGCCACCGGCAGAGCGATCGCCAGATACCTCGGCGCACCGCCCACGACATTCTTCGCTGCGGGCCAGCCGGAGGTACATGTACACCAGAACCGGGAACATGGTCGGGACGGTCGGCCATGGCAGCGGGAAGCCGATCTCGTGCTGGGCGGCTTCGTGCAGGCCCTTCCAGGTGGTGGCGATCAGCCAGAATCCGGTACCGATGGCGACAGAGCGGGCCAGGTGGCAGGGGCTCACGTGTGGATCGCCGGACCAGCCGGTCAGGTCGTTCCACAGGTGGCCGCCGGCGTGGGCGTCCTTCAGCAGGGGGAAACCGGAGCCGAGCCGATTGCCCAGCAGGTTGACGGTCAGCGGGATGCCGTACATCTCGGTGAAAGGGCAACGAGGAACGCGCGCTGTAGGCGCCCATCGCACGCCATTCTCGCTGCGTCCTGGGGTGGAAGAAGCCGGCCGAGAACACCACGAGGAGCAGGGCGTTGAGGACCACCAGCGGCCACAGGCCGTGTGCGGCGTCAGCCATGGAGTCCTCCCACGGTTGTGCCCCGGCGGGCGGCGGTGCGCCGTCCGTGAGCGAGCGTGCTCATGCGGCGCTGGTAGGCGGTCGACCGGAGTGATGGTCGTGCTTGTGCAGCGGGTCCTTGGCCCGGTCCGCAGGACGCTGATCGTCGTGGCCGCCGTGCATGCCGCGCATCATGAAGAACATCATCAGCGGGCAGGCAGCCACGAGGACCAGCCAGACCAGGGTTTCCGGCGACGCGCCGACCATCAGGACGCCGACGACGACGATCGCGGCTGCGAGCATGCCGTAGTTGCGCTTGTCGTTCATCACGAGCCTCCTTCAAAGGAGGGCAGGGGCCGCAGCGAGTGCGGTCGTTGCTCAGGTTTTGGTGAGGGGGCCGACGTGCATTGCAGTCAGGCGGCGCCGGTACTCCTCTTCATCGATCTCCCCGCGGGCCAGACGCTCACGGAGGATGTCTTCCGGTGCGGGTGCGGCTGAGGTGTGCGTGTGTTCGTGCGGCTGATTCAGAGCGCGGAACAGCAGCACCGCGAGGATGATGATCAGCGCCCAGAACACGATCATGCCGGCCGACATCGCGAACCAGCCCCAACCGCTGACTTCATGGCCGTACCAGAACATGGCCCTTCACCTGCTTCGGCAAGTACCCGAGCCGGGCACCCAGGGTTCCTCGCCTTTCACCTGCATGTTCTCTCTTGTCTATGCCGCGGTCTGGGGCCGGACAGCCCATGCTCATGGGCCGTTCAGCCCCTACCTGGTAGGCGTCTCGAGGCACACGTTGGAGAGTGAGGTCCGAACAGGGAGGCGAGCAGCTCATGAGTGCCTTCGACTGCGTTGTGATCCTTTCCGCCTCCCAGCCGCTGCCCGATGTCCGACCGGCGCCCGTCCAGCCCCGCGTGGAGCGCGCTGCGGACCGGGCCCCGGCCAGCAGCACGGCAACCATTTCTGGCCATGGGCGCCACGACGCTGCCTCCCATGGCGGCAGCGACAGCACGGTGGTGGACCCGGTATGCGGCGTGCAGTTGGACAAGGTGACCGCCGCCGAACACCGCCAAACCAAGGACGGCACCTACCACTTCTGCTCCGCTCATTGCGTCGGCGCATTCGACGCCGACCCACACCGCTACGCCGCCCCGACAACCGGCGGTACGAGCGGGGGAGGCGAACCCCGATGACCACTGTTCCAGCCACCACACAAGACGCGCATGATCAGTTTGCGCAGGCCCTCGGTCACACGCCGACCACAAGGCCGACCACCTGGCCCGCCTGAATAGGATCGAGGGCCAGATACGTGGCATCTCCCGCATGGTCACCGGCGACCGCGACTGCGTCGACGTCCTCACCCAGATCAGCGCCGCCACGCGGGCCCTGCAGCAAGTCGCCGTGGGCCTGCTCGACGACCGTGTACGCCGCTGCGTCACCGACTCCGCCCGCACCGACACCGGTCATGCCGAGGGGAAGTTCACCCGACTTACCGACGTCCTGCACCGCACCCTGCACCTGTGACCACTACTTGCCATGGCACCGCTGGGCAAGGCCGGCGAGAGCAGGCACAACAGATCCGGGCCGGGGCGGTTCAACCGCCCGGGCCCGGAAGCTCGGTTTCAGGCCGCCCGTACGAGCCGCGCGACGGCCTGGGATGCCTCGCCGACCTTCGCCTGGGCCTGGTCGCCGCCCCCCACGATGGCTTCTGTGACGCAGCCGTTGAGGTGCTCCTCCAGGAGGGTGAGGGCGCACGACTGGAGCGCGGCGTTGGTGGCGGCGACCTGGGTGAGGACGTCGATGCAGTAGGCGTCCTCCTCGACCATGCGCTGCAGCCCTCGCACCTGGCCCTCGATCCGGCGCAGCCGTCGGACGATGTCGCTCTTTCGGCCTTGGAATCCGGTCACGATGGCCTCCCTCTCCTTGTTGGCCCGTTTCAGCGGTCGGTGGGCTGGAAGCCGCGCAGGCGCAGGCTGTTGCCGACGACGAAGACCGAGGAGAAGGCCATGGCCGCTCCGGCGATCATCGGGTTGAGCAGGCCGGCCGCGGCGAGCGGCAGTGCGGCGACGTTGTAGGCGAAGGCCCAGAAGAGGTTGGACCGGATGGTGCCCAGTGTCTTGCGGGAGAGACGGATGGCGTCCGCCGCGGCCCTCAAGTCACCCCGCACGAGCGTCAGGTCGCCCGCCTCGATCGCCGCGTCCGTACCCGTACCCATCGCCAGCCCCAGGTCGGCCTGGGCCAGCGCGGCCGCGTCGTTGACACCGTCGCCGACCATGGCGACCGAACGTCCCTCGCCCTGGAGGCGCTGGACCACGTCGACCTTGTCCTGCGGCAGGACTTCGGCGATCACGTGCTCGGGTGCGATGCCCACCTCGGCGGCGACCGCCTCGGCGACCGCCTTGTTGTCACCGGTCAGCAGGATGGGCGTCAGACCGAGGGCGCGCAGCCGCTTGATGGCCTCCGGGCTGGTCTCCTTGATGGCGTCCGCGACCTCGAGGACCGCGCGGGCCTCGCCGTCCCAGGCGACCGCGATGGCGGTACGTCCCGCCGCCTCGGCTTCGGCCTTGGCCTGCCGGAGCTTGTCCGGCAGGGAGATGACCCACTCGTCCAGTAGCTTCTCCCGGCCGACGAGGACCGCGTGGCCCTCGACGACGCCCTGGACACCGAGGCCGGCGATGTTCGCGAAATCCTCCGGGGCGGGCAGGGTGCCGACCCGGGCGGAGGCGCCGGAGGCGACGGCCTGGGCGATGGGGTGCTCGGAGGCGTGCTCCAGTGCGCCCGCGAGGCGCAGGACCTCGTCCTCGTCCGTGCTGTCGGCGGTGTGGACGTCGAGCAGGGTCATGCGGCCGGTGGTGACGGTGCCGGTCTTGTCCAGGACGATGGTGTCGACCTTGCGGGTCGTCTCCAGGACCTCGGGGCCCTTGATGAGGATGCCGAGCTGGGCGCCACGTCCGGTGCCGACCATGAGGGCGGTCGGCGTGGCCAGGCCCAGGGCGCACGGGCAGGCGATGATCAGTACGGCCACCGCTGCGGTGAAGGCGGCGGTCAGGCCCGCGCCGTTGCCGAGCCAGAAGCCCAGGGTGCCGAGCGCCAGGGCGATCACGACCGGGACGAACACCGCGGAGATCCTGTCGGCGAGCCGCTGGGCGGCGGCCTTGCCGTTCTGTGCGTCCTCCACCAGTTTCGCCATGCGGGCGAGCTGGGTGTCGGCGCCGATCCGGGTGGCCTCGACAACCAGACGCCCGCCGGCGTTCAGCGTCGCCCCGGTGACGGCGTCCCCGGTGCCGACCTCGACCGGCACGGATTCGCCGGTGAGCATCGAGGCGTCCACGGCGGAGGCCCCCTCGACCACCACGCCGTCGGTGGCGATCTTCTCGCCGGGGCGTACGAGGAACCGGTCCCCGACCTTCAGATCACCGACGGGGATGAGTTCCTCGCCGCCGTCACGCAGCAGCGTGACCTCCTTGGCGCCCAGCTCCAGCAGGGCCTTCAGCGCTGCCCCCGCCTTCCGCTTGGACCGTGCCTCGAAGTATCTCCCGGCCAGGATGAAGGCCGTGACGCCCGCCGCGGCTTCGAGGTAGATGTTCCCGGCGCCGTCGCTGCGGGCGATGGTCAGCTCGAAGGGGTGCGTCATGCCGGGTGTTCCGGCCGTACCGAAGAACAGCGCCCACAGCGACCACAGGAATGCAGCCGACGTACCGACGGAGATCAGCGTGTCCATGGTGGCCGCGCCGTGCTTGGCGTTGGTCCAGGCGGCCTTGTGGAACGGCCAGGCGGCATACGTCACCACGGGTGCCGCCAACGTGAGCGAGAGCCACTGCCAGTACTCGAACTGCAACGCCGGGATCATGGCCATCGCGATCACCGGCACGGCCAGGACCACGGCGGCCGTCAGCCGCTGGCGCAGTGGCTGTAGTTCGTCGCCCTCCTCGTGGGCGGTGCCGCCGTCGGCTTCCGGCTCAGTGCGTACGGGCTCGGGTTCGCGCGCCGTGTATCCGGTGGCCTCGACCGTGGCTATCAGGTCGGGGACAGTAACCTCCTCTCGGTAGGTGATCTTGGCCTTCTCGGTCGCGTAGTTGACGGTGGCCTCGACCCCGTCCATGCGGTTGAGCTTCTTCTCGATGCGGGCGGCGCACGAGGCGCAGGTCATGCCGCCGATGGCCAGTTCGACCTCGGCGGCACCGGGCGTGGTGGTGGTCATGTCTGCTCCTCGGAACTCAGGCGCGATGTGCGGCGGATGGGCCAGGGGGCCGCGAAGAGAGCGCGGCCCCCTGGCCGGCACGTGGGTCAGGCGGCCACGCTGCCGGCGAAGTCGTAGCCGGCCTCGTCGACGGTCTTGGCGATCAGTGCCTCGAGTGCCTCGTCGGGCTCGGTGGCGGTCGTCACGGTGACCAGACCGGTGCCGATCTCGACGTTGACCGCGGTGATCTCGTCAAGGCCGCCCACGGCGTCCGAGACAACGCCCTGGCAGTGGGCGCTGCCGACGCCGTCGACCTTGTAGGTGGTCGTGACCTGCGTGCTGCTGTGGCAGCTTCCGTCAGGAGTGCAGCAGTTCGACATGGGCTTCTCCAGAGCTGGTGAGTAGATACCCCTCGGGGGTATAGGCGACGGCTTCATGTATACCCCCTACCCGTACCTGTCGCAAGGGGTGATCGTGGTTGGGCTTTATACCCCCCATGGGTATGTCAACTGCATCGGCCGTGCCTTGAAGCGGCCTGGAGATGAGGAGCCGGCCATGAACACTGGACTGCGGATCACCGCCTTCACCGCCGCTGTCGCTGCGACCTTCGGCACCGCCTATGGCGTGGGTGGAGCGGTCGATGCGATCTCACCCGAACCGAAAAGTGCCGCTCACAGCGGGCCCGAGGGGCATATGGGGGACGGGACCGGCCGAAACGTCACCGTGTACCAGCGTGAACACGGCAAGGAGCTCCACCTGATCCTCGCCTCACGCGACCTCACCGTCTACCGCCATCTCCACCCCGCCCGGGCAGTCGACGGCACCTGGTACATGCCCGTGGAGCTGCCCAAGGCGGGCGGTCACCGCGTCTTCGCGGACTTCAAGCCCCGGGGCGGCGAGGCGCTCACCCTCGGTGCGGACCTTGCGGCGTCCGGGGCGTACGAGCCCGCTGAGCTGCCCGAGCACAACACGACGGCCAGGACCGACGAATACGAGGTGAAAATCGACGGCACCCTGACCCCTGGCAAGGCCAGTGACCTGACGCTGACGGTGGCAAAGGGCGGCAAGCCGGTCCGGGACCTTCAGCCGTACCTGGGCGCCTACGGCCACCTGGTGGCCCTGCGTTCCGGCGACCTCGCCTATCTGCACGTCCACCCCAACGGCGAGCCCGGCGGCGGCAAGACAAAGCCCGGCCCCGAGGTCTCCTTGTCTGCGACGGCGCCCAGTGCCGGCGCGTACCGCCTGTTCCTGGACTTCCAGCACGAGGGCAAGGTCCGTACAGCCGCCTTCACCGTGCATGCGGGTGGCGTGGCGGACGAGTCCGGGCAGCCCTCACAGACCAAGCCCGCCGAGGAGGAGGCTGAGAACGCACACTGAGGCACGCGGCCCTCACCGCTCCAGTGCGAATCCACGCCCCAATCGTGCGTCAGATCGGCTCGGTACAGGCGGTGAGATGGGCGGCGGCCACAGGTTGCCGTCGACGTCGTTGTGACGGCGACCGTGCGTGAGGACGCTCCTTCCGGAGGCTGCCGTGGCACACTCGCCGCAGCAAACAAGCCATTGGTCTGACGAGTTGACCCAGTGTTTCGGGACTGGTGGTCGACCACTGCCAACGAACCGCTAGGATCACGGCATGGTTACGGCTTGCTCGCGTCGGCGCATGGTCGGGTCCCGCTCCGGTGCGGGACCGCTGTTGCGCGTGCTGGCCCTGGCCGTACTCTTGTCCGGCTTCCTCGTGACACACGGCATCCACGTGGAGGGTGTCCAGGGACACCTCTCCACCAGCGCATTCACCTCCGCCGCACTACAGGCCGATGACTTCCACCACGCAGCCGGCGAGCCTGCGCGGCTGTTTGCCGCCGACGCCGACGATCATGGTGGCGGGCATGGAACGTCACACCCTGGCGAGCACTGCGCAACCGGACAGCCTCAGCAGGGTTCTGCTTTGGTGGCTCCCTGCTTTGCAGCGTCGGTTCGCGAATCGACCAGTTCCTACGATGCCGCAACGGTACGCGGGCCAATCGCTGGTAGGCCCATGGACGGTGCGCCCCCCGTGGCTCTGAGAGCGGTCTCCGTGGTGCAGCAGGTCTAGGGGCACAGACTCCTCCAACTGGCCTGCTGGCTGTCACCGGTTCGGCTGGTTTCGCGCGACGAGCGTCCCGTCCCGTGCTCATGATGGGTTCGTCACGTTCGTCGAAGCCGTCCTGCCCCCACCCATGTCTGCGCCTCACTCCGTCCTTGCCGGAGACGTGGCAGCAGCGCGGAGGACCTGTGCCGACACCCACCCGTACGCCCGCGCACGTCCCATGCGGCCCGCCCCTGTGGCATCGACTCGCTTCGGCGGTCCGCGGCACCGTTGTGATGGCGCTCATGCTGTGCGCCGTCATGCATGGCGTGTCTGAGGAGACGCACGAGTCGGTGCCGGTCACGGCCGGGGCCTCGACGATGGCAGCAGGCGACGAACCTCATGGCCCGCACGCCCCCCATGGGGCCGAAGACTGTGCGGCGGACGTGATCGTGCGTACCGCTGCTCAGTCGAGTGAGGATCTTCCCCTCGGCGCGTTGGCCGTCGTCGTACTCCTTGCCGTGTCGTTGTCGCTGGGACGACCCCTAGTACGGCATGAATGCCGTAGACGTCGCAGCACACGCACCGGCCGCCTGGCGCTCGTCCGTACGTCGCGGTGGCGGATCTAGACCACTCGCTCGCAGCCGACCGACTTCGAGGCTGCCGCGTGCCCACGGCCTGAGCGCGGACTCTTGGTCTGCCGTTTGGCCGGACGCGCGAGATGAACCCGCACCCGGTATTCATCGAGCGAGAGTGAACACATAGACATGCAGTCATTGACCAAGCCCGCGGTCGACCCGGGCCGGTCCACCCTGTCCGGGCTGGTGGGCAACACCCCGCTGCTGCGGGTGTCGGAGCCGCTGGCTCCTGCCGGACGTGGTTTCTGGGCGAAGCTCGAAGGGTTCAACCCCGGAGGTATCAAGGACCGTCCGGGCCTGCACATGGTGGAGCGGGCTCGTGCCCGTGGCGACCTGCGGCCCGGTGGCCGGATCATCGAGTCCACCAGCGGAACTCTGGGCCTTGGGCTGGCCCTGGCCGGGATGGTGTATGGCCATCCGGTCACACTGGTCACCGATCCAGGGCTGGAGCTGTCCATGACCCGGCTGCTGACGGCGTACGGCGCCCAGGTCAACGTCGTCTCGGAACCACATCCCACGGGCGGCTGGCAGCAGGCCCGCCGCGAACGTGTTCAGCGGCTGTTGGAGCAACATCCGGACTCCTGGTGCCCCGACCAGTACAACAATCCAGACAACGTCGCCGCCTACACCCCGCTGGCTCTCGAACTCGCTTCCGAGATGGGTCACATCGACGTGTTGGTGTGCAGTGTCGGCACCGGCGGTCATTCCGCGGGTGTCTCCCGCGTCCTGCGACAGCTCTTTCCGGAGCTGACCGTCGTCGGCGTGGACACGACCGGTTCGACGATCTTCGGCCAGCCCGCCCGGCCCCGCCTGATGCGCGGACTGGGCTCCAGCATCTACCCTCGCAACGTCGCCTACGAGAACTTCTCGGAGGTGCACTGGGTGGGCCCGGCCGAGGCGGTGTGGACGTGCCGCCAACTGGCCGCCTCCCACTACGCCACCGGCGGGTGGAGCGTCGGCGCGGTTGCGCTGGTGGCCGGATGGCTGGCCCGGACGATGTCGGCGGACGCACGGATCGTCGCCGTCTTCCCCGACGGCCCGCAGCGTTACCTGGGGACGGTGTACGACGACGACTACTGCACCGCTCACGGCCTGCTGGACTCCCCACCGGCGCTCGAACCGGAGCTGATCGGCCGCCTGGACGAAAAGGAGGTCACCTGCTGGACTCGGTGCACCACCGTGGTCGATCCCCTCACTCTGCGAGGCGCGGAGCACGACGTCCCCGAGGTCGCGCCGGCTGCCGGGTCAGACTCCGCCGAGGAGGGCCGGTGATGGGGCTGCTCACCCAGGTCCGGTCGTACGAAAGCAGCGTCCAGCTGTTGATGGTGAACCAGTTCACGATCAACCTCGGCTTCTACATGCTGATGCCGTACCTGGCCGCACACCTGTCCGGAACGCTGGGCCTGGCCGGCTGGATCGTCGGACTCATCCTCGGCGTACGGAACTTCAGTCAGCAGGGCATGTTCCTGGTCGGCGGAACGCTCGCGGACCGGCTTGGCTACAAGCCGCTGATCGTCGCCGGTTGTGTGCTGCGTACTCTCGGCTTCGCGGCGCTCGGGCTGGTGGATTCGTTGCCCGCGCTGCTGGCCGCGTCTGCGGCAACCGGGCTGGCCGGGGCGCTGTTCAACCCGGCCGTGCGGGCATATCTCGCGGCCGACGCGGGGGAGCGCAGAGTCGAGGCGTTCGCCCTGTTCAACGTGTTCTACCAGGCCGGCATCCTGCTGGGTCCCCTCGTCGGTATGGTCCTGACCGGGGTCGACTTCCGCGTCACCTGCCTCGTGGCGGCCGGGATCTTCGCGCTGCTGAGCGCCGTACAGATCCGCGCGCTACCCGCCCGCCGCGCCGAGGACGGCAAGCGGCAGGAGAGCGACGGCCGTCAGGGAGTGTTCGCCCAGTGGCGCGGCCTCCTCGCCAACCGGCCGTTCTTGCTCTTCTCCGCCGCCATGATCGGCTCGTACGTCCTGTCCTTCCAGGTCTATCTGGCGCTGCCGCTGGAGGTGCGCCGGCTCGGCGGCGACGGGGAGTTCGGCACGGCGGCGGTGGCGGTGCTCTTCGCCGTGTCCGGACTGAGCACCATCATCGGCCAGACGCGGGTGACTGCATGGTGCAAGGCGCGGTACGAGCCCGGGCAGGCGCTCGTGCGCGGACTGGCGGCCATGGGCCTGGCCTACGTGCCCCTGCTGCTTGCCACTGCCGTGCCCGTACCGGAGTCCCGGACCGGGCTGTGGCTGCTCGCGGCGGTTCCGCCGACGCTTGCCGCGCTGCTCCTGGCCATCGGCACGATGATCGCCTACCCCTTCGAGATGGACACCATCGTCCGCCTCTCCGGCGACCGCCTCGTCGCCACCCACTACGGTCTCTACAACACGATCTGTGGCATCGGCATCACCGTTGGGAACCTCGGCACCGGAGCCGCGCTTGACGCCGCCCGTGCGGCCGGAATGCCCGCGCTGCCGTGGATCACGCTTGCCGTGCTGGGTCTGGCGTGCGCCGCTGCCCTGTACGGCCTGCACCGCACCGGCCGACTGGCGGCGCAGCCCGCTTCCGGGCGACTTGCCGCGACCGTCTGACCCACCGGCCCTCCGGCCCAGGGGCGGGGCACTGCCCCGCCCCTGTTGGGCCTGCCTATCTCCGGGAGCTTTCGATGCCCACCCCTATCGTTCCCCTTCCCGAGCGGACCCCGTTGCAGCTCCGGCCCTTCCGGGCGGTGCGCTACGACACGGACCGTGTCGGTGACCCGTCCGAGCTCCTCGCCGCGCCCCGTGACGTATTTCCATGACATACGTCAGGCCATGGTGGCCGTGTCCGCTCCGGGCAGCGGCAGCGCTCTCCTGCTGCCCGTGATCAGTCAGGACACGGTGTGGGAACTGGCCGGTGCCGGAGTGCTGTTGCCCCGGAAGTCCGCCTCGTTCGGCCCCAAGCCGACGGTCGGTCTGGCGATGCGCGTGCTGGGGTTGTCGTAGCGCCGCTCCAGTGCCCTCGACGGGATGGGCCCTATTTGCTCCGTGGGCTGTAGTGGTCCGAGAACCTGTCGACGCCGCTCATGATGATGGCGACCGGTGTCGGCGCCCCACCTCGGGGCCCGGCTCGTCGGCCGGATCGGCAGCCGCCGGCCCCATCACCGCCCTGGGTCTCGTACCGCGAGGCAGACCGCGGCCGACTGGTGGACCACACGTGCACTGACAGGGCCGACCGCCGACCGAGAGCAACCAGCCCGGTTTTCCTCCGTGTGTCGGGAGCCACCAGAGCTCACCCCGTCTGACAGCTCCCGACCGCGTACCCCCGACTCAGTGGCCGTGCCCGTCCTCCGCATGCCCGGCTTCTCCCTCGCTCGCGCCACCTCCGGTGCTTTCGGCGCTGGGTGAGGAGGCGTCGGGAACCTTTGTTCCGGTGTCCTCGGTGTGAGTGTCCCTCGTATGGTCGTCCGTGGTCGCCGTCTCCGCGTCGCTGGTGTTCTCCTCGCCGTGGCTGTGGCCGCCACTGCCGGGCTCCGCGGCCATGTCGGCTGCGATATCGCGCAGCCCGATGAACGCGACCGCTGCGGTGACCAGCACCAGCAGCCCGGTCGGGCCGATGATGCTGCGCCAGCGTGTGGCGTCATAGCGCAGTACATACGCCACGAAGGACAGCGCCAGCCCAAACGGGATCAGCATCGCTGCTCGTTCCGGGAAGTCATCGAAGTGTTGCAGCCCGCCGCTGAGCATGCCGATGCCGAACGACAGTGCCAGCGAGGCCAGCACGATCGCGGCCACCTGCGAGGCGCTGGGCCGCTGCCGCTTGAGGACGAACTCGTTGAGCAAGGTCGCACAGAGGAAGACGCCTGCGCCGACCAGCGCGATCACCGTGTACCGGTCAGGGTCCAGCGGATGGTGTACCACCGCGCCACTGATCAGCCCCGCTCCCACGAACGTTGTGGCATACCCCAGATAGTCACCGATCACTGGTGTCCGCTTCTTCGCCCGCCGACGCGCCCGGCGGCCGCCGGCCGGGGGTGCGGTGTCGGACACGGAGGACCGGCTGCGCCGGGGTGCGGTCTCCGGTTCCAGAGGGGCCGGGTCTCGGGTGGGAGGGGCAGTCGGCTGGCTTGATACGTCTGGGCGGACACGGATACTCGGCTGTTGCGGAGACTGAGGGTGGGGCTGATGGCCGGGCTGCTGCTCGTACTGCTGTGGGTGAGAGGGGTGCGCCTGTGGCTGGGTGGGCATGCCGACATGGTCGGCGAGGTAAGGCTGGGTCACGAGTCGAGGCCTTTCGCTGGGCTGGGCATGCGGCAGTGCATGCCGGCCCGCCGGGGACGTGCGTGGCAGGGTTGCGTCAGGTCAGCGGCAGGAGTGTCGGGTTCTTGGCCCGGGCCGACCCCGGAGGTGCCGGTCTTCGAGCTGTGGCCTGCTTCGTCAGACGACGTGGTACGACGGTGACTACGCCTGCGCGCCGTGGCGGCCTAGATTCGCAGGACAGCCAGCTGCGCGATATTGACGCTCGGCGAATGCCTCGGACAAGTTGGCCGGTACCAGGTGTGCCATGCGGCCTGAACACGCCGCCTGAGCTGTAGAGACAGGGCGACGCGGCGCCCGTGGAGCCGTCGGCCACCGGCTGCCAGGAGAGCGCAGCAGCCAATGACGGCAGCGCACAGGCCGAGTTCTGTAGCGTCTGAAGTGCCGTGCGGGTTGTGTCTGTCAGAAGCCATCGCACGTGGCGGAGCCGCACCTTCTTCCCGTGCGATCGCCTCCGGTTGCATGGTGTGGGCGTGAGCGACGGTCCCGTGTTCGGTGCCCGTGTCGGCGCTGCCCGCGTGGGCGAGGAGGTGCATCAGGCCGAGAGCGAGGAGCAGCAGGAGGAGCAGTCGGCCGACCGCTCCTTGCCCTGCTCTTGCTCCGTTGCTCATACGCTCCGTCATCTCGCCGTTGCGCCGCCGCGACGGCTCCGCAACCGTCGCGGCGCATCAGGGTACCCGTACGCGATGACCGGGCGGCGAGCGGTGCGTGAAGGAAATCGCTCAGCGGGCAGCGCGGGCGAGGGCGCCGCACACGCAGGCCTTGCGAGCCGGAGCCGATCCCGAAGCCGTGAGGTGGGAGGCCGTCGCCTGGAGCAATGCCGCCGCCGTGAGCCTGACGACGGGGTGACCGACAGCCTGGCGCAGCACTTCCGTCCGCCGGGTCACTGGGTCTCTCCGCCGACGACCTCGTAGCCGGCCTCATCGACCGCGGCGGCGACGGCGGCGGAATCCAGCGGCTGCTCGCTGGTCACCGTGACCTTGCCCGACGACAGATCCACCTGGACATCCTCGACTCCGGGAAGGCCGCTGAGTTCGGAGCTGACGGCCTGAACGCAGTGAGCGCAGGTCATGCCCTGGACGTCGTACACCTTCTGCACCATGTGCTACCCCTTTCCTGAAAGCCAGGCGTCATCATACCCCCAGGGGGTAACAAGATTTCCGGGTGGGATGTTCCCGACGGCTTGGGCCCCGCCTCCAGGACCTGAACCAGCCGGTCGCGCGTACAGGCGGTGGACGCCGAGAACGGCGGTCGGGCGGGATGGACGCATGGCAGCCGATGCTGGTCCTTCTCGGTGTGGCCGGGGCCGGCCTGGCTGGCCTCTACGGGCTGAGCCTGTGGCTGGCGGCGGCGAGGGCCCCTCTCGAATCCGGTCCCTTCGCCGGCGGTCTCGAGCCGGGCGAGCACGCCGTGTCCCGGTTCCATGTGCGCTGGTACCCGATCACCATGATCTTCCTGGCCTTCGACGGGGAGATGCTCTCAGAGGACTCTGCGGCGGACCTGAGAGGGGCTCTACGGCACACGGCGACGACCCGCCCGGCGGTGCTGACGGTGACGCTGCCCGGAGCGACGGAACTCCGGCTGGAGGCCGAGGCGGAGGTGCGCCGGCGGGGGTACGCCGGCGGGGGTGGCCCGTCGCGGACGCGCCTGCCGTCGCGGATCTGCTGCTCGTCTGCGGCGTTCCGGCACCGGCGGACGCGCAGTGGCTGGACGGCATCGAGCGGTCGATGCCGGCACCCGCTCTGCGCGTTGTGGCAGGGGAGAGCGGGCAGGTCGCCGACGCGCTCGGCAGGGCTCGCGACGACCTGAGCGGCAGGACGTTGACTGGGCGCGGGGCCGACGTGGCGGACGAGCCTGGCGGCCATGAGCACGGCGATCACGAGGGGCATGGTGACGGGCGGCGAAGGATGGGAGCACTGTCGCACGGAGATCGTGTGCCGGCGAGAAAGGGCCAATGGGTGTGAGACCCCCGAGGCAGCTCCTGCCTGCGACGGCCGGTGTGTGAGAGGCCCGGTCGGCAGGTCGTCGTTCTAGTAACCGGCTCAGTAGCATGTATGGCATGTTGCGTGTGAGCAGTCGGATGCGTGTGGGCGGGGCCTTCGGGTACCTCCTGCTGCTTGCCGCGCTCACATTCGGCGTGTTCGCCATGCACACGATGGGTCATCCGGAGCACTCGTCCGGTCCGGGAACAGACGGCGCATCCCATGCCGTCGTCGGCACGCACCAGGGCGACATGGCCCAGGGGACCGCCGAGACCCGGACCTCCAGCGAGCCTGTGGCGATGGCGGACCATGGAGCGGTTGCACCTGGCGCACCGACGGCAGACGGGCCCATAACGGGCATGGACGTGCTGTCCGTATGCGTGGCGGTGCTCACCGGATGGCTGCTGTGGTCGTTCCTGAGCGCGGCGACTCTTCGGAAGGAGCGGCGCACGGCCCTGCTTGCCCAAGCGATGGCCATGCTGCGTCCCCTCCCACCACCTCCTCGACCTCTCCTCGCTCAACTGTCAGTCCTGCGGATATAGGCCGGACCCGCAGCGCGGGCTTCGCGATGCCCGCGCACACCGCGCGTACCGCCACATTCACCGACAGAACTGATCAAGTGAGGTATTACGCTCATGACCGCCCACAACCCTGCCTTGCGTCGCCGCCTTCGTCGCCGTATGGCAATCGTGAGCATCGTTGCGGCAGGCGGGCTGCTGCTGACCGCCTGCGGCGGGGACGACATGGAGGGCATGGACCACGGGAGCGGTAGCTCCGCGTCCGCCGCGGCCAGCCAGACGGCGGGCGAAAACCCGGCGCCCGGCGCGTTCAATGACGCGGACGTCATGTTCGCGCAGATGATGATCCCGCACCACGAGCAGGCCCTGGAGATGGCCAAGCTCGCGGACGGACGTGCCTCCGACGCGGAGATCAAGACCCTGGCCGCGGACATCGAGAAGGCCCAGGATCCCGAGATCCAGACCATGAAGTCCTGGCTGAAGGCCTGGGGCAAGCCGGAGTCCGCCGAGGAGAGCATGCCCGGCATGGATCACGGGTCCGGCGGTATGGACCACGGGTCCGGGATGTCCGGAATGATGTCCGAAGAGGACATGCAGAAGCTCGAGGCCGCCAAGGGCACAGAGTTCGACCGGATGTTCGCGGAGATGATGATCGAGCACCACAAGGGCGCGATCACCATGGCGGAGGACGAGCAGAAGAACGGCCGTAACGCCACGGCCAAGAAGCTCGCCGCCGACATCGTGAAGACCCAGTCCGTCGAGGTCGACAAGTTCGAGAAGATCCTCGACCGGCTCTGATCCGCATCACCCACTGACCGCCCAGGGCTCCGAGGCGCGCAGCCGAGGAGCCCGGGCCGCCATCTCCCCATGCCGCCACGACCGCGATCGGCCGCCGCCGCTCCGGTGCACCCGTACGCTCCGAGGAATCATGAACAAGCGCCCTGCCGCAGTGGCAGCCACTGCCCTGGCTCTCGCCCTTACCCTGGCCGCCTGCTCCGACAACGGAGACAGCGATGACTCGGCCGGCAAGTCCGCAACCGGGACGACGGTGAGCCATATTCACGGTCTCGGTTTGGACCCCGCCGACCAGCGCCTCTACGTCGCCACCCACGAAGGCGTCTACACCCCCGACGCCAAGGGGAAGCCCGAGCTGGTGGGCGACAGCAAGGACGACTTCATGGGCTTCACCCTGGCCGGCGACAAGACCTTCTACGCCAGCGGCCATCCGACCACCGGCGGTAACAAGGGGCTCATCAAGAGCACCGACGCGGGCAAGACGTGGAAGTCCCTGTCCCTGTCCGGCGAGTCCGATTTCCACGCTCTGGACTTCGCCCACGGCACGGTCTACGGCTACGACTCCACCAACGGCCTGGTCCGCACGACCAAGGACGGCGTTTCCTGGAAGGACGGGGCCCGGCTCGACGCCCTGGACATAGCAGTCAGCCCCACCGACCCGGGTGTCATCCTGGCTACCACGGCGGAGGGAATCGCCCGCAGCAGCGACGGCGGGAAGACCTTCGCCCAAGCACAGAAGCCGGTGATGGTCTTCCTCTCGTGGAGTGCGGAGGATGCCCTCTACGGCATCGACACTTCCGGTGGCCTGAACCGCAGTACGGATGGCGGCGCGACGTGGAAGAAGGTCTCCGCTGTGCCGGGCGGCCAGCCACAGGCACTCACCGCTGTCTCCGCCGAGCATGTCCTCGCCGCCACTCAGACCGGGGTGTTCGAGTCGAAGGACGGAGGCAAAACGTTCAAGAAGCGCCTTGCCGTTACGTCGAGCGGCGGTCACTGATCCGTCGAGCGCGGCAACCTGAAGAGCCTGGCGAGATCCTCAGCGGCGTCACATCTGAGGGATGGCGACGGGCGCGGTCAAGCGGCCATCATGACGAGCATGGCGCACATCGTGCCGCCCATGCCGATATGGGCCGTCAGGGCCGCGCCCGGTGACGTACCCGGCGGGCGACGGCGGCTCCGGTTGCCCCCTGGCGTAGGGGACCGGCGCTTGGCCCCTCCCAGGTGGGCCTTGTCCCAGATGGAGAGGGCCAGGGAAGCGACGAACACCACGATCGCGTCAGGCGGAGCGAGGAGCCGCCGTGCCCAGCGGCTCCTGCTTGCACCGCGGCCCGTCTCTGTCCGTCGGTCGGTGCCGCGGAGCCGCACCCATACGGACGCGACGATCGAGAGCAGGAAATACACGGCCAGGGCGATCAATACAACGCGCCAGGCCAGAGCCGAGCCTCCCGCCGCGGCACCGTCGGTGGCGCCTGTCGACATGTCGTGGGCGGTTCTTCCCGAGGAGTGGTCCATGCTGTGCGAGTCCCCAGCCAGACCCGTTATCTCAGGGGCGTGGGTCGTCCCTGCGGATCCGTGCCCGTGACTCATGTCGGTCATCGGGTGCCCACCCAGAGCCAGGACGGGCCCGCAGTCGGTGCCCGGCGTGGCGAGCGTCATGATGACCATGGCGGCGCTGCCGGTGATGTGATGCGCCCAGCGGCGGCCGTGTCGCCAGCCGTACAGCCGAGCGTGGTGTACGGACAGGGCCATGCTGCCGAGGCCGATGGCGGTGAAGCCCGTCACCCACCACAGACTGTGGTCCCCGAAACTGGCCGTTGTGGCGGGGAGGATCATGGCGGCCATGCCGCCGGCCATGACTACGTCGCCTCCGGCCGCGAACCGGGCCCCTCTGCTGCCGGCAGCGGCCAGTCGGGCTGTGCTCACGACGGCCACGAGTGCGGCCACCGCCGCCAGCAGCCAGGTCATAGCGGGACTTCCCATGACTGCCCTCCACATCGACTGGCCGTCGCCCATGCCCTACGCGCGAGCACGTCGACGTGCGTCGTCCTCTGGCTGCTGTCTACGGACGCCCTTAGTACGTACTGGGGGCCGAGAGGCGTTCAGGAGGCGGGGATTCCCGGAGGGTGTCAGTGCTGTGGCGGGCGCACGCCTGCCAGGGTGACCGTGACCAGGCGCCGCACGGCGGCCTCCGACGGCAGGGTGCGTGCCGCGGCCAGGGCGCTGAGGCAGTAGCGCGCGAGTTCGGCGGGCGGGATGTCGTCTCTGACGTCGCCCGCCTGTGCCGCTTCGGTCAGCAGGTCCTGAACCATGTGGTGAAGGTGTCGGTGCGCATGGGCGAGGTGGTTGCCGCCGTCCTGGTGCAGGAAGACGCCGAGATCGGTGTTGTGGTGGCCGTGGGATTCGTGGGTGATGAGGGCGTAGGCCTCCAGCACCGCTTCGCAGCGGGCGCCGGGCCCTTCGGTACGGTCCCGGACCTCTGTCAGTCGGGCTAGGTGACCGGCGATCTCACGCGCGTGCCAGGCGTGCAGGATCGCTTCGACGTCCGGGAAGTACTTGTACAGCGTGGCCCGTCCGATACCGGCCCTCTCCGCGATCTGCGACATCGTCACGGACAGCGGACCCTTCTCGGCCGCCAGGGCGGCGGTGCTGTCCAGGATGGCGTCGCGCACGTCCCGGCGGTGCGCCTCGATCGTCTCGTTCCACAGTTTCGGCACGCGGAAAGCGTACGTGATGCTGATGGTGCGTCACTATGGTTTGACAGCGACAGTGTGTATCGATAAGTCTGGGGTCACCCGAACGGCAAGCCGCCCGGGCCTGGGCGAGACAGGGAGAACTCCTCATGGTGGATCCGTCGCAGGAGCCGGACCGTCGCGACGAGGCCGGTGAGGCTTTCGTCGGCGTCTCGAGTGCGGGGGTACCGCGCTGGGTGAAGGTCTCCGGGCTTGTCGCGCTGGCCGTAGTCCTTCTCGTCGTGGTCATGCTGCTGATACCGGGCAACCACGGTCCGGGCCGTCACCTCGGGGGACAGGCTCCGCTCGGCGGTGTCACTGCAATCACTGGACCGGTCACGGGAGCCAACGGATGACGATGCCGCCTCGCCTGCGCAAGTTGGCTCTCGTCGTGCACGTCACGTCCTCGGTCGGCTGGCTCGGCGCGATCGTGGCCTTTCTCGCCTTGGCGGTGATCGGCCTGACCAGCCAGGACCCGGCGACGGTACGCGGGGTCTACCTCGTGATGGAACCGGCCGCCTGGTGTGTCCTCGTCCCCCTGTCCTTCGCCGCGCTGCTCACCGGCATCGTCCAGTCCTTGGGGACGCCCTGGGGCCTCTTCCGGCACTACTGGGTCCTGTTCAAACTCCTGATCAACGTGGTGGCGACCGTCGTACTCCTGACGTACATGGGGACCTTCAGGTCCATGGCGCAGCTGGCCGCGGACCCGGACGCCGAGCTCTCCTCGGTGCGCAATTCCTCTCCTGTGCTGCACTCCGTGCTGGCGCTGGTCGTGCTGCTGCTCGCCATGGTGCTCGCGGTGTACAAGCCACGGGGCGTCACTCCGCTCGGGCAGCGAAAGCAGCGGGTGCGGCGCGAGGGCCGCAGCGCACCGGGTGCGGTGTCCGTGCCTCAGGGGTGAGGGCGCGGTGTGCCACCACTGGCGGGTGCGACAGAGGCTGTTTCGGGAGTGCGGGCTTACCCCCTATGGGTATATTGGCGGACAGTCGTCTCACCAGATACTCAGAGGCAAGTGACGACAGCACCGGGAGCCTGGGCCCCGCGAACCCGTGCCTGGCACGGCGTTGTCCGCTGGGGGCGCGCTGCCGTCATCGCTCTCCTCGCGGCACTCGCCGTACTGATCCACCACGAGTCGGCCGCCGTGGCGGTCGGTTCGACTTCTTCCCCCGCCACGCATGTGATGACGCCCGGCATGGTGATGCCGGGCAGCCATGCTGCACCGGCGACGGCCATGTCCGGGCACGGGCACGGAAGCGCCATCCGCCGGCTGCCCAGCAGCGGCAGCAGGTGGTGTTCCAGCAGGGAGTCCAGGTGCCGCACCGACGCCGGGCCGGCGCGGACTTCTTGGCCTTGTGGACATCCATCAACCGCCCGATGGCAGCGTCCTGGGTCGCGAACCCCGACTCCTCCACCTGCTGCCCGGCCGCCGACCTGTACCGGACCTTGTACGGGTGCGGGCACTTCGACCACCGCGACGGCGGATGCTCGCACCCCTTGAAGAACGACCCCATCCCACGAACCGGCGAATCCCGCCCCATGGCCGACCGACTCCCGCGACTGATGCTGAGAGTTTGCTGACCGCCAGGCATCCGGAACGCCGTTGACGTGCGGAAACGCTGATGGAGTTCGCTATGTGGTGGAACTTCATCGGCCGCTCGCACGACGACATCGTGCAGGCCCGCGAGGACTGGATGACGGGAACCCGTTTCGGCGAGGTGCACGGTTACGACGGGGACCCACTGCCCGCCCCCGAGCTGCCGAACGCACCCTTGAAGCCGCGGAGAAGGACGCCCTGACCTGCGAAAACAGCGGTGAGCGGTGGTCACCAGAAGATCGCGATCGCCTCCAGCGTCACCTCGCGGGTGTCCTCCCGCCAGCCGGTCATCTTGCCGAGGCAGCGGGCCGTGAACGTGCCGTCCGGAATGGAGCGGCGCGCGTTCCCGGGGGCTACGACGCGCATGTGGACGGGGGGCTGCTCGTCGCCGTACTCGGCCCGCAGGACGAAACCCTCCGTCACGCCCGGCACGCGCGAGAACATGCCCTTGACCGAGACGAATTCGCCGATGCGGCTCAGGGTCACCGCACGGCCGTCGGCCAGGTTGTCGGCGAGGTTCCGGTTCGGGACGACGGTCAGTGTGATCAGGTCGGCGTGGACGATGGCGTCGGCCCGGTCGAAGGCCTCCATGACCACCCCGATCACGTTGATCGGTTTGTCCTTGCGCACGAACTTGCGGAACGTCTCCTGGCTGACATCCCGCTTCAGCCGGAACCGGAACAGCCACGTCAGCACCCGGCTCCAGAAGCCGACGCTCGTGTCGACCTTCGTCCGCAGCTCGACGGCCTCCTCCAGCGCGGACCGGTAGTTGCCGAGCTCGTACAGGTCCATCACCGCCTGCTCGTCGAGGTACAGGCAGATGCTGTACGCCGACTGCCAGCGTCGCAGGTGTCTGCGCCGCTCCCGGGCATGGCGCACCAGGATCACCGCGAGCACGACCACGCCGGCGGCCGTCACCAGCCAGACCGTCATCCAGGGCCACCAAAGGCTCCACCACAGTGCGTCAGTGACAGCCACGGATCTCCTTGAAAGCCTCGGAAAGGGACGAGCCGGCTTCCACCATCCGGCCGCCCGTCCTCGTCGCCGCGCGCCGCAGTTCGCCCGCGTCGGCCTCGCCGAAGTGGACGGGGTAGGTGGGGACGGCGGCGCGCACGGCGGCGGGCAGCTCCTTGTGGCGGCGTACGAACTCGGCGTAGGACAGGCCCGCGTTGTTCTCGCCGTCCGTCATCAGGACGAGTGAGACGGAGCGGTCGGGGTCGGCGGCCAGTTCACGGGCGGCGGTGCGGTAGCCGTGGTCGAGGGCGGACCATACTGCGGTGGCGTCCCCGTAGCCGCCACGGGCGACGGTGCCGGCGAGGGCGGTCAGGTCCTTCGGGCCGGTGACGGTGACGGTCGTCTGCTCCAGCACCCGGCCGCCGAACCGGACGACGGTCAGTCGCTCGCCCCGGTAGAAGCGGGTGAACTTGCCCGAGGCGGAGGGGTCCGCGCCGCTGAGTCCGGCGAAGGCCTCGCGCAGGGCGGCCATCCGGGCGCCGCGCATCGAGCCGGAGAAGTCGAGCAGGAAGACCACCTGGCTCGTGGTGCGGCGGTCGGGGTCGCCGTAGTCCGCCAGCAGCGTTTCGACGACGGCCGGCTGGTCGGGGTAGAAGAGCGCGTTGCCGACCGGTTCGCGCAGCCGCGCGTCCCGGGTGACCGTCGTATTCGCGGGGCGGCGCACCGTGTGCCGCATGATCTGCCGCTGCACCGAGTCGCGCCGCAGCCACCGCGTGACCTTGTCGTACGCGGCGCGGTGGGCCGGGTTCAGCAGGAGCAGCGGGAAGTCCGCCAGGACCATGCCGTCCTGGGGGCGAATGACCTCCAGGTGGTCGTCGAGGCGGCCGGAGGCGTTGAGGGCGAGCAGATCGGACTCGTACGTGATGAGGGCGTTGGCCTCGTCCTGGTGGTCGACGTAGGTGTCGACGAGGGCGGGGCCGGTGTCGGCGGTGAGGGCCTGGCCGGAGCGGAAGCCGCGCAGCCGGTCGCAGGAGACGTCCTCGGGGCGCAACGCTGCTCCGGTGCCGGCCGCGGCGGTGGCGACGCCGACGAGGGCGGCGAGCCCGCTGCCGGCGTGCCGGGGGTCGGCCATGCCGAAGCGGACGGTGCCGGTGGCGGCGGCGTCCGCGATGTCCGCCCAGGTGAGCCGGGAGCCGGGCACCCGGGCGCGAAGTTCGCGTGCCACATCCGGCTTCAGGCCGATGACGACTGGGGACGTCATGGTGACCGTGCGCTGCAGCCCTCGGATCGCGTGTCTGTCCGTGAGACGCAGATAGTGGTCGGAGGACAGCCACGCGAGGTCGTACCGGTCGCGGTCCGGGGCCTTCGTCTCGGCGTCAGCCCGGTGGTACAGGCGCAGGTCGACGCCGGTCTCGTCCTTCAACTCGCCCAGCAACGGCTCCAGTACGGCGAGATCGGGGCCGGCGAGGACGCGCAGCCGGACCGTGTCGCCGTCGGCGTCGCCCGAGCAGGCGGTGAGGAGGGTGGCGATGAGCGCCAGGCAGAGCGCCAGCAGGCCCACGCCGCGTCTCACGGACCACCGGTCCGGTCCGGACAATCGCCGACGATCTCGATCATCTTCTCCAGTAGGGGCAGGCTGGGCAGGACCGCGCGGGTGTCGTCGGAGGAGGTGGTGGGCACCGGGATCTGCCGCTCGGTGAGGAACCGGGTGAGTTCGTCGCTGCTCGCACCGCTGCCGGCACTGCGGGCCCGGAAGCCCAGCTCCATGGCGCGGTGCTGGAGTTCGGGGTCCTCGCTGACCAGTTCGCCGAGCCGTGCGCCGTCGCCGGTCAGCGCGACGAGTTGGGGTTCGGTGACGAAGCGCGTGGACGGGTAGAGCAGGACGCGCTCGTCGTCGGTCTCGCCCTTCTGCGCCTCGTGCCGTATCTGGTGGGCGAGGAACTGGTGCTCGTAGATCACCGAGATCGGGGCGATGCCCTGCCCGTCGGGGGACAGATACGTCTCGGCCCGTTCGGAGGACGGCAGGCCCTGTTCGACGAGCAGCGGCTTGATCTTCCGGGCGAGTTGCTCGGCCTCGGCCTCGCTGTCCGGCGCGTCGTTCCCGTGCTCGACGAAGGCAACGAGTCCGAGGTAGGTACCGGCGGAGTTGGCCTCGCAGATGTCCGAGGTCTGGGCGAGGATCTTGTTGCCGTTGCGGACGTGGTTCTTGTCGTCGATCTCGTCCCAGCGGTAGCCGTCCTCCGGATCGCGCTGGACGCCCTTCCTCTTGCCGAGCGCGAGGTCGAGGAACTTCCGCATGTCGAGGGTGTAGTACATCGGCGGGCCGCCCGATCCCGGCAGGCGCTCCGCGACGCCTTCCGCCGCGAGCACCTCGGCGTAGCCCCGGTAGGTGGCCAGCACGATGGGGCTGACGAAGGGGCGGTACAGCAGCACCGGACGGTTCGCCCGGGCGCGCTCCCGGCTGATCAGGTCGGCGGCCGGCTGGCCGGAGGGAAAGACGACGTCGTATCCGTCGTAGTCCTGCTTGGCGATCTCACGCGAGCCCATGCTCGTGATGTGCACACGGAAGCCGTGCTTCATGAGCAGCCGCTCGACTTCGGGGTCCTGGAAGAAGTCCCTCTTGGAGGCCATTTTGGCCTCAATGGTGACCACCTGCCGCACCGGCAGCAGCAGGTTCCCGGAGGCCACGAGCAGGACCAGCCCGATGACCGGGACGGGCAGCGCCGCTGCCAGCGCCCTGCGCAGATGGCGGCGCGGGGGCCTGGTAACGGCTAATCGCGGCTCTTCGGCAGCGGGTCTGTTCTCGGGCACCTGCGTTCCCCCCTGACACCTGCATTTCTCCCCGTGTGGCCGGGCCAGGATCGTCAGCGATGGTGGTGTACCCCGAATGACCTCTCGGCGAACGTCGGTTGAAAGTCCAGGGCATGGACGGCTGGTCCGGGGCGGGGCAGCGCCCCATGCCTCGTGTGAACACGGAGCCATGCCGAAGCCTTCGACGCCGCACCGCTTACCGTGCACGAGCTCGTTGGCGAAGCTGCCCGCGATTCCCGAGGTACAGGTGTCTGCGGGCAGCTTCGGTCGAACCCGTGCTGACCTGTTGCTTGCTGTGCGCCCGGCTCTTGTGCGGTCAGCCGGTGGCGACGGCCTCAGCGGGTTCGGGCTCGTCAGCGACCGCGGCGGGCGTGTTCCTGGGGCCACGGAAGGCGATGAGGACGAACAGGACGCCCATGATGGCGGCGCCTGCCCACATGGCCTGCTGCCAGCCGTCGACGAAGGACTGCTGGGCTGCGTGGAGCAGGTCCTGTGCGTGCGGGCCGGTGCTGTCCGCCACCTCAACGGCGTTGGCGACGCCCTCCCGGGCGGTGTCCGCGGCGTCCAGGGGGATGCCGCGCAGTCTGGCGTCCACGGCGCTGCGATAGCCGGCGGACACGAGCGCGCCGAGCAGGGCGACGCCGAGTGCGGTGCCGAACTCGCGGGTGACGTCGTTGAGGGCGGAGGCGACGCCCTGCTTCTCACGCGGCAGGCAGGCGGTGATGGCCTCCGTGGACGGGGTCATCGACAGGCCCATGCCGATACCCATGGCGAGCAGGCCGGGCAGGACGGACACGTAGCCTCCGCCGACGGAGACGAACAAGGCCATGAGAGCCATGCCGACGCCGGCCAGCGCAATGCCCACCACCATGGTCGAGCGAGCACCGATGCCTGCGGCGAGCTTGGGGGCCAGGCCGGAGGCCATCATCATCATGACGGCCATGGGCAGCATCGCCACCGTGGACAGCAGGCCCGACCAGCCGAGTACGGCCTGGAAGAACGGGAAGAGGACCACGCCGATGCCTGCCTGGACGCCGAAGACGACCAGAAGCGTGATCGAGCCGCCGGCCAGGCCGCGCTCGCGGAACAACCGTACGTCCAGCAGGGAGGCTTCGCGGCGACGCAGTTCCCAGGCCACGAAGCCGAAGGCGGCGATGAGGCCGACGGCGAGGCTGATCAGCGTCCGGAGGGCGGTCCATCCGTGTTCCGGGCCTTCCTGAAGGACGAAGATGAGGCCGGTCACGGCGATCGCGGAGACCAGGGCGCCGACGGTGTCGAATCGATGGGCCGAGGTTTCACGCGAGTCGGGAACCGACTTCAGCGTCATCGCCAGGGCCACGAGGACCAGCACCGCCGGCAGGACGAACAGCCCGCGCCAGTCGGCGACGTCGACGAGGAGGGCGGAGAGGAACATCCCCAGGATGCCGCCGCCTCCGGCGACACCGGTCCACACACCGATCGCCTTGCCGCGCTGCTCTTCGGGGAAGGTGGAGGTGATGACGGCAAGCGTGATCGGCATGATCATCGCGGCGCCGATACCGCCGGCCACGCGGGCGGCGAGCATCACCTCCGCCGTCGGGGCAAGGCCCGCGACGACGGTGGCGATGCCGAAGACGCCCAGTCCGGCGACGAGCATGGGCTTGCGGCCCAGTCGGTCGCCCAGGGCGCCGAGCGGCACCAGCAGTGCGGCCAGGGCGAGGGTGTAGATGTTGATGATCCACAGGACCGTGCTCTGGGAGGCGCCGAATTCCACGGCCATGTGGGTCTGCGCGACGTTCAGCCCGGTCACCGAGGCGATGACCGCCATCAGGGCGATGGAGACGGTGATCAGGATCGTGCGCAGCTGACGCGCGTCGGGAACACCCCCGCCGCCGGCCTGTGTGGCCTGTATGGGCTGGTTCGTACTCATGGATTCCTCTCAAAATGGGCATGCCGAGTCAGCGCCGGAGCAGGGCCGGTCGCCGAATGAAGGGGGTGGGCGGAGCTTTGGACCGCCGCGCGCGTCGCCGGGTGCGGTCGAGCGGTGGGTCGGTGCCGTGCCGGGAGGTCAGGGGGCGGGGGTCTCGCTCTGGGCGGCGAGGTCGGTGGCGTTGCAAGCCACCCACACATGGAGGCCGGGTCGACCACCAGGTGAAACGTAGGTCCCCGTCAGCCGGCGGAGCATCGGCGCACCGTTCTGCCCCGCGGCACCGCCGCTGATCACCACCGCGTCGACGGTTCCACTGGGCACTGCGTCGCTCACGTACGGAGAAGTCGTCACAGCCATGGCCTCCTGCCTTTCCTCACGCGCGGCCCCATCGCCTAGGACCGTCCACACGTGAAGCTAAGCCGGATTTGCTCGGCAGGCATATGGTGTTGCGCATGACGCAAGAAGATGGAGATCTGGACAGCCTCGTACGCAAACGCATCCGAGCCCTGCGGGTGGCGCAGGGGTGGTCCCTGGAGGAGTTGGCCACCCGCGCCCACCTCAGCCAGTCCTCGCTGAGCCGCATCGAGAACGGGCGGCGCCGCCTCGCGCTGGATCAGCTGGTCACTCTCGCCCGAGCCCTGGACACCACGCTGGATCAACTCGTGGAAACCGCCACCGACGACGTAGTCGCCAGCCCGACGATCGACAGCACCCACAGCCAGATGCGCTGGACCATCAAGGCAGACCCCGGAATGAGCGTGGTGCGCCAGCGCATGACCGAACCACCCCCCGAGAACCCGGCGCGCATGCGCGCCCACCCAGGGCACGAATGGCTCGTCGTCCTGTCCGGCACGGCGATCCTCATGCTCGGCCACCGCCGTTTCCGCCTCGAGCCGAACCAGGCGGCCGAGTTCCCCACGATGATGCCGCACGCCATCGGCGCCGAAGGCGGGCCCTGCGAGATCCTCGGCATCTTCGACCGCGACGCCCGCCGCGGCCACCAGCGCGACGGCGACGGCGACGACGCTCAGGGCGCTCCCGAATGACGGCGCGGTGTGCGCGACGGCCTGCGCAGTGATGACCTCTTGCCGGCTTCGTCAGGGCCAGTCGGACGGGCGTTGGAGGATCCGTCCAGGCACTCCCGGGCGCGGTGCCGCCTGCCGCATACTGCTGTGATGACGAGTGAGGCCGCTGAAGTCCTGCTGGCTGTCGGGCGCGAGTTGCGGCTGCGCTGCTTCATGGGACCGCTGCCATTCGACCTGGACAGGTGGATGCAGAAGGGTTTGACGTGTGATCTGCCCAGACTGGAAGACGGCGCGAGTGAGTATCACTTTGAAGTACGCCACGTCGAATATGGCGGTACTTACTGCAAGTTGAGGTATGACCAGGGAAAGCCGTATCTGACGATCGGCGGCGGTGGAACCCATCCAGCACATCTGGACGGATGGAAGTCGGCGGTCGATGAACTCAACGAACGAGTCGCCAACACGTCGATCCTCTCGCCCAGAACGTACATCTGGCTCCACGGCCACCACCACTTGGTCCGTCAGGCCGATGCCGAGTACTCGGCCTGGCAGGAACAGGCCATGGAAAGAATTCTCCGGGACCGAGGCAGCATCACAGGCCCCGTCCCTCCCATTCTGCCTCCCGGGGCCGGGCGTCCGACGCGGCGTCGGCGAAGGTGGCCGTGGGGAGGAAGGTGAAGTTCTCGTCCGGTCCCGCCTCCGATGCCCCTGCGCGTCGGCGCGCCGGGCCGGCCCCGGGAGGGTCGGCCCGGCGTCGCCGTCACGGGAGTGTCAGACGCCTACGCCGAAGTCGGCGGCGATCCCGGACAGTCCTGAGGCGTAGCCCTGCCCGACGGCACGGAACTTCCACTCCGCGCCGTTGCGGTACAGCTCGCCGAAGATCATCGCGGTCTCGGTGGCGGCGTCCTCGGACAGGTGCCGAAGCTCTGGCCGCGGTTCTCGGCGTCGTGGATGGACACCGGGAACACGATCCTGTCGATCTCGACGCTGCGTACTCCTTCTCGGCGGGTGCGGTCGAGGCCCGCGGCACGGGCCCGAGATGTGAATCCACATCACTGTAGAAGACGACGCTCGCGCGTCCTCCAGCGCCGGCCGGGGCCTGTCGTCAGCCCTCGTCCTCCTCGTCGCCTTCGAAGAAGTCACCGACCTCGTCGACGACTTCCGCCGCGACCATGCCGCCGACGACACCGACCGCCAGGCCGGCGGCGCCCGCGGCGACGACGGTCCCCATACCGGGACCGGATCGGTGCTGGTCGTCGTGGTGGTGATGGTCACCGTGACCGTAGTGCCCACCGTGAGAGGCCCTGTGCTCGATCAACTGGCGTACCCAGTCGTCGACATCGGTGTTCCAGTCGCGGGAGTCGTGGTGGCCGACGGTGAACTTGGTGAGCGCGTCGTGGCCGGCGGAGAAGAGGCCGTCGCGCTTGTCCGCCTCCAGCACGACCTCCATACCGCCCGGGTGGGCGAGGAACGTCACCTCGATCTCGTTCACCTGGTGTGCGTACTGCGGCGACGGGGTGATCTCGATCTCCTGGTAGAAGGGCAGTTGCTGCCCCGTGCCGCCGATGCGCCCGTGTTCCAGGTCGGCCGACTTGAAACCGAAGCCGAGTTGGCCGAACGCTTCGAGGATCGCCTCCTGCACGGGCAGCGGACCGACGGACAGCGGATCGATGTCACCTCTGTCCTTGGCGCCCGCCACCGACAGCTCGGTGCGCACGCCGAGCACGATGCCCAGGGGCTGTCCGTACAGCTCGGTGATCGGGGTCTCCCACGGCAGCGTCACACTGAACGGCACACTGCGCTGCTCGCCCTCGGTGAGCCGGAAGCCGCCGCCGACGGTGAACCGGTCGAAGGCGATGCCGCCCTCGCTCTCGCCCTCCTCGTGCTCGACCTCGACCCGGGCGACGAGTTCCAGGGTGATGTGCTCGATGTCGAAGTCGGCGTTGCCGCCCTTGAGGTGGACCTGGCCGGTGAGCCTGCCACCGGGCCGGGCGGAGCCCGGGTCGAGGACCGTGTCGACGGTGGGGCCGCCGACGCCGAGTGAGCCGAGCAGTCGTTTGAACACCATGGTGGCGTCCACTCCTTAAACGTGCGTGTGTCCCATGAGGGCGATGCCGTCCGCCCGTCGGCGCGCGGCACCACGGCGGTGCGCGGGCCGAGCCCGGCCCGCGCGGGTCTTCTACAAGCGAGTAGAAGCATAGGGTGATCGGAGGCGAGGAGGGACATGCTCCGGGCGGGCGCGCCGGGAACGACCGAAAACAGGTATGTGTGCCGGCCAGGTGCAATGGCGGACCTCGGCCGAGCCCTCCCGGTTTCCCGGGGCGCTCGCGCATTGATAACTACAGTGCTGTAGAAGTCTCTTCCGGAGCATGATCGCTCAACATCCCGTCCCGGCCGACTCGGCCGGGACGGACCGCCGCAGGCACGGAGGAGACAAGGCAGCAGCATGCCGCACCACCCAGACCACGTGGCCGAATCCCTCGCCCCGTCAGGGCGTCGGCGACTTGCGCACCACTGCCGTGCCCTCACGGAGGCCCGCTGGTTCGCCCTCACCGTATTCGCTTTGATCCTCACCAACGCCGTGCTGCTGGGCCTGGAGACGTACTCCGGAGTCGTAGAGGAGTGGCACCGCTGGTTACGGCTCGCCGAGCACGCCTGTCTGGCCGCGTTCACCATCGAGATTCTGCTGCGCATGGCCGCCCACGCCGACCGCCCCCGGGACTTCTGCAAAGACCCGTGGAACCTCTTCGACCTGGCCGTGATCCTGTGCACCTTCCTGCCCGTCGTCCGTGAGAACACCACGGTGCTGCGGCTGCTCAGGCTGGCCAGGGTCTTACGGACCGCCCGCTTCCTGCCCCAGCTGCGCATCGTGCTCGTCGCGGTCGCCCGCAGCCTGCCCGGCACCCTGAGCTTCCTGCTCGTCGGCGCCCTGCTTCTGTACGTGTACGCCATGGTCGGCTGGGTCTTCTTCGGCCGGCACGACCCCGACCAGTACGGCTCCATCGGCCGCGCCGTCCTCACCCTCTTCCTCCTGATGATGCTCGACGGCATCGGCGACGCGATCCACGCGGGCCTGGAGATCTCCCGCTGGAGCCTCCTCTACTACGCCTCCTACGTCCTGCTCGCCTCCTTCGTCCTGGTCAACGTCCTCATCGGTGTCGTTCTCACCTCCCTTGAGGAGGCCCGGGACATGGGGGAGGGGGAAGGAGAAGCGCCGACAGTACGCGCTCCGGCTCCGCACCGGGCGGACCAACAGCATCTGCGCCGACGTATCGAGGCGGCCCGCAGGGCCTTGGACGACCTGGAACGCGAACTTGCCGCCCAGGCTGGGTCGCTCGGAGTCGAAGATGGGGAAAGGACGCGTCAGCTCTCTCGGGCACCGTAGATGGCCGACGGCTGCTGGTTCTGGAGAGCCCAGTACCTGTCGCCATGGCTGAAGTGCCACCATTCCGTCGGGTAGTTGACAAATCCGGCAGTCGACATGGCGTTGCAGAGTGTTTCCCGATTCGCCCGAGCGGAAGGGCTGATCGTGTCCGCGCCGGTGTAGCAGGCGCCGTCGCTCTCTTCGGGCGAGGCGTTGATCCGGGTTCCCATGTCCACTGCCTGGCCGTCTGGGTCGGCGAGGGTGAGGTCGATGGCTGCGCCGGCGCTGTGGGGCGCGATCTCGGGCGGCGAGACGTAGCGACTCGCTGCCTCGTGGATCCGGTCGGTGCGCCAGCTGGGGTTGGCGCGCCGGAGTTCTGCGGTGTACTTGTCGAAATAGTGGCGCTGGAGAGCGGGGGGTCGGAATCCCTCGACGATCAACAGGCGTAGTTCCGGCGGCAGGAGCTGCTGTGCGTGCTGGAGGCGGTCGTACACCCCTTGCCGTACCGGCGCGAAGTGGCCGTGCTGGTCCTGCTTGAGTTTGTCGACGAGGAACAACCCAGCGGCTGGGTCCCGTGGTGAGGGCCCAGCCGCCGCCGTTCCGTGCGTTACTGAACGCTCATGTCGCGGAAACCGCCGCGTTTGGCTCTTCCTCACTCTTGCCTGCGGTGAGCCGCTTGTTGCGGCGGACGGAGGACAGGAAGGACCAGCCGATCAGGATGACACCCAGGGAGCCGGTGATGAGCTCGTGGATCTCGTACTGGATGGTGACGAGCAGGATCAGCGCGAGGGCGCCGATCGCGTAGTGCGCGCCGTGCTCCAGGTAGACGTACTCGTCCAGGGTGCCCTGGCGGACCAGGTAGACGGTGAGGGACCGCACGTACATGGCGCCGATGCCGAGGCCGAGCGCCATCAGCACGATGTCGTTGGTGATGGCGAAGGCGCCGATCACGCCGTCGAAGGAGAAGGACGCGTCCAGGACCTCCAGGTAGAGGAACATGAAGAACGCGGCCTTGCCGGCCAGGGCCACCGCCGACTTGGGCTTGCCCTCGCGCGCGGCCTTCTCCTCCTCCTCGTGCTCGCGTTCCTCCTCCTCTTCGAGCTTGTCCTCGAAGAAGCCGGAGAGCCCGCCCACGATCATGTAGGTGATCAGACCCGCGATACCGGAGAGCAGGACCGTCTCCGCCTTGTCGACGTGGGTGCCGCCGTGCTGGTGGGCGTGGGTGGCGAAGGTCATGGCGGAGATCAGCAGGATGATCAGCGCGATGCAGACCGACAGCATGTCGATCTTGCCGAGCTTGGCCAGCGGGCGCTCCAGCCAGCCGAGCCATTTGATGTCCCGGTCCTCGAAGATGAAGTCCAGGAAGATCATCAGCAGGAACATGCCACCGAACGCGGCGATCGCCGGGTGGGCGTCGGT
>NZ_JBVIGS010000013.1:0-241198 GCF_055570675.1 Streptomyces sp. NPDC031111
CTGGAGCACGGCGCGCACTACGCGATCGGCGCCCTCGCGCTGATCCTGCTCGTCACCATCCAGTACGAGATCCACGAGCTCATCACCGGCTCCCTCGGTGTCATCCTGATCGGCTGGTCCTTCCTGTCCTCCGTACGCCGCAACAAGCGGCTCGCGGAGGCCGAGGGAAAAGCCGACGACAGGACTGAGGTCTCGTCCGGGGTGTGACAGCCATCCGGGTGAGGAACGCTCTCGACGGGGCGGCCACCGAGGACCACTCCTCGGCGGCCGCCCCGTCGGCCGTCCGGGGCTCCGGCGGCCCGAGCGGGGTTCGACTATTGGACTTGGGGCGGGAATGGGTTTCCTGGACGGACTGTGGCGCGGACGCGAGAGCGCCTTCGACTCGGGCAGCGCGGCCACCAACGCCATCGAGCTGACCAAACGGCACGGGCAGGTGTCCCTGACGAAGCAGGGCGCGGCCACCGGCCATCTGCGGATCAATCTGAGCTGGCGGATGCGGACCTCCGACTTCGGCGGCTCCCAGCGGGAGAGCCTGCTGCGCCACCCCTTCAAGGCGCTCAAGCCGCCGGAGGTCGTCGGCCACAGCCAGTCCATGGTCAACGTCGACCTCGACCTCGGCTGTCTGTACGAGCTCCAGGACGGCACGAAGGGCGTGGTCCAGCCGCTCGGCGGCTTCCTCGGCGACGTCAACGGTCCGCCGTACGTCAAGCTCAGCGGCGACGACCGGTTCGGGTCCGGCTCGGGCGAGACCATGTACGTCAATCTGGACCAGCGCGAGAACATCAAGCGCCTGCTGGTCTTCGCCTACATCTACGACCAGACCCCCGCGTTCGACCGGACGCACGCCATGGTCACGCTCTACCCCAGCAACGGCCCACGCATCGAGATCGGCCTCGACGAACGCGCCCCCCAGGCCCGGTCCTGCGCCGTGGTGATGATCGAGAACGTCAAGAACGAGATCATCGTGCGCCGCGAGGTGAAGTTCGTGTACGGATTCCAGGCCGAACTGGACCGGCTCTACGGGTGGGGCCTCCAGTGGGGCCGCGGCTTCAAGACGAAGGCCGACCGCTGACCGACACCCCGTAGGGGGTGACGGTGTCTGTCGCGTCTGCCCCGCGACGCCTCGCCGTATCGGGCGAACACCCGAGTACGCCCAGTGCCCGGGCCTCCGCCCGGCACTCGGGGGTGCCCTCAGAGCAGGCACCGGACGCCGCGGTGCCCGTCCCCCGGCTCGGCGCCGACGTAGGGGTGTCGGTGTCTGAAAAGTTGCGCCCGGCCCCGCGACGCCTGGCACGCGCGGAGGGCGCGGGAGGTGCCCCCAGTCGCCGTGCCTGGCGAACACCCGGGCGTCCGTCCGGCACTCGGGGGTGTCGCCGGAGCGGGGGCCGGACGCTGCGGGGCCCGCCCTCCTAGCGCCCGATGAACTGCGGCCCCTGCGGCGGGAGCCGGAAGTCCGGGTCGGGGGCCGCGGTGGCCGGCGGTGGGAAGCCGTAGCCGGACGGTGCTCCCGCTGCGGCCGTCGCGGCGGCCGGCGGGTAGCCGTAGGCGGGTCGGCCGGTCGGATGCGGGTAGCCGTAGGCCGGCTGGGTGGACGCGGGCTGCTGCGGCGGGTAGCCGTACGCGGGCTGCGCGGGCACCCCCGTCGGCTGCTCGGGCGGCAGCGGCCGGGACACCTCGGGCGCCGGCGGCACGAGCGGGGCCTGCGGCTGGGTCAGGGCCTCCGAGGAGAGCCGGTCGGGGGCCTGGACCTGTGCCGTCGGGGGCGGCAGCTGGGTGACGTCGGCGGAGTCGGGGTCCTGAGCCGCCTCCGACTCGTCCACCGAGATGCCGAAGTCGGTCGCCAGACCCTTCAGACCGTTCGAATAGCCCTCACCGAGCGCCCGGAACTTCCAGCCCTCCCCGCGCCGGTACAGCTCGCCGCAGATCAGCGCGGTCTCCTCGCCCGTCTCCGGCTTGATGTCGAAATACGCCAGCGCGTCCCCGTCGGCGGCCTGCGCGTCGTACAGCAGGATGCGCAGGGCCCGTACGCGGTCGAAGGTGACGCCGTCCGCCGACGCGACGAGGAGAATCCGGCCGACACCGGACTCGACACCGGCGAGATCTGTCTGGATCGTGTCGGTCAGGCCCTCGGCGACGCGCTTCTTGCCGAGCCGCCACACCTGCCCGGAAGGATGCCGGGGCTGGTTGTAGAAGACGAAGTCCTCGTCGGAGCGCACACGACCGTCGGGGCCGAGGAGCAGCGCGGAAGCGTCGACGTCCGGCACCCCCTGCCCGGGCGACCAGCGCAGCACGGCACGTACCGTGGTGGCCTCGAGAGGGACGTTCGACCCCTTGAGCATCGCGTGCGTCATACCGTCATCCTGCCTTCTCCGTCCTGGTCACGACAACGCGGGGTGGTTGGGGTCGACACACTCGGGTTACCTGAAGTTCATGCCCGGCGGGAACCGCCGACATGGATCCCTACGTACTATTACCGGCCACCTTCGACATTCCCAGAGATTCCACAGAGGCCACGGGGGAGTTCAATGCGTCATTTCGGGCACATCGCCCCTGCGGTGCGGAAACGTCTCTTCTATCGGGAGCCCGGTGAGTTCACACCGGACTCCCCGGCCCGGCTGCTCTCCGCGGCCCTGGGCGCCACGCTCTACAGCCCCGCGACCCGCTCCCGGCTCGCCGACGACATTGTCAAGCAGGGCGGCCGCGGAGTGGTCTCCATGGTGCTGTGCCTGGAGGACTCCATCGACGACGCGGACGTGACCGCCGGCGAGGAGAACCTCGTACGCCAGTTCACCGACCTGGCCGGGCGCCCCGGGGCGGATCTGCCGCTGCTGTTCATCCGGGTCCGCACCCCCGAGCAGATCCCCGACCTCGTCCGCCGCCTCGGCCCCACGATCCGGCTGCTGTCCGGATTCGTACTCCCGAAGTTCACCTCGGAGCGCGGCCTGCCCTTCCTGGAGGCGCTGACCACCGCCGAGGCCGAGAGCGGCCGCCGGCTCTTCGCCATGCCGGTGCTCGAGTCGCCCGAGCTGCTCTACCGCGAGACCCGCGTGGAGACCCTGGAGGGCATCTTCCGCGCGGTCGACAAGTACCGCGACCGCGTGCTCGCCCTGCGCCTCGGCGTGACCGACTTCTGCTCCTCGTACGGGCTGCGCCGGGGCCCCGACATGACGGCGTACGACATCCAGGTCGTCGCCTCCGTGATCGCCGACGTGGTGAACATGCTCGGCCGGGCCGACGGCACCGGGTTCACCGTCACCGGGCCCGTCTGGGAGTACTTCCGCGTCCAGGAGCGCATGTTCAAGCCGCTGCTGCGGCAGAGCCCCTTCCACGAGGTGCAGGCCACCCCGCTGCGCGAGAAGCTGATCGAACACGCGATGGACGGCCTGCTGCGCGAGATCTCCCTCGACCGGGCCAACGGCCTGCTCGGCAAGACCTGCATCCATCCCTCCCACGTCCTGCCCGTGCACGCGCTGTCCGTCGTCAGCCACGAGGAGTTCAGCGACGCCCAGGACATCCTGCGGCCGGAACGCGGTGGTGGGGGTGTACTCAGGTCCGCCTACACGAACAAGATGAACGAGGTGAAGCCCCACCGCGCCTGGGCCGAGCGGACCATGCTGCGCGCCGAGGCCTTCGGCGTGGCCAACGAGGACATCGGCTTCGTGGAGCTGCTCGCGGCGGGCCTGGCGGAGTGACCGAGAGGGAGAAGGCTGTGAACGAGCGGATGCACCACCCGGTGCGTCACGGAGCCCGGCCCGGCGCGGACGTCTGGTCCGGCAGCTGGGTCACGGAACGGCTCGGCGTCGAGCTGGCCGGGGACGAGAGTCTGCCCGACCTGCTGGGACTGGCGCTGCGCCGCAACCCCAAGCGGGCCCACCTGCTCGTCTCCAACGTCCTCGGCAAGCACGTCCCCCAGTCGCCGTCCGTCGTCCACGGCCACGGTGTCGCCCTCGGCCGCCGGGTGCGCGAGCTGCTGGGCGAGTCGGCGGCGGACGCGGTCGTCCTGGGCTACGCGGAGACCGCGACGGGGCTCGGGCACTCCGTCGCCGACGGTCTGGGCGTCGCGCCCTACCTGCACTCCACGCGCCGCCCGGTCGCGGGGACGGCCCCGGCCGGGGGCTTCGAGGAGTCCCACTCGCACGCCACCTCCCACCTGCTGCTCCCGGAGGACCCCTCCCTGCTGGCCGGGGGCGGGCCGCTGGTCCTGGTGGACGACGAGTTCTCCACGGGGAACACGGTGCTGAACACCGTGCGCGATCTTCATGCGCGGTATCCGCGGGCGTGGTACGTCGTGGTCGCGTTGGTCGACATGCGGTCGCGGGCGGACGCCGGGCGGCTGGAGTCGTTCTCGCGTGAGATCGGGGCGCGGATCGATCTGGTGACGACGGCCTCCGGCACGGTGCGGTTGCCTGACGGCGTCTTGGAGAGGGGCCAGGCGTTGGTGGCGCGGTACGAGGGTGCCACGGGCGGTGGCCGGGCGACTGCGGCCGCGTCGGGGCCGGTCGCGCAGTTCCCCGCGCCCCTTCAGGGTGTTGGTGGGACCGTAGGCCATGAAGCGCAGGGTCGGACGAACCCCCCAGGGGCGCGGGGAACTGCGCGACCGGCCCAAGACCGCCCGCACCCGAACGACAAGTTCACGCGCGTGGACCTCCACTGGCCCCCCGGTCTCCCCGACGGCGGACGCCACGGCTTCACCCCCGCGCACCGAGCCCGCCTCGACCACGCACTCCCAGAAATGGCGGCCCGCCTCGCAGAGGCCCTCCCCGATGACGCCCGCCGCGTCCTCGTCCTCGGCTTCGAGGAGCTGATGTACGCCCCACTGCGCCTGGCAGGCGAGCTGGAGCGGACCCTCCGCGCCGAGGTGCGCTTCTCCACCACCACCCGCTCACCCGTCCTCGCCGTCGACGACCCCGGCTACGCGATACGCACCCGCCTGGTCTTCCCGGCCCACGACGACCCCGCCGACGGCCCCGGCGAGCGCTACGCCTACAACGTCGCCGGGGGCGGCTTCGACGCCGTCGTCGCCGTCGTCGACTCGGCCGCCGACACCCCCGCTCTGCACGCCCCCGACGGGCTGCTCGCCCGGCTCGCTGCGCACACCCCGCAGGTCCTCCTCGCGGTCGTACCGTCATACGTACCCGTGCCCCGGCACGCCCGAGCCGCCCGACCGGACGCCCCCGAAAGGCCCGCCACCATGCTGCCCGACCCGCTCAGAGGCCCCGCCTTCTCCTCGTACGCGCCCGAGGAGGTCGGCTGGCTGCTCCAGGACCTCTCGGACGTGACGCTGGAGGCGCCGACCGAGGAGCGCGAGGAGGCCATCCAGAGCGGCGGCGCCCACTACGCCGAGTCGCTGCCGGTCGAGTACCAGCCGAGCGAGCAGTACCAGGAACTGTTCCACGCCGCCCTGGCCGAGTCGGCGGACCGACTGGCGCACGCGGTGGGCGTGGTCACCGAGACGGTGCTCGCCGAGCGGTCGCCCCGCCCGGTGCTCGTCTCCCTGGCCCGCGCGGGCACCCCCGTCGGCATCCTGATGCGGCGCTGGGCCCAGCACCGGCACCAGCTCGACCTCCCGCACTACGCCGTCTCCATCGTCCGTGGCCGGGGCATCGACGCCAACGCGCTGCGCTGGCTGGCCGCCCACCACGACCCGCGGGACGTCGTGTTCGTCGACGGGTGGACCGGAAAGGGCGCCATCACCCGCGAACTCGCGCAGGCGATCGAGGAGTTCGAGAAGGCCGAGGGCGTCACCGGGTTCGACCCGGAGATCGCGGTCCTCGCCGACCCCGGCTCCTGCGTCCGCACCTACGGCACGCGCGAGGACTACCTGATCCCCTCCGCCTGCCTCAACTCGACGGTCTCCGGCCTGATCTCACGCACCGTGCTCCGCGCGGACCTGGTCGGCCCGGACGACTTCCACGGCGCCAAGTTCTACCGCGAACTCGCCGGCGCGGACCTCTCGGTGGCCTTCCTGGACGCCGTCTCCGCCCGCTTCCCGGAGGTCACGGACGCCGCCTGCGCGCAGGCCAAGGAACTGCTCTCCACCGACCGCACCCCCACCTGGGAGGGCTGGGCCGCCGTCGAACGCATCAGCGAGGAGTACGGCATCCACGACGTCAACCTCGTCAAGCCCGGCGTCGGCGAGACCACCCGGGTGCTGCTGCGCCGGGTGCCCTGGAAGGTGCTGGCGCGGGCCGGAGCGGGCAGTGACCTCGACCATGTCCGCCTGCTCGCGGAGCAACGGGGGGTCCCCGTCGAGGAGGTCGACCAACTCCCGTACACCTGCGTGGGGTTGATCCACCCCCGCTACACCCGGGGCGCCACCGGTGCCGACGGCAGGGCGGTGACCCGCTGATGCCCGTCATCGTCGCCAGCGACCTCGACCGCACCCTCATCTACTCCGCCGCCGCGCTCGCGCTGACCATGCCGGACGCCCGGGCGCCCCGGCTGCTGTGCGTGGAGGTCCACGAGAGCAAGCCCCTGTCCTTCATGACGGAGACGGCGGCCCAGCTCCTCACCGACCTCGGCGACGCGGCCCTGTTCGTCCCGACGACGACCCGCACCCGCAAGCAGTACCAGCGCATCAACCTCCCCGGCCCGCCCCCGACCTACGCGATCTGCGCCAACGGCGGGCACCTGCTCGTCGACGGTGTGTCCGACCCGGACTGGCACGAGCGGGTCCTCGCCCGGCTGGCCGACGAGTGCGCCCCGCTGGCCGAGGTGCAGGAGCATCTGCTGCGCACCGCCGACCCGGTCTGGGTGCGCAAGCACCGGGTTGCCGAGGACCTCTTCGCCTATCTCGTCGTCGAGCGGGAGCTGCTGCGCGAGGAGTGGGTGAAGGAACTCGGGGAGTGGGCGGAGAACCGCGGCTGGACGGTGTCCCTCCAGGGCCGCAAGATCTACGCCGTGCCCAAGCCGCTCACCAAGAGCGCGGCCATGGACGAGGTCGCCCGCCGCACCGGCGCCGATCTCACCCTCGCCGCCGGGGACTCCCTCCTCGACGCCGACCTCCTCCTCGCCGCCGACCAGGGCTGGCGCCCCGGCCACGGCGAACTCGCCGACGCAGACTGGACGGCCCCCGCGATCAGGGCCCTCCCCGAACGGGGAGTCCTGGCCGGCGAACGCATCCTGCGCGAGCTGCTACGGACGGTCCGGACCCCGCGCTGACCCCTGCGGGGTGCCCGTGAAGTCGCGCCTGCCCCGCGACGCCCGGCACGCCCTCCCGCCGCACCGGGCGGCACCCGGGTACGAACCAGTACGCGGGCGTCCGCCCGCCTGGCGGCACGCCGGCTGCGGAACTGGCTGGCGCCAAGGTGAGCCGCAGCGCCTTGCGGCCGGCCCCGGCCGGCCGACGGCGGCGCGTCACGCCGCCGTCGGCCGACGACGCGACTTCGCGGACACCCCAGGGGTGTCCGTCAGCCGCAGCAGCCGCCGCCGCAGCAGCCGCCACCGCCCCCGCGGGGAGCCGGTGCGGCGGCCGTGCCGGACACCGCGACCGTGGAGAGGAGCTTCACCGTGTCGTCGTGGCCCGCCGGGCAGGCGGCGGGGGCGGAGGACTCCGCCATGGGGCGGCTCAGTTCGAACGTGTCGCCGCAGGTCCGGCAGCGGTACTCGTAACGAGGCATGGGCACAGGTTAACCGGCCCGGCCCGCGCCGCGTTCCTCCCGGATCAGCGCCACCACACGGCTCACCGAGGCCCGTACCTCCTCCGTCTCGGTCAGGAAGTGCCAGTAGTCGGGATGGCGGCCCTCCAGGCCGGTGACGGCCCGCTCCAGCCGGGCCACGGCGTCGTCCAGGGGCCGGGCGTGGCGCGGATCGGGGGTGTTGCGGCCGGCCATGGCCAGCCGCTGCGCGTCCCGGATGGCGAACCGGGTGCGCTCGATCTCCTGCTCGGGGTCCTTCTGCACCGCGTTCAGCCGCCGCAGCCGGTCACCGGCGGCCGACACCGCCTCGTCGGTCGTGTTCAGCAGCGCCCGCGCGGTCGACAGCAGGGCCGTGGCGTCCGCCCAGCGCTGCTCCTCGCGGGCCGCCCTGGCCTCGGCGAGTCTCGCTTCCGCCTGGCCCACGTTCTCCGCGGCGACGTCGGGGACGTGCTGCAAGTCCTGCCAGCAGGCCGCGGTGAAGCGGCGGCGCAGTTCGCTCAGCACCGGTTCGACCTGTTCGGAGCGGGTGGTGAGGGCCTGGGCGCGGGTGCGCAGGGAGACCAGCCGGTGGTCGATCTCGGCGGCCCGCTCCGGCAGCCGCTCGGCCTCGACCCGGACCGCCTCGGCCTCGCGGGTGACGCGCTCGGCCCGCTCCAGGGTCTGTGGCACGCCGTGCTGCCCCGCGCCCTGGTTCAGCCTGGTCAGTTCCGGGGAGAGCGCGGCGAGCCGGGCGGCGAGGTCGTCGGCCTTCAGACCGGATCCGCGCGCGGTGTCGAGGGCGTTGGACGCGGCGAGCAGCGTCTGCCGGGCGCGTTCGACGGCGGGCGCGAGCCGGGCGAGCTGGGTCTCGGCCTTGCCGAGCAGGGGGCCGAGTCCCTCGGCGTACCGGTCCAGCTCCTGCTTGACCCGCCCGAGCTCGTCCTTGGCGGCGGTCAGCTCGGCGCGGGCCCGGGACGCGGCCGAGGCCTCCAGGTCGTCGCGGTCGAGGTCATGGGCGTCGACGGCGCCGATGTACCGGTGGCTGGCCTCGTCGATGCGCCGGCCGAGCGCCTCGAAGTCGGCGACCGCGCGGCGGGCGGCGGGCGAGGCGTCGACGGCGTTGATCGTCTCGACGGAGATCCGCAGATCGCGCTGGGCGGTGTCCAACTCGTAGAAGGCGGCCGCCGCCGCGTCCTTGGCGGCCTGCGCCTCGGCCCGCTGGCTCTCGGCCCGCCCCCCGAACCAGCGCCGCGTCCCCCCGCCGGCGAACGCGGCGGGCAGCACCAGCGCCGCGACCAGCGGCAGGCCCACGAGAGCGAGCGCGTCACGCAGCCCGCCGGAGCCCCGGCGGGCCCGCGGCCCGGGACGGAGGGGCGGCACGGCACGACGCGTGCCGGGCGGAAACCCCCCAGGCACGCGTGGCTCCGACGGCGAGTGCGGCTGCGCTGGTGTCGCCGTCACATCCCTCTCCCGTACTGTCGTTCGCCCTGCCCGATGTCATTCTCCCACCGGTAGAGGACGAAGACACGGGTCGGTCAGTTCGTCGTACGGACGGTGAGTTTGCCGTCGCCGGTGCGCGCGGTCACCACATGGGAGCTGGAGTCGTCCCGGGGAACGGACACGTCCTCGGCGCCGTCGCCGGTCTCCGTGTCCACGCGGTACGCGGCCCGGGGCAGGTCGATGGTCACGGAACCGTCGCCGCTGCGGGACTCCACCAGGTCGGGTACGGCGCCGAGTTCGAGCCGCACCGAGCCGTCCCCGGTGTGGGTGCGCACCGTACGGGAGGAGACCTCCGCGCGCACGGACCCGTCCCCGGTGCGCAGCTCCAGCGGTCCGGAGGTGTCCGTGACGTGCACCGAACCGTCCGTGGTACGGATGCTCAGCGGGTCGCGGAAGCCGCGCGCCCGTACGCTGCCGTCCTTCTCCTCGACCTTGACGGAGACACCGCGGGGCACCTCGACGCGGTGCTTGGCGGAGCAGTCGGCGACGAAGCCCGAGCACTTCTCCCGCAGCACCAGCCGGTCGCCGTCCATGGACCAGGTGAGTTCCGCGTCCGAGCCCAGGACGACCGTGCCCTGGAACCACCAGGTGACCTCGACCTTGCCCGAGGTGTTCGTGTCCGCGGCGACGATCTCCAGGGCGGAGTCGTCGGAGTCGATGGTGAGGGTCCTGTCGGGCAGGTCGAAGGACCGGTGCTCGGGATCCTCGTCCTCGGCGGCCGACGCCCCGCAGGCGCTCAGGCCCGCGACGAGCACCACGCAGGCCCCGGCGAGGGCGAGGGAACGCGCCCGCGCGGTACGGCGGCCCGGGGCGGGGACGAGGGTTCGGGCGGTCCGGGCGGTCCGGGTCGTGCGGGTCATGACGGTCTCCCCCTGGGACGGACGGTGGCGCCCACCGGGCGGTGTCCGGGCGCTCTTCGACCGTACGGACGGGGAGGCCGCTGGGGGATCCGGGCGGCTGGCGGATCCGGGGTGGGGATATCCCCCGGTGATCCCCCCCCGGTAAGGGGTTTGCGGGACCGTGCCCCGGGCCATGTAGGCTGTCCACTCGACCTGGGCGCACGGCCCGGGCCTCGGGTGCGTAGCTCAGGGGTAGAGCGCCTGCCTTACAAGCAGGATGTCGGCGGTTCGAAACCGTCCGCGCCCACCGGGACACAGGGCCTCCGGAGTTGCTCCGGGGGCCCTTGCCGTTGTGCTCTAGGAGGTCTCCTCCTGGGCGTGCTTCAGCCGGGAGCGGGCGTGTATCCGGTCGGCGCCGGTGAGTTCGGCCCAGTAGCGGTGGGTGCTGACGAACACCGCGAGCTCGTGCTCCCGTTGCCGGAGCTTCTCCACCTCGGCCTGCTCGTCGTCGGTCCAGCCGGGCGAGGCGGGGCGTTCGATCTTGCGCCAGCCGTTGTCGTCGCTGAAGCCGTCGAGGGGTTCGACGGACCAGGGGAGCCGCTTCAGCAGGGCCGACAGCTCGGCCCGGACCTGATGCAGTTCCTCCTGACCGGCGAGGAGGTCGCTCGGAAAGTCATAGGTCTCGGCCACGGCCCAATGATACGCCTGTTCGATTTTGAGTGGCGAGTTGCTCGGGGGTCTCGGACGGGGGTTCACCCCTTCGTGGTCATCGGCGGCCGGGCGCGTCAGACTGGGGGCATGTGCCGGAGTATCAAGACCCTGCGTCCGCCCGTGCTCCCCGAGGAGGCCACGGAGGAGGAGATCCGGGCCGCGGCCCTTCAGTACGTGAGGAAGGTGTCCGGGTTCCGGGCGCCGGCGGCCCACAATCGTGAGGTGTTCGACCGGGCGGTGGAGGCGGTTGCCTCGGCGACGGCGGAGCTGCTGGACGGGCTGGAGGTACGGGGGGCCGCGGCGCGGCAGGCGGCGGGCTAGGGGTCCCTGACCCCTGGTCCCTGGCTCCCTCGAGCCCCGTGTCTGGGGCTGGGCGGGGGGTGGTTGCGCGGCCCGGCGCTTACGGGGTGCCGCCGCGCCCACCCGTGCCGCCCCAGCGGCACGACTGCCCGCAGTTGCGCGGCTTCCGCCCGCAGTTGCGGGGCTTCTGCGCGCAGTTGCGCGGCTGGGGAGCCTCTGGTCTGCGGGCTGGGCGGGGGGTGTTTGCGCGGCCCGGCGCTTACGGGGTGCCGCTGCGCCCACCCGTGCCGCCCCAGCGGCACGACTGCCCGCAGTTGCGCGGCCTCCGCCCGCAGTTACGCGGCTTCCGCCCGCAGTTGCGGGGCTTCTGCTCGCAGTTACGAGGCTTCCGAAGGTTGGGGTCTGCGGCGCATCAGGAATCCCGCTCCCGCACCTGCTGCGAACAGTGCGCCCACTGATACCGCCGTCGCCAGCCATGTCGCGCCCAGCCAGTGGGCGCCGAAGTAGCCGAGGGCCACGCTGTACAGGGCCCAGGTCAGTCCGGCCAGCGCCGACCAGGGAAGGAAGTCGCGGGCGCGATGGCGCGCCGCGCCCGCGCCGAGGGAGACGACCGAGCGGCCGGCCGGGGCGAAGCGGGCGAGGACGACGAGGGCGCCGCCGCCCCTGGCCAGCGCCGCGCCGAGACGTTCCTGCGCGATCCGCAGTCGCCGGGAGCGGGCGATGGCCCTGTCCAGACGGGCGCCGCCGCGCCAGGCGAGGCGGTAGGCGACCAGGTCGCCCAGGACGGACGCGGTGGCGGCGCAGAGCGTCAGCACCAGGATGTCGGGCACGTCGTCCGCCGTGCCCGCGGCCGCCGCCGTGGCCGCGGTGATCACCAGGACACCGCTGGGCAGGACCGGGAGGAACACGTCGAGCAGGACCGAGAGGGCCACCACCGCATAGATCCATGGGCTGCCGACCAGCGACCCCAAACTCTCCACCCGAACTCCCCGTGGCTCCCCCGCGGGCCAGACCGTACCGCGATGTCGCGGTCGAAGCGGTAGGAGTGGCCGATGACAGCCATACAGCGTACGCCGGGTGAGTGACAGAAGGGTCACGGGGGGTTCGTGTGTTCGGCGCTCCGCGTTCCGCTTCCGTTCCCCCGAGCAAAGGGGAGGGGCGCCCTCCGTGTTGTGCGGGGAGGGCGCCCCTGACGGCCCGATGGGGAGGAGGTCAGGCAGTCACCGGCGTCTGTTCCGCCGTCCGTTCGGTGTTCGCAGACGAGCGCCTGGCCAGCAGGCGGTCCAGGCCGAAGGCTCCGGAGCCGGTGAAGACCAGCAGGAACATGGCCCAGCAGTACATGGCCGCGCCCTCGCCGCTGTTCTCTATCGGCCACAGGGCCTGGGGCTGGTGGACCTTGAAGTACGCGTACGCCATCGCGCCGGACGAGAGGAACGCGGCGGCGCGGGTGCCGAGGCCGAGCAGGACCAGGCTTCCGCACGTGAGTTCGATCAGAGAGGCGTACCAGCGCGGCCAGGCGCCGGTCTCGACGGTGCCGCCGGCACCGTCCACGCCGCCGAGCATGCCGAGCAGGGACACCGCGCCGTGGCAGGCGAAGAGCAGGCCGACGACGATGCGGAACAAGCCCAGGGCGTATGGCTGGGCGCTGTTGAGGCGTTCGGTCATGTGGGGGAGGTCTCCTTCGGTCAGGCCGACCTCCGGCTGGGGCCGGTCCGGGGGCGGAACCGAGTCGACTTCCCACGTTAGGTGTCCCTAATTGATACTTGCAAGTTCAACATTTGGCCACGGCTACTCCCCGGTTCTGCCGTTCCTGTGCCCGCTCCCGCATGTCAGTCCGGCGTTCACCCTCAGGGCATGTTCAACAACGTGACCGAATTCGCACCACGATGCACAGGCGACTCACAGGTTCCGGATCTCACTCGCTCAGCCGGGTCTCCATCACGTTCCGGAGCCGCGCCGCGGCCTTCTCCGTCCGCGCGTGCTCCAGCCGCAGGACCGCCGAACGCCCCTGTGTCGTCAGGGTCATGAGCTGGTTGCCGAACCAGGGCCCGCCCGTCTTGCGCCAGGTGACCGGCGGCCGCCCGAGACCGCCGTGCAGGGCGAAGAGACGGCCGAGGAGCCGGGCGGCACCACCCCAGCCGAAGCGGAAGCCGAGCCTTATCGACAGCGGAATGGAGTTGTGCACGGGCGAGCAGGTCAGCTGCACCACCCGTGCGTCCGGCCCGGCGCCGTCCGGCCGGCCCGGCTCCGCCACATAGGCGTGGTGGACGTCCCCGGAGAGCACGCACACCGTCGCGGGCGCCTCCGGTCCCGTGCCGGCCTCGGCGATCAGCTCCGCCAGCTCGCCGAACGACTCCGGGAACGCCGACCAGTGCTCCAGGTCCGCCCCGCGCCGCAGTCGCTCCCCGATGCGTGCCCAGCGGGCGCCCTTGTCGCCGCGGCACAGCACGGAACTCCACGCCTCGACGTCGTGCACCAGGTGGGGCAGCAGCCAGGGCAGGGACGTACCGATGAGGAGATGGTCGTACGACCCGCGCCCGTCGAGGACCTGCTCGCGCAGCCAGCGGGCCTCGGCCGGGTCGAGCATGGACCGCCGGCCCTCCTCCAGGACCCGGGCCGCGCGGCTGTCCACCATCACCAGCCGCACCCGGCCGAAGTCGCGCCGGTAGCTCCAGCGCACGGTGGTCGCGTCCGCCTCGGCCGCGGCGGCGAAGGCGCGCAGCGTGTCGGTGCCGTCGGGGGTCCCCCGGACGGAGGCGTACAGCGGATCGGCCTCCAGTTCGGCGGGGGAGAGGTTGCCCAGGTGCTGGTACACCCAGTACGACATCAGTCCGCTGAGCACCCGCTCCCGCCACCAGGGCAGGGCGCGCATGTCGTCGACCCAGGAGGCGGAGGTGTTCCAGTCGTCGATGACGTCGTGGTCGTCGAAGATCGTGCATGTGGGCACGGTGGACAGCAGCCAGCGCACCTGCGGGTCGAGCCAGGACTCGTAGTAGAGGTGGGTGTACTCCTCGTAGTCCGCCACCTGGCCGCCCGGCGGGTCGCTCAGGTCGCGGCGGGCGGCGAGCCAGGCGCGGGTGGCGTCCGAGGTCTCGTCGGCGTACACCTGGTCGCCCAGGAGCAGCAGGACGTCGGGGCGTTCGCCGTCCGGGTCGGCGGCGATGCGCCGCGCCAGGGCGTCCAGGGCGTCGGGGCCGACGGGGTCGGGCTCGCCGGTGGGCGGCGCGGCCCAGCGGCAGGAGCCGAACGCGACGCGCAGCGGGCCGTCGGGAGCCGGGGTGGCGATGACGGACGGCGGCAGCGACGGGTAGGGGTCCCGGGGCAGGGGCCATACGCGGGCGCCGTCCAGGAAGACCTCGTACGGGGTGGAGGTCCCGGGGGTGAGGCCGGTGAGCCGGACGAGCGCGTAGTGGTGACCCGCGATCTGGAAGGTTCCGGTCGCGGCGGCGGCCCCGTCCGCGCAGCGCACTTCGACGGTGCCGGGGCGGCTGGTCTCGACCCAGAGGGTGGCGGACGAGCCGTCGACGTACCTCAGCAGCGGTCCGAGCCGCAGTCCGGCCATGGTGACCTCCTCCGTCGCTGCGTACGGTACGCAGCGACGGAGGTCACCGGGGAGATCTGTGCACCCGGCGGTCGGATCAGCAGCTCGCGAGGCGGTTCTGAAGGGCGGACTTCTCGGCCGAGTCGACCGCCAGGCCGTAGTAGTACTTCACCTGGACCCAGGCGCGGACGTAGGTGCAGTGGTAGGCCGTGCGCGAGGGCATCCAGGTGGCCGGGTCCTGGTCGCCCTTGGCCTGGTTGACGTTGTCCGTCACGGCGAGGAGCTGCGGGCGGGTCAGGTCGTTGGCGAAGGACTGGCGCCGCGAGGTGGTCCAGGAGCTCGCGCCGGAGTCCCAGGCCTCGGCGAGCGGCACGAGGTGGTCGATGTCGACGTCGGAGGCGGCGGACCAGGTGGCGCCGTCGTAGGGGGAGTACCAACTGCCGCTGGTGGCGGCGCAGGAGGAGTCGGTGACGACGCCCGAGCCGTCGCGCTTGAGGACGGTCTCGCGGGTGTTGCAGGTGCCGGACTGCGTGATCCAGTGCGGGAACAGGTCGCGGTTGTAGCCGGTGCGGTTCTCGGTGCGCACGGGGAGGGTGGCGAGGTAGCTGCGGGCGGTGGTGGCGCTGACCGGGGTGGGGAGGGCGGCGGAGGCGGTCGGGCCGTTGAACAGCCCGACGGAGGCTATGAGTCCGGTGAACGCCGCGACTATGCTGAGCTGTCGACGCGCGTAGAACTTCGGCATGCGAACTCCCTTGTGGGGTGGGGCCGTTGACGTGCGGGCAGGGGAATGCTCGGCACGGCGGATGGCCGGCAGGGGTGGATCCGGTAAGAAGCTAATGACGCGTTCATGACACGTCTATGGTCCGGGTGTGAAATTTCCGTCACGGGGTCCGGTCCGGGGCTCGCGTACCATGGACGGCGCAGAAGGGGAGTAGCTCTTCGCCGGACCGTCGACATACTGCTCAGCTCGCCTGAGCCGGCGCCCGGAGGCGGGCCTCGTGACGCGAGGCCGGCCAGCGAGACCTTCGGCAAGCAGTGCACGCCCGTGCCGTACGGCACGGGTGCCGCGTGTGCTGCCGTGCCGAGGTGTCCCGCGGAAACGCACAGCACTCTCGGTGGGGCGGCCCCGACCGATTGAGGAACCGTTGATCAGCCTGACCGTGACGGCCGTCGTCTTCGGCGTCGTCTTCCTCGCCGAACTGCCGGACAAGACCGCGCTCGCCGGCCTCGTCCTCGGCACCCGCTACCGCGCCTCCTACGTCTTCGCCGGTGTCGCCGCCGCCTTCGCGCTGCACGTCGCGCTCGCGGTCGCGGCCGGCAGCGTGCTCACGCTGCTGCCGCAGCAGATCGTGCACGCGATCACGGGTGTGCTCTTCCTGGGTGGCGCGGCGGTGCTGCTGATGAAGAAGGACGAGGACGAGGAGGAGGTCCGCAAGCCGGAGAACCAGTCCTTCTGGAAGGTCTCCGGGGCCGGGTTCATGCTGATCCTCGTCGCCGAGTTCGGCGATCTGACGCAGATCATGACGGCCAACCTCGCCGCCCGCTACGACGACCCGCTCTCCGTCGGCCTGGGCGCGGTGCTCGCGCTGTGGTCGGTGGCCGGACTCGGCATCGTGGGCGGAAAGGCGCTGATGAAGCGGGTTCCGCTGAAGCTGATCACGCAGATCGCGGCGCTGCTGATGCTGGGGCTCGGTGTGTGGAGCCTGTGGGAGGCGATCGCCGGGTGACGCCCGGTCGGCCGGGCCTCCGGGGCGACGGCCGGCTGAAGCGTTGGTGAACGGTCGGCGAAGGCGGTGGCGGGATGCCGGGTTTGTTTTGTACCGTGGATGAACAAAGTGGCTCCCGCCCGCTCTCCCTGACCGGCGGGCGGGGCCGCCTTGTCCCCCGGGCCACCACGTGGAGCCCCTCCCCCCGCGCCTTGGAGCTGCCGATGACGGCCACCGTCGTACTCACCGCCCGCGCCCTCCTGCTGGACATGGACGGCACCCTCGTCAACTCCGACGCCTCGGTCGAGCGCGTCTGGCGGCGCTGGGCCGACCGGCACGGGCTCGACGGGGACGAGGTCATGAAGGTCGTGCACGGGCGCCAGGGGTACGCGTCGATGGCCCTGCTGCTGCCCGGCCGCCCGATGGAGCAGAACCACGCGGACAACGCCCGCATGCTCGCGGAGGAGACCGCGGACACCGAGGGCGTCGTCCAGATCGCGGGCGCCCGCGACTTCCTCGCCTCCCTGAAGGGGCTCCCGCACGCGCTCGTGACCTCCGCCGACGTCGCCCTGTCGACGGCGCGGATGGCCGCCGCCGGGCTGGAGCAGCCCGATGTGCGGGTGACCGCGGAGTCCGTCGGCGCGAGCAAGCCCGACCCCGAGGGCTTCCTGAAGGGCGCGGCGGAACTGGGCGTCGACCCGGCGGACTGCGTGGTCTTCGAGGACTCCGGCGCGGGGATCGCGGCGGGCCGCGCCGCGGGGATGCGGGTGGTGGGCATCGGCCCGCGGGCCGGGTTCCACGCGCCGGACGCGGTGGTACGGGACCTGACCCAGGTACGCGTGGAGCCCGCGGCCGACGGCACGATCCGACTGCACATCACGGAGTAGGCGCGGGGCCCGCCCGGCGGCGGGGTGCCGTGGGTGGGTCGGCGCGGCTCGGTCGCCGGGGCGCCGTCCGGCGGCGGGCCCGTGAAAGCACGGGCCGGAAGCGCCGGGCGGACGGAGCCTGCGGGCGGTGGGGTCGGGGGACGTCTCGCCGATCAGGCCGCACGCCGCTCGCCGATTCGGGTCGGTCGACGGGACCCCTACGGCTCCTGGGTCTCCGACTCCAGGCGGGCGCGGGTTTGCGGGCCGTACACGCTCAGTTCGTCCTGGAGGCCGCGCGACCACTGGTAGTTGCGCAGCGCGTCCTCCACGCGGCGGTTGAACTGGCCGCTGATCTCGTCGTTGTACAGCCACAACTGGCGCAGGCGCAGCTGGAGTTCGGTGACCTCCGGGCCGCGGTCGCCGCGCCGCAGCACGGGAGCCGCGTCGTCGCGGTCGTCCTCCTCCGTGTCCTCGGCGGAGTCGGTCGTCGCGGTCGCCGTCGGCGTCGAGGACGGCTCGGCGGACTTCGACGGGCTCGGCGAGGCGCTGGACGTCGAGGGCGACGGCGAGGCCGACGCGCTCGCGGACGGCGAGTCCGAGGGGGTGGCGGACGACGTCGGCGGCGCGGAGGACGCACTCGTCGCCGGTGCCGCCGACGGCTCGGTGGGCGAGGTGTCCGGGACGCTCGCCCTGACGTCCCCCGGCGCCGCGCCGTCCCGGGACGGCGTCTCGTACGCGAACAGCCCGCTGGCCCAGCCCGCCGCCCCCACCACGGCGACGACGGCCCCGGCGACCGCGAGCAGCGGCCCACGCCGCCGCCGGCGCGTCGGCACCTCGTCCTCGTCGGCCGGAAGGGACGCGGCGGGACCGGGCCCGGCCGGCCGCGGGGTCTCGAACAGATGCAGATCGGTGGCGCTGGGCGGGGTCGCCGAGGGGGCCAGCGGCGTGGGCAGCACGGACGTCGCGTCCATCGCGCCCTGTGCCGCCTCCGCCGGAACGGCACGCAGCGGCATGGTCTCGTCGGCCGCCCCCGTCACGTCGCCCGGGTTCCCGGAGGCCCCGGGGGCCGCGGGGGCCGCGGAGGGATCGGACGCTCCGGGAGCCGTGGAGTCCCCGGACGTACCGTCGCCCCCCGTTGGCCCGTCCGGCGTAGCCCCGTCCTTCGCCGTGTCCAGTTCGACGTACGGTCGTATGCGCAGGGGATCGAAGTCCTCCGCCGCGGCGGCCTCCGCCGTGCGGGCGTCGCGGAGGGCGTCGGACGCACGCAGGGTGCAGGCGCACGACGGCGTGTTGTCGCTGTTTCTCGGCGCACCGCACTCCGGGCACGGGTGTCCGTTCGGCTGTTCCACGTGTTCGTCCCTCCCCTCGCGAACTCCAGAGATTATGCAGATCTTCTTCACACTCCGGTGCGCGCGCCCCCGGAATGCGAACTTCCGGGGGGACTCAACAGGCCATAACAGGTCACACCGATCACGATGGACGGTGAAACCAGGATTCTGTGGAGGTCTTCATGGCCGGGGACGCGCACCGCACGGCGCCGAACGCGAGCAACGCCGAGCCCGCACCCGGCGCCGGACCGCCGGCCCGTGACGCCGACGACCGGGAGCACGTCTCCGGCAACGTCATGGTCTCGATCGGCGCCCTGCTGCTCGGACTGCTGCTCGCCGCCCTCGACGGGACCATCGTGGCCACCGCGCTGCCCACCATCGTCAGCGAGCTGGGCGGCCTGGAGCACCTGTCCTGGGTGGTCACCGCGTATCTGCTGGCCTCGACCGCCGCGACCCCGCTGTGGGGCAAGCTCGGCGACCAGTACGGGCGCAAGAAGCTCTTCCAGACCGCCATCGTGATCTTCCTGGTGGGCTCCGCGCTGTGCGGCGCGGCACAGGACATGTCCCAGCTGATCGCGTACCGCGCGCTCCAGGGCCTCGGCGGCGGCGGGCTGATCGTGCTGTCGATGGCGATCGTCGGCGACCTCGTCCCGCCCCGCGAGCGCGGCCGCTACCAGGGCCTGTTCGGAGCGGTGTTCGGCGCGACGAGCGTCCTCGGACCCCTGCTCGGCGGACTGTTCACCCAGCATCTGAGCTGGCGCTGGGTGTTCTACGTCAACCTGCCCGTCGGGATCGTGGCGCTCGCCGTGATCGCGGCGGTGATGCACATCCCGCGCCGACGGACCAAGCACGTCATCGACTACCTCGGCACCTTCCTCATCGCCGCCGTCGCCACCTGCCTGGTGCTGGTCGCCTCCCTCGGCGGCACCACCTGGGAGTGGGCGTCACCGCAGATCATCGGGCTCGCGGTGCTCGGCGTGCTGCTCACCGTGGCCTTCGTGGCGGTGGAGCGGCGGGCCGCCGAGCCGGTGCTGCCGCTGAAGCTGTTCCGGGTGCGCACCTTCACCCTCTCCGCCGTGATCAGCTTCATCATCGGCTTCGCCATGTTCGGCGCGATGACCTATCTGCCGACCTTCCTCCAGGTGGTGCAGGGCGTCACCCCGACCATGTCCGGCGTGCACATGCTGCCGATGGTGGCCGGGATGCTGCTGTCCTCCACCGGCTCCGGCCAGATCGTCAGCCGCACCGGCCGCTGGAAGGTGTTCCCGATCGCGGGCACCGCCGTCACCACCCTCGGACTGCTGCTGCTCCACCAGCTCGAGGCGGACAGTTCCACCGCCGAGATGAGCGCCTACTTCTTCGTCTTCGGCCTCGGCCTCGGCCTGGTGATGCAGGTCCTGGTGCTGATCGTGCAGAACGCCGTCCCGTACCAGGACCTCGGCGTCGCGACCTCCGGCGCGACCTTCTTCCGCTCCATCGGGGCCTCGTTCGGCGTCGCCATCTTCGGCACGATCTTCGCGAGCCGCCTCGGCCACGAGCTCGCGGACGCCTTCCGGGGGACACGGCTGCCGCCCGGCGTCTCCACCGACTCGCTGGAGGCCGACCCGCGCGGCATCGCCGCCCTGCCGCCCGCCCTGCGCCCCTCGGCGATCGAGGCGTACGCCACCGCCATCACCGACGTCTTCCTGTACGCCGTACCCGTCGCCCTGCTCGGTTTCGCGCTGGCCTGGTTCCTCAAGGAGGACCGGCTGCGCGCCTCCGTCACCGCGCCCGACGTCACCGAGACGCTGGCCAGCAACCCCGTCGAGCGGTCCTCCTACGACGAGGTGTGCCGCGCGCTGTCGGTGCTCGGCACGCGCGAGGGACGGCGTGAGATCTACCGGAAGATCACCGACCGGGCGGGCTACGACCTGCTGCCCGCCACGAGCTGGCTGCTGCTGCGGATCAGGAGGCACGGCTCGGTGGAGCCGTCCCGCCTCGCCGAGAGCAGCCCCATCCCGCTGAACGTCGTCCTCGAGGCCGCCCGCCAGGCCGAGATCCGGCACCTCGCCGTGCGCCAGGGCCTCGACATGATGCTGACCGACGAGGGACGCGAGGTGACGGAGCGGCTGGCGCGGGCCCGCGAGGAGTCGCTGGCCGAGCTCCTCGGCGACTGGTGGGGGCCGGACCGTCCGACCGACCTGACGCAGTTGGTGCATGAGCTGAACGACGAGCTGTGCGGCTCCCGGAGGGAACGCCCGCACGACGAACGCTCCGTGACCCGGACGGGCTGACCCGAACCGTCAGCCCAGCTCCTTCGCGAACCAGTGCTCGGCGTACGGCTCGGCGTTGTGCGGCTCGGTCTCCGCGTAGCCGAGGCGGGCGTACAGCGCCCGGGCCTCGACGAGGTCCCCGCGCGTGTCGAGGATCATCCGGGCGGCCCCCGAGGCACGGGCCGCGTCCTCGGCCGCCCGCACCAGCAGCGCGGCACCGCCCCTGCCCCGCATGCCCTCGTACAGGTAGACCCGGGTCAGTTCGGCGGTCGCGTCGTCCAGCAGCCGGACGCCGGCACTGCCGGCCGGCTCGCCCGCGTACCGCGCGACCAGCAGCAGGCCCTTCGGCGGCGCCAGGTCGTCCCCCGACGCGGCGGCGATCTCCCGCTCCAGCTCCGCGGGGTCGGTGCGACGCCCCTCGTGCAGCAGATACCAGCGGTCGCTGACCTCCGTGTAGTACGCCCGCCACAGCGCGGCGGCGACGGGGGAGTCAGGGGGTTCCGGGGCGACGGTCCAGGTCATGCCCGCATTCTCGGTGGACCTCCCGGCGGGCGCGCAAACGAATAAGCCGTGGCGGACGGTGACGGCCCCGCACTGTTTGTGCGTGGGGCTTCGGGCAACCCGAACGTCGAACCGGCTCGCGAGGAGGGCCGGCCCGGCAGAGAACCCGGAAGGCATCCATGTCCACTGGCCTGATCATTGCGTTGATCGTGATTGTCGCGGTCCTGGTCGCCGCCGTGGCCGTCCTGAGCCTGCGCGCCCGCGGCCCGCGGCACGGCACCGGCCTGAAGCGGCGCTTCGGCCCCGAGTACGACCGCGCCGTCGCCCGGCACGACGGGGACACCGGGGCCGCCGAGCGGGAGCTCGCCGAGCGCGTGGAGCGCCACGGCGACCTGCGGGAACGGCCGCTGGAGCCCGCCGAGCGGGAGAGGTACGAGGCGCGCTGGACGGCCGCCCAGGAGCGGTTCGTGGACGCGCCGCGGGACGCGGTCGCCGAGGCGGACCGGCTCATCGCCGAACTCGCCGCCGCCCGGGGCTTCCCCGCCGACGGGCAGTACGAGGACCAGCTCGCCGCGCTGTCCGTGCACCACGCCCACCACGTCGAGGGCTACCGGCGCGTGCACCGGGTGGCGCAGGCCCGCGCGCACGGCGCGCACGACGGCGGAGCGGGAACCGAGGAGATGCGCGAGGCCCTCGTCGAGGCCCGCGCGCTGTTCGAGGAACTGGTCCGGCCGTCCCGCCACGACGGCGGACGCCACCGCGCGGACGACGACCGTACGGCCCCGGCGGCCCACCGCCGGCACCGCACGCCGTCGTTGTTCCACCGGAGCCAGGCGAAGGAGAGCTGACCGATGACCGACACGCCCCACCGCCCCGGCGACATCCCGCCCCCCGAGGCGCACCGTGCCACCCCCGGCCTCCGGGGCGACACCGCCGACCCGGGCGCCCGTGCTCCCGGTGCGGAAGCCACGCCCACCGCTCCCGACGGCGAGCGCAGCCCTCTGGTCGGGGAGCATCCGCAGCCCGGCGACAGCCCGGCCGCCGCGACCGGAGCGCCCTACGAAGGTGACCGGACCCCCACTCCCCGGCTCCTGCCGCACGACGACACCGACCAGCTCACGGCGGAGTTGCGGCACGCCGTGGCCGGTTTCGTCGACGCGCCGCGGGACGCCGTACGGGAGGCCGATCATGTGCTGGAGGAGCTCACCGCGCGCTTCACGGACGCGGTGACCGAGCGGCGCCGCACCCTGCGCCGGTCCTGGCAGACCGCCGACACGGGGGAGAGCGGGACCGTGGCCGCGACCGACACCGAGCAACTGCGGCTCGCCCTGCGGGACTACCGCGAACTGGCGGAACGGCTGCTACGCGTCTGACCCGCCCGCCGCCGCCCGGCGCTCCCGCCACCGCCGTACGACGTCCTCGACGTCGTACGGCTTCTTGCCCAGCGGGGGGCCGGGCGGCGGCTTGAACATCATCTCGCGGATCCTCGCGTTGATCTCCGTGAGGATCTTCCGGACCATCCGCTCCGAGGGGGCCGCGAGGGCGGCCTCGAGCGCGTCCTCGGCCTCCTTGCGCAGGGCCAGGGCCGGCGGCAGCACCGACAGGCCCTCACGGGCCATCTTGCGCTTCACCCACCACAGTTCGTCGTACGTGTTCTCCACGTCGGGCGGGAGCGGGCGGCCCACCCCCGGCAACCGTTCGAATTCCCCGCGTGCGTCGGCGTCTCTGATCTGTTTGTCGACCCAGGACTCGAAGTCGACGCCAGGTGGCTTTCGCTCGGTCATGAGGCCATTGTGCCGGACGCCGTCGAGCCGGGCGTTTTATCATTCGGCGGCAGTTGGGCCGGGCCTCTCCGGCCCGCCAGGACGTCTCAGGAGGAGCACACGTGCTCGAACTCACCATGGCCGCGGTGTCCGCGGCGGAAGCGGGCGCCACGGCCGGCATGCTCATGGCCGACGCGCCCAGCGAGCCGGGCACCGTGCTGCGGGTGGGCCGCGACAAGGCGGTGTGCCGGCTCTCCACGCCGGACGACTGGCTGTTCGTCTCGCGGGTCCATCTGGAGTTCACCTGCGCGCAGGACGGGACCTGGCAGCTGACCTGGCTGCGCGGCTCCCTGCCCGAGCCGTCCTCCGAGGTCCGGCTCACCATCGGTGAGTACGCCCACCCGGTCACCTACGGCGGCAGCGTGCCGCTGCCCCGGGGCGGCAGCGGCGAGGTCGTCATCCAGGACCGCACCGCCCCGCGCAGCGTCAACGTCGGCTTCTACCACGAGGTGTGAGACACGCGGCCCGCGTCACGCGAGCACCCGGGCCAGCGCGAAACCGTCGTAGTCCTTGGCGCCCACGGTCTGGATCGCCGTGCCGCTCAGCCGGGGGTGGCCGCCGATCAGGTCGAGGGCGGCGCGGGTGCCCACCACGTCCGGGTCGGTGTTGTCCGGATCGGCCACCCGGCCGCCCCGCACCACGTTGTCGAGGATGATCAGGCTGCCCGTGCTGGTCAGCCTGAGCGCCCACTCCATGTAGTGCGGGTTGTTGACCTTGTCGGCGTCGATGAAGACCAGGTCGAACGGCGGCGGGTTCTCGTCGGCCAGCCGGGGCAGCGACTCCAGCGCCGCGCCCACCCGCACCTCGACCTGCTTCTCGAGCCCCGCGCGGGCGATGTTGCGGACGGCGACCTCGGCGTGCCCGGGGTCGTACTCCAGGGTGATCAGCCGCCCGTCGGCCGGGAGGGCGCGGCCCAGCCAGATGGTGCTGTAGCCGCCGAGCGTGCCGATCTCCAGGATGTTCCTGGCCCCCTGCACCTGTGCGAGGAGCTGGAGCAGCTTGCCCTGGAGCGCCGAGACGGCGATCCGCGGGAGGCCGGCCGCGTCGCTGTCGCGCAGCGCGGCCTCCAGGGCGTCGTCGGGGGCATCGGGCAGGAGGCGGGCGGTGAAGTAGTCGTCCACTTCGCGCCAGAGCTGCGACTCGCTCATGCACCTGTACCTTCCGTACGGCTGGTTAGCCTGTCTAACTAATGCCGTCACCGAAGATACGCCGTGCGTCCGCCGCCCGTCAGGCGTTCTCCCGGTGTGTCCCGGCCTCCAGCGACGGCGGGGAACCCGGCAGCGGGCGGCCCGCCGACTCGGCCATGCGCCACACCGCGAAACCGCCGATCACGGCCGCCGCCATCATGTAGTAGGCGGGCATCATCATGTCGCCGGTCGCGCCGATCAGGGCCGTGACCACCAGCGGGGTCGTGCCGCCGAACAGCGACACCGAGACGTTGAAGCCGATCGACAGCGAGCCGTAGCGCACCCGCGTGGGGAACAGCGCGGGCAGCGCGGAGGGCATGGCCGCGGTGAAGCAGACCAGGAGCAGACCGAGCGCGCCCATGCCGACGGCGACCGCGAGCAGGCCGCCGTCGCGGATCAGCAGCAGCGCCGGCACCGACAGCACCAGGAAACCGGCACAGCCGGCCGCGATCACCGGACGGCGGCCGACCCGGTCGGTCAGCAGGCCGGCGAACGGCTGGACGATCATCATCAGCACCATCACGCCGAGGACCACGACCAGGCCGTGCGTCTCGTCGTAGCCCAGCTCACTGGTGAGGTAGCTCGGCATGTACGACAGCAGCATGTAGTCGGTGACGTTGAAGACCAGCACCAGGCCCACGCACAGCAGCAGCGCACGCCACTGGCCGGCCACCATCTCCCGCAGCGCCACCTTCGGGCGGCTGCTCTCGGCCTTCTCCACCTCGGCGGCGAACGCCGGGGTCTCCTCCAGGCGCATCCGCAGATAGAGGCCGATGATGCCCATCGGGCCCGCGATCAGGAACGGGATCCGCCAGCCCCAGGACAGCAGGTCGTCGGTGGAGAGCAGCGCCGTCATCAGCGTGACCAGGCCCGCGCCGGCGATGTACCCGGCGAGCGTGCCGAACTCCAGCCAGCTGCCGAGGAAGCCGCGCCGCCTGTCGGGGGCGTACTCGGCGATGAAGGTGGACGCGCCGGCGTACTCGCCGCCGGTGGAGAAGCCCTGCACCAGCCGGGCCGCCAGCAGCAGGATCGGGGCGCCGACGCCGATCGCGGCGTACGACGGGATCAGGCCGATGGCGAAGGTGCCCGCCGCCATCATGATCATGGTGAGGGCGAGGACCTTCTGCCGCCCCACGCGGTCGCCGAGCGGGCCGAAGACCATGCCGCCGAGCGGACGGACCAGGAAGGCCGCGGCGAAGGCGCCGAACGTGGACAGCAGCTGGGCGGTGGGATTGCCCGAGGGGAAGAAGACCTTGCCCAGCGTGACCGCGATGTAGCTGTAGACACCGAAGTCGAACCACTCCATCGCGTTGCCGAGCGCGGCCGCCTTCACGGCGCGCCGGACGAGGGCGGGGTCGGTGACGGTCGGGGCGGGGGTGTGCGCGGCGCCGGACTTCTGCGGGGCCTGCTGGGCGGACGGGTGAGCGGCGACCTGGGCAGTCGTCAAGACTTCGCTCGCCTACCTTTCGACGGGAACAGGGGCGGGTCCGCGCGGCGGCGCTGTCGGGCGGGCCGAAGTAGGCGACGATAGGCGCCTTTGGTCCCGTTACGGGCGGTACGGATTTAGCTGCACAGTGCACCTGAATGGGGGATGTGCAGGCACGCAGCGCCGCCGTCGAGCGCCCCGGCCCGCCCTCCACTGTGATCCTTCTCGCGTCCACCGGAGGCAACCACGACCCGTCCGGCCCATCGTCATCCGGACAAAAGCCGGGGGGCTGTCAGGTGAAGCGGGGGTTGCGTGCGTCCCTGTCCAGGGGGATGCGAGCCTCATAGGGTTCGCAGAGGGCACTTCCACGCTCACACAGCGTGGGACGGACGGGGCGGGAGGCCGACGAGGCGTGGCGAATGCGGAGCACAACGGGCGACCGGCGGAGGGATTCGGGGCGACCGCGGTCGGCGGCACCCAGGCGCGGCTGCGCATGATGCGCCTCGGACTCTGGCTGGTCGCCGCCGTCCTCGCCGTACGACAGGTCGCCGTCGTCCTCACCACCCCGCGCGGGGAACGGCTGACCGACCTGGAGACCTGGGTGGGCCCCGAGGGCGTGCTCCACGTCAGCGGATCCCTCTACGACTCCACCCAGTACACCGGCACACCCTTCAGCGGGCTCGTCCTCAAACCCCTCACCCGTTCGGCGGAACAGGCGCTCGGCTGGGGCTGGACCTTCGGCACCCTGCTGCTGGTCGTCGCCCTCGGCGTGATCGCCGTACGCGCCCTGCCCCAGCCGATCGGCCGGCGCACCGCGCTGCTCGCCGCCCCGGTCGCCGTCAGCCTGCTCATGCTGTCCCTGCCGGTGCGCAACACCCTCTGGCTCGGCCAGACCAGCATCATCCCGGTCCTGCTGGTCCTGCTGGGCTGCTTCGTCGCCCACGGCCAGCGCGTCAGCGGCGTCCTGATCGGCGTCGCCGCCGCACTCCAGCCCACCCTGCTCCTCTTCGCCCCGCTGCTGTGGTTCACCGGCCGCCGCCGGGCCGCCACCGCCTCCGGCGTCACCTTCGCCGCGGCCACCGCCCTCGCCTGGGCCGCGATGCCGCACGACTCCTACACCTACTGGGTCCACCACATGGCCGGCGTCGGCCTCGGCGGACCCGCCGACGACCTCGCCAACCAGTCCCTGCACGGCGCCCTGCTCCGCCTTGGCCTCGAAGGCCCCCTGGAGATCGGCCTCTTCCTGCTGCTCGGCGCCGCCGTCGTGGCCGTCGCCCTGCGCCGCGCCGTCCGCTACGCCCACGACGGGCAGCTGCTGCTCGCGGTCTCCGTCACCGGCTGCGCCGCCATAGTGGTCGCCCCGACGGCCTGGCAGCACCAGCTGCTGTGGGTGCTGCTCACGATGGTCGGCCGGGTGGGCAGACGGGCGCGCGACCGCCTGGTGTGGCCCGTCGCCGTCGTCCTGGTGATGACGCTGCCCACCAAGATGCTGCTGCCGAACATGGCGTTCCTCCACCCGGTGCGCGACAACGTCGTCCTCCTCGCCGCCCTGGCCGCCGCCACCGCCGTCCCGTTCCTCTCCCGCACCTCGACGCACTTCCGCACGCCGGTCCCGACCGAGTACGCCGAGCCGGTCCCGGCCCGCTTCGCGTTCGTCCCGCTGCTGCCCTTCCTGCGGCGCGTCCTGCTCCGCCCGAACCTCCTGCTCGAACTGCTGCTGATCCGCGTCACCTACGCGGCGTACGCCAAGGTCCGGCTCGCCGCGACCGGCGGCAGCAACTCGGCGGGCCGCGCCCGCGCCGAGGAGCACGGACAGCAGATCCTCGACCTCGAACGCCTGCTCCACATGGACATCGAGCACGCGGTCAACCACGCCGTGGTGAAGATCGGCTGGCTGCGGGAGTTCTTCGACTTCTACTACACGTCGTTCCACTTCGTCGTCCCGCTGACCGTCCTCGGCCTGCTCTACTGGCGCCGCCCCGTCGACTACCGCTGGGCCCGCTCGGCCCTCGGCTTCGCCACCCTCCTCGCCCTGGTCGGCTTCTGGCTCTACCCGCTTGCCCCGCCCCGCCTGATGCCGGACCTCGGCATCATCGACACGGTCCACGGCGTCCAGGACTTCTCCCAGCCGGACTACGGCACCCTCACCGCCCTCACCAACCAGTACGCGGCGATGCCGTCGCTGCACTTCGGCTGGTCCCTGTGGTGCGGACTGGTGATCGCGATCATCGCGCCGAGGATGTGGATGAAGGCGCTCGGCCTGCTGCACCCCCTGTTCACGGCAGCCGCGATCGTGGCCACCGGCAACCACTGGATCCTGGACGCGGCCGGCGGCGCGGTCGTCGTCGGCGCCGGCTTCGGACTGACGTACCTGCTCCAGGGCCCGCGCGCCCGTACGGTCACGCCCGCCGCCGGGATCAGCAGCGAGCCGTCGGTGCCGGAGAAGGACCGTACTCCGAGCTGATCCGGTACTCGCCCGGCGCGGACACGGTGAGCCGGGTGAACTCGCCGTTCCGGCTCAGACACCCGCCGGCGTCGCTGCGCAGCCACGGCGAGTACGCCACCCGCACGGTCACCGCACCCGGACGGGACACCCGGAGCACCAGCTCGGCACCGGTGGTGCGGACGACCGTCCCGGGCGCGGAGACCAGCGGCACGGCGTCCCGGACGCGGAACACCTGCCAGTGGGCGTCGCGCCAGACGGGGAGCAGCCAGTCGGGGCGGGTGCGGCTGTCCCGGATCAGCCGGGCCTCCTCCCGGGCGAACCCGTCGGGCAGGCCGTTCGTCGGCAGGACGACGAACCCGACCGCCCACCGGTCCAGCCACTCCCGGTAGGACGCGGCGGAGAAGGACCCGTCGTAGAACAGCCGCGCCCGCTCCATGTCGAGCTGCCGGTTCCAGCCGCGCGCGAGGTGGACGTGAGGTGCCAGCGCGGAGGCCTCGCGGTGGTTGCGGGCGGGCACGACCTCGACGCGGGCCGTGTCCGCACCGAGCCGTTCGAGGGCCTCGACCACGCCCTGGGTCTGCGCCGCCCAGGCCGGGACGGTCGTGGAGACCCGCAGATCGTCGGCGGTCTTCTTGCCGAGCCAGCCGACGGAGAGGACGAGGGCGGCGACGAGCAGACCGCGCCGCAGGGCGCGGAGCCGGGGCTGCGCGAGCAGCGCGGCGAGGAGGGCGACGGGAGCGGCGTACTCGGCGAACCGCTCGACGTTCGTGCCGATCGGGGAGGGGACGAGATACACGAGGACGGTCCCGGCCGCGTAGACGACGCCGCTCCACCGGGCCACACGCCAGGCGGGCGGGGAGAGCACGGCGACGGCCACCCCGAGGACCACGGGCGGCCAGATGCGCGCGGCCGGCATGAGCTGCTCCCCTTGGTAGGGGAACAGCAGACCGGTCGCCCCGACGACGAGGCCGGGCGGGAGGAGCAGGGCGAGGGCGCGGCCGGGCTGCCGTTCGAGTGCGTACGCGCCGCCGACGACGGCGAGGAACAACCCGGCGACCGGGGACGCCATGGTGGCGAGGGCGGCGTAGGCACCGGAGAGGACGAGACGTTTCTCCCGGCCGAGGAAGAGGAACGCGGCGAGCCCGAAGGCGACCCCGAGGGCGAAGGTCGTCCGCCCGGAGGCGACGTTGCACCAGAGGGCGAGCGAGGCGAGGAGCGCGGGCGCGAGGGGTCTTCGCCGCTGGACCCGCCGAATGAGCACGGCCGCGATCCAGGTGGCGGCGATCCCGGAGGCGACGGTGAGCGTCCGCACCCCCAGGGCCGCCATCAAGTAGGGGGAGACGAGGCTGTAGTTGGCGGTGTGCATCCCGCCGTACCAGAAGAGGTTGTACGCCGAACTCCCGTGCCGTGCGGCGAAGCCGGCCCACGCGTCCTGAGCGGCGAGATCACCACCGCCGGTGGCGAGGAACGCCCACCACAGCGCGTAGAGGGGGAGGGCGGGGAGGGTGGCGAGCAGAGGGACGCGATGGCGTCGGCAAAAGGCGCGGAGGGGGTGACTCCGCTCAAGGGCCGGGTCCGCGCGCCGGGTCAGGGTGAGGTCGGCAGGGGGCACGATCTCGTAGACGTGGAAACGGTGTTGGGGCGTTGACCGGCGGCGCGCCTACGGCGGGGGCATGGCGAAGGCGGCGGCCCCGGGGGATCGGAGGGCCGCCGCCTTCGGTACAGGGGGCTGTCAGTACCAGCCGTTGGACTGCCAGAAGTCCCAGGCGCCGCAGGGGCTGCCGTAGCGGTCCTTCATGTAGTCCAGGCCCCACTCGATCTGCGTGGCGGGGTTGGTCCTCCAGTCGGAGCCGGCCGAGGCCATCTTGGAGGCGGGCAGGGCCTGCACCAGGCCGTAGGCGCCGCTGGAGGCGTTGGTGGCGCTGGGGTTCCAGTTGCTCTCGTGCTGGACGATCTTCGAGAAGCACTGGTACTGCGCCGAGTTGCCGATCATCTTCTTCGCGGTCGCCTGGGCCGAGGTGGCCGTCCCCGTGGTCGCGGCCTGCGCGGGTGCGGCGGCGATGAGGGTGCCGCAGGTGGCGGCGGCGAGTGCGGCGCCGGCGAGGGCCTTCTTCGGCGTGGCGACGGAGCGGAGGAGGGAAGCGGCGGACACGTGCGGCCTTTCGGTCGGAAGCGGGGCGGTCGCTGCGGGCCCCGTGTCGCGTACGGACGGGACATGCGTCGGCGCCGCGGCCCGTGGGGGCACGTCGGCGCCTGGCGACCGCTCCACGGAAACAAATCCCGGGATTGCCCGCAAAGGTCCCTTTTACTAAGCCCGGTCGCAGCCGGGGCGCCGTGCACGTGCACGGCGTCGACCGTCGGGGACGGGGGCAACGCCCGGTCGCCGGGCCCGACTACGGCCCCGCTTCGTATGTGACCGGGGCCATGTGGGGTGCTTCACCCTCTCGGGCGCGGTGCGTGGAGCGCCGCCTACTCCGGGTGAGCCGTGAAGGTGACCGGCGCCTCGAAGGCCGCCCGGCGTGTGGCGCGGCGGAGGGCCTTGAGGACCGGGGTGCCGAGGACGAGGGTCAGGGCGACGGTGACCAGGGCCCTGCCCAGGTCCCAGCCGAGGGACGTGGCCAGGCAGTACGCCAGGAAGCGGGCCAGGTTCGCGGGGACCGACGCGTCCGGGTCGAAGGAGATGTTCGACGCGAGGGTGCCCATGAAGGGCCAGCCCGCCATGTTCATCACCGTGCCGTAGGCGAAGGCCGCCAGGAAGCCGTAGACCGCGAGCAGCCAGAGCTCCGCGCGGCCCCGCAGCCGGTCGGCGCCCGGCAGGAACCCCGCGCCCATGGTGAACCAGCCCATCGCCAGCATCTGGAACGGCAGCCAGGGGCCGACACCGCCGGTGAGCAGGGCGGACGCGAACATCGTCACCGAACCGAGGACGAAGCCGAACCCCGGCCCGAGGACCCGGCCGCTCAGGACCATCAGGAAGAACATGGGTTCCAGGCCCGCCGTGCCCGCGCCGATGGGGCGCAGCGCCGCGCCCGTCGCCGCCAGGACGCCGAGCATCGCCACGGCCTTGGGCCCGAGGCCCGACTCGGAGATCGTCGCCGCGACCACCGCCACCAGGAGCACCAGGAGGCCCGCGAAGAGCCAGGGGGCGTCCTGGGCGTGGGCGTTCAGGGCGGAGTCGGGCGGGGCGAGGAAGGGCCAGCCGAACCCGGCCGCGCCCACCGCGCTGACCAGGGCGAGAGCCAGCCAGGAGCGCGGGCCCAGGCGGATGGCCCGGGCCTGGCGGTCCGTCCGCTCCGTGACCGTCATCGCAGTGCCTCCCGGACCTGGGAGACCGTGAGCCAGTGCTGCGGGGCGAGGATCTTCGCCACCTGCGGGGCGAAGGACGGGGACGCCACGACCACCTCCGCCGACGGGCCGTCCGCGATCACCTCGCCCTCGGCGAGCAGCACCACCCGGTGGGCGAGCTCCGCCGCCAGTTCCACGTCGTGCGTGGCCATGACGATCGCGTGGCCCTCCCCGGCCAGCCCGCGCAGGATCGTCACCAGGCGGGCCTTCGCCGCGTAGTCCAGGCCGCGCGTCGGCTCGTCGAGGAGGAGCAGGGGCGGGCGGGCGGTGAGGACCACCGCGAGGGCCAGGGTCAGGCGCTGGCCCTCGGACAGATCGCGGGGGTGGGTGTCGTCGGCCACCGAGGGGAGGAGCTCGGTGAGGAGGGCGCGGCAGGTGCCGGCGGGTGCTTCCGCGTCCCGGTCGGCGGCCGCGCACTCCGCCGCGACCGTGTCCGCGTAGAGCAGGTCGCGGGGCTCCTGGGGGACCAGACCGACCCGGCGGACCAGATCGCGGGGGCGGGTGCGGTGGGGGACCGCGTCGCCGGTGCGGACCGAGCCCGAGGACGGGGCGACCAGGCCCACCAGCGCGCTGAGCAGCGTCGACTTGCCCGCGCCGTTGCGGCCCATGAGGGCGATCGTCTCGCCGGGGGTGACCGTCAGATCGACCTCGCGCAGGGCCTGGACGCGGTCGCGGCGGACGGCGAGGGAGCGGACCTCGGCCACGGGGGCGGGGGCGGGGGCGGAGGTGTCGTCGTTGGGCTTTGCGCGCTTGAACAGGCGTCGGGTGGGGGCGGGTGGTGCGGGCGCGCGGTCGGCCGGCCGGGGCTGGTGGTCGGCCAGGCGGTCGCGCAGCGCACCCGCCTTGCGGCGGGCGTCGCGGACCGTCAGGGGGAGGGGGGACCAGCCGGCCAGGCGGCCCAGGCCGACCACCGGGGGGTGGACGGGGGAGACCGCCATGACCTCCGCCGGGGTGCCGAGCCAGGGGCGCTCGCCGCGGCCCGGCAGCAGCGCCACCTGGTCGGCGTACTGGACGACGCGTTCCAGGCGGTGCTCGGCCATGAGGACCGTGGTGCCCAGGTCGTGCACCAGGCGTTGGAGGACCGCCAGGACCTCCTCGGCCGCCGCCGGGTCGAGCGCGGACGTCGGTTCGTCCAGGACCAGAACCTGGGGATGGGGGGTGAGGACGGAGCCGATGGCGACCCGCTGCTGCTGGCCGCCGGAGAGGGTCGAGATGGGGCGGTCGCGGAGACCCGCGAGGCCCAGGAGGTCCAGGGTCTCCTCCACCCTGCGGCGCATCACGTCCGGCGCCAGGCCCAACGACTCCATGCCGTAGGCGAGTTCGTCCTCCACCGTGTCCGTCACGAAGTGGGACAGGGGGTCCTGGCCCACCGTCCCCACGACATCGGCGAGTTCGCGCGGCTTGTGGGTGCGCGTGTCGCGGCCCGCGACCGTGACCCTGCCGTGCAGGGTGCCGCCGGTGAAGTGCGGGACCAGGCCGCTCACCGCGCCCAGCACGGTCGACTTGCCGACGCCGGACGGGCCGACGAGGAGCACCAGTTCGCCCTCGGGGACCTCGAAGTCGACGCCGTGGACGGCCGGTTCCGCCGTTCCGTCGTACGTCACCGACACGTTCTCGAAGCGGATCACGTCGTCGGCTCCTTGCGGGTGTCCGTGGCCGCCTCGGGGGCGGGGGTGATGAAGGCGGGGAGCAGGCCGATGAGAACGGCCGCCGCCGGCCAGAGAGGGAGGGTGGGCGCGACGAGCGGCACCACGCCGGGGTGCAGGGCCGCGGGGTCGCGGGAGGCGGCGAGGGTCAGGAGCGCGGCCACGGCGACCCCGGACGCGGTGACCAGCCAGGCCCGGGTGTCCCAGCGGTCGGGGCGGTAGCGGGTGCGCAGGGTGCGGCGACCACCGAGCCACAGGCCCGCGAGGGCGGCGGCCAGGCCGACGAGGAGGACGGGGAGACCGTACGTGCCGCCCTCGGCGGTGAGCAGTCCGTACGTTCCCGCGCAGACGCCGAGCAGACCGCCGAGGGTGAGGGCGGCGGTGGTGCGGCGGACGGCGGGCGGGACCTGGGCCGTACGGCCGTATCCGCGGGCGTCCATCGCGGCGGCGAGGGCGACGGAGCGCTCCAACGCGCCCTCCAGGACCGGGAGTCCCACGTGCAGGAGTCCGCGTACGCCCTTGTCGGGTCGGCCGCGCAGGCGGCGGGCGGCGCGGAGGCGCTGGACGTCGGCGATGAGGTTGGGGGCGAAGGTCAGGGCCACGACCACCGCCACGCCGAGTTCGTACAGGGCGCCGGGGAGGGACTTGAGGAGGCGGGAGGGGTTGGCCAGGGCGTTCGCCGCGCCCACGCAGATGAGGAGGGTGGCCAGGCGGAGGGCGTCGTACAGGGCGAAGGTGAGGGCCTCCGCGGTGACCCTGCCGCCGAGGCGGATGCCCTGCGCCCAGTCGGGGAGGGGGATTTCGGGGAGGTCCACGATCACGTGCGTGCCGGGGATGGGGGAGCCGAGGATCACCGCGAAGGCGAGACGGATGAGGAGGACCGCGGCGGCGAGCTTGACGAAGGCGCCGTAGGAGCGGGACCAGGGGGTGTGGGGGCGGCGGGTGGCCACGACGTAGGCGGAGGTGGCGATGAGGAGGGTGAGGAGGAGGGGGTTGGTGGTGCGGGTGGCGGCGGTGCCGAGGGCTAGGGCCCAGAGCCACCAGGCGCCGGGGTGGAGTTGGGGTTGGCGCTGGGCGGGGGTGGGTGCGCTTACCGGCGCTTGCCGGGTGCAGCTGCGCCCACCCGTGCCGCCCTGGGGGCACCTCCCAGGCCCTTTCGGGCTCTGGGGGAGGCACGACTGCCCGCAGCTGCGGGGGTTACGCACGGCGGCGTGCCTGCCAAATTGCGGCCGCTGCCAGGAGGGCCACTACGGCGATTCCCGCTACCAGGCCGATGGACGGGCCGGAGTCGTCCGACTCGGTCTTCTCCTCAGCGGGAGCGGCGGGCTTCTCTGCCGAGATCTGTTCTCCGCAGCCCTTCTTCGGGTAGCCCGATATCGCGCAGAGCAGGGCGTTCGTGTCGTAGCGGAGGGGTTTGGCGATCGAGGCCAGGGCCTCGGCCGTGGTGGCGTCCTCGGGGACCTGGGCGCAGGCCGTGCGGTTCGCCGGCGGGGTTTCGCCGGACGGGGCGTCGGCGGGGGTGCCGAAGTCGATGACCAGGGCCACGCGCTTCCTGCCGTCCGCCGCCGGGGTCTTCGCGCAGATGGTGTCGAAGTCGGCGGTGCCGCGGGGCTTCGCCGCGTCGGCGGAGTCCTCGCTGACGGAGAAGCGGAAACCCTGGACGTCGCCGTCGGAGGGGCGGGCGAGGGACGGGCCCTGGGTGGCGTACGTCCAGGCCGTGCCGTCCTGCTCCCAGAAGGACCAGTAGCGGTAGCCGGCGGCCTGCGCCTGGCCCGCCCCCGCCAGCAGGGGCAGGAGCGCGGCGAGGAACAGTACGGTGGCCCGGCGGATCACGGCTGCTGCCGCTTCGTGCGGCCGCTGATCAGGAAGCCGATGCCGACGCCGGCGACCAGGCAGACGCCGACGAACCACCAGACACCGAAGCCGGAGTCGGACTCGTCCTTCTTCTCCTCCGACTTCGTCTCCGTGGACTTCTCGGCGGCGGCCGGGCCCGTCGCGCCGAGCTGCTTCACCAGGTCGCTGCCGCCGAAGGCGCGCGGGTCCGCGCCCGCCGCGTGGGCGGCGAAGATCAGCTGGGCGTAGGCGGCGGGGCCGTTCTGCGCCGCCCAGTCGGCGGCGTTCTTCTCCAGCCAGGCCAGGGACTTGCCCGCCTGCTCGGTGGAGCCCTGCGCGGCGAGCGCGACGACCGCGTCGGCGGTGTTGCCGTAGTCCGGCTGGTCCTCGGATCCGGCGAGGGCGGAGGTGAGGTGGCCGGTCTCGGCGAGGGCGTTCGTGAGGTACGCGGCACCGTTGGCGGCTGCCTGTTCGGGGGTGTCGGCCTTCTCGCAGGAGGCTTCCCCGGCCTCGCCCTTGCCGCCGGGCTCGACGACCAGGCCCGCGCCCAGCGAACCGGCCACGCCCGCCGCCGTCGCGTCCGCGTTGGCGAGCAGCTTGCCCTTCTTGTCCGGCTGGAAGGCGAACGCGCCCGCGCCCTCGCCCTCGCACGGCAGCGCCAGCTTCAGCAGGGCGTCGTAGGGGGACTTGCCGTCCTTCTTCACGTCGGCCGGCTTCTCGCCGGCGGCCGCGAGGGCGCCTATGACGACCGAGGTGGAGTTGGTGTCGCTGGCGCCGCCCGCCGTGTAGCCCCAGCCGCCGTCCTTGTTCTGCGCGGACTTCAGCCAGTCGACGGCCTTCTTCGTCACGTCGTGGTGGCCGCCGAGCGCGGCGAGGGCCTGGACGGCGGCGGCCGTCTGGTTGGTGTCGACCATCGTCTTCGCGTCGCACGCCGTGCCGGTGTCGGCGCGGTACGGGGCGAAGGAGCCGTCGGCGCACTGCTGCCCGGTGAGCCAGTCGACGGCCGCCTTCGGCGGCTCGACACCCACCGTGTGCTGGGCGAGAAGGGCGAGCGACTGGCGCCATACGCCGTCGTACTGGGGGTCGCCGTCGCCGTACAGGGCGGACGGGAGCGCCTGGGACGGGGACGGGGACGAGTCGGCGGCGGCCGGGGTGGCGGCGCCGATCACGGCGACGGCGGCCAGGACCGCGGCGCTGCGGCGGATGTTCATGATCGGCGGTGCCTCTCCCTGCGGAGGGCCGGGCAGCGCGGGACACCCCGGCGGCTCGGCTCCGTATACCTCGACGGTGCCGTGCTCCGGCGGGCTGCCGGGCACGTGAGCCGGTCACGAACCGTGCGGGGCAGTCCGGCTCACCGTCTCGGGGACGGCTCACGGTTGCGGGTCAGCGCCGGAATTGCACCGGCTTCCCCCCGTACGGGTGATGACGACGCCGATACTCTACCCGCCCGTAGGGGAGGGGCCAGGGGTGGCTTCGGTGAGCGGGGTCACGTCAACCGTGCGACGCGTACCGCACCCGCACCCCCGGAATGGGGAGTGCGGGTGCGGGTGGGCCGGGTCAGGAAGCCGTGCAGGCGCCGACCTGCGGCGGAGGTGTGGAGCCGCCGTTCACGGTGAAGCCGAAGCTGGTCGAGGCTCCGGCCGCGAGCGAGCCGTTCCAACTGGACCGCACCGTCATGACGTTGCCGCCGCTGTCCCAGGTGGGTGAGCCGTTCCACACGGAGACGACCTTCTGCGGGGAGGTCAGGGTGACGTTCACGCTCCAGCCGGAGATCGGCGAGCTGCCGGCCGTGATCGTCACCTTGCCGTTGTAGCCGCCGCTCCACTGCTCCGCCGTGGTGTAGGTGGCGGTGCAGCCGGCGCCGGGGGTGCCCGGGCCGCCCGGGTCGCCGTCGCCGGGGGTGCCGCCGAGGGCGCTCAGTACGGCGTTTCGTCAGCGGGAGTCGATGTCCTGCGGGGCCGTCAGATCCATCAGTCGGCACACCGTCTCGATGTCGATCTTGACCTGGGCGATGGAGGCGCGGCCCGAGAGCCAGGTGATCAGGGTCGAGTGCCAGGTGTGCTCGATGACCCGGACCGCCGAGAGCTGCTCGGGCGTCGGATCGGTGAGCTCCATGGCGTCCAGGATGATCATGGTGGTCCGCCGGGAGACCTGGTCGACCTCCGGGCTCACGCTGCGGTCCGCGAAGGTCAGGGCGCGCACCATCGCGTCCGCCAGATGCGGCTGCCGCTGGAGCGCGCGGAAGGCCCGCATCAGGGTCTCCGCGACCCGCTCGCCCGCGGTCTCCCCGGCCGGCGGCTTCTTCCGCAGCGTGCCGTGCAGATGCTCCAGCTGGTCCTGCATGGTGGCGACCAGAAGATGGATCTTGGAGGGGAAGTAGCGGTACAGCGTGCCGAGCGCCACCTGTGAGGACTCCGCGACCTCGCGCATCTGCACCGCGTCGAAGCCGCCCCGGCAGGCCAGCTGTGCGCAGGCGTCCAGGATGCGGCGCCGGCGCGCCTCCTGACGCTCGGTGAGCGGTGAGGCCGGGCCGGTGGTGCGCGTGGTGCCGGCTTCCGTGGGCATCGGTCCCGTCCGTGACAGTCGGTGAGGGTGGATGATCAGACAGCATGGCATGCCGTCCGCCGTGGCGTGAATCACCTGATCCACTGCTGCCAGTACCCCTACCTGCCGGTAGATTCGGACCCTCCGAACGATCAACTCTGAAACTTGTTCTAGATTGGCGTCCCGACGTAATGTCCCGGGACAGTGCAGGGAGAAGGGGGCCCAGAGTGACCGCTGAGGCCAGTCAGGCCGGGCCCTCCCAGGGTCCCGCATCCGACGGCTTGCGACCGCTCCGCATCGCACTCCTCACCTATAAGGGAAACCCGTTCTGCGGCGGGCAGGGCGTCTACGTACGCCACCTCTCCCGCGAGCTCGCCCGCCTCGGGCACCGCGTCGAGGTCATCGGCGCCCAGCCCTATCCGGTCCTCGACGAGGTCCCCGACGGACCGACCCTCACGGAACTGCCCAGCCTCGACCTCTACCGCCAGCCGGACCCCTTCCGCACACCGAAGCGCGACGAGTACCGGGACTGGATCGACGCGCTCGAGGTCGGCACGATGTGGACCGGCGGCTTTCCCGAGCCGCTGACGTTCTCCCTGCGCGCCCGCCGTCATCTGCGCGCCCGGCGCGGCGAGTTCGACGTCGTCCACGACAACCAGACCCTCGGCTACGGACTGCTCGGCGACCTCGGCGCCCCCCTGGTGACCACGATCCACCACCCCATCACCGTCGACCGGCGGCTGGAGCTGGACGCAGCGGAGACCTGGCAGCGGCGCTACTCGGTGCGCCGCTGGTACGCGTTCACGCGCATGCAGAAGCGGGTGGCGCGCCGGCTGCCGTCCGTGCTCACCGTCTCCGGGAGCTCGCGCCAGGAGATCGTCGACGATCTCGGCGTACGGCGGGACCGGGTGCACGTCGTCCACATCGGCGCCGACACCGACCTGTTCGCACCGGACCCTTCGGTGGCGGTCGTACCGGGCCGGATCGTGACCACGTCCAGCGCGGACGTACCGCTGAAGGGGCTGGTCTTCCTCGTCGAGGCGCTGGCGAAGGTGCGGGCCGAGCAGCCCGGGGCGCACCTCGTCGTGGTCGGCAAGCGGCCCACGGAGGGGCCCGTCGCGCAGGCGATGGAGCGGTACGGCCTCGAGGGCGCCGTCGAGTTCGTCAAGGGCATCTCGGACGCCGAACTGGTCGACCTCGTGCGGTCCGCGCAGGTCGCGTGCGTGCCGTCGCTGTACGAGGGCTTCTCCCTGCCGGCCGCCGAGGCCATGGCCACGGGCACCCCGCTGGTCGCCACGACCGGCGGTGCGATCCCGGAGGTCGCCGGCCGGGACGGGGAGACGTGTCTCGCCGTACCGCCCGGGGACGCGGGAGCGCTGGCCGCCGCGCTGACCCGGCTGCTGGCGGACCCGGAGCTGCGGTCGCGGCTCGGGGCGGCCGGACGGGAGCGGGTCCTGCGGCACTTCACCTGGGCCCGCGCGGCGGAGGGCACGGTGGCCCGCTACCGCGAGGCGATGGCCACCGCCGCCCGCGACACCGACCCCGCCCCACGTCCCACCCAGGGCCCGGCGCCCGCGCGCCGCTCCGAGCCTCCGGCCGTCGTGGGCCCGGCGCCCGCGGGCCGGTCGGCGTTCCCGGCTGCCGACGACTCGGCGTCCGCCGCCGACCGCTCAGGGCCCCTGCCCGTCGAGGGCTCGGCGTCCGCGCCCCTGGACGGCTCCGGGTCCGCGTCCTCGCGCCGGTCCGTGTTCCCGGACGTCGACGGCTCCGCGTCCCCGTCGGCCGAACGCTCGGTGTCCGCGTCGCCCGACCGCTCCGGGGCTTCCGCCGGTGAGGGTTCCGGGGGCGCGCCCCTCGGGCGTGCCGTTGCGCCGGGCGCCGGGGACGCCGTATCCGACACCCCCACGGGCACGGCAGCCGTGTCCGTGCACGCAGCCGACACCTCCGACCGCGAAAGCAGGGCCACGTGCTGACCGTCGACTTCTCCCGGTTCCCGCTCGCCCCGGGCGACCGCGTCCTGGACCTCGGCTGCGGGGCCGGGCGGCACGCCTTCGAGTGCTACCGGCGCGGCGCGCGGGTCGTGGCGCTGGACCAGAACGGCGAGGAGATCCGCGAGGTCGCCAAGTGGTTCGCGGCGATGAAGGAGGCCGGGGAGGCGCCCGCCGGGGCCACCGCAACCGCCATGGAGGGCGACGCCCTCGCCCTGCCCTTCCCCGACGAGTCCTTCGACGTCGTCATCATCTCCGAGGTGATGGAGCACATCCCCGACGACAAGGGCGTACTCGCCGAGATGGTGCGGGTGCTCAAGCCGGGCGGCCGCATCGCGATCACCGTGCCGCGCTACGGGCCCGAGAAGGTCTGCTGGACCCTCTCCGACGCCTACCACGAGGTCGAGGGCGGCCACATCCGCATCTACAAGGCGGACGAACTGCTGGCGAAGATCCGCGAGGCCGGACTGCGCCCCTACGGCACCCATCACGCGCACGCGCTGCACTCGCCGTACTGGTGGCTGAAGTGCGCGTTCGGGGTGGACAACGACAAGGCGCTGCCGGTGCGGGCGTACCACAAGCTGCTGGTCTGGGACATCATGAAGAAGCCGCTGGCCACCCGGGTCGCCGAGCAGGCGCTGAACCCGCTGATCGGCAAGAGCTTCGTGGCGTACGCGACCAAGCCGCACCTGCCGCGCGCCGAGGCCGAGGCGGACGCCACGTGACGACCCCTCGGACCGAACACCTGGTCCTGCCCGGGGTGCTCACGGCCGGTCAGGCCGCCGCGACCGTCGCCGGCATTCTGGCCGCGCAGCGGGAGGACGGGGCGATCCCGTGGTTCCGGGGGCACCACCTCGATCCGTGGGACCACGTCGAGGCCGCCATGGCACTGGACACGGCGGGCGAGCACGAGGCCGCCGAACGCGCCTATCTGTGGCTGGCGCGGCACCAGTTGGCGGACGGCTCCTGGTACGCGGCGTACGCCGACGGCGACCCGCGCCGCGTCACCGACCGGGGCCGGGAGACCAACTTCGTCGCCTACGTCGCGGTCGGGGTGTGGCACCACCACCTGTCCACGGGCGACGACACGTTCCTGGACCGGATGTGGCCGGTGGTGCACTCGGCGGTGGAGTTCGTACTGCGGCTCCAGCAGCCGGGTGGGCAGATCGGCTGGCGGCGCGACGACGACGGCACGCCCACCGCGGACGCGCTGCTCACCGGCTCGTCCTCGATCCACCACGCGCTGCGCTGCGCGCTCGCCGTCGCCGAGCAGCGCGAGGAGCCGCAGCCCGACTGGGAGCTGGCGGCGGGCGCGCTGCGGCACGCGATCCGGCACCACCCGGAGCGGTTCCTGGACAAGGACCGCTACTCGATGGACTGGTACTACCCGGTGCTCGGCGGCGCGCTCACCGGCGCCGAGGCCAAGGCCCGCATCGAGGAGGGCTGGGACCGCTTCGTCGTGCCCGGACTCGGGGTGCGGTGCGTGGTGCCCAACCCGTGGGTGACCGGCGGAGAGTCGGCCGAACTCGCCCTGGCGCTCTGGGCGATGGGCGAGTCCGACCGCGCGCTGGACGTGCTCCAGTCGATCCAGCACCTGCGCGACCCGGAGACCGGCCTCTACTGGACGGGCTACGTCTTCGACGACGACGCGATCTGGCCGCGCGAGCTGACCACGTGGACCGCCGGCTCCCTGCTGCTGGCGGTCGCCGCGCTCGGCGGCCACGAGGCCACCTGCGCGGTCTTCGGCGGCGACCACCTGCCCAGGGGCCTGGACCCGGACTGCTGCGCCCTCGCCTGAGCCGGCCGGGTACCCGGCTCAGTGCCGGCGCAGACGGCCGGCGATGGCGTGGCCGATGAACAGGTAGACGACCGCGGCGAGTCCGTAGCCGGCGACGACCCGGGCCCACTCCTCGTCGAAGGTGAACAGGTCGCGTGACCAGGCTGCCAGCCAGTCGGCCGCGTCGTGGACGAACCGGACCAGGTCGTTGGCCCGGTTGGCGTCCAGCAGGTACATCAGAATCCACAGTCCGAGGATGACGGCCATGATGTCCGCGATCACCGCGACGACCGTTCCCGCGGAGTTGGTGCCAGTGCGATATCGAGGGGACATACATCCCGTCTGGCCCCGGAACCGTGGTTGAAACCCGCCGGGCTCGGCGGCGACGACAACGGCCCCCCGCCCGGAAGGGCGAGGGGCCGTGACGAAGAAGGGCCGGTGGATCAGCCGCGCTGGATGCCCGACGTGTCCTGGAGGACGCCGCGACGGCCGTCCTGGGTCTGGGCGACGAGCGCCGGACCACGCTGCTCGACGGCCAGGTACCAGGTACCGGGGGCCAGTTCGGCGATCGGCGTGGGCGAGCCGTCCTCCGGGAACAGCGGCCGGGGCACCGGCACCGCGAACCAGAACGGCGAGAAGTCACCGGCGGCGGGCTGGGCCGGCTGCGGCTGAGCGGGCTGCGGCTGACCGCCACCCGGGAACGGCTGCCCCGGCTGCGGCTGACCGCCGAACGAGGCCTGCTGCTGCGCACCCGGGTAGCCGTAACCACCGGGCGGCTGGGCGCCGTAGGGCTGCGGGGCGGCGGGACGGGCGGCCGGGAGAAGGGCACCCTTGAGGGCCGGCACCAGGGGGGTGGCGACCGCTGCGGCGGCCATGACGAGCGTGGCGACGAGGGCCAGGATCAGACCGGTCCCGGCGTCGGGGCCGTCACCGCTGCCCTCGAAGTTGTCGGCACCGCCGGCCACGTCGAAGATGTTGCCGAGCGCGCTCCACGCCGCGAACACCGTGAAGGCGACACCGAACTGGCCGAGGTCGAGCCCCGCGACCTTCGGCGCCTGCGGCAGACCACGGGCGACGACGACGAGCGCGGCGCCGATGATGCCCGCCAGCACCACTCCGAGCAGAACCGGCCCGCTGGCCCACAGGCTGGGAAGGTCGAGGCTGTCGGGTGCGCCGTCGACGGAGTAGAGGTCGAGGAACGACGCGATGAACAGCAACACCGCTGCTCCGATCACCACGCCGTCGCCTCGAGTGAGGGAGCGGATATTCACTTCAGGTCCTTCGTAGGTCGTCTCGTCGTCGGAAGAGGCGTCGCTGTCACCATGTCGCCCGAAGGCCCCGGTGTGAAGCGCGGGGGTGGCCCCTCATCGTCCGGAAGACACTACCGTCCGTACGATCCGGCTGTCCGCCCGGATCAGCGCGCTGATCCCTACCCGCGCAGGAAACTCACGATTCCGTCGGAAATCCCTTGCGCCGCTTTCTGCCGCCAGGCACCGCTGGTCAGCAGTGCCGCGTCCTTGCTATCGCGCATGTTGCCGCACTCGATGAACACCTTGGGAACCGTTGACAGATTGAGACCGCCCAGGTCCTTACGTGTGACGAGACCGGTACCTCCGCCGACGTAGTTGGAGGGCGCGCTGCCGGTGACGCGGACGAAGTTGCCCGCGATGCGCTCGCCGAGGTCGCTGGACGGCTCGACGATGGCGCGGGTGTCGGCGGCCCCGGAATCGACGGCACCGGGGAGGATCACATGGAAGCCGCGGTTGCCGGTGCCCGAACCGTCCGCGTGGATGGAGACGACGGCGTCGGCCTTCGCCTTGTTGCCGATCCGCGCCCGCTCGTCCACGCACGGCCCGAACGGCCGGTCCCCGTCCTGGGTCAGCTTCACGGTGGCACCCTGCCTCTCCAGCAGCGTGCGCATCCGCTGCGCGACGTCGAGGGTGAACTTCGCCTCGGCGTAACCGTCGTTGGTGGACGTGCCAGTGGTGTCGCACTCCTTGCGGTTCGTCCCGATGTCCACCTGGCGGTTGATCTCGGCGGTGTGCTCGAAGTTGCCCGGGTTGTGCCCCGGGTCGATGACGACGACCTTGCCCTTCAGCGGTCCGGACGCGGCGGGGGTCTTCGCCGTGGCGGAGGCGCCGGGCTTCTTGCCGTCGGCGCCGTCGGACGGCGAGGCGCTTTCGGCGGACGGCGACGACGTACGCGATGAGGCCGACGCGGAGGAAGCGGAGGCGCTGCCTTCGTCGCCCCCCGACCCGCCAACGGCGGCGTAGACCGCCCACCCGAGCAACGCGCCCGGCACGAGCGCGGCGAGCGCCACCGTCAGGGGCCCGCGCCGGGGCCGTCGGGGCTGGGGCGGATCGAAACCGGGACCTGTGTACGACACGCAGCCACCCTAGGGGGTGTCGGGGCTCAGATGCCCGCGCCCTCGCGCCGCAGCACGCGCAGGGAGCCGGTCGCCGAGACCTCGGTGAACGCGCCGGACGCGAGAGCGCGGAGGTGGACGCGGTAGGGGGCCTGGCCGGTGAACTCGTCCACCGGGTCGGGGAAGACGTCGTGGATGACGAGGAGGCCGCCCTCGGCGAGGTGCGGGGCCCAGCCCTCGTAGTCGGCGGTGGCGTGTTCGTCGGTGTGGCCGCCGTCGATGAAGACGAGGGAGAGCGGGGCGGCCCAGAGCGCCGCGATCTGCGGCGAGCGGCCGACCAGGGCCACCACGTGGTCCTCCAGACCGGCCCTGTGCAGGGTGCGGCGGAAGGTGGGGAGGGTGTCCATCAGACCCAGCTCGGGGTCGACCGTCTCCGGGTCGTGGTAGTCCCAGCCGGGCTGCTGCTCCTCGCTGCCGCGGTGGTGGTCCACGGTGAGGGCGGTGACACCGGCCCCGCGGGCCGCGTCGGCGAGCAGGATCGTGGAGCGGCCGCAGTAGGTGCCGACCTCCAGGAGCGGCAGCCCCAGCCGGCCGGCCTCGGCCGCCGCCGCGTACAGGGCCAGGCCCTCGTCCAAGGGCATGAAGCCCTTCGCCGCCTCGAACGCGGCCAGGATGTCGGGCCCGGGTGCCATGGACATGGGGCTTGCCTCTCCCGAGGTCGTACGTGTGTGCACGGGCCCATGCTGCCGTACCCCCCGACGGGCCGGCCGACAGGGGGTACCGAGGGGTAACAAGGAGGTCAGACGGAGACCGTCCCGCCCGGCAGGGAGAGGTCCAGGTCGACCGGACGCTCGCCGCCCCCGTGGGTCGCCCGGGAGGCGAGCGGGGCGTGTCCGGTGGCGCGGGCGGCCAGGACGTACGGACCCTGCGCGGGGACGGCGAGGGCGTAGGTCCCGTCGGCGGCGGAGACGGTGGCGCCGGCCTGCCGGCCGTGGCGGTCGATCAGGGTGACCCGCGCCCGCGCGACGGGCACACCGGTCGCGTCCAGGACCCGGCCCCGGAAACCGCGCAGGACGGCTGCCGCGCGCTCCAGGTTCGCGTCCTCCTCGCTGCTCGCCCGCAGTCGCGGGTGCGCCGACGGGCGTCCGCCGGGCAGGAACAGGGCCAGGATCAGGCCCACGGCGACCGCGGCCGTCGCGATCAGGAAGGAGATCCGGAAGCCGTGCAGGGTCGGGATCTCCGCGCCGCCCACGGTGTCCGCCGTGTTCGCCAGCACCAGGCCGATGACGGCGCTCGACACCGACGTACCGATGGAACGCATGAGTGTGTTGAGGCCGTTCGCCGCGCCGGTCTCCGAGGTCGGCACCGCGCCGATGATCAGCGCGGGCAGGGAGGAGTAGGCGAGGCCGACGCCCGCGCCGAGGACCACCGAGGTGACGACGGTCTGCCAGGCGGCGTCCATCAGGCCGAGGCCGCCGCCGTAGCCGGCCCCGATGATCAGCAGGCCGAGGACGAGGGTGGTCTTCGGGCCGTACCGGGCGGACAGCCGGGCGTAGACGGGCGCCGTGAACATCATCGTCAGGCCCAGCGGGGCCACGCACAGCCCCGCGACGACCATCGACTGGCCGAGCCCGTGGCCGGCGGGCAGTTGGAGCAGCTGGGGAAGGACCAGGGAGGCGACGAAGAAGGAGACACCGACCATGATCGACGCGAGGTTGGTGAGCAGCACCTCGCGGCGGGCGGTGGTACGCAGGTCCACCAGGGGCGCGGACAGGCGCAGTTCCATCAGGCCCCAGAGGAGGAGGACGACGACTGCGGCACCGAACAGGCCCAGCGTGGTGCCGGAGGTCCAGCCCCAGTCGCCGCCCTTGGAGACGGGGAGCAGGAACAGCACCAGCCCGGCGGACAGGCCCAGCGCGCCCGGCAGGTCGAACGTGCCCGGGGCCCGCGCCGGGGACTCCGGTACGACGATCAGGGTGAGCGCGATGGCGAGGACGCCGAGGCCGGCGGCGCCGAAGTAGAGGGCGTGCCAGTCGGCGTTCTGGGCGACCAGCGCGGCGGCGGGCAGCGCGAGACCGCCGCCGACGCCGATGGAGGAGCTCATCAGGGCCATCGCCGAGCCCAGTCGCTCCGGCGGCAGCATGTCGCGCATCAGGCCGATGCCGAGCGGGATGGCGCCCATCGCGAAGCCCTGGAGTGTGCGGCCGGCGATCATCAGCAGCAGGTCACTGGTGAACGCGCTGATCAGCGCGCCGACCACCATCACCGCGAGGCTGGTGACCAGCATGCGCCGCTTGCCGTAGAGGTCACCGAGGCGGCCCATGATCGGGGTGGACACGGCGCCGGACAGCAGGGTCGAGGTCAGTACCCAGGTCGCGTCGGCCGGGGCGGTGTCCAGCAGTTCCGGCAGATCCTTGATGACCGGCACCAGGAGGGTCTGCATCACCGCGACAACGATGCCCGCGAAGGCGAGCACCGGGACCACGGCCCCGCCGGCCCCGCCGGGTCTGCCGGAAGGACGGTCGGTCGTTGTCTGCGCCATGAAGGATGCCTCCGGGCCGGCTGTGTGCGTGGATAGGTGCAACGTGAACCCCGTACACCGAGGCAACTATTCCGATGCTTCGTGACACTAACGAATTTTTGACCGTTCCTTTGGCATCGGCGTATCGGCGCATCGGCATATCGGCGTCTCGGGGCGTAGGACGAAATGCCGATGCGTGGGGCGCGGGGCGGTTGAGAGCATGGCGGGCATGCTCGAAGCCACCGGCACCACCACCCGCAGATCCGCTCGTGGCACACCTCCGACGTGGCTGGTGGTGTCGCTCGCCTGCGCCGGGCAGTTCCTCGTCGTGCTCGACATCTCGGTGGTGAACGTCGCGCTGCCGTCCATGCGCGGCGGGCTGGAGCTCGACGAGCAGGGCCTCCAGTGGGTGGTGAACGCGTACTCCATCGCCTTCGCCGGCTTCATGCTGCTCGGCGGGCGCGCCGGAGACCTCTACGGGCGCAAGCGCATGTTCCTCGTCGGCCTCGCCCTGTTCACGCTGGCCTCGCTGGCCGGCGGACTGGCCCAGGACGGCTGGCAGTTGCTGCTGGCGCGGGCCGTGCAGGGCCTCGGGGCCGCCGTCCTGGCGCCCTCCACCCTCACCATCGTCACCTCGGCGGTCCCGGAGGGCGCGGCCCGCGCCCGGGCGATCGCGACCTGGACGGCCGTCGGGGCGGGCGGCGGCGCGGCCGGCGGATTCGTCGGCGGGGTGCTGGTCGACGTGCTGTCGTGGCGGTGGGTGCTGCTGATCAACGTACCGATCGGAGCGGTCGTGCTGGCCGGTGCCGCCTGGTGGCTGGCGGAGAGCCGCGCCGGGGACGGGCGACGGCTCGACCTGCCGGGCGCGGTGCTGGTCACGGCCGGCCTCGCCACCCTGGCGTACGGCATCTCCCAGACCGAGGCCGAGGGCTGGACCGCGGCGGCCACCCTGGTGCCGCTGTGCGCCGGGCTCGCCCTCGTCGCCCTGTTCCTCCTCGTCGAGGCCCGCGCCAAGGCCCCGCTCATGCCGCTGGGGCTGCTGCGGCTGCGGTCGGTGGCGTCGGCGAACGTGGCGATGTTCCTGAGCGGTTCCGCGATGTTCTGCATGTGGTTCTTCATGACCATGTACGCGCAGAACGTGCTCGGCTACACCCCGCTGGAGGCGGGACTGGCGCTGGTGCCCAGCTCGCTCGCCGTGATCCTCGGCTCCAAGTTCGCGCCCCGGCTGATGCGTACGGCGGGACCGCGCGCGGTGGCCGTGCTCGGCACGGTGGTCGCGCTGGTGGGCTTCGGCTGGCAGTCGACGATGACCGCGGACGGGGCGTATCTCACCGCGATCATGTTCCCCGGCATCCTGATGATGCTGGGCGCGGGCCTCGCCGGAACCCCGCTCGCCGCGCTGGCCACATCCGGCGCGGCACCGGAGGAGGCGGGGCTGGTCTCGGGCCTGATCAACACCTCCCGCACGATGGGCGGCTCCCTGGGCCTGGCGATCATGTCCACCATCGCGGCGGCCCACACGGGCGGCGCCCGAACCCCTGAGGCCCTGACGGAGGGCTACGCCCTGGTATTCATGGTGGGAGCGGCGGTACTGGCCGCAGGAGCGGCCCTGATGTGGCTATGGCTCCCCCGAGCCCCGTAGCTGCGGGCAGTCGTGCCTCCACCAGTGCCCAAAGGGCCTGGGAGGTACCCCCAGGGCGATGGGGGTACCTCCCGCTCGAGCGAAGCCGAGAGTGGGGGAGGCACCCCGCAATCGCCGGGCTGCGAAACACCCCCCGCCCAGCCCCAACCCCGGCACACCCAGGAGCCCCATGCCCATCGACCCACCCACCGCCCTGACCGCCCCACCCCGCACAACCCAGATCTCCTGGACCCCCAAGGACGTCCTCCTCTACCACCTCGGCATCGGCGCCGGCGCCACCCCCACCGACCTCCGCTACACCCTGGAGACCCGCCTCCACGTCCTCCCCAGCTTCGCCACCGTCGCCGGCGCCACCGCCCCCGGCGTGATCCGCTCCCTCTCCATGCCCGGCATCGACGTGGACCTGGCCCACGTCCTGCACGCCGGCCAGTCGCTCACCCTGCACCGCCCACTGCCACCGGAGGGCACCGCACAAACCACCGCCCGCATCGTCGCCGTGTACGACAAGACCAAGGCCGCCGTCCTCGTCCTGCGCACCGAGGCGACCGACGCCGACGGCCCGCTGTGGACCGACGAGGCGCTGGTCCACGTACGCGGTGAGGGCGGCTGGGGTGGCGACCGGGGCCCGTCCGCGCGCCGAGAGCCGCCCATCGGGAACCCGGACCGCACCGTCGAACGGACCGTCCGCGAGGACCAGGCCCTGCTCTACCGCCTCTCCGGCGACTGGAACCCCCTGCACGCCGACCCCGCGTTCGCCGAGCGCGCCGGGTTCGAACGCCCCGTCCTGCACGGCCTGTGCACCTACGGCATGACCCTGCAGGCGGTCGTCGACACCCTGCTGGACGGGGACGTCACCCGCGTCCGCTCCTGCGCGACCCGCTTCACGGGGGTCGTGTACCCGGGCGGGACGCTGCGGTTCCGGATGTGGCGCGGGGACGGCGAGGTGCGGGTGACGGTGACCGCCGCCGGGGACGACGCCGTACTTGCCGACACCACGGTCGGATACGACTGAACGAACCGGGCCCCGGCCGTCGTACGACGGCCGGGGCCCGGTCCAGTTGAATGCCGAGCGGCACCTGACATGCCGTCAGGCAGCCGACTCCGCGTGCTCGTTCGCCTGCTCCGGCCTGCGGTGCCGGCCGCGCGGGGACGCCTCCGCGTCCTGCGTGGAGACCGGGCCCCGGTGCCTGCCGTGACCGGCGGAGGACTGTCCGTTCTCGGCGGACTGCGGCTGGTTCGTGCTGACGTCGTTCATCGGAAGGAACTCACCCCGTAAACATGATCTTTCCTACAGCCGGGCGAGTCTAACCGGCGCACCACCGCCCGAATCCAGGCGGCCACGCCAACCGCCACTACTTCGTTACAAGCCGTCCCAAAGGTGCCTGCTGCAAGGGGACGGGACGGGGGGCGGGGACGGCGTCGGGGTCGTCGGGCACCGCGGGTTCGGTGTGGGCCTGGAGCAAGAGGTCGGTCATGTCACCGGAACAGTAAGGGAGTTGGGGCTGGCGGCCTTCGTCGATGGGCTCGGCGGGGGAGGGAACCCCGCCGCCCGCCGCCGACTCGGACTCGCCGGGCGCGGTCCGCTCCCCGGTCCCCGGAGTCTCCGGGAGGCTGGGCGGCCGGACGTCCAGGCCCGCCCGCCGGCGCTCCTGCCCCGGCGCCCTCAGGGCGGCCACCCCGCACGGCACCGCCCCGGTGGCGTACGGCAGCCGCAGCACCCCGTCCGCCGTCCACAGCCCGGCGCCGGTCAGCCATCCCGCCGGCGCCGGGAAGTGGTGCACCTGACGCTCCGCCGGCCGCCACACCCCGACCCAGCTGCCGAGCGCGCCGTCGACGCGCAGCGCCACCGCGCAGCGCTCCGGCGTCAGCATCTGCCCCGGCTGGATCGCGAACGGCGTGACCGTGCAGTCCGGCAGGCGCAGGCACTCCGGGAAACGCACCGGCAGCGTGCTGCCCAGCACCCCCCAGCCCAGCCGGTCCCGGCCGGGGGAGGGCGCGTCCGAGCGGATCAGCAGCAGCCCGCTGTCCGGGTCGGCGAGCAGCACCCGGTCGTCGCTCTCCGCGGCGATCTGGAGCAGCGGCGACATCTCGCCGCCGCGCTCCAGGTCCACCACGACCGCCTTGGTGCGCCCGCCGGTCTCCCGGTCCAGGGCCAGCATCCGTCCCTCGCGGTCCAGCCACGCCCCGCCCGAGCAGCGGCCGGGAACCTCCGCGAGGTGCTCGGGCCCGAACGCGCCGCCCGCCACCAGCCACACCGCCGTCGACCGCCGGCCCACGGCGAGCGCGTACGCCCGCTCCCCGCCCGGGGCGGGCGGCAGCAGCCGCAGCCGGGTCTCCTCGTCCGGACACTCGACCGTGCCCAGTGGCAGCTCACCGGTGCCCGGCCCGGTCGGGTACAGCAGGGAGAAGGCGTGCCGTCCGGCCGCCCGCCGGTGGATGAGGACCCGCCCGTCGCTCAGGGGCTGCACCTCGGTGCCGGGTTCCTCGGGCTGGTTGCCGGGCAGCGGCACCGCGTAGGGCTCGGGGCCGTCGAGGGTCCAGCGCTCCGGGAAGAAGGAGTCGCCGGCGAGGGCGAGGCGCGCGGCGTAGCAACCGTCGGCGGTGATGGCGCAGCCCGCCCGTCCGGCACCGTCCTCGTGTCCCGCCGCAGGTTCGATGGCACAGACCGTCATCGTTCGGTCACCTCCAGTGACGAAAGGTAGGTCGCCTGTGCACGGGCGGCGGAGCGGTGGGCCCGCACTTCACACGTAAGGGTGCTCCAGGAACGATTCGCCTGAGGAAGGGGAGGGGGATGTGCTCCACGGAGCCGCGACGGTGGCCGGGGGCTGCGCCGGGTAGCCTTGCAGGCGTGCCCCGTCTGTCTGAAGTCATCGCCGCGCTGGAGAACCTGTGGCCCGCCGAGCGGGCCGAGTCCTGGGACGCGGTCGGCACCGTCGTGGGCGAGCCCGACCAGGAGGTCGCACGGGTCCTGTTCGCCGTCGACCCGGTCCAGGAGATCGTCGACGAGGCGGTGAAGCTGGACGCCGACCTGCTGGTCACCCACCACCCGCTCTATCTGCGCGGGACGACCACGGTCGCGGCCTCCACCTTCAAGGGCCGCGTGGTGCACACCCTCATCAAGAACGACATCGCGCTGCACGTCGCCCACACCAACGCCGACACCGCCGACCCGGGAGTCTCCGACGCCCTCGCCGGCGCGCTGGACCTCAGGGTCGTACGGCCCCTCGTACCGGACCCCGCCGACCCGGACGGGCGTCGGGGACTGGGTCGCGTGTGCGAGCTGGACCATCCGCTGACCGTCCGCGAGTTCGCCGCCCGCGCCGCCGAACGGCTCCCCGCCACCGCGCAGGGCATCCGCGTCGCCGGCGACCCCGACGCGCCGGTGCGCACGGTCGCCGTCAGCGGCGGCTCCGGCGACAGCCTCTTCGACCACGTCCGGGCGGCCGGCGTGGACGCCTTCCTCACCGCGGACCTCCGCCACCACCCGGCGTCCGAATTCATGGCGGATCGCGCCCACAGTCCTCTCGCGCTGCTCGACGCGGCGCACTGGGCCACCGAGTGGCCCTGGTGCGAGCTGGCGGCAGCCCAGCTCGACGAGATCTCCGACCGCCACGGGTGGGGCCTGCGGGTCCATGTCTCGAAGACGGTCACCGACCCCTGGACCGCCCACGCGGCGTCCATCGCCACGACCAACACATCTGGAGCCCCCAACTGAACGCCGCGCCCGCCGACCAGATCCGCCTTCTCGACGTCCAGGACCTCGACGTCCGCCTCCAGCAGCTCGCGCACAAGCGGAAGTCGCTGCCCGAGCACGCCGAGATCGAGTCGCTGAACCGGGACCTCACCCAGCTGCGCGACCTGCTCGTCGCCGCGCAGACCGAGGAGAGCGACTGCGCCCGCGAGCAGACCAAGGCCGAGCAGGACGTCGACCAGGTGCGCCAGCGCGCCGCCCGCGACCAGAAGCGCCTCGACTCCGGGGCCGTCTCCTCGCCCAAGGACCTGGAGAACCTCCAGCGCGAGATCGCCTCCCTCGCCAAGCGGCAGGGCGACCTGGAGGACGTCGTCCTGGAGGTCATGGAGCGCCGGGAGTCCGCGCAGGAGCGGGTCGCCGAACTGACCGAGCGGGTCGGCTCCGTGCAGGGGAGGATCGACGACGCGACCGCGCGCCGGGACGCCTCCGTCGAGGAGATCGACGGCGAGGTGGCCTCGGTGACGAAGGAGCGCGAGGTCGTCGCCGGTTCCGTGCCGGCCCCGCTGCTGGCGCTGTACGACAAGCTGCGCGAGCAGCAGGGCGGCATCGGCGCCGCGAAGCTGTACGCCCGCACCTGCCAGGGCTGCCGCCAGGAGCTCGCGATCACCGAGCTGAACGAGATCCGCTCCGCCGCCCCCGACACGGTGGTGCGCTGCGAGAACTGCCGCCGCATCCTGGTGCGCACCTCCGAGTCGGGGCTGTAGGGGTTCCCGACCATGCGGGAGTTCATCGTCGAGGCCGACGGCGGGTCGCGGGGCAACCCGGGGCCCGCGGGCTACGGGGCCGTGGTGAGCGACGCGGCGACGGGGGAGACCCTCGTGGAGGCGGCCGAGTACATCGGGGTCGCCACGAACAACGTCGCCGAGTACGGGGGCCTGCTGGCCGGCCTGCGCGCCGCGCGGGAGCTGGACCCGGAGGCCGTGGTCCACGTACGGATGGACTCCAAGCTCGTCATCGAGCAGATGACGGGCCGCTGGAAGATCAAGCACCCCGCGATGAAGCCGCTCGCGGCGGAGGCGGCGCGGGTCTTCCCGCGGGAGCGGGTCACGTACGAGTGGATCCCCCGCGAGCGGAACAAGCACGCCGACCGCCTGGCCAACGAGGCGATGGACGCGGGCAAGCGGGGCGAGCAGTGGTCGCCCGCGACGTCACGGGCCGCCCTGGACTCCCCGCCGGCCCGTCCGCTGACACCCGAGCCGTCGGGCCCACCCGGCGACGCGACGGCGGGCGCGGCGAGGGTCCGCGCCGCCCTGGCATCCGGAGCCTCCGCCACGGACGCGGGCGCGCGGACGCCGGGGTCCGGAGCCCGCGACGCCTCCGACGCCCCGGAGGCCGGGGCGCCGGGGTCCGATGCCTCTGCTCCGGGCGTTGCGGAACGTCCGACTGGTGACGTCACCGATGTCGGGGCCGATCGTGGCAAGGCTGACGCCGATATCCGTGCGGCGCGGGCCGCGGCCACCCCCGGTGCCGGGTGGGGCCCCGCCGATATGGGGCCGCCGGCCACCTTCGTCCTGCTCCGGCACGGGGAGACCCCGCTGACCCCGCAGAAGCGTTTCTCGGGCAGCGGCGGCAGCGATCCCTCCCTCTCCGACGTCGGCCGGGAACAGGCCGCGAAGGTCGCCGAGTTCCTCGCCCGGCGCGGCACCGTCCAGGCCGTCGTCGCGTCCCCCCTCGCCCGTACCCGCGAGACCGCCCGTATCGTCGCCGCCCGTCTCGGTCTCGACGTGACCGTGGAGGACGGGCTGCGCGAGACCGACTTCGGCGCGTGGGAGGGCCTCACCTTCGGCGAGGTCCGCGAACGCCACCCCGACGACCTGAACGCCTGGCTGTCCTCCCCGGACGCCGAACCCACCGGCGGCGGCGAGAGCTTCGCCGCCACCGCCACCCGGATCGCCGCCACCCGCGACAAGCTGACCGCCGCCTACGCCGGCCGCACGGTCCTGCTCGTCACCCATGTGACGCCGATCAAGACGTTCGTACGCCTCGCCCTGGGCGCCCCGCCCGAGGCGCTGTTCCGCATGGAACTGTCGGCGGCCTCGCTCTCCGCCGTGGCGTACTACGCCGACGGCAACGCCAGCGTCCGCCTGTTCAACGAGACCTCGCACCTGCGCTGAGCCCCGCCGCCTCGCGGGCCAGCCCTTCCACCCGCGCCCAGTCCCGGGCGGTCACCGCGTCCGCCGGAAGCATCCAGCTCCCGCCCACACAGCCGACGTTGGGCAGGGCGAGATAGTCCGGTGCGGAGTCGGGCCCGATCCCCCCGGTCGGGCAGAAGCGGGCCTGGGGGAGCGGCCCGGCGAGCGACTTCAGATACGCCGTCCCGCCCGCGGCCTGCGCCGGGAAGAACTTCATCTCCCGCACCCCGCGCTCAAGCAGCGCCACCACTTCGGAAGCAGTTGACACCCCTGGCAGGAACGGCACCCCGGACGCCCGCATGGCCTCCAGCAGTACGTCCGTCCACCCCGGGCTGACCAGGAACCCCGCCCCGGCCCGCACGGCCTCGCCCACCTGCGCCGGCGTGATCACCGTCCCGGCCCCGACCACGGCGTCCGGCACCTCACCGGCGATCGCGCGGATCGCGTCGAGCGCGGCGGGCGTCCGCAGGGTCACCTCGATCGCGGGCAGGCCCCCGGCCACCAGCGCACGCGCCAGCGGTACGGCGTCGGCGGCGTCCTCGATGACGACGACGGGCACGACGGGGGCGAGATCGAGGACCGAGGAGGAGGGCAGGGGAGAGCGCATGACGTCATCCTGCCCATCCCGGTGCGCGATGCGCAAAGGGTGTTGCGCATGTTGCAATGAGGCGTTCAGTGCACCTCGTCCACCAGCACGTCCAGCGACCACGCCGTTCCCGCCCTGGCCGGTGCCGCCGCCTCCACCTCGTACCCGAGGTCCCGCAGCGCCTCCACGAGCCCGGCGGGGTCCTTCGGCGCGGCCCCGGCCGTCAGCAGGCTCCGTACGATCCGCCCCTTGGTCGCCTTGTTGAAGTGGCTGACGACCTTCCGGGTCGGCGCGTGCAGCACGCGTACGGTCGCCGTCCGCCCGGCCACCTCGCCCTTCGGCTTCCAGGCCGCCGCGTACGCGGCCGACCGCAGGTCAAGGACCAGCCCGTTCCCGGCCGCCTCGGGCAGCACCTCCGCCATCGGCGCACGCCAGTGCCCGCTCAGCGCGCCGAGGCCGGGCAGCTTCACGCCCATCGAGAGGCGGTAGGAGGGGATCCGGTCGGTGACCCGGACCGCGCCCCACAACCCCGAGAACACCAGCAGGGACCGCGCCGCCCGCCGCTTCGCCGCCGCGTCGAGGGACGACAGGTCCAGGGCGTCGTACAGCACCCCGGTGTAGATCTCCCCGGCCGGCCGCGTCCCCGCGGTCCGCAGCCGCGCGTTCTTCGCGACCTCGCCCCGCAGCCCCTCGCTCAGCCCGAGCACCTCGCGCGCCTTGTCCTCGTCACCGGTGCACAGGTCCACCAGCTCGGCGAGGGCGGCCTCCCGCGCGGCGGCCAGCCCCGGCAGCGACAGCGACTCGGGCTTCAGCGGGGCACCGCGGCCGGAAGCGGCCTTGCCTTCGGACGGCGGCAGCAGGACAAGCACACGTACTCCTTCTGGTAGAGCTCGCCAGTCAGGGTACGGCGTGGGTCAGGGCGTCCAGTTCGGCGCCGTAGAGCAGGGCCGGGTCGAACCCCATGCCCGTGAAGTGGCCCGCGAGCTCCAGGGAGAGGACGCCGTGCAGCCGGGTCCAGAAGGACAGCGCGCGGCGCAGCGCGGCGGGGTCCGCGGGATGGTCGCCCGCCCACTCCCGGTGCGCGGCGAGATGGCCGTCGAGGCCGGTACCGTCCGCCGGTCCCTCCACGAGCCGGGCCGCGTCCAGGAGGGTCGCCATGATCTCGCGGGCGGTGGTGGTGACGTCGTCGGGGGCGTGGTAGCCGGGGACGGGTGTGCCGTAGATCAGGAAGTAGCGCTGGGGGTCCTCGATCGCCCAGTCGCGCAGCGCCCGCCCCAGCCCGGCCAGGTCCGCGCCGGACGCGGCGGCGGCGCGGAAGGCGTCGGCGAGGCCCCGGTAGGCGTCCCGGATCAGCTCGGTGATCAGTTCGTCGCGGCCGGCGAAGTAGCGGTACAGCGCGGGACCGCTCAGGCCCATCTGCTTGGCGATGGCGTTCAGCGACAGCCCCGGCGCGCCCGAGATGGCGATCTGCTCCCAGGCGCGCTCCTTGATCTCCGCGCGCACCTGGGCGCGGTACCGCTCGCGGGGCGTCTCCCTGCCTTTGGCGTCCTTCGCCACCACGTGCCGTGTCCCTCCGGTCCTGCGACAGCTGTCCGGTTAGACGCTATCACCGGAGAGAGGGGTTGCAGCGAGCGCGCGTACGAGTCCGTCGGAGTCGTCCGCGTGGAAGCGGACCACGCGGAGCTCGCGGCGGCGGCCGAGGAAGGTGACATGGGTGACCGGCTCGGCGAGCTCGACCGTGACGGTCGTCTGCGAACCGATCGCGAGATCCAGCTCGCCGTCGGCCGGCTCGTGCGTCATCCGCAGCTCACGCCGGACCGAGGCGATCCGCTCCAGCGGGATCCGCAGATCCACGTGCACGGCACGGCGGATCCGCAGCACGCCGGCGTCCAGGACATGCGGGCGTACGACGGACGCGGCGTGCAGGGCGATGACGAAGACGACGGTGTACACGTCCAGGAAGAGCACCACCGCGTGCACGGTCGGCCAGTCGCTCAGCAGCACGGACATCGCCACCGTCTCGACCACGCACACGAACGCGAACCCGTACATCATGGCCGCCTGCCCGCGCGCGTACCCGAACGCCGTACCGCCGCCCAGACCGTGCGTACGCCGGGCCGCCCACAGCCCGAGACTCGTCATCAGCCGCAGCTCGTGCCGGGCGACGCTCCAGGCGACCCGCGCCAGTCTCCTCACGACCGTCCCTCCGCGAGGATCCGCAGTGTGCGGCGGATGGCCTCCGCCTGAGCCGGCGGGAAGTCGGCGTAGAAGGCCCGCAGGAAGGTGTCGGCCTCACCGTCGCCCGCCCCCTCCGGGACCATCTCGGCCGGCACGCACTCGGCGAGGGCACGGGCCGCCTCCTCCACCCGGGGATCGTCCGGATCGGCGTCGGCGAGCGCGTCGAGCATTCCGTACACGGCACGCACCCGCTCCGCCCCGCCCGGCGCGCCCACCACCCCGCCGAGCAGCCCCATCAGCCGCTCCCGGTCCTCCGGCGCCGCCGCGGTCTCCAGGAGCGCGAGCATCTCGCGGTCCTTGACCGCCATGGGGGAGTCGGACAGATGGGCCGTGTCCCGGAACAGCGCGGCCAGCTCGGGGGAGACCGGCCCCTCGACGGTCAGCCCGTCCCCCGCCTCCAGCAGGCCCCGCAGCCGCGCCCGCCGCTCCCGGATCGCGGCCTCCTGCCGCGCCAGATCCTCGTCCAGCTCCGTCAGCACCTCGACGAGATCCTTCCCGGCCTCGTCCGCGAGCACGTCCCGCACCTCCGAGAGCCCCAGCCCCAGCTCGGTCAGCCGCCTGATCCGCGCGAGGACGACGGCGTGCCGCAGGGTGTAGTCCCGGTACCCGTTGCCCAGCCGATCCGGCTCCGGCAACAGCCCCGACTGGTGGTAGTGCCGCACCGTCCGCGTGGTCACACCGACGGCCGCGGCGAGTTCTCCGATCCGCATGCCCCCAGTAGAAACGTTGCCGCTGCGACAGGGTCAAGCGAACCGTGGGTCCTCCCCGAGCCCCTCGCCTTCGATCTGGACACCGTCGACTTCCTCTGATCCCCTGTGGTCGGGGGTGTGCGGTGACGGACGTACGGGAACAGGCCCGCTGGACCAGGGCGCGGCTCGGCCGGTGCGGGCCGCCCCTCGATCTGCTCACCGCCCGCTTCAGCCGGCACGAGTACGCCCCCCACGCGCACGACGAGTTCACGGTCGGCGTCACCGTCGGCGGGCTCGAGACCATCGACTACCGCGGCGGGCGCATCGTGTCCGGGCCGGGCTCGATCGTCGTCCTCGAACCCGGTGAGATGCACACCGGAGGCCCCGCCGCCCCCGACGGCTACTCCTACCGCGCCCTCTACGCCGCCCCCGCCCTCCTCACCGACGGCACGCTCGGCCCCGGCCTCCCGCACTTCCGGGAACCCGTCCTCGACGACCCCGAACTGGCCACCGCACTGCGCCGCGCGCACACGGACGTGAGCTCCTGCCCGGACCCCCTGGAGGCCGAGTCCCGCATCCCCTGGCTGCTCACCGCCCTCGCCCGCCGCCACTCCACGGCCCGCGCCGCCGACGACACGGTGCCCGGCGCCGGCACCGTCGCCCTGGCCGTCCGCGACCGTCTCGCCGACGAACTCCTCGCCCCGCCCTCCCTCGCCGCGCTCGCCGCCGACCTGGGCCTCTCCCGCTACCAGCTGCTCCGCGCCTTCCGTACGACGATGGGGGTGCCCCCGTACGCCTGGCTCGCCCAGTACCGGGTGACCAGGGCCCGCGCGCTCCTGGAGGCCGGACTGCGCCCCGCCGAGGTGGCCGGTCTCGTCGGCTTCGCCGACCAGGCGCACCTCACCCGCTGGTTCCGCCGCGTCCTGGGGGTGACCCCGGCGGCGTACCGCAACAGCGTTCAAGACACCGCACGCTGACCGGACCCACACTCACCGCATGACTGCACGTGGCTGGCTCCTCTTCTCCCTGATGGGAGTGGTCTGGGGCATCCCCTATCTGATGATCAAGGTGGCGGTGGACGAGGTCTCCCCGTCGGCGGTGGTGTTCACTCGCTGCGCGATCGGCGCCGCCCTCCTGCTCCCCTTCGCCCTGCGCCAACCCGGCCTGGCCCGGAACCTGCGGACCCACTGGAAGCCGATGCTGGCGTTCGCGGTCATCGAGATCATCGGCCCCTGGTACACCCTCACCGACGCCGAACGCCACCTCTCCAGCTCCACGGCGGGCCTGCTGATCGCGGGCGTACCGATCGCCGGCGTCCTGCTGGCCCGCTTCTTCGGCGCCGCGGAGTCGCTGGGCGCCCGCCGGATCACGGGTCTCGCGCTCGGTCTCGGCGGCGTCGCCGTCCTCACCGTCCCCCACCTGGCCGGCGGCGACGCCCTGTCCCTGGCGGAGGTGCTGGTGACGGTGATCGGCTACGCCACGGCCCCCCTGATCGCCAACCGCCACCTCAAGGACGTCCCGACGCTGCACCTCATCACGCCCTGCCTGGCCCTGGCCGCCCTGGTCTACGCCCCGGCGGCGGCCGTGACCCGCCCCGCGGCCCTGCCCTCGTCCGAGACCCTCGCCGCCCTGGCCGCCCTCGGGGTGGTCTGCACGGCGGTGGCCTTCGTGGCCTTCCTGGAACTGATCAAGGAGGCCGGCCCGATCCGCGCGTCGGTGATCACGTACGTCAATCCGGCCATCGCGGTGGCCGCCGGCGCGCTCTTCCTGGACGAACGCCTGACCGCCTCCGTCCTGGGCGCGTTCGCCCTGATCCTCACCGGCTCGGTCCTGGCGACGGCCGCCGCGCCGAAGCCCCGCTCACGCCCGGTACCATGGTCGACACGGCAGACGAGCCGGGCGGGCGGCCGCGTGGAGTCCCTCACGGGACTTCCCGAGGAACGTCCGGGCTCCACAGGGCAGGGTGGTGGCTAACGGCCACCCGGGGTGACCCGCGGGACAGTGCCACAGAAAGCAGACCGCCGGGGACCTCGGTCCTCGGTAAGGGTGAAACGGTGGTGTAAGAGACCACCAGTGCCCAGGGTGACCTGGGCAGCTAGGTAAACCCCACCCGGAGCAAGGTCAAGAGGAGACGCCTCTTCGGAAGAAAAGGCGTCTCTGCGCGGACGATCGAGGGCTGCCCGCCCGAGTCCGCGGGTGGACCGCACGAGGCCGGCGGCAACGCCGGCCCTAGATGGATGGCCGTCGCCGGCGGGCCCGCGAGGACCCGCCGGAACAGAACCCGGCGTACAGCCCGACTCGTCTGCCGCCCCCTGTGGGCCACTGCCGCAGAACACGCATCGCCAAGGCCCGCAAGCTCACCGAACTGGCCTCCCCCGGTCGCGGTGACGAACTTCCGCGACCTCTCATCTCCGCCGTGCGAGAAGGACTCGCACCGCCGTCATACGCGTATTACGCTACCTTCGTGGCAAAGACGCGGATCAGCATCAGCTTGGAGCAGGACCAGGCCGAACGCATCAGGCAGCACGCGGAACGGGCAGGCATGGACGTCTCGGCGTACCTGGTCCATGCCGCAACGCGCCAGATGGCCGAGAGTGACGCCATAGAGGAACAGTTCGCCGAGGTGGACGCACTCATCGCCCGGGCGGAGCGAGCAGCGGACGGGCTGCCCGCCGAACCCGCCCGGGAACCGGCCGCGAGGCTGACGGAGCAGGAACGCCTCGAAGTCGAGGAGGCCCTGGGGCTCGTCCGCGGTCAGGACCGGCAAGGCCACCGTCCGGGGCATGTCGCGTGAGCGCACGGGTGCCGGTCTACGACACCGGTATGCTCATCGCGCTCGCCGACCGCAAGGCCAAGGCGGTGGCCCTGCACGAGGGACTGCGCGCGGTCCCGCACCGGGCACTGGTGCTCGGTCCGGTCCTCGCCCAGGTGTGGCGCCCTCAGCCTGCGCTGGTGCACGCCTTGTCCGGAGTCCTGAAGGACTGCACGGTTCCTCAGGCCCGTACGTCCGAGCCGCCCATGCGCGAGACGAAGGCCGGCCGGCCGGAGTGCCTGGCCTGTGCGACGGGCCCGGACCTCACGGACTGGCGGCGCATCGGCACCGCCCTGGGGAGGGCGGCCCTGCCGGCGAAGAAACGGCCGGACGCAGTGGACGCCTGGGTGGCCCTGGCAGCCGCCCGGCACGGCAGCGCGGTGATCTTCACCACCGACCCGGGGGACATCCAGGCCTACCTGACGGTTCTCGCGCCGACGGATGTGCATGTGGTCGCCGTTTGACGTGCGGGAGTCACAGCCCCAGGCTGCGGTCCGTGGGTGAACGCGCCCTGCTCGGCCGAATCCAACACGCCCCGGCGGTGCCCGAGCCGTCACGACCCCGCGCTGGACGCGCGCACGCGGAGTTCCGGGAGGATGGATATCTGGCGGCGGGGGCGGGTCGGTTCGGTTATGCGGGCCGTGAGGAGTTCGACGGCGGAGACGCCCACCTCGTGTTTTGAGGGGGCGACGGCGCTGAGGGGCAGGTCGCCGAGGCCCGCGACCTCGTCGTCGTAGGAGACGACGGCCAGGTCGCCGGGGACGGTGAGCGAGCGGGCGTTCAGGCGTTGGAGCAGGACGAGTGCGTCGCCGTCGGGGTGGACGACGGCCGCGTCGATGCGGCCGGACGCCACACCGTTCAGGAAGCGTTCCATCGTGCCGTCGTACTCCGGGGTGCCGGGGCGGTCCATGCCGAGGTCCAAGGGCTCATATTCCAAGGGAACTTCGAGTTCTGCCAGGCGCAGGCCCGCGCGGTAGCCCTCCTCGATCAGCGGGGCGGTGGGGGTGCCGGCGCGGGTCAGGAGCGCGATGCGGCGGCGGCCGTGGGTGGCGAGGTGGTGGACGGCGAGGCGGGCGCCGTAGGCGTGGTCGGTCACCACGTGCTCCACCGCCGGGCCGACCGGCCGGGGGCGCCGCTCCACCAGGACGAGCGGGATGCCGAGGTCCTCGTACCAGGCGGAGTCGGCGCAGGTCTCCGGGCCGGTGGTGGGCGCCAGCAGCAGACCGTCCACGCCCGCCTCGACCATCGCGCGGGCGTGGGCGCGCTCCCCGTCGGCGTCGTACTCGGAGATGCGCAGCAGCAGTCGGGCACCGCGGGCCGCCGCGGTCTCCCGTACGGCTCTGATGACTTCCGGGTAGTAGTAGGTGGCGGACGGGACGATCATGCCGAACGTGAGCTCGCGCGCCGCGTCCAACGGCGCGGGCCCGCCAGCGGGCATGGTGTCGTCGGGGAGCCTGGCGCCGCCGTGCACCCGCACCACCAGTCCGCGCTCGGCGAGGAGTTCGACGTCCTTGCGGACGGTGACGGGTGACACCCGCAGCTCCGCCGCGACCTCGGTGACCCGCACCGAGCCGTGCCGGCGCACCCTGCGCAGGATCGCCTGATGCCTGTCCTCGGCGTGCATAGGGGCCTCCCCGTCAGCGTCGTTGCCTACGGCCGCACCCTACGCGCAGCACTGTCTTTTCCGCACGTCTGCTTTCGAAAAACGAAGAGTTGACGGGATGTGCGCGAAAAGCGTTGTCGATCGATGAAAGCGCGTGCTACAAAACCGCGCACCGCTCCACTCCCCACGCCGCCGGACACCGTCGTGCCGCACCTCCCGGAGGTTCCCCCGTGCCATCAGCCTGGTCCCGCCGCGCCTTCGTCCAGGCCGCCGCAGCCGCGCCGCTCGCCGCAGCCGTCGTCGGCGCCACCGCCTCGCCCGGCCATGCCGCCGAAACCGCCACCGGGAGCGAGGAGTTCGCCGCCCTGCGGGCCAAGTGGCGTGAGCTGATGCTGGGAACGGCGTTCAACCCGGCCGCCGAGCCCTTCCGTACGCTGCTCGCCGACCTCGGCGCGAACGCGCGGACCCACCTCAACGCCATGGTCCCCGCCGCCGGTTCCCTCTGGCCCGACCTCGTCTGGGCCGACCCCGAACCCGACACCGACACCGAGTCCTACGCGTACTCGGCGAGGATCGTCACCAGCTACAACCGGCTGAACACCATGGCCCAGGCCTACTGCCAGCCCGGCACCGGCCTGACCGGCAGCACCGAGGTACGGGACGCCGTCCTCGCCGGCCTCGACCACCTCCACGCCGAGGTCTACAACGAGCGCACCACGCGGTACGGCAACTGGTGGAGCTGGCAGATCGGCGCTCCGCAGTCGCTCATGGACACCTGCGTGCTGCTCCACGACCACCTGACGCGGACCCAGGTCGACAACTTCTGCCGGGCGGTCGACCACTTCGTGCCGGACTCGGTCTTCGACAGCTACACCGGCACCAGCACCGGAGCCAACCGCGTCGACCTGTGCCGAGGCGTCGTCCTGCGCGGCATCGTCGGCGAGAACCCCGACAAGGTCGCCCTCGCCTCGCGCGCCCTCGCCCCGGTCTTCCCGTACGTCACCTCGGGCGACGGCTTCTACGCCGACGGCTCGTTCATCCAGCACCGCAACGTCCCCTACATCGGCGGATACGGAGCGGTGCTCCACGACGGCGTGGGCCGGCTGATGGCGCTGCTGCGCGGGTCGTCCTGGGAGGTCGGCGGCGCCCGGACGTTCCTCGACACCATCGACCGGGCCATCGCCCCGTTCATCCACAACGGCCTGATGATGGACAACGTCTCCTCGCGCGGCATCAGCCGGGCGGGCACCTCCGACCACAGCCGCGCGCATCCCCTGATGGCGACCATCCTCCTCGTCGGGCAGGGCGCGTCGGCGGAGGAGAACGCCCGCTGGCGCGCGATGGTCAAGGGCTGGCTGCGCCGGGACTACCACTACCCGGCGTTGAGCAACCCCGGCCTGGGCCTCACCCGTACGTCCCTGTTGCAGGCGCTCCAGGACGACGACTCGGTGAAGGCCGCCCCAGAACCGGTCGAGCACCGGCTCTTCCACCACATGGCCAGGGCCACCCACCGCCGCCCGGGCTGGGCCGCCTCCGTCTCCATGGCCGCCCGGCACATCGCCCACTACGAGTACGGCAACGGGGAGCACGCCCGCGGCTACCACACCGGCGCCGGCTGGCTCTCCTGGTGGGGTGACGACTTCGGTCTTGAGCAGTACGCGGACGAGTTCTGGCCCACGGTCGACCCCTACCGCCTGCCCGGCATCACCGCCTCCCGCAAGCCGCTCCCGGACGGCGCGGGCGGCAACTGGGGCCAGCCCTGCCCGGACGCCGTCTGGGTCGGCGGCACCACCGACGGACGGTTCGGCGCCACCGGCCAGCACCTCAAGGGGCTGATGAGCACGATGAGCGCCCACAAGTCCTGGTTCTGGCTGGACGACAGCGTCGTCTGCCTCGGGGCGGGCATCTCCTCCGGCGACGGGTTCGCCGTCGAGACGACGATCGACAACCGCAACCTGGGTGCGAAGGGCGCCCCCGCCCTCACCGTCGACGGCACCGTCCAGCCGTCCTCCCAGGGCTGGGCCGCCACCTTCGAGGGCGCGCGGTGGGCGCACATCGCCGGGCAGGCGGGGTACGTCTTCCCCGAGGGGACCGACCTCGGGGCCGTCCGCGAGGAGCGCACCGGGGCCTGGCGGGACATCAACGTCAACGGCCCCGCCACCCCGGTCACCCGCCGCTATCTGACGCTGTTCACCGACCACGGCACCGACCCCGCCGACGCCTCCTACGCCTACGTCCTGCTCCCGGGCTTCGGCGCCGCCGCCACCGCGCGGCGGGCGGCCGACCGGGGGTGGCTGAGGATCCTCGCCAACAGCCGGGAGCAGCAGGGCGTCCGGGTCCCGGGCCTCGGCTTCACCGCCGTCAACTTCTGGGCCCCCGGCACGGTGGGCAAGGTCACCGCGAGTGCTCCCGCCTCCGTGCTGATCCGGGAGAACCGGGACGGCACCGCCACCGTCGTCGTCTCCGACCCCGCGCGCCAGGCCCGTGGCCTGGAGGTCGTCTGGGACCGCGGCGTCGCCGCCGTGCTGTCCAAGCCGCCCACGGTGACGTCGGCCGCGACCGGCTCCGCGCTGAGGCTGGTCTTCGGCGACCTCACCGGTCAGGCCGGCGCCCCGCAGAGGATCACGGTCCGCCTCGCCTGACCGTCCGTCCGACACCCGGGGGCCCGCACCGTACGGGCCCCCACCAAACGAAGCAGGGATGACGATGCCCCCCACACGTATCCGCGCGTTCCGCATGTCCCGCACCGCACTGAGCCTGGCCGCCGGGGCCGCCGCGATGTCGTTCGTCATGGCGACGGACGCCCACGCCGCCGTCCTCTGGGACGGTGACGCCTCCCGGGGGACCGGGGTCTTCGAGGCGGTCCTGTGTCCCTCGCCGGGCGGCGTGAGCGTCAGGAACTGGGGCGACGCGCACGGTGACTTCTTCGAGTTCCTCAAGCCCGCCGGTTCCGAACGCTGCGAGGGCCACAGCATCAACAGGCCCGAACTGCTCCAGAACGACAGGACCCTCTGGTTCGGCTGGGACTCCATGACGAAGACCGGCAACGCCCAAACCGTCTTCCAGTGGAAGTCCAACGGCACCAACGAACAGAACCAGCAGAACTACCCCGTGATCATGAAGGTCGAGAACAGCCGGCTCAAGGTCTGGTACGTCGCGCCGGGTGAACAGTGGATCTCCATCGGCAGTGCCCCGTGGACCCCCGAGTCCTGGCACTCGGTCCAGCTCGGCATCACGACCAGCTCCTCCACCGGCGGCTCGGCCGAGGTCTGGCTGGACGGCAACCGCATCGCCCACGCGACGGGCATACGCACCTGGGACGACCTGGGCAACAAGCCCCGCTGGGGCACCTACGGCACGACCATCACCGACGTCTCCTCGACCAACTGGGTCGACGACCCGACCATGGGCGACACACGCGCGGACGTCGACTGAGGCGTACGTGTTCATTTGATTGTTCGAGCAGAAACGTTCACAAGCGATCGTGGGAGGGCTACACTGCTGGTCAGCCGATGACCATCGACGACGAGGGGGCCCGGTCACGTGCACGCCGAGGAACGGCACCAGGAGATACTGCGACGGCTGCGCGAGCGCGGTTCGGTCCGGGTCACGGAGGTGGCCGCGGAGCTGGGTGTCTCGCCCATCACCGTGCGCCGCGACGTGGAGGCCCTGGCCGAACGCGGTCTCGTCGAGCGGGTGCACGGCGGGGCGGTGCTGCCGGAGACCGCCGGGTCCCGGACGCCCGAGGCCCCGGCCCGGCCGCGCGGCGAGCGGGTCTTCGGCCTGATCGTGCCGGCCGCCGACTACTACTACCCCGAGGTCATCAAGGGCGCGCGGGAGGCAGCCGCCGAGCGCGGCATCCGCCTCGTGCTCGGCATCTCCCAGTACAACCCCGACGAGGAGCGCGCCCAGGCCCGGCAAATGCTCCAGGACGGCATCGACGGGCTGCTGGTCACCCCGTGCGGCCCTGCGGCGGCGCGGCGGTGGCCGGCCGAGCTCGAGGTGCCCTACGTACTGGTGGAACGGCGGCCCGAGGACGACACCACGGGCGCCGAACGCGTGGTCACCGACCATGTGTACGGCGCCCGGATCGCCGTACGCCACCTGGTCGACGGGGACCGCGAGCGGATCGGGCTGCTGCTGCGCGAGGACAGTCCGCACAGCGCGCTCGTCCTCGACGGCTATCGCGGCGGCCTCGCGGCGGCCGGACTGCCGGTGCAGGACCGGGCGTTGTTCCGGCTGCCGCCGCCGGGCGGCGACGCCGCCGAGCGGGAGCGGGTCCTCGTCGCGTTCACCGACGCGGTCGCCGAGGGCCGGCTCGACGCGGCGGTCGTGCACAACGACCACGACGCGATCGTCGTCCTCCAGCGGCTGCGCGCCCGCGGCGTCGAGGTGCCCGACGACGTCGCGATCGTCGCCTACGACGACGAGGTGGCCGCCCTCGCCGACATTCCGCTGACCGCGATCGCCCCGCCGAAGCACGCGGTCGGCGCCGCCGCCGTCGACCTGCTCGACCAGCGGCTCGCCGATCCCTCCCGCCCCCGGCACCGGATCGCGATCCTGCCCGAACTGCACGTGCGCGCATCGAGCGCGTAGCCCGACCCCGCACCACTGGAGAGCCCTCATGTTCGCCATCGCACCCGGGGGTTTCTCCCTCGACGGCCGTCCGCTGCGTCTGCTCTCGGGCGCGCTGCACTACTTCCGCGTCCTGCCCGCCCAGTGGCCGCACCGGCTGCGGATGCTGCGCGCCATGGGCCTGAACACCGTCGAGACGTACGTGCCGTGGAACCTGCACGAGCCGCGGCCCGGCGCGTACGACTTCGACGGCATCGCCGACCTGGACCGCTTCCTCACCGCCACCCGGGAGGCGGGACTGCACGCGATCGTGCGGCCGTCGCCGTACGTCTGCGCCGAGTGGGACAACGGCGGGCTGCCCTGGTGGCTGCTCGCCGATCCCGAGGTGCGTGCGCTGCGCTGCCGGGACGCGGGTTACCTGGCGCACGTCGACCGCTGGTACGACCGGCTCGTGCCCGTGATCGCCCCGCACCAGGTCACGCGGGGCGGCAACGTGCTGATGGTGCAGGTGGAGAACGAGTACGGCTCCTTCGGCACCGACACGGGCCATCTGGAGCACCTGGCCGCCGGGCTGCGCTCGCGCGGCATCGACGTGCCGCTGTTCACCTCGGACGGCCCGGACGACTTCTTCCTGACCGGCGGCACGCTGCCCGGCAGCCTCGCGACCGTGAACTTCGGCAGCCGCGCCGACGAGGCGTTCGCCTCGCTGGCCCGGCTGCGGCCGGACGACCCCGCGATGTGCATGGAGTTCTGGTGCGGCTGGTTCGACCACTGGGGCACGGAGCACGTGGTCCGCGAGCCGGGGGACGCCGCGGACACGCTGGCCGAGATCCTGCGGTCGGGGGCGTCCGTCAACGTCTACATGGCGCACGGCGGCACCAACTTCTCCACCTGGGCGGGCGCCAACACCGCCGACCCGGCGACCGGCGAGCGCTACCAGCCCACGGTCACCTCGTACGACTACGACGCGCCGATCGACGAACGCGGCGGCGTCACGGAGAAGTTCCACGCGTTCCGGAAGGTGCTGGAGCAGTACGCCGACGGGCCGCTGCCGGACCCCGAGCCGCCGGCTCCCCTGCTGCCGTCGGCCCGCGTCGCCCTGACCGGGTCCCTGCGGCTGTTCGACGTACTGGACGAACTGGCGGGCCCGGAGACCGAGTCGCCGCTGCCACCCTCCTTCGAGGAACTCGGCATCGGGCAGGGGCTGGTGCTGTACACCGGGCGGATACCGGGCCCCCGGCAGCCGTACCCGCTGTCGGTGCAGGGGCTGGCCGACCGGGCGCACGTCTACCTCGACGGGGCGCCGGCCGGGGTCCTGGAACGGGACGCGACCGAGACGCTGCCCGACGTCCCCGTACCCGGGGACGGGCGGCGCGTGGAACTGCTCGTGGAGTCCATGGGGCGGGTCAACTACGGAGCCGGGCTCGGCGAGCGCAAGGGCGTGCGGCGGGTGCTGCACACCCAGCAGATCCTGCACGGCTGGCGGGCCCGCGCCGTGGAGCTGGGGCACGGGACGCCGGAACGGCTGCGCTGGGACACCGACGCGCCGGGGGAGTCGTCGCGCGGCCCGGTGTTCCTGCGGGGCCACCTGGACGTCGCCGAGCCCGCTGACGCCCATCTGGCGCTGCCCGGCGCCGGCAAGGGCTATGTGTGGGTCAACGGCTTCTGCCTGGGCCGCTACTGGTCCTCGCGAGGCCCACAGCGCACGCTCTACCTGCCCTGGCCGCTGCTGCGCGCGGGGCGCAACGAGATCGTCGTACTGGAGCTGGACGCGGACGCCGGCACGGTCCCCGCGGCCGTGGAGACACGGGACGCCCCCGACCTCGGCTGAGCCGCACCGCCCCCGCTCGCCCCAGCATGTTCGTTTCCCGTCCCCGAACCCTGAAACGAACACAATGGAGATCGAAGTTCAAACATCACTGTTTGATTGTTCGTTTCCTATTGACTCTGATCGCACTTGGCCGAAAGATGTGCGTCATTCACACCGAGCTCCTCAGGAGTCAGCAATGAAGCCGTCCTCCCCCGCTCTCGCCGCCACGGCGGCGTGCCTCGCCCTCCTCGCCACCGCCTGCGGCGGCCAGGACCAGAGCGAGGCGGGCGCCGGCACCGCCGACAAGCCCGTCGAGATCACCTACTGGTCCTGGATGCCCGGCACCAAGGAGATGGCCGCCGAGTTCAACCGGACCCACGAGAACATCAAGGTCGAGTTCTCCGAGATACCGGCGGGCCTCAACGGCGGCTACGACAAGATCGCCAAGGCTGTGAAGGCGGGCAACGCCCCCGACGTCGTCAACGTCGAGTACCAGGCGCTGCCCGACCTGGTCACCCAGGGCCTGCTCCGCGACTCCACGGCGGAACTCGGCGAGGCCGTCGAGGACTACGCCCCCGAATCCGTGAGCAGCCTGGTCACCCTCGGCGGGAAGACCTGGGCCGCCCCCTACGACGTCGGCCCGCAGACCCTCTACTACCGCAAGGACCTGTTCGCCGAGTACGGCGTCGAGGTGCCCGAGACCTGGGACGAGTTCGAGGCCGCCGCCAAGAAGGTGAAGACCGCCTCCAAGGGCAAGGCCCGCATCCTGGACTTCTGGGGCGACGACGTCGCCACCTGGGCCGGACTCGCCCAGCAGGCGGGCGCCCGTTGGTACGGCTCCAGCGGTGACGCCTGGCAGGTCGACATGACCGACGACGCCACCAAGAAGGTCGCCGACTACTGGAAGGACCTGGTCAAGAACGACCTGGTCCTCAACCACAAGGCATGGAGCCCCGAGGCCACGAAGGCCGTCACCGACTCCCGGGCCATCGCCCTGATCGGCGCGTCCTGGAGCGCCGGCGGCCTCAAGACCACCTACCCCAAGCAGGACGGCAAGTGGGCCGAGGCCCCGCTGCCCCACTGGGGCACGCCCGCCACCGGCGCCGTCGGCGGCTCGTCGTTCGCCCTTTCCAAGGACACGAAGAAGGCGGAGGCCGCGGCCGAGTTCGCCCTCTGGGCCACCACGAACGAGGCGGCCGTCAAGTCCCGTCTCGCGGCCGGCACCTCCAGCGGTCTGCCCGCCGCCGAGAAGCTGCGCGGCACCGCCAAGGAGTCCTTCGACGCCTCCTTCTTCGGCGGCCAGGACATCTACGAGGTGGCCGGCTCCCAGGTGCCCCTGATCGCCGAGGGCTGGGTGTGGAGCCCGGTGCACAACTCCACCTCGCTGACGCTCCAGACCGAACTGGGCAAGGCCCAGAAGACCGGCGAGTTCTGGCCGGCGTTCCAGGCGGGCCGGAGCGCGGCCGAGAAGTCGATCACCGATCGCGGGCTCAAGCTCGCCAAGTGACGTAACGCCCCGAGAGCCCGGCTCCCCGCGTGGAGCCGGGCCCGGCAGCAAGGAGCCCCACCCCCATGGCATCGACCCGGCCGGGCCGCGGACGGCACGCCGCGCCCGCCCTCTTCCTCGCCCCGTTCCTGATCCTGTTCGCCGCCACCCTGCTCGCCCCGATCGGCTACGCGATCTGGATGAGCCTGTACCGGGAGCAGGCGACCTCCGGACTCGGCTTCGGCGGCACGCAGAACCTGTTCGTCGGCATCGACAACTACCTGCGCGCCCTCGACGACCCGGGCTTCCGCCGGGGCTTCGCGCACATCGCGCTGTACTGCCTGATCTACATCCCCGTGATGGTGGGCGGAGCCCTCGCGCTGGCGCTGCTGGTGGACTCCGCGCTGGCCCGCGCCAAGCGGTTCTTCCAGCTGGCCTACTTCCTGCCGCACGCGGTGCCGGGACTGATCGCCGCGATCATGTGGGGCTTCCTGTACACACCGGGGCTCAGCCCCGTCATCGACTTCCTGTCCGTCTTCGGCGCGGACTGGGACCTGCTCGGACCCGACGCGGTCGTGTTCTCCATGGCCAACGCCGCCACCTGGCAGTGGATCGGCTACAACATGGTGATCTTCTACGCGGCGCTCCAGGCCGTGCCGCGCGAGACCCTCGAAGCCGCCGTGGTCGACGGAGCGGGCCAGCTGCGCACCGCCTGGTCGGTGAAGCTGCCGATGATCCGCTCCTCGGTCGTCCTCACCACGCTGTTCACCGCCGTCGGCGCGATCCAGCTGTTCAACGAGCCCGAGGTGCTGCGCAGCCGGTCCTCGGCGATCTCGCCCGACTGGAGCCCGGTCATGTTCATCTACCAGGCCGCCTTCACCGAGCACGACTACGGCCTCGCCGCCGCGGCGTCCCTGCTGCTCGCGGTGCTCGGCGCCGTGCTCTCCTTCGCCATCACCAAGCTCGGCAACCGCTGGAAGGAGGCGTGACCGTGGCACTCGACACCACCACCCCGACCGCGCCCGTCACCGCGGCCAAGGCCGCCGCGCCGCGCCCGCAGCCCCCGGCCCGCAGGTCCTCCTGGTCGTCCAAGGCCCTCGTCAACACGGTCCTCGCGATCGTCGCCGTCTACACCCTGATGCCGCTGAGCTGGCTGCTGGTCAACGCCACGAAGAACAACGGCGACCTGTTCGGCAGCCCCGGCTTCCGGTTCGGCGAGTTCAACCTGTTCGGCAACATCGCCGACCTCTTCGCGTACCAGGACGGCGTGTTCGGCCGCTGGATGCTCAACAGCCTGCTGTACTCGGTGCTCGGCGCCCTCGTCTCCACGCTCATCTCCCTGCTCGCGGGGTACGCCTTCGCGACGTACTCCTTCCCCGGCCGGGAGAAGGTGTACGGGCTGGTGCTGCTCGGCATCCTGGTGCCGCCCACGGTCGTCTCCCTGCCGATGTACCTGCTCGCCTCCGAGGCCGGCCTCGTCAACACGTACTGGGCGGTGCTGATCCCGAGCCTGGTCAACCCCTTCGGCGTGTACCTGGCCAGGGTGTTCGCCGAGGCGTACGTGCCGCACGAGACCCTGGAGGCGGCCCGCATGGACGGCGCGGGCGAACTGCGCGTGTTCGGCTCGGTGGCCCTGCCGATGCTGTCGCCGGCCTTCGTGACCATCTTCCTGTTCACCTTCACCGGCAGCTGGAACAACTTCTTCCTGCCCCTGGTGATGCTCAACGACTCGTCCCTGTACCCGGTGGGCCTCGGCCTGTTCAGCTGGAACGCCGTCCTGCCGCAGGAGCCGCAGCTGTACGCGCTCGTCGTCACGGGTTCGCTGCTGTCCGTCGTTCCGCTCGCCGTCGCCTTCCTCACGCTGCAGCGTCACTGGCGTTCCGGCCTGACCGCGGGAGCCGTCAAGTGACCCCCCAGCCCCTCCGCCGCCCCCGCACCGTCCTGGCGATGGACACGCCCGTCCACGAGGCGCTGTTCGACCGGGCGGCGCTCGACCGGCTGGCGGCGCTCGCCGACACCGACCCGTCGTTCGTCGTCCGGGACTTCGCCGACACCGGCGCCGCCGGCGCCCTCGCGGAGGCGGAGGTGCTGCTGACCGGGTGGGGATGCCCGCCGCTGACCGGCGACGCCCTGGCCCGGATGCCGAAGCTGCGCGCGGTGATCCACGCGGCGGGCTCGGTCAAGCACCATGTCACGGACGCCTGCTGGGAGCGCGGGATCACCGTCGCCTCGGCCGCCGCCGCCAACGCCCTGCCGGTGGCCGAGTACACGGTCGCCGCGATCCTCTTCTCCGGCAAGCGCGTCCTGCACGCAGCCCGCGTCTACCGCGAGAAGCGCACCTGGGTGAACGCCCTCGACGTCATCGGCACGGGCGGCAACCACCGCCACACCGTCGGCGTCGTCGGAGCGTCCCGCATCGGCCGCCGGGTGATCGAACTGCTGCGCCCGTACGACCTGCGGATCCTGCTCCACGACCCGTACGTCGACGAGGACGAGGTGAGGGCCCTCGGCGCCGAACCGGCCTCCCTGGACGTGCTGGCCGAGACCAGCGACACCGTCACCATCCACGCGCCCGAACTCCCGGAGACGCACCACCTGTTCGACCGCTGCCGCCTCGCCCTCCTCCGGGACGGCGCGACCCTGGTCAACACCGCGCGCGGCTCCCTGGTCGACACCGCCGCGCTGACCGAGGAACTGGTGTCCGGCCGGCTGAACGCGGTCCTGGACGTGACGGACCCCGAGATCCTCCCGCCGGAATCTCCCCTGTACGACCTGCCGAACGTCCTGCTCACCCCGCACATCGCGGGCTCCCTCGGCAACGAACTCGGCCGCATGACGCACGCCGCGCTGGACGAACTGGAGCGCTACGCGAGCGGACTGCCGTACACCGAACCGGTCCACCCGGAACAGCTCACCCGCTCGGCGTGACCCGGGAGCGCCGGGCCGGGCCCCGGACCTTACTTCCCCGGCGTACGGCCCGACTCGTCTGCCGCCAAGGGCGCTAGCCCTCAAGGGGCCGGTCGTTCATGTGAGCGCCGTAGTAGGCCGCCTGGCGGGCCATGATGGTGCTCATCGGGGTGTCGGCGGGGACGCCGTAGACCGTGCCCTCGAAGTCGAGGCCGCGCTGGATCTCCCAGATCTCCTCGTGCCGGTCGGGGGAGTACGGCTCGGCCGGGTCTCCGACCGCGACCCAGCCGATCGGTACCAGGCCGCCGGGGCGCAGCCGTGAGTTGACGTGCAACACGCTGTTGATCCGCAGCTCGGAGCCCGCCCCCGCCACGGCACCGGGGAACATCGAGACGCCGGTCGCCACGAAGACCCCGTCCTCGACGGTCGCCCCGTTGATGTGGGCGTGGGGGCCGATCAGCACCGCGTCACCCAGCACCGCCGGATGCCCGCTGCGGCCGCGGATCAGGGCGTTCTCCATGACGACCACGTTCTCCCCCGTCCGCACCTCACCGTCCTCGGCGGTGAGCACCGCACCATGCAGGACGCGTGCGTGCTCGCCCAGGACGACCCCACCGCAGAGGACTGCCGAGGGGGCGACATACGCGGACTCGGGAACCACAGGACTTCTGCCGCGATGCTCGAGCAACATGGCCGGAGTCTAGGGGCGGACCCGGCCGGGTTCGAGGTGTGCGCCGGGCGAGTCCGCCGGCGTGCACGGATGGGTGTGCCGCACCGGGCCCCTCAGGTCGCCGAGGCCCGGCGGGCCGCCCTGGGGGACCAGGCCGCGACGGTGTCGCGCACCTCGTCGGCCAGTTCGTCCACGGAGCGGTCGGCGCAGGGGAGGCGGCGGATCGCCATGCCGGGGTGGGTTCGGGCGAGCCCGTCCAGGACGGCGTCGTAGTCCTGCCGGGTCGCCGTGAGGAAGGCCGCGGTCTCGTGGAGTTCGCCGCCGCGGGTGCGTTCCCTGGTGCGGCGCAGGGCCTCGGACACGGGCAGGTCGAGGAGGAGGACGCCGTCCGGGAGGGCGACGTCGAACCGGTGGGCGAGGGTCTCGGACAGGTCGTGCGGGGGCAGCGTGCCCCAGCGCAGCACCTCCGTTCCCGTCGCCCAGGGGTCCGTGTCCCCCGTGCGGTTGCGCAGCCACTCGCGCACCGCACGGGCGGCGTCCGGGTCCTGCTTGCGCCACCAGGCGTCGACGTCGGTGCCGGGCACGGTGTCCCGCCCGGCGCGGGCGAACAGCGGCAGATAGACCAGCGGGTCGACGAGCGGATGCCGGTCGGCGAGCACGGTCCGGCCGCCGGCCGCCGCGTGCCGTTCCGCCGGGCCGAACAGGCACAGCTGGAGGTACAGGACGCAGACCTTGAGCTGGACCCGGCCCACCTCGTCCGCCGCGGACGAGGCACCGGCCAGCGCCGCCGACAGCTCGGCGTAGGGGCTGTCCGGGTCCTCGTGCCCCCGTACGGCGTGCACGACCCTGACGCCGTCCCGTTCACGGAGCCGGCGCAGCACCGTGGTCTTGCCGGTCCCGTCGATGCCGACCAGCGCGACGCGCATCTCACCCACCGTCCCGTGCCTCCTCCAGGTGCCACAGCCGGAAGGCGGTCGCCACCACCCCGGGCAGGAACGCGAACTCACGCTGGGTGTGCCCGGCCGCGTACAGCGACAGGCGGGTCATCAGGAACTCCCGCAGCGCCAGCCGGTGTCCGCGCCGCCAGTCGCAGCCGGCGACGAGCCGCGCCGCCCGCGGCGACACCGAGGCCACCGCCCGCGCGTGCACCTCCAGGAAGCGGTCCACCTCGTCCGCCGTGACCCGCGGGCCGGCGGTGAACGCCAGCAGCTCCACGGCGTCCCGCTGGGGCGGGCCCACGGTGGCGAGCTCCCAGTCGTACGCCACCACCCGTCCGTCCCGCACCGCGAGGTTGCGGGGGTTGAAGTCGTTGTGGACCAGGGTGCGGGGCACCGCGTGCAGTTCCTGGGTCCAGTGGTCGGCGTCCTCGACGACGCCGAGCAGCACGTCCCGGCGAGCGGGGTCCAGCAGCTCGGGCAGCTCCGCCGCGGCATGGCGCACCAGCGCCGCCCACAGCTCCCGCGCCTTCGCCAGCTGCGCGGGTTCGGGCACGTGGTGCAGCCAGCCCTCGGCCAGGATGTCCTGGTCACGGCCGAGCCAGTGCCCGTGGACGGCGCCGACGGCACGCAGCGCGTCCTCGATCCGGCCGGCGTGCCACGGCCCGCCGTCGTCGCGCAGCCGTTCCATGAGGATGACGTACGCCTCGCGCTCGTCGTCCTCCAGGAGGCCGTAGCAGCGCGGCAGCAGCTCCGTCAGGGCGGGCTCCGGGCGCCGGTACACCGCCAGTTCCCGGCGGTGCGCGTCGGTGAACACGGTGTCGGCGCCCCAACGCCGCCACGCCGCGGCCGGTTCCGGCCCGCACAGCGACACCAGCTTCGCGATGCCGCCGACGATCTCCTCCCCGCGCGACTTGACCTTCGCCACCAGTTCGGCGCCGGTGGAACCGTCGGCGGAGCTCCAGCCGACGCTCAGCGGGTACAGGCCGGTCAGCTTGCGCCGCTCGGCCAGCGCGCCGAGCTCGCTGGAGATGCCGTCGCCGTGCAGCCGGGGCCCCGCCGTCACGCGGGTGACGTGCAGTCGGGGGTCGCCGGTACCCCGCGCGAGCAGCGGCTGGAGCAGCGCCGCGTCCAGGTCGCCCGGCTGGAGCCAGTCGACGCGGCGGGCCCGGCCGAGACGCTGGTGCGCCGCCGCGAACTGGCCGCTGACCACCGCCGCCATGGTCGACACGTCGAGGGCGAGGGCGAACCCGGCGACGATCTCGGCGAACCGGCGCGCACCGCCCGCGCCCGTGCAGCCCAGCAGGGTGAGCAGATCGCGCTGGTGCGGCAGCGCGGTGCCGCCGCCGACGGTGCCCACGACCAGGTTGGGCAGCAGCAGCGTGGCGACGAGGTCGTCGCCTTCCGTCTCCATGGAGAAGATCGACACGCCCGACTCGTGGACACAGGCCACGTCCTGGCCGGTGGCGAGGAACAGGGCCGCGACGATGTTCGCCGCGTTCACGCCGTAGCCGACCGTGCCCGCCTGCTGGGCCCCGAGGACCGTCGCCACATGGCTCTTCACCATGGCCTCCGGCGTGGTCTTCAGGATGCCGGTCACCGCGTCGCGGCGCACCCGGCACTCCGCGGTCACCCGGGTGCCGCGCCCGGCCAGCAGGGAGCCGACGGCCGTCTTCTTGTCGCCGCTGAGGTTGCCCTCCAGCAGGGTGTTCACCGGGCGCGGGCCGTCCTCGTCGGCGACGGCGTCGGTCAGCCAGCGCAGGATCTGCCAGGTGGCCGCCGTCGTCATGTTCTGCCCGGCGGCGTCCGCGGTCTCGAACACGCAGCGCAGGTGCAGATAGCGGCCGATCTGGTACGGCTCGACGTCGATCAGCCGGGTGTGCCGGGACACCAGGCGGACCTGCTCCTCCAGCCGGCCGTGCCGCTCCCGCAGCCAGCCCGTGAACCGGTGCGCGGCGGCGAGGTCGGCGAACTCCAGCACGGGTGCCCGGGTCATCCGCTGCGACAGCACCTTCGTCGTCACCCCGCCGGACGCGGTCAGCGCCCGGGCGCCCCGCGACGCGGAGGCCACCAGCGCGCCCTCGGTGGTGGCGAGCGGGGCGACGACGCTGTCCCGGGCGGCGTCCCCGACGAACAGCAGCGGACCGGCGAGGCCCACCGGCACCTCCACGGAGCCGACGAAGTTCTCCACGTTGCCGACCAGGTTCTCGGCGGCGAACGCGGTGTTCTCCAGCGAGGCGAGCGCGGTGCCGCTGCGCTCCCGCAGCCAGTCCAGCCGCTGTCTGCGGGCTTCCTCGGAGTACTGTCCGCGGCCCGGGATGGCGTCGCTCATGCGTCCCTCGTTTCGTGGTTCCGCGTCGGCATCAGGCTGCCCCCGGCCGGGTGGCCACGAGCCGCGCCCAGGCGTCGTCGGAGGGCAGGAAGACCCGGTCCTTGACGCGGGGCGGGCGCTGTCCGCCGCGCACGGTGCGCTCCCACTCCCGCAGGAAGGCGTCCTCGTGCACCGTGATCACCTCCACGGGGGCGATCCGCCCGGACCGGCGGCCGGTCCCGTAGCCGGGGCAGTGCTCCGCCAGCCGGGCGTCGAGGGCGTCGGCCAGGTTCGGCACCGGGGGGCCCGCGAAGGCCACCGCGACCTGGTAGCGGCCGGGATGGTCGGGAGTCAGGCGGTAGGTGGCGTTGCGGATCTCCGCCCCGGTGTCGTGGCAGGCGGCGCCCAGGGCGCGGACCGCCATGGCCTCGGTGAGCCGCTCCCCGGCGGCGGAGCGGACGATGCCCCGTCCGGCGTACTCGACGCGCGGAGTGCGCCCGATCCGGCCGACGACCCGGACCACGTCCGTGACGGCGCACCGGTACAGCCCGCCGATGTGGCTGAACACGAGGTGGTAGTCGCGTCCCTCCTCCAGTTCGGTGGGCAGCAGCGTCTCGCTGTCGGCGGACAGCGGACCGTCGGCCGGGACGAACTCGTAGACGCAGCCCGGCAGATAGAGTGGCGCACCGCTGGGGTGCCGGTCGACCGGTACGGCGGCCGGACCCTCGCAGGACGCGACGGGCGCGGCGAACAACTGGACGCCGGGCCCGTAGGTCTCCCGCACGCGGGGCAGATAGAGGGAGGCGAGCGCGCTGTTCCAGACGAGGACGGCGGTCAGCCGCGGCCACAGGTGCTGGGGCAGGACCGTGCCGAACGTCTTGGCGTACCGCGCGATCTCGTCGGCGCGTTCCGGGTCGGGCGAGGTGTGCGGCCGGCCCCCGAGCGTGCCGGCCCGGATGTCCTCGACGAGCCGGGGCCACGAGGTGCGCAGCTGGTAGGGCAGGGCGGCGACCATCGCGGGATTGATACCGATGACGACCCGGATGTCCTGCGCGGCGGCGAGCCGCAGCTTGAAGTAGGCGCGTTCCCAGGGGTCGGCGGCGGCGAGTTCGTCGGGGATACGGCTCCAGGGGGCGTCGTTGCCCGGTCCGACGGCCGAGTCCTCGCCGAACCGGCGGTAGTCGACCTGGCTGGAGCCGATGTGCGGCTGGCCCCGGTCGGTGCGGGCCGCGGGCGCGGTCGGGTCCTGCCACAGGTTCAGCACGCCGTTCGGCACGGCCGCCGCCTCGGGCAGCGTCTCCAGCAGGGGCGCGAACGCGGCGTGGTAGAAGGGCAGGAAGGTCTCCCGCATGTAGGTGCGGGTCACCGGGATGTGCTTCTCGCGGCCGGTGCTGCCGCTGGAGGAGAAGTAGACGACCGGGTCGTCGGCGGTCAGCACGCCCGGTTCGCCGTCCATCGCCCGCTCGATCCACGGCATCAGCGCCTCGTGCGTGCGGATCGGCACCGCCCGGCGCAGCTCGTCGACGGTGCGGACGGCGGCCAGCCCGTGCTCGCGGCCGAACGCGGTGTCGGCGTTGTGCTCCAGGATCCGGGTGAGCAGCTCGCGTTGCGTCTCCTCGGGGCGGTCCAGGGTCTCCAGGAGCCGGCGGTGTTCCGCCCGTACGCGTGCGGCCTCCATTCAGTGGCCTCCTCGGTCGCGGTTCGATGTGAGCACGCCGTACAGGCGCAGCCGGTCGGGGTCCGTGCCGTCGTGACCGATCCGGGTCTGGACCGTGGCGGCGCGGCGGGGGTCGAGTTCGGCACGGAAGTCCGCCGGGTCGAGGACGTGACGGTGTTCCACGCGGAGGGTGTCGCCCGCCCGGACCAGGCCGCGCAGCACCGCCTCGGCGACCAGGTGGTGCACATGGACCAGATAGGCGTCACTGCCGACCCCGCCGACGGCCACCGTCATGTCCGCGCGGTGTCCGGAGGGCCGCCCCGGGACGGGCACGGTGAACGGCCGGGCCGGCGCGTCGACCGGGGCCGGCCCCTGGAAGGCACGCAACAGCCGGGACAGGGCGGACAGTTCGCGGCGAGGTGCCGGGCCGTACCAGGCGAGGCCGCCGCCGGGGGCGAGGTGGGTGTGCGGATGCCGGGCGGCCACGCTCGCGGGCTGGCCGGCGAGGAACACGGTGCGGGTGAAGGCGCGGTACCAGCCCTCCCGCCGGCCGGGCGGGAGCGCCAGGGCGAACGCGGCCGCGCCCGCGACGAACGTCGCCGGGTCGAAGTCGTCCACGACGACGACGGCGGTCAGCCCGTGCGGGGCGGGGCCGTCGCCCGGGAGCCCGGCGCGGACCGCGCTCACCCGTGCCCGCGCGGCCGAGGCCAGTGCCTCGGCATCGGACGGCCGTACGGCCGGAGGGGCGCTCATGTGTAGATCGCCCGGATGTCGGGGGCCGCCGGCATGGCGGGCCGGGCGAGCAGGGACGCCGTCAGCCGGTACGGGTCGACGTACCCCTGCGGGGTGCGGAGCCGGGACAGTGAGGTGTCCCGCACGGGTCGGTCGTCGACGGCCGTACGGCCGAGCAGCCGGGCCGCGCGCCCCACGCAGCGGCGCAGCAGCCGCATCCGGAACGGCTGGGCGGAACGCCGGTGCAGTGTCCCGACGAAGTACAGCCGCATGCCGAGCCGGTAGGCGTCCCGGCCGGCCGAGCCGGAGACGGCCGCCAGGTCGCCGAGCGTCGCGCCCCGCCAGCCGCCGTACCGGCTGGAGCGGACCGTCCCGCCCACCGGCACCCTGCTCAGGGCGAGGCGTGCGGTGCGGGCGCCGAACTCGGCCAGAACACGCTCCAGGAGCAGGTAGTCGGCGGTGATGCCGTCGTCGTGGACCAGCAGGAAGCGCCGTCCCGGGCCGATCAGCGGGACCAGTTCGCGCAGGATCGGCAGCAGGTAGTTGGGGTGTCCGTCGGCGCCGACGAGCCGGCGCAGCGGCAGGCCCCAGCGGGGGCCGTCGAGGTGGACGGGGCCGCCGTAGCGGCGGTGGTCGATCAGCAGGCCCCGCGCGGCGAGGGTGTCGAGCATCGCCCCGGCCGTGGTGGCGAGCGGACGGTCGGCCGCGAGACCGAGGTCGCCGACGCCCAGCAGCTCCAGCTGGGCCCGCCACAGCTCCAGCATGCGGCGCCCGGCCGGGTGGATCCAGCCGTCCTCGTCGGCGCGGGTCAGTCCGGCGCCGACCGCAAGGGGGTCGGCCGTCCGGCGTCCGGCGTGGAAGCGGACGTACCGCTCGCCGATCGCCGTCTCCGACTCGCGGCTCCAGTCGGTGTGCGGCTCGGTCAGGTCGAGGTGGTGCCAGAAGGCCGTCGCCTGGGTGGTCACGGTGGCCATGCGGTTGTTCCAGACCAGCCGCACCCCGCCGGCGCCGGCCCGGGCGCTCGCCTTGACCAGCACGTCGGTCCACAGCAGGCCCTTGACATGGGTCGGGGTGAGCGGCTTCGTCGGAGTGATCGTCACCGGTGCCACGACGAGTTCGGTGACGGGGGCGCCTGTCAGCTGCATGGGCACGCCGTTCGTCCGGATGGGCGGTGAGTCGGGTCCCGCGGTGGGTCAAGTCCTGAGGTGAGTCAAGTCCTTCCTCCCACAAGGGACTTGAGGGACACAGGGGGCGAGGCTAACCAGGCCGGAAATGAGGCGTCCAACAAACGCCGTTCGGCTGGCACCTTGCTGCCAATTCCGCTCCCGGGGCACCCCGGACCCTGCGGAAAACCGCAGGGTCCGGGGTGGGGGGAAACCGCACAACTTCGACGGCTATCCGCATACCGGCACTGAGCTGGGATTTCTAGCGTGGTCACGGATCGCGGCACCGGCCCGCGGCGTGCGCTTCGTATCTGGAGACTTCGAAATGGACCACATCACCCTCGCGCTGCCACAGGAGCCCGCGGACGGCATCGCGGGATGGGCCGCCGACCTGGTGGACGCCATGGGCGCCCCCGGCGCCGGCCTCGCTGTCGCCCTGGAGAACCTCTTCCCGCCGCTGCCGAGCGAGATCATCCTGCCGTTGACCGGCTTCGCCGCCGGACAGGGCGTCATCAGTCTCTTCGCGGCCCTGTTCTGGACCACGCTCGGTTCCGTGGTCGGCGCGACCGTCCTCTACTACATCGGCGCGCTGTTCGGCCGGGAGCGGATGTACGCGATCTGGGCCAGGCTGCCCCTGGTCAAGACCTCCGACCTGGAGCGGACGGAGGAGTGGTTCGCCAAGCACGGCACCAAGGCCGTCTTCCTCGGCCGCATGGTGCCGATCTTCCGCAGCCTGATCTCCGTGCCGGCCGGCCTCGAACGCATGCCGCTGCCGACCTTCCTGACGCTGACCGCCATCGGCAGCCTGATGTGGAACGCCGTCCTGGTCATGTCCGGCTACTGGCTGGGCGACCAGTGGGACACCGTCGGTGACTACGTCGGTGTGATCAGCAAGGGCGTCCTGGTCCTGGTGGTCGCCGCACTGGCCTTCTACATCGTGATCCGGCTGCGCTCCCGCGGCACCGCCCAGCACCGCCGTACGTCGTGACCAGCCCTCTCCTCACCGAGACCGAACGATCTTGCCCCGGCTGCGCAGCCCGACTACGCTCGGCCAGCGTGCAGGGGGATTCGGCGGACATGACCACCCAGCCCCTCCCGACGGCGCCCGGAACCGCGCTGCCGGGGGGTGAGCCCACGGCGACGCCGACCCCGGCGCTGCCGATGCGGGCCGCCGGAGTCCTCCTCGGCTGTCTGACCGCGCTGCTGGGACTGCTGTACTTCGTCGTCGCCGGCGCCCCGCTCGGCCCACTGCTGCTGTGGCCGCGCACCCGGCGGCGGGCGTTCGTCGTCCTGACCGCCGGGGCCCGACGGCTGACGGCGCTCGAACGGTGGCGCCGCTCGGTCTTCTTCGGGGACCGCTTCCCCGACCGGCCCGTGCCCGACCAGCGCATCCTGCGCTACCTCGCCACCCGTACGTACGCCGGTCTGATCACCGGCGTCGTGCTCGGCCTGCTCGCCTTCGGCGCCGTCCTCGCGGGTCTGCTCGTCGCGAGCCTGGTCCGGGGCACCCTCGACTGGGGGGAACTGGTCACCCAGGTCCTGCTCGGCGGGGTGCTGCTCTTCCTGGACGTGCAGGGCCTGTTCTCGCTGGAGGCGCTCGACGCGCGGCTGGCCCGCGAGTGCTTCGGCCCCTCGGAGCGCGAGCTGATGCAGCAGCGCATCGACGAACTGGCCACCAGCCGGGCGGCGGTGCTCCAGGCCGTCGACACCGAGCGCCGGCGCATCGAACGGGACCTGCACGACGGGGTGCAGCAGCGTCTGGTGGCGCTGGCCATGCTCCTCGGGCGGGCCCGTCGCGGCGGCCGTACGCCCGAGCAGGCGCGCAGTCTGCTGGAGCAGGCCCACAAGGAGTCGCAGGACGTCCTGACGGAGCTGCGGGAAGTGGCCTGGCGGGTGTATCCGACGGCGCTGGACAACCTGGGGCTCCAGGAGGCGCTGGCCGGGGTGTCGGAGCGGTGCAGCATCCCCATCCGGACGGACTTCGCGCTCGCCGAGCCGCTGCCCGCCTCCGTCGAGACCGCCGCGTACTTCGTGGTGTCGGAGTCGGTGACCAACGCCGCCAAGCACTCCGCCGCCACGGAGATCCAGGTGAGCGTCCGCACGTACGGGCCGGTCCTCGTCATCCGGGTCGAGGACAATGGCGTCGGCGGCGCGAAGCCGGAGGGCAGCGGGCTGACCGGGCTGCGCAGCCGGGTCGGTGCCCTGGACGGCCGACTGCACGTCCACAGCCCCTCCGGGGGGCCCACCACGATCACCGCGGAGCTGCCGTGCGCGTAATGCTGGCCGAGGACTCGACCCTGCTGCGAGAGGGGCTGGTCCGGCTGCTCACCGAGGAGGGCCACGAGGTCCTCGCCGCGGTGGGTGATGCCGTCGCCCTGCTGCGGGAGGTCGAGGCCCAGCCACCGGACATGGTCGTGGTGGACATCCGGATGCCCCCCACCCACACGGACGAGGGGCTGCGGGCCGCGCTGGAGATCCGCAAGCGGTGGCCCGGGATCGGGGTCCTCGTGCTGTCCCAGCACATAGAGCGCAACTACGCGGCGCAGCTGCTGACGTCGAACGCGGAGCGGGTCGGCTATCTGCTGAAGGACCGGGTCGCCCAGGTGGAGGAGTTCCTCGACGCGCTGGAGCGGATCCAGGCGGGCGGCGCCGCCATCGACCCGGAGGTCGTACGGCAGCTGGTGATCCGTACGACGCACAGCGACCCGCTGGCCCGGCTGACCCCCCGCGAGCGCAGCGTCCTGGAGACCCTGGCCCAGGGGCACACCAACGCGGCCATCTCGGAGAAGCTGCACATCTCCATGAGCACGGTGGAGAAGAACCTCAACATGATCTTCGACAAGCTCGAACTCGCGCACACCACCGGCTACAACCGCCGCATCCTGGCCGTACTGCGCTATCTGGAGTCCTGACGCACGACGTGCCGGGCGGCGGGGGAGCCCCGTCGCCCGGCACGCCGCGGTCACTCGCCGGACCCGCCCGTCACCGGAACACCGTCACTGGAACGAGTACGGGTTCAGCGCGTCGTCCGGCAGGTGCTCGATCTGGATCCGGTCGCCGATGCCGGCCTCCTCGGCGAGTTCGAGCAGCACGTCGAGGGCCACGTGGTCCTCCAGCCCGAAGCCCGTCGAGTCGAAGACCGTCACGGAGTCCCGGTGCCGGGCCGCCGTCTCCGGGTCGGCGCACAGGTCCATCAGGTCGGGCCCGATGTCGCCCTCCTCCAGCTGCTGGCACTCGCCCTCCCGCAGCGCCTGCGCCCGGTGGTCCGGCGTCACGAGCGCCGACTTCAGCACCGCCTCGGGCACCTCGAACTTGCCGATGAGGTCGGCCCCGATGGCGTTGATGTGCACGTGCGGCCGCAGGTCGGTGCCGCTCAGCACCGGTCCGTCGCCGACGCCGACGGACGTGACGGTGCAGATGATGTCCGACGCCGCCTCCAGCTCGGCGAGCTCCACGACCCGGACGTCGATGTCGAGGAAGTCCACCCGGTCCGCGAAGGAACGCGCGTGGGCCGGCTCGATGTCGTACACCAGGATCTGCTCCAGCGGGAACACCCGGCTGAGGGCGTGCGCCTGGGTCACCGCCTGGGCGCCGGCGCCGACCAGGCCGAGGACCCGGCTGTCGGGACGGGCCAGCAGCCGGCTGGCGATCGCCGAGGCGGCTCCGGTACGGATCGCGGTGGGCAGGATTCCGTCGCACACCGCCAGCAGACGGCCCGTCACGTCGTCGTAGCGCGTGAGGGATCCGATGATGGTGGGCAGCTGGAACGTGCTGGGGTTGGACGGCGTGTAGGCCACCGTCTTGATCGTTATGGAACGTCCCGGATCATGGTGCGGCATCCACTCGACGATGGCTGTGTTGTCCGGGCCGCGCAGAAAACCGTCCCGGGTGGGGCTCACGCCTTTGTCCGGAGCGGTGAACGCCTCCTGGAGTCGGACGATCATCCGGTCCATGAAGCGATCGTTGCCGCTCTCCTTGACGAGTTTGGCAACATGCTGCCGGGTGAGGACCGTGGTCTCCATTTTCTCCCCTCGACTGTAGTCGCGCCTCGGCAACTAATTGCCAAGGAATGTACGTCTGACATTCAATGAGCTACGATCCGCGATCGGCCGACATTTCGTGCAGGAAGCTATTGCACAGCCTTTTGCGGGTGCCGCCCAATTCGCGCTCCGAACGTAACGGTCCGGCTTTTAATGGTCAAGGATTCCCAGGGGCGGTACGGTTTCCCGCAGGTTTCTGCCTGCGGTTTCCCGCAGGGCGGCACCTGCGGTTTTCCGTATGTTGAACCTGCGGAAAGCAACGGTCACCACGACGGTTTACCTCGTATCCACCCCGCTGCCGGCGCCTCTAGCGTTTTCCACGTCGAGATCCGACCGGCTTCCCGGGCCGGACCTGCAGCAACGGAAGGAAGCAAGGTGCGAAAGAAACCGGCAACGGTACGGATTGCGCGATGGAGTGCCACGCACCCGTGGTCCGCCATCGGCCTGTGGGTCGTGTTCGTCGCCGCGTGCCTCTTCCTGGGCGGAGCGGCCGGTACGAACGCGATCAGCGACGAGGAGTCGGGGGTCCGCGAGTCGGGCCGGGCCGGCAAGATCGTGCACTCCGGTGACTTCCCCGAGAAGGCCGAGGAGAACGTACTGATCACCGCCGAGGACGGCGGGAAGCTGGACCCGGCGGCCGGCCGGGAAGCGGCGGCGGACGTCGTCGAGCGGATGAAGGCGCTCGACGAGGTCGAGAGCGTCGGCGACCCGTTCCCCTCGCCCGACGGCAAGGCGCTGCTGGTCCCCGTCACCATGAAGGGCGACACGGAGAACGCCGACCAGCGGGTGCAGCCACTGCTCGACGTCAGCGCGTCGGTCCAGGACGACCACGAGGGCCTGCGGGTCGACGAGGTGGGCACCGGCTCGACGGCCAAGGGGCTGTCGGAGACGCTCGGCGAGGACTTCAAGAAGGCCGAGCTGATCAGCCTGCCGCTGACCCTGCTGATCCTGCTCGTCGTCTTCGGCGCGATCATCGCGGCCGGCGTGCCCGTGGTGCTGGCCCTCTCGTGCGTCGGCGCCGCCATCGGACTGTCCACGGTCGCCTCCCACGTACTGCCCGAGACCAGCGCGGTCAGCAACGTCATCCTGCTCATGGGCATGGCCGTCGGCGTGGACTACTCGCTCTTCTACCTCAAGCGGGAGCGCGAGGAGCGCCGCGCGGGGAAGAACCACGTCGACGCGATCGAGATCGCCGCGGAGACCTCCGGGCACACCGTCGTGGTCTCCGGCACCACCGTCATCGTGGCGATGGCCGGCCTCTACCTGGCCAACGAGGCGACCTTCGCCTCCCTGGCCACCGGCTCGATCATCGTCGTGGCGGTCGCCGTACTGGCCTCGCTGACCGTGCTGCCCGCCCTGCTCGCCAAGCTGGGACGCTGGGTCGACAAGCCCAGGGTGCCGTTCCTGTGGCGGCTCACCATGCGCTCCGGCGAGTCGAGGGTGTGGCCCGCGCTGCTGCGTCCGGCGCTGTCCAAGCCGGTCATCACACTGGTGGTGTCCGTGGGCGCGCTGCTGCTGCTGGCCGTGCCGGCCCTCGACATGAAGCTCAAGCAGCCGGGCTCCGACGACCTGTCCCGGGACATCCCCGTGGTGCAGGCGATGGACCGGCTCACCGAGTCCTTCCCCAGCAAGGGCACCGTGCACCAGGTCGCCGTCCGGGCGCCCGCCGGTCAGGCCGACGAGGTGAAGTCCGCGCTTCAGGGCCTGCTCGAGCGCACCGCGGAGGACGACCTGTTCGCCCACGACTCCACACCGACGATCAAGGAGTCGGCGGACCACCGGGTCCACACCGTGGACGTGGGCACGCCGTACCAGCCGAAGAGCGACGGGGCCCGCGAGTCCCTGGACCTGCTGCGCGACTGGGTGCCGCAGGCCATGGCCGACGTGCCCGACGCCGAGAGCGCGGTCGGCGGCAAGGTGGCGCAGGGCGTGGACTTCACGGGCCACCTCGAGGAGCGCATGCCCTGGGTGGTGGGCTTCGTCCTGCTGCTGACCTTCGTCACCATGGTGATGATCTTCCGGTCGCTGGCCGTGGCGTTCTCCGCGATCCTGCTGAACCTGCTCTCCGCGGCGGCCTCGTTCGGTGTGCTGGTCGCCGTCTTCCAGAACACCTGGGCCGAGGGCATCCTCGACTTCCACAGCTCGGGCGCGGTCGTCTCGTGGCTGCCGCTGTTCCTGTTCGTGGTGCTGTTCGGGCTGTCGATGGACTACCACGTCTTCGTGGTCAGCCGGATCCGCGAGGCCGCGCTCGAGGGCGTCACGACCAAGGTCGCCGTCCGTGAGGGCATCACCCGCTCCGCGGGCGTGGTGACCAGCGCCGCGATCGTCATGGTCGGGGTGTTCGCGATCTTCGGCACCCTGAGCATGGTCGAGTTCAAGCAGCTGGGCGTGGGTCTCGCGGCGGCCATCCTGCTGGACGCCGTGATCATCCGGATCTATGTGCTGCCGGCGCTGATGACGGCCCTGGGCAAGTGGAACTGGTGGCCCGGCAAGCTCTCCGGCGGCACCGGCGGCACCGGTGGACCGGCCCCCGTACCGGACCAGGCCGAGCCCACCCGCCACCCCGAGGAGCAGCCCCAGTACGCACGGTTCGCCTCCCCGCAGCAGCAGTACGGTCAGCCGTACCAGCAGGACGCGCAGCAGCAGCCGTACCAGCAGGGCGGGTACCAGCAGTACCAGCAGGACGGCTACCAGCAGGGCGGTCATCCGCAGCAGGAGACGCGGCCCGGCCAGCACCGCCGTGATACCTCGCGACCTGACTACTACCAGCCGTAGAGCCAGGTCCCTCCGCCGAGGAGGGAGGGTCGCCCGTCACCCCCGGACGGAGACGACCCTCCCTCCTCACCCTTTCCCGCCCCCGCGCGCATTCCCTTCCGGCAACTAGCTGCCAACCCGGCCCGCCCGGCCCGGTGCGGCGGCGACGGTGGAGGTGCAGCAACCGACCTCGACGGGAGCCAGCATGCGGATCGAACAGAGACCCACCCCCCACCGGTTACGGGCCCTGTACGCGCTGGGAGCACTGCTCCTGGCGCTCGTGACCGGCCTGACCACCGCCACCCAGTCCCACGCCGCCACGGGTTGGCAGCCGGTGCCGCCCCCGGCCCCGGCCGGCCTCAGCTCCTACGTGCCCCTGGACGCGACGACCGCCGTCGCACGCAGCACCGTGCAGACGACCACCACCTGTCTGCCCTGCGAGTACGAGCACACGCTGTGGACCCGGCAGGCCGGCACCTGGCGCAGCCTGCCCAAGCCCCCCGACGGCGCCTCCACCGAAGTCCTCACCGGCACCGCGCCCGACGACGTGTGGGCCCTCGGACGCCGCGAGTGGGGCGACTTCAGCCAGTTCCACTGGAACGGCACCCGGTGGACGGACCGGACCATCCCGAACTTCGAGGTGCTGGCGGCCCGGGCCGTCTCCCGCACCGACGTGTGGGCGGTCGGCAACTACCGCGAGAGCGCCGGCGACGTGCCCGGCGCCGTCGCCCACTGGAACGGCTCGGCCTGGACGCTGACCAAGCTCGGCGCGCCGAACGCCTGGACCAACCTCAAGGCCGTCCACGTCGTCTCCGACGACGACGTCTGGGTGGTCGGCTCGGACAGCGACCGCCTCTTCGCGGCGCACTACGACGGCACGTCGTGGCAGGAGGTGGCGCTGCCGGCGCTGTCCGGTCTCTCGGCGACCGCGAACGCGGTGGTCGTGCGGAACGGCGAGGTGTGGATCGGCGGCACCGACCGCAACCCGTACTCCGACAGCGGAACCGGCGCACGCCGGGCGTTCGTGCTGCGCGGTGACGGCACCGACTGGCAGACGACCTACGTGCCGGTGCCCGCCCCGACCGGCGACGAGACCAAGGACGGCATGTCCGTCCAGGCCCTGGCCGTCCACGACGGAACCGTGTGGGCGGGCCTGTACGCGCACCGCAGCAAGGACCGGGGCCTGGCCCGCTGGAACGGCTCCGCCTGGGAAACGGCCCCGGCCCCCGGCGCGACCCCGGGCTCCGAGGTGACGGCCCTGTACCCCACGGCGGACGGCACGCTGTGGGCCAACGGCATCTACTACCCCAGCGCCTATCTGAAGGGCTACGCGGCGTCCCTCGCACCGGGCGCCTGAACGACCCGGACGACCTGAACGACGAGGGGCCCGGCGTCCTGCGCGCCGGGCCCCTCGCCTCGTGCCGTGCCCGGCCTCACGGGCCGGTGAGGAAGTCCACGAGCAGCTTGTTCACCGTGTCGGGATCCTCCAGGTAGCCGTAGTGCCCGCAGCCCTCGACGAGGTCGAAGCGGGCGCCCGGGACGGCGTCGGCGACCTCCCGGCCCAGACGGGGCGGGGTGACCAGGTCGTCGGCGAAGGCGATGACCTGGCAGGGGACGCGGATGCCCCGGTAGGCGGCCAGCCGGTTCTCCAGCCGGCTCACCTCCATCTGCGCCCGCTGCCCCGGCCCCGGCGCGGACGTCAGCTCGAACAGGTCGAGCCAGTCGGCCATAGCCGTGTCGTCGTCCAGCGTCCGCGGCGACAGCGACTTCAGGGCCCGCAGCACGGCCGCGTACCGGTCCGGGAGCCGCACACCCGAGTCGTACAGGGCGATCTCCGTGCGGGTGAGCTCGGCGCGCAGGAAGTCGGTGCGGCCGCGGGTCGCCATGAGGACGGCCCGGCTGACCAGCTCGGGCCGGGCCAGCGCCAGCTCCTGGGCGACGAACGCGCCCATGGACGTGCCGACGACGGCACACGGGCCGAGGTCCAGGCGCTCGATGAGCCCGGCCACGTCCCCGACCATGTCCCGCAGGGTGAAGCCCTCGGGGCACTCGGAGGACGGGGGGATGCCCCGGTTGTCGAAGGTGATCACGCGCAGTCCGGCCGCGGTGAGCGCGGGCACCTGGTGCAGCTGCCACACGGTCCGGCCGCCGCCGGTGCCCTGGATCATCACCACCGGGTCGCCGGTGCCGGCCTCGTCGTAGCTGAGCCGAATCCCGTTCACGGGAATGACCGGCATGGAGCCTCTCCCCTCTCGTGGTGGTCGTGCGGTGCGCGCCCCCGCATACGCGAGCGGCCCGCGCCCCGGGGCGCCCGGGTGCGCGGGCCGTACGGCGCTCGGATCAGGCGGCGCCGTCCATGGCGTCGACGAGGCTCTTGGGACGCATGTCGGTCCAGTTGGCGTTGACGTAGTCGAGTGCCGCGTCCCGGGTGCTCTCCCCGAGGACGGTCCGCCAGCCCGCGGGTACCTCGACGAACGCCGGCCACAGCGAGTGCTGCCCCTCGTCGTTGACCAGGACCAGGTAGGTGCCCTCGGGGTCCTCGAAGGGATTGCTGCTCATTCCATCGCTCCTTCTCAGCGCTTTCTGTTTCTCTGGGATGGTCTGTCGGGGATCTCGTGAAAGGTCACAGACGGTCCGCGAGGAATTGGCCGATCCGGGCCATATGACGGGCATCCGTCATCAGATTTCCGTGCGTCGAGTCTATGGCGCACACCTCGACCGAACCACCCGTGAACGGTTGCCACAAGCTGACATTCAGGCGGCCCTCCCGGTCGTCCGCCGATTTCCGCTCCGCGGAGACGAAGAGGACGTCCCCGTCGAAGAATTCCGGTGTGAACCTCCGCATGAGGCGGACATTGTTCACATAGACGTCCTTCAGTGCGAGGATGTCCCGGGCCTCCAGCTGCGCGAGCGCCTGGTCCCCGGACTGCAGGAACTCCCGGAACCGTCGCAGAACGCCTTCCTGGTCTGCTATGAGCTCGGCCATGTCGAATTCGAAGCCCATGGCCCGCAGATTGTGCGCGACCACCTCGTGCTCGACCGGCTCCGAGGTGTCCGCGTTCTCACCCGGCGGATAGGCGTCCAGCAGGGCCAGCACGGAGACCTCCTCGCCCTCGGCGCGCAGCCGGGTCGCCAGGGCGTGCGCGGCGAGCCCGCCGAACGACCAGCCCGCCAGCCGGTACGGGCCGGACGGCTGCACGGAACGGATCCGCTCGAGGTAGTCCTCGGTCATCTCCGCCATGGACGACGGCAGCGGACCGCCGCCGTCGAGGCCGCGCGCCTGGATGCCGTAGACCGGCACGTCCGGGCCGAGATGGCGGACGAGTCCGGCGTAGCACCAGCTGAACCCGCCGCCCGGGTGCAGACAGAACAGGGGGGCCGCCGTGCCGCGCGCCCGCAGCGGGAGCAGTATCTCCGAGGACCGTCCCGCCGCCCCGTCGGCCGTCCCGGTCAGTACGGCGGCGACGCCCTCCGGGGTGGGGGAGTCGAAGACCGTGCGGACGGGGAGCTCCTGGCCGAACTCCTCGCGGAGCCGGGCCACCAGACGGGCGGCCAGGAAGGAGTGCCCGCCCAGTTCGAAGAAGTCGTCCTCCACGCCCGCCCGTTCGACGCCCAGCACCTCGGCGAACAGGGTGCACACGGTGTGCTCCGCGGGCGTCCGGGGCGGCCTCGACTCCCGGCCGGCGGCGTACGCGGGCGCGGGCAGCGCGGCGCGGTCCAGCTTGCCGTTGGGGGTCAGCGGGAGCCCGTCGAGTACGACGAACGCGGCCGGCACCATGTGGGCGGGCAGCCGCCCGGCGAGGTGCTCGCGCAGCCGCGCCGGGTCGGGGGCCTCCTGCGGGGCGGCCACGACATAGCCGACCAGCCGCCGGTCCCCGGGCCGGTCCTCCCGTACGACGACCGCGGCCTGCGCGACCGAGGCGTGCGCGGTGAGGGCGGCCTCGATCTCGCCGGGCTCGATACGGAAGCCGCGGATCTTGACCTGGGCGTCGGCGCGGCCGAGGTACACCAGCAGCCCGTCGCGGGTGAGCCGGGCGAGGTCGCCGGTGCGGTACATGCGGGTGCCGACCGGACCGTGGGGGTCGGCGACGAACCGTTCGGCGGTGCGGTCGGCCCGGCCCAGGTAGCCGCGGGCCAGGGCCTCCCCGCCGATGTACAGCTCACCCGGGACACCGGGCGGAACCGGGTTCAGCCACGGGTCGAGGAGCCGGACGGCGGTGTTGTCGACGGGCCGGCCGATCGGGGGCGCCGAGGGACCCCACTCGGCCGGGTCCACCGGGAGCAGGTGGGCCGTCACCACATGGGTCTCGGCGGGACCGTAGTGGTTGTGCAGGCGACGGCCGGGGCGGGCGGCGCAGAAGGCGCGCATGGCCCCGTGCGGGGTCAGCGCCTCACCCGCCTGCACCAGGTCGGTGAGGTCGGGCAGGTCGAGGCGGGCGGCGGTGGCCGCCTCGCAGACGGCGTCGATGACCAGGTTGGGCGCGTACAGCTCCTGGATCCGCCGCTCGCCCAGCCACCCGGCCAGCCGCTCCGGGTCGCGGCGGACGTCCTCGGGGCAGACGACCAGGGTCTTGCCGGCCAGCAGCGCGGAGAGGATCTCCTGGACGGAGACGTCGAAGCTCACCGCGGTGAACTGCGCGACCCGGGTGCCGGGCCCGCCCGGCAGGGTCCGCTCGTGCCAGTCGAGGAGATTGGCCAGGGCGCGCACCGGCATGGTGACGCCCTTGGGGCGGCCGGTCGAGCCGGAGGTGTAGATCACGTACGCGGGATGCGCCGGGTCCAGCGGGGCGGTCCGCTCGGCGTCGGTCAGGTCGTCCCCCGGCCGGGAGTCGAGCCGGGCCGCGGTGGCGGGGTCGTCCACCACGAGCGGGGGCCCGGCCGGCCCGGGGGGCAGCGCCTCGGCGAGGTCCCGGGTGGTCAGGACGCAGGCCGGGCGGGCGTCGTCGAGCATGTACGCGATGCGGTCGGCCGGGTATTCGGGGTCGACCGGCAGATATCCGGCGCCGGCCTTGAGCGCGGCCAGGCACGCCGTGACCAGCTCGGCCGACCGGTGCATGGCCACCGCGACCAGGCTCTCCGGCCCCGCCCCCCGCTCGACGAGCAGCCGGGCCAGCCGGTTGGCGCGGGCGTTCAACTCCGCGTACGTCAGTTCGCCGTCGGGGGTCTCGACGGCCACGGCGTGCGGAGCCCGCGCGACCGCCGCCGCGAAACGCTCCGGGAGCGACCCGCCGGCCGGGGTGCGCGCCGGTCCCTGCGCGGCGGCCAGGACCCGGCCGCGTTCCCCGTCGTCCAGCAGGGGAACCTCCCCGATGGCGCGGTCCGGTGCCGCGGTGACCGCGTCCAGCAGGCGCAGCAGCCGCGCGACGAGCGTCTCGGCCGTGTCCGGGTCGAACAGGTCGGTGCTGAACTCCAGACCCGCGCCCAGTCCGGCGGGCCGCCCGTCGGTGTCGTACCGCTCGGCGAAGGAGAACAGCAGGTCGAACTTGGCGGTGCCGGTGTCGGCGGACAGGGACTCGGCGTCCAGCCCGGGCAGGCGCAGTCCGTCGCCCGACCGCCGGTCGGTGTTGTTGAAGGTCAGCATGGTCTGGAAGACCGGGTGGCGGGCGGGTGAGCGCTTGGGGTTGAGCACCTCCACGAGCCGCTCGAACGGCACGTCCTGGTGCGCGTACGCCGCCAGGTCCGTCTCGCGGACCCGGGCCACCAGTTCGCGGAAGGCCGGGTTGCCGGAGGTGTCGGCCCGCAGTACCAGGGTGTTGACGAAGAAGCCGACGAGACCGTCCAGGGCGTCGTCGGTGCGCCCGGCGACGGGGGTGCCCAGCGGGATGTCCTCGCCCGCGCCGAGCCGGGTGAGCAGAGCGGCGACGGCCGCCTGGACCACCATGAAGGGGCTGGCCTGGCAGGCCCGCGCGACGGCGACGATCCGCTCGTGCAGCTCCTCGGGCACCTCGTACAGCACCCGTCCGCCCCGGCCCCCGGCGGCGGCCGGACGCGGCCGGTCGGCGGGCAGCGCCAGCTCCTCCGGGAGCCCCGCCAACGCCTCCTTCCAGTAGGCGAGTTGGCGGCCCGCGGGGCTGTCGGGGTCGTCCTCCGAGCCGAGCGCCTCGCGCTGCCACAGGGTGTAGTCGGGGTACTGGACCGGCAGCGGACGCCAGTCGGGGGCACGCTGCCCGAGACGGGCCGTGTAGGCGGTGGTGAGGTCACGGGCGAGCAGCGGCACCGACCAGCCGTCACCGGCGATGTGGTGGACCAGCAGGAGCAGCACCTGCTCCCGCTCGCCCGTCTCGAACAGCCAGGCCCGCAGCGGGATCTCGGCCGCCAGGTCGAAGGCGTGGGAAGCCGCCCCGGTGATCTCCGCCTCCAGCCGGTCCGGCGCCACCGCAGGGACGACGGTGAGCTCGGGCCGGGCCCCGTCGGCGGGCAGCACGATCTGCCGGGGCCCCTCGGCGTCCTCCGCGAACACCGTCCGCAGGCTCTCGTGGCGGTCCGCCAGATCGGCGAGCGCGGCCCGCAGCGCCGACCGGTCCAGGTCACCCGTCAGCCGCAGCGCGAACGGGATGTTGTACGTCGGACTCGGCCCCTCGAAGCGGTGCAGGAACCACAGCCTGCGCTGCGCGGGGGAGGCGGGGATCCGCTCCGGGCGCGGCTCGGCCGGCCGCAGCGCCGGACGGGCCGCGCCCGCCGTGTCGAGAGCCCGGGACAGCGCCGCCACGGTGGGCGCCTCGAACAGCTGCCGCACGGTCAGTTCGGCGCCGAGGACCGAGCGGATCCGGCCCACCAGCCGGGTGGCGAGCAGCGAGTGCCCGCCGAGCGCGAAGAAGTCGTCGTCGATACCGACCCGCGGCACGCCGAGGAGCTCGGCGAAGAGCCCGCACAGGATGTCCTCGCGCGGGGTGCGCGGGGCCCGGCTCTCGACGGCCGTGGGAAGGGTGTCGGGCACGGGCAGCGCCCTGCGGTCGATCTTGCCGTTGCCGGTGAGGGGCATCGCGTCCAGGGTGACGAACACCGACGGGACCATGTAGTCGGGCAGTTCGGCGGCGAGGTACGCGTGCAGCGCGGCCGGCGTCGGATCGCCGCCCTCCTCCGCGACGAGATGGGCCACCAGCCGTTTGTCGCCGGGGCGCGGCTCGCGCAGGGTGACGACGGCCTGGGCGACCTCGGGGTGGCGGCCCAGCACGGCCTCGATCTCACCGAGCTCGATGCGGAAACCGCGGATCTTGACCTGCTCGTCGGCGCGCCCCAGGTATTCGAGCGTGCCCTCGGCCGTCCACCGTACGAGGTCGCCGGTGCGGTACATGCGGGTGCCGGCCGGGCCGTACGGGTCGGCCACGAAACGCTCCGCCGTCAGACCCGCCCGCCGCCAGTAGCCGCGGGCGAGCCCCGCTCCCGCGAGGTACAGCTCACCCGCGAGGCCCCGGGCGACGGGACGCAGCGCGGTGTCCAGGACCAGCAGCCGGGTGTTGTCCAGCGGCGTGCCGATCGGCACCGTGTCCGGCACCGGGGAGTCCGCCGGGATGCGGTGGCGGACCGCGAACGTGGTCGTCTCGGTGGGCCCGTACCCGTCGACGACGGCCGTGTCGGGGCAGGCCTCCCGGACCCTGCGGACGGCGGCGGCCGGGACGACGTCGCCGCCCGTCCACACCTCCCGCACCCCCGCCAGGTGATGCGGGGCCTCGTCCGCGACGAGCTGGAAGAGCCCGGAGGTCAGCCACAGCCCGGTCACCTCGTGCTCGGTGAGCACTTTGCCGAGGGTGTCCGCGTCCAGGTCCCCCGGCGGGGCGACGACCGCGGTGCCGCCGGACAGCAGCGGCACCCACACCTCGTACGTGGAGGCGTCGAAGGCGTGCGGCGAGTGGACCAGCACCCGGGTGTGCGCGCCGCCGGCGAAGGACCGGTCGCGGGCCAGCTCGACCACGTCCCGGTGGGTGACGGCGACCCCCTTGGGCGTCCCGGTCGAGCCGGAGGTGTGCATCACGTAGGCGAGCCGGTCGGCGTGCCCGGGGCCGACGGGCAGCTCCGCGCCGTCGGCGTCCGGGACGTCCGGCGCGTCGGCCCGTACGGTGATCAGGCCCAACTCGGCCGCTCGGTAGGCGTGTTCCGCGTCGGTGAGGACATGGGACACCTCGGCCAGACCGGTGACCTGACGCAGCCGGTCGAGCGGGTCGCCCTGCCGGAGCGGCACATAGGCGCCACCGGCCTTGAGCACGGCCAGCAGGGCGACGACCAGATGCGTCGAGCGGTCCATGAGGAGCCCCACCGGCGTCTCGGCCCCCACCCCGAGCGAGACCAGGGCCCGCGCCAGCGTGTCGGACCGGGCGTCGAGTTCGGCGTAGTCCAGCACCGTCGTACCGCAGCGGACGGCCGGGGCGTTCGGGGTGCGCGCGGCCTGGGCGCGGAACGCCGCGGGCAGCGTCTCGTCGGCGGGCCCGGTGTCCGTTCCTCGGCCGAGGGCCAGGACGGTGTCCCGCTCCTCGGCGGAGAGCAGCTCGAGCCGGCCGACGGTGCGCCGCGGCTCGGCGGCCACGGCACGCAGCACGCGCACCAGCCGGTCCAGGACGGCGCGGGCCGTCTCCGGCGGGATCAGGTCGGGCTGGTGGTCGAGGCGCAGCCGCAGCCCGTCACGGCCCACCGCCACCAGCGCCAGCGGGTAGTGCGTGGCGTCCCGGTTGCGGGTGCCGGTGACCGTCACCTGACCGAAGCCGCCGGGCTCGTCCCGCTCGGCACCGATGTCCACCGGGTAGTTCTCGAACACCATCGTGGTGTCGAAGAGTTCGCCCGCACCCGCCAGCCGCTGCACCTCGGCGAGCCCCAGCTGCTGGTGCGCCTGGAGCCGGGTCTGCTCGTCCTGGGTGCGGCGCACCGCGTCCACGAACGGCTCGTCGGGCCGCAGCCGCACCCGCACCGGCAGGGTGTTGATGAACAGCCCCACCATCGTCTCGATCCCGGCGACCTCCGGCGGCCGCCCGGAGACGGTCGTGCCGAACACCACGTCGTCCCGTCCCGTGAGACCGCTCAGGACCACCGCCCAGGCGCCCTGCACCAGCGAGTTGAGGGTGAGGGACCGTTCCCGGGCCAGCGCGGCGAGCGCCGCGTGGTCGGCGGCGTCCACCTCCGTCTCCAGCCGGCCGGGCACGACCGGGGCGCGCTCGGCGGCCTGCGGGGCGACGAGCGTCGGCCCGTCGAGCCCCGCGAGCACCTCCCGCCAGGCGGCCACCGCCGTGTCCCGGTCCTGTGCGGCGAGCCACTGGAGGTAGTCGCGGAAGGGACGGACCCGCGGCAGCGCGCCGTCGTCGCCCTTCGTCCGGTACAGCGCGAGGAGCTCCCGCACCAGCATCGGGCGCGACCAGCCGTCGAGCAGGATGTGGTGGTTGGTCAGCACGAACCGGTACCGGCGGTCCCCGAGACGCATCAGGGTGAATCGCATCAGGGGCGGCCGGCCCAGGTCGAAGCGGCGCAGCCGGTCCTCCTCCAGCAGCCGGTCCGCCGCCGCGGACCGCTCCGGCTCGGGCAGCCCGGAGAGATCCGTCTCCTCCCACGGCAGCTCCACCTGGTGCGGGATCAGCTGCACGGGCCGCTTCAACCCCTGGTAGCGGAACGCCGCGCGCAGATTGGCGTGACGCCGCAGCAGGGTCCGGCAGGCGGCGGCCAGCGCCGCCGTGTCCAGGTCGCCCTCCAGGTCGATGGCCTGCTGCACCAGATAGACGTCGGGGCCCGCCTCGTCGTACACGCTGTGGAAGAGCAGGCCCTCCTGCAGCGGTGCCAGGGGCAGGATGTCCTGCAGTCCGGACTGCTTCGCCATCAGAGGTTCCTCCACTCGTCTTCCAGCAGGTCGATCTCGCTCTGGTCCAGCAGGCTCAGCGACACGTCCGAGACGGTCAGGCCGCCGGCCTCGGGGTTCTCCGCGTGGTCGGCGAGCGCCTCCAGCGCCCGGAACCACAGCTCGGCCAGCTCCCGCACCTCGTCCTCGTCGAGGATCCCGTCGGCCCAGGACCAGGTGGCCGACAGCTCGGGCCCGCGCGGCCCGTCGTTGGTACGGGCGTTGAGTTCCAGCGGGTGGGCGAGCGCCACCCGGGGGTCGGTTCCGCCGACACCGGACGCGGTGGCCAGCACCGTCCAGTCGGGGACCGTCGCGCTGCCCGCGTTCTCGACCCCGGCGGTGGTGAACCGGCCCAGGTAGTTGAAGGCGACCTGCGGCGTCGGCAGCCCGTCGAACAGCGGCGCGGTGCGCGGGTTCAGATGACGCACGAGCCCGTACCCGATGCCCTTGTCGGGCACCTCCCGCAGTTGCTCCTTGACCCGTTTGACGACGGCACCGGCGGCCGGTCCGCCCGAGAACGCGTCGGCGAGGTCGACCGCGCCGGCGTCCACCCGCACGGGGTGCAGGCTGGTGAACCAGCCGACCGTGCGGGACAGGTCCACCCCGCCGACGAGGTCCTCCTCACGCCCGTGCCCCTCCAGGTCCAGCAGCACCCCGGCTCCCCGGGCGCCGCCGCGGCGGGCCCAGGCCAGCGCGAACGCCGCCAGCAGGACGTCGTTGACCTCGGCCCGGAACGCGGAGGGCACCCGGGTCAGCAGCCGCTCCGTCACCGCCGTGGGCAGGGTGAGGGTGAGATGGCGGGCGGAGGCGTACGTGTCACGGGACGGATCCAGCGGCCGCCGCCCCAGCAACTGGTCGCCGGGCCGCAGCACCGACCGCCACCAGTCCGCCTCGGCCGTCCGGGCGGGATCGCCCGCCACCTCGGTGAGGCGCTGCGCCCAGCGGCGCAACGAGGTCCCCACCGGCTGGAGTTCGGCCGTCCGGCCCGCCGCCACGGCACGGTGCGCCTCGGCGAGGTCCGGTACGAGGATCCGCCAGGACACCCCGTCGACCACCAGGTGGTGGACGATCAGCAGCAGCAGACCGGGCCGGGTGTCGCCCCGGTCGAACCAGACCGCCTGGACGACCCGCCCCGCACCGAGGTCCAGCCGCTCACGCGCGGCGACCGTCTCGGCCCGTACGAGGTTCTGGAGGGCGTCCTCGTCGAGGCCGGAGGCGTCCACCCGGCGGACGACGGAGCCGGCGTCGACCGCGCCGGGCCCGCGGATCTCCAGCCGCCGTTCCGGGCCGGCCGTCAGCCGGGCCCGCAGCGCGTCGTGGTGGTCCAGCAGGGCCCCGAGCGCGGCCGTGAGGTCCTCGTGACGCAGCGACGCGGGCACCTGGACCAGCCGCGACTGGTTGAACTGGTCGGCCGGGCCGCCGCGTTCGAGGAACCACCGCATGATCGGCGTCAGCGGCATGTCGCCGATGCCGGCGCCGGGTTCCTCCGCGACGGCGGTGCCGGTCTCGGTGACGACCTCGGCGAGCGCCGCCACCGTCCGGTGCTCGAACACATCGCGCACCGACAGTTCCAGGCCGGCCCGTCGGGCCCGGCTGACCAGCTGGATCGACATGATGCTGTCGCCGCCGAGGTCGAAGAACCCGTCGTCGACGCCGACCTCGGCCAGCCCCAGGACGTCCGCGAACAGCCCGCACAGCACCTTCTCCCGCTCCGTGCGCGGTCCGCGCCGGTCGGTGTCGGCACCGTAGTCGGGCGCGGGCAGGGCCCGCCGGTCGAGCTTGCCGTTCAGGGTCAACGGCAGCTCGTCCAGGAGGACGACGGCCGACGGGACCATGTACTCGGGCAGCGTGCCCGCCACATGCGCACGCAGCGCCTCCGGGTCGGCCGCGTCGCCCGCCACCACGTACGCCACGAGCCGCTTGTCGCCCGGCCGGTCCTCCCGCAGCACCACCGCGGCCTGGCTCACCTCCGGCCGGCCCGCGAGGACCGCCTCCACCTCGCCCGGCTCGATCCGGAAGCCCCGCAGCTTGACCTGGTCGTCGACCCGGCCCAGGAACTCCAGCCGCCCGTCGGACAGCCACCGTACGACGTCACCGGTGCGGTACATCCGCTCGCCGACGCCCGCGAACGGGTCCGCCACGAAGCGCTGCGCCGTCAGCGCGGCCCGGCCCAGATAGCCGCGGGCCACACCGCTGCCCGCGATGTACAGCTCGCCGGGCACGCCCACGGGCACCGGCCGCAGCCGCTCGTCGAGGGCGTACAGACGGGTGTTCCACAGCGGCCGGCCGATCGGTACGACCGCCTCGGGGACCTCCGCAGGGTCGCGCAGCGGGTTCACGGCGGAGAACACCGTCGTCTCCGTCGGCCCGTACTCGTTGGCGACGACCGTGTCCGGGCAGGCCTCCAGGACCCGGCGGACGGCCGTGGGGGAGACCACGTCGCCGCCCGCCCAGATCTCCCGCACCCCGCGGAAGCACTCGGGCCGCTCCTCGGCGAGCACCCGGAACAGACCGGCGCTGACGAACAGACCCGTGACCCCGTGCCCGGAGATGACGGCGGCGAGGTCGGCCGCGTCCAGCCGCCCGGCGGGGGCCACCACGACGGTGCCCCCCGTCAGCAGAGGCGTCCAGATCTCGAACGTCGAGGCGTCGAAGGCGTACGGCGAGTGCATCAGCACCCGCTCGTGACGCCCGCCGCGCCAGTAACGGTCCGCCGCCAAGTGCACCACGTTGTGGTGGGTGTTGGCGACACCCTTGGGAGTGCCCGTCGAGCCCGAGGTGTACATCACGTACACCAACTGCTCGGCGTCCGTCGGCACCCCGGGATCGGTGTCCGCCTCCCCGGACAGGTCCACCCCGGGCCCGACGTCGAGCACCGGCACGTCCACGGTGAACGGCAGGTCGCCCGCGTCACGGTCGGTGAGCAGGGCCACGGCCCCGGTGTCCCGCAGGATGAACTCCGAACGGGACGCGGGCTGCTGGGGATCGATCGGCACATACACACCGCCCGCCTTGAGCACGGCCAGCGTGGACACCACCAGCCCGGCGGAGCGTTCCTGGAAGACCGCGACCCGGCTCTCCCGCCCGACACCCCGGCTCAGCAGCCGGTGCGCCAGCCGGTTGGCCCGCGCGTTCAACTCGCCGTAGCTGAGCCGCTCCTCACCCGACACGACCGCGAGAGCGTCCGGCTCGGCGGCGGCGCGCTCCTCGAAGAGGACGTGCACCGGCGTGCGGTCCGCGTGGGCGACCGCCGTGTCGTTCCACTCGACGAGCATCCGCCGCCGCTCGTCCGGGCCGAGGATCTCCGTCTCGCCGACCCGCCGCCCCGGGTCCTCCGCGAGCGCGGTCAGGACCCGGACGAAGCGGTCGGCCACGGCCTGCGCCGTCCCGCGGTCGAACAGGTCGGTGCTGTAGTCCAGCGCACAGCTCAGACCGGCCGCCCGGCCGGGCCCGGCCGCGTGCTCGGCCAGCTCGAAGGACAGGTCGAACTTCGCGGCGGGCGCCCCGAGCGGCCGCCCGGCGACCGTGAGCCCGGCCAGCTCCGCGCGGGCGTCGGCACGACCGGCGTTGTCGAAGCTCAGCATGGTCTGGAACAGGGGGTGCCGCGACAGCGACCGCTCCGGGTTGACCGCCTCCACCAGCCGCTCGAACGGCAGGTCCTGGTGCGCGTACGCCGCCAGGGACTCGGCCCGGACCCGGTCGATGAGCTCGGCGTACGTCGGGTCGCCCGAGGTGTCCGTACGCAGCACCAGCGTGTTCACGAAGAAGCCGACCAGATCGTCCAGCGCGTCGTCGGTGCGGCCCGCGATCGGCGTGCCCAGCGGGATGTCCGTGCCCGCGCCCAGCCGGGTCAGCAGCGCGGCCAGCCCCGCCTGAAGCACCATGAACAGGCTGGCCCCCTGGTCGCGGCCCACCCGGACGAGCCGCTCGTACACGGCCTCCGGCAGGTCGAACGTGACCCGGTCGCCCCGGTACGAGGCCACGGCCGGCCGCGGCCGGTCGAACGGCAGCGACAACTCCTCCGGCAGCCCGGCCAGTGCCCGCTTCCAGTAGTCGAGTTGGCGGTGCGCCTCGCTGCCCGGGTCGTCCTCGGAGCCGAGGACGTTCCGCTGCCAGATGCTGTAGTCGGCGTACTGCACCGGCAGCGGCGACCGGTCCGGCGCCCGTCCGGTCGTGGTGCGCGCGGCGTACGCCGCCACCAGGTCCCGGATGAGGATGCCCCGCGACCAGGCGTCACTGGCGATGTGGTGGGTGAGCAGCAGCAGGGCCCTGCGGCCGGTCGCCTCTTCGTCCTCCACCTCGAACAGGGAGGCGCGGAGAGGGATCTCGGAGGCCAGGTCGAAGACGTACCCGGCGGCCCGGCGCATCCGCGCGTCGACCTCCGCGTCCGAGGCGAGCCGCTCCACGGTCAGCGGCACCCGCGCCCGCTCCGTGCCCAGCACCACCTGATGGGCGGTGCCGGAGCTGTCCTCGACGACGACCGTGCGCAGACTCTCGTGCCGCTCCACGACGTCCGCCAGCGCCTGCCGCAGTGCCTCCTCGTCCAGCGGTCCCGTCAGATCGAGCGAGATCGGCACGTTGTACGCGTCGCTCGGCCCCTCCAGGTGCTGGAGGAACCACAGCCGCTGCTGGGCGTGCGAGAGCGGTACACGGGCCGGCCGCACCGCGGGAACCACCCGGCCGCGCACGTCGGCCGAGGAGTCGAGCACACCGGCGAGCCGCGCCACCGTGGGCGCCTCGAACAGCTGCCGGATGGCCAGCTCCGTATCCAGGACGGTGCGGATGCGGCTGACCAGTTTGGTGGCGAGCAGGGAGTGGCCGCCCAGGGCGAAGAAGTCGTCGTCGATGGTGACGGTTTCGACGCCGAGTACTTCCGCGAAGAGGGTGCAGAGGATCTCCTCGCGGGGGAAGCGCGGTGCGCGTCCGCCGCCGGCCTGCGGTCCGTAGTCGGGGGCGGGCAGGGCGCGGCGGTCGAGCTTGCCGTTGGGGGTGAGGGGGAAGGCGTCCAGGGTGACGAAGGCCGAGGGCACCATGTAGTCCGGCAGGTGGGCGGCGAGATGCTCCCGCACCTCGGCCGTCTCCACCGCTTCGGCTGCCGGGACGAGGTAGGCGACGAGGCGGCGGTCTCCAGGGCGGTCCTCGCGGACGAGTACGGCGGCCTGCGCCACCTGCTCGTGTCCGGCGAGTACGGCTTCGATCTCGCCCAGCTCGATGCGGAAGCCGCGGAGCTTGACCTGGTCGTCGACGCGGGAGAGGTATTCGAGTTCTCCGTCGGCGGTCCAGCGGACGAGGTCGCCGGTGCGGTACATGCGGGTGCCGGAGGGGCCGTAGGGGTCGGCGACGAACCGTTCCGAGGTCAGCCCCGGACGGCCGTGGTAACCGCGTACGACGCCGTGGCCGGCGATGTAGAGCTCGCCGGGCACTCCGGCCGGAACGGGCCGGAGGGTGCCGTCGAGGACGTACACCTGAGTGTTGGCGATCGGGCGGCCGATCCGGGGGCGGCGTGCGCCCTCGGCGGTCACCGGCCACTGGGTGGACCAGATGGTGGTTTCCGTGGGTCCGTAGAGGTTGGTGACGGAGGCTGCCTGCTGGACGAGCGCCTCGGCCAGGTCGGCGGGCAGAGCCTCGCCACCGACCAGCACCCGCACCCCGGCGAGCGCCGACGCGTCCTCGGCCAGCACCGCCCGCCACAGGCTCGGCGTCGCCTGCATCATCGTCGTGTCGGTGGTACGGATCAGGGTGCACAGGGCGACCGGGTCCCGGACGACATCCCGCTCGGCGACCACGATCGACGCGCCCGACAACAAGGGCACGAAGAGTTCGAGTCCGGCGATGTCGAACCCGACGGTGGTCACCGCCAACAAGCGGTCGTCGGCGCCGAGTTCGAAGCGGTCACGCATCGCCGTCAGGAAGTTCACCAGCGGGCCCTGCGGCACGACCACGCCCTTCGGGCGTCCCGTCGACCCCGACGTGTAGATCACGTAGGCGGAGTCGTGCGGGTCGTGGGTGACACGCAGCGGTTCGGGACCCGCCGGGGCGGACAGCCGTGCCCGGAGGTCCTGGTCGTCCAGGAGGACGTGGGGGACCTGCGTGTCGGCCGGCAGTACGGGGGTCAGGTCGCTGGTGGTGAGGAGCAGGACGGGGTTGGCGTCGTCGAGCATGTACGCCAGCCGTTCGGCCGGGTACTCGGTGTCCAGCGGCAGATACGCGGCGCCGGTCTTCCAGACCGCGAGCAGGGCGACGACCAGGTCCACGGACCTGGGAAGTGCCACCGCCACGAACCGTTCGGCGCCGGCCCCGCGCTCGACCAGCACACGGGCCAGCCGCTCCGCACGGGCGTCCAACTCCTCGTACGTCAGTGCTTCCTCGCCCGCGACCACGGCCTCGGCGGCCGGGTTCGAGGCGACCCGCTCCTCGAACAGCTCCACCACCGAACGCCCCGGCACCTCACGCGCCGTGTCGTTCCAGTCGGTGAGGAGGGTGCGGGACTCGGCCCCGTCCAGCAGGTCCGCCTGGTCGACGGGCACGTCCGGGGCGTCGACCATCGCCTGGAGCAGGCGCAGGTAGCGGTGGCCCAGCGTCTCGACGGTCTCCCGGTCGAAAACGTCGGTGCTGTACTCCAGCACTCCCTGAAGCCCGGAGCCCGCCGTCGCCTGCTCGGCGAACGCGAGGGAGAGGTCGAACTTGCCCACCCCGGTGTCGGCCGTCGCACGCGAGACCGACAGCCCCGGCAACTGCGCGACCGCGCCCTCCACGGCGGCGGTGTCCGTGTTGTTGAAGGCCAGGAGCACCTGGAAGAGCGGGTGCCGGGACAGCGAGCGCTCCGGGTTGACCGCCTCCACCAGCCGTTCGAACGGCAGGTCCTGGTGCGCGTACGCCTCCAGGTTCTGGTTCCGTACGCGCTCGATGAGCGTGTGCGCCGAGGGACGCCCGGAGGTGTCCGTCCGCAGCACCAGCGTGTTGATGAACACACCGATCAGGTCGTCGAGCGCCCCGTCGGTGCGACCCGCGACCGGGGTGCCGATGGGGATGTCATGGCCGGCGCCGAGCCGGGTCAGCAGTGCGGCCAGGGCCGCCTGAAGCACCATGAACGGGCTCGCCTGGGTCTCCCGCGCGAGGTCGACGACCCGGTCGTAGAGGGCCGAGGGGATCTCGAAGGGGATGCGGTCGCCGCGGTAGGTGGCGACCGACGGGCGCGGGCGGTCGTAGGGCAGCTCGAGCTGGTCGGGGAGTCCGGCCAGAGTGCCGGTCCAGTAGGTGAGCTGGCGGGAGATCTCGCTGTCGGGGTCGTCCTCGGAGCCGAGTACCTCGCGCTGCCAGAGGCTGTAGTCGGCGTATTGGACCGGCAGCGGAGCCCACTCCGGTGCCGTCGCGCCCTGCATGCGGGCCGCGTAGGCCGCCGTCAGGTCACGGGCCAGCGGTGTCCGGGACCACGCGTCGCTCACGATGTGGTGCAGGAGCAGCAGCAGGACGTGCTCCTCGTCGCCGACCTCGAACAGCGTCACGCGGAACGGCAGCTCACCGGAGTCCGCGGAGAGGTCGAACCCACGCCGCGCGGCTTCCCGCAGACGCTCTTCCACCTCCTCCGGACCGGTCTCGATCACGGTCAGCTCCGGCCGGGCGTCGGCCGGGTCCCGGACGATCTGGTGCGCGCCTTCGGCGTCCTCGGCGAAGACGGTCCGCAGGCTCTCGTGCCGGGCCACCACGTCCGCGAGGGCCAGCCGCAGCGCCTCCCGGTCCAGGGCACCGGTCAGCCGCAGGGCCACCGGGATGTTGTAGGTGGCGCTGGGGCCCTCGAAGCGGTTCAGGAACCACAGCCGCTGCTGGGCGTACGACAGCGGAATCCGCGCCGGACGCGGATCCACCGCCGTGACGGTGCGGCGGCTCGGCGCGGTGCCCTTGCCCACGACGGCCGCGAGAGCGGCGACGGTGGGTGTCTCGAAGAGCTGGCGGATGGGGAGTTCCGCGCCGAGGACGGTGCGGATGCGGCTGACCAGCTTGGTGACGAGGAGGGAGTGTCCGCCGAGTCGGAAGAAGTCGTCGTCGATGGTGATGTCGTCGACGCCGAGGACTTCGGCGAAGAGCGCGCACAGGGTTTCCTCGCGCGGCGTTCGCGGGGCGCGTCCTTCGCCCGCGTCCCGGTCGTGCTCGGGGGCGGGGAGGGCGCGGCGGTCGAGCTTGCCGTTGGGGGTGAGGGGGAGTTCGTCGAGAGACACGAAGGCCGAGGGGACCATGTAGGCGGGGAGGTGCGCGGCTGCGTGCGCGTGCAGCTCGTCGTCCGTGTCGGTGCCGACGATGTAGGCGGTGAGGCGCTGGTCGCCGGGGCGGTCCTCGCGGACGATGACCGCGGCCTGGGTGACGTGCGGGTGGGACATGAGTACGGCCTGGATTTCGCCGAGTTCGATGCGGAAGCCGCGGACCTTGACCTGGTCGTCGACGCGGCCGGCGTAGACGAGCTGGCCGGTGTGGGTCCAGCGGGCGGTGTCTCCGGTGCGGTACATGCGTGCGCCGGGCGGTCCGTAGGGGTCGGCGGTGAAGCGTTCCGAGGTCAGGTCGGGGCGGTTGTGGTAGCCGCGGGCGAGGACGACGCCGGCCACGTACAGTTCGCCGGTGACGCCGGGCGGGACCGGGCGGAGGCGCTCGTCGAGGACGTAGGCGCGGGTGTTCCAGAACGGCCGGCCGATCGGCACGGGGCCGGAGGGGACGGTCTCGCCGGGTGCGATGAGGTAGTCGGTGCAGTTGACCGTTGCCTCGGTCGGTCCGTAGGCGTTGATCACCGTCACGTCCGGGTGCGCGGACCGCCAAGTCGCGAGGGCTTCGCCGAGCAGGGCTTCGCCACCGGTGATCAGGGTTCCCGACGGGGAGACCTGCTGGGGGAGTGCTTCCAACATGCCCAGGTGGGACGGGGTGACCTTCATGAACGAGGGCTGTCCGGACGCGGCAGCGTGCTCGTCCAGCTCCGTGAGCACCACGCGTCCGCCGCTGACCAGCGGCGTGTAGAGGGCCGTGACGGTCAGGTCGAAGGCGACGGACGAGTGCAGGAGCGCTGTACCGGACGCATCGGGATACACGTCCCGCGCCCGCTCCAGATACGCCCCCACCGACGCGTGCTCGACCACGACACCCTTGGGCCGCCCAGTGGAACCGGACGTATAGATCACATACACCGGGTCGTGAGGGTCGACACGGACGGCCTCCAGCGGAGCTTCGGCCTGCTCCAGCATGGCCGTGTCGTCGATGACGAGCGCGGGCGAGGCGTCGGAGAGGATGTGCGCGACTCGCTCCGCCGGGTACTCCGGGTCCACCGGAACGTAGGCGGCGCCTGCCTTGGTGACGGCGAGCAGGGACACGAGGAGTTCCACCGAGCGCGGCAGCTTCACCGCGACGAAGGACCCTCGCTCCACACCCTCAGTTCGCAGCCACCCGGCGACGCGCCCCGACCAGGCGTCCAACTCGCCGTAGGTCAGCGACTGCTGGCCGCACTCGACAGCCACGGCATCGGGCGACCGCTCCGCCTGCTCGGTGAACAGCTCCGGCAGCGACACCCCACGCACCGCGCGCGAGGCCCCCTGCCAGCCCGACAGCACCCGCTCCCGCTCGGCCTCCTCCAGCACCTCCACCTCGGAGAGCCGACGATTCGGGTCCTGGGCCAGGGCGGTGAGCACGCGGACGAAGCGGTCGACGATGGACTGTGCGGTCTCGCGGTCGAACAGGTCGGTGCTGTAGTCCAGTGCACCACCCAGCACGGCGGACTCGGTCTCCGCCGTGGGAAGGCGTTCAGCGAGTCGGAAGGACAGGTCGAACTTGGCGGCGCCGATTCCGACCGGCCGGCTGCTCACCTCCAGGCCGGGCAGGGAGGCTACGGCGGAGGCCGCGCCCTGTTCCGTGTTGTTCAGGGTGAGCATGGTCTGGAAGAGGGGGTGCCGGGACAGCGAGCGTTCCGGGTTGACCGCCTCCACCAGCCGTTCGAACGGCAGGTCCTGGTGGGCGTAGGCCGCGAGGTCCGCCGACCGCACCCGCTCCAGCAGCTCCGTGAACGTGGGGTCGCCGGAGACGTCCGTGCGCAGCACCAGCGTGTTGACGAAGAAGCCGACCAGCTTGTCGAGCGCGTCGTCGGTGCGGCCGGCGATCGGGGTGCCCAGCGGGATGTCCGTGCCCGCGCCCAGCCGGGACAGCAGGGTGGCGAGCGCCGTCTGGAGCACCATGAACAGGCTGGACCTGCCCTCACGGGCGACGCGTACCAGACCGCTGTAGACGTCCTCCGGCAGTTCGAAGGTGACCCGGTCGCCCACGTACGAGGCGACGGCCGGCCTCGGGCGGTCGAACGGTAGCGACAGCTCCGCCGGGAGGTCCGCCAACGACTGCTTCCAGTAGGCCAGCTGACGGCCGACCTCGCTGTCCGGGTCGTCCTCGGAGCCGAGGACGTCCCGCTGCCACAGGCTGTAGTCGGCGTACTGCACCGGCAGCGGCGCCCACTCCGGGGCCGCGCCCCGCACCCGGGCCGCGTACGCCGCCGTCAGGTCGTGGGCGAGGGGGCCCATCGACCAGGCGTCGCCCGCTATGTGGTGGACGACCGCGAGCAGGACGTACTCTTCGTCGCCGAGCTCGAACAGGAAGGCGCGCAGGGGCGGTTCCTCGCTCAGCTCGAAGGTCGCCCGGGAGGCACGGTCCAACTCCTCGTTCAGGTGCTCCTCGTCCGTGGTGGTCACCGTGAGGGACACCTCCGTGGTGTCCCGCACGATCTGGTACGGGCCCTCGGCGTCCTCGGCGAACACCGTGCGCAGGCTCTCGTGCCGGTCCACGACGTCCGCCAGCGCGTGCCGCAGTGCCTCCTGGTCCAGCGCCCCTGTCATCCGCAGGGCGACGGGCAGGTTGTACGTGGCGCTGGGGCCCTCGAAGCGGTGCAGGAACCACAGTCGGCGCTGGGCGTACGAGAGCGGGACACGTGCGGGCCGGGAGGCCGTGGCCCGCAGCGGCTTCCGCGTGCCGGTCCCGGTGTCCAGCGCGGCCGCGAGTTCGGCGACCGTGGGCGCCTCGAAGAGCCGGCGCACGGCGACCTCGGCGTCCAGGACGGTGCGGATGCGGCTGACCAGCTTGGTGGCGAGCAGGGAGTGGCCACCCAGGGCGAAGAAGTCGTCGTCGATGGTGACCGCGTCGACCCCGAGCACCTCCGCGAACAGCGTGCAGAGCAGCTCCTCGCGGGGGGAGCGGGGCGCCCGTCCGCCGCCGCCGGCCTGCGGCCCGTAGTCGGGGGCGGGCAGGGCACGGCGGTCGAGCTTGCCGTTGGGGGTGAGCGGGAAGGCGTCCAGGGTGACGAAGGCCGAGGGCACCATGTAGTCCGGCAGGTGGGCGGCGAGATGCTCCCGCACCTCGGCCGTCTCCACCGCTTCGGCTGCCGGGACGAGGTAGGCGACGAGGCGCCGGTCTCCGGGGCGGTCCTCGCGGACGAGTACGGCGGCCTGCGCCACTCGCTCGTGTCCGGCGAGTACGGCCTCGATCTCGCCCAGCTCGATCCGGAAACCACGCAGTTTGACCTGGTCGTCGACGCGGGAGAGGTACTCCAGCTCCCCGTCCACCGTCCATCGCACCAGGTCGCCGGTGCGGTACATGCGGGTGCCGGAGGGGCCGTAGGGGTCGGCGACGAACCGTTCCGAGGTCAGCCCCGGACGGCCGTGGTAGCCGCGTACGACGCCGTGGCCGGCGATGTAGAGCTCACCCGGCACTCCGGCCGGGACGGGCCGCAGGGTGCCGTCGAGGACGTACACCTGAGTGTTGGCGATCGGACGTCCGATCCGCGGCCGGCGCGCACCGTCTGCGGTCACCGGCCATTCCGTGGACCAGATCGTCGTCTCCGTCGGCCCGTACAGGTTGATCACCGACATCGCCTGCTGGACGAGCGCTTCGGCCAGGTCGGCGGGCAGAGCCTCGCCACCGACCAGCACCCGCACCCCGGCGAGCGCCGACGCGTCCTCGGCCAGCACCGCCCGCCACAGGCTCGGCGTCGCCTGCATCACGGACACACCCGCCGACCGCACCACACCGCACAACGCGGCCGGATCCCGGACCACATCCCGCTCGGCCACCACGATCGACGCGCCCGACAACAAGGGCACGAAGAGTTCCAGTCCGGCGATGTCGAACCCGACGGTGGTCACCGCCAACAGGCGGTCACCGCCCGCCAGTTCGAAGCGGTCACGCATCGCCGTCAGGAAGTTCACCAGCGCGCCCTGCGGCACCACCACACCCTTCGGGCGTCCCGTCGACCCCGACGTGTAGATCACGTAGGCCGGGTTCGCGAGGGCCGGACGGGTCAGGGGCCGACCGTCCGCGAGCCGCGACAGAGCCTCGGTGGTCTCGGGGGCGTCCAGCAGCAGCCGCGGTACGGCCGGTTCCTCCGGCAGTACGGGGGTCAGGTCGCTGGTGGTGAGGAGCAGGACGGGGTTGGCGTCGTCGAGCATGTACGCCAGCCGTTCGGCCGGGTACTCGGTGTCCAGCGGGAGGTAGGCGGCGCCGGTCTTCCAGACCGCGAGCAGGGCCACGACCAGGTCCACGGACCTGGGAAGCGCCACCGCCACGAACCGTTCGGCGTCGGCCCCGCGCTCGACCAGCACTCGGGCCAGCCGCTCCGCACGGGCGTCCAACTCCTCGTACGACAGTGCTTCCTCGCCCGCGACCACGGCCTCGGCGGCCGGGTTCGAGGCGACCCGCTCCTCGAACAGCTCCACCACCGAGCGCCCCGGCACCTCACGTGCCGTGTTGTTCCAGAGTTCGAGAAGGCGCCCGCGCTCGGCCCCGGCGAGGATCTCGATGTCGCCGACCTGGACGTCCGGGGTGGTGACCGCGCGGTCAAGGAACCGGAGGAGCCGGTCGATGAGGGTGCCGGCGGTGACACGGTCGAACAGGTCGGTGCTGAACTCCAGTACGCCGAGCAGGGAGTTCACCCTGCCGTGCGCGTCGCGATGCTCCGTGAAGCCGAAGGCCAGATCGAACTTGGCGACGGACGACTCGATCGGCTCCCGCTCGGCCCTGAGACCGGGCAGGTCCCCGAGGGAGTCCAACGCGCCCTGGTAATCGGTGTTGTTGAGCGTGAGAAGCACCTGGAAGAGGGGGTGCCGGGCGAGCGAGCGCTCCGGGTTGACCGCCTCCACCAGCCGCTCGAACGGCAGGTCCTGATGGGCGTAGGCACCGAGGTTCCGCTCACGGACCCGGTCCACCAGCTCGGCGAACGTCGGGTTCCCGGAGGTGTCGGTGCGCAGCACCAGCGTGTTCAGGAAGACGCCGACCAGATCGTCCAGCGCGTCGTCGGTACGGCCCGCGATCGGTGTGCCCAGCGGGATGTCCGTGCCCGCGCCGAGCCGGGTCAGCAGTGCGGCGAGCCCCGCCTGAAGCACCATGAACGGGCTCGCCTGAACGCGGCGGGCCACCTCACTGACGCGTGCGTACAGGTCCTCGGACAGTTCGAAGGGGATGCGGTCGCCGCGGTAGGTGGCGACCGAGGGGCGCGGGCGGTCGTAGGGCAGTTCGAGCTGGTCGGGGAGTCCGGCCAGGGTGTCGGTCCAGTAGGTGAGCTGGCGGGAGATCTCGCTGTCGGGGTCGTCCTCGTTGCCGAGGACGTCCCGCTGCCAGAGGCTGTAGTCGGCGTACTGCACCGGCAGCGGTGCCCACTCCGGGGCTGCCGCACCGCGCACCCGGGCCGCGTAGGCGGCCGTCAGGTCACGCGCCAGCGGTGCCCGGGACCATGCGTCACTCACGATGTGGTGCGTCAGCAGGAGGAGTACATGCTCCTCCTCGGACAACGCGAACAGCGAGGCACGGAACGGGATTTCGGCCGCGAGGTCGAAGGGGTGGCCGGCCGCCCCCGCCAGGTCGTCACGCAGCCGTGCTTCGTCCGTCTCCACGACCGTGAACTCCGGCCGGGCGTCGGCCGGGTCCCGGACGATCTGGTGCGCGCCCTCGGCATCCTCGGCGAACACCGTGCGCAGGCTCTCGTGCCGGGCCACGACGTCCGCGAGGGCCAGCCGCAGCGCCTCCCGGTCCAGGGCACCGGTCATCCGCAGGGCCACCGGCGCGTTGTAGGTGGCGCTGGGGCCCTCGAAGCGGTTCAGGAACCACAGCCGCTGCTGGGCGTACGACAGCGGAATCCGCGCCGGACGCGGATCCACCGCCGCCACCGCCCGGCGTACCGCGCGTGCCTCGTCCGAGAGCGCGGCGCTGATCCCCGCGACCGTGGGCGTCTCGAACAACTGCCGGATGGGCAGCTCGACACCGAGAGCCGTACGGATCCGGCTGACCAGCTTGGTCGCCAGGAGGGAGTGTCCGCCGAGACGGAAGAAGTCGTCGTCGATGGTCACGTTGTCGACGCCGAGGACTTCGGCGAAGAGCGCGCACAGGGTTTCCTCGCGCGGCGTTCGCGGGGCGCGTCCTTCGCCCGCGTCCCGGTCGTGCTCGGGGGCGGGGAGGGCGCGGCGGTCGAGCTTGCCGTTCGGGGTCAGCGGCAGCGCATCGAGGGTGATGAAGGCCGAGGGGACCATGTAGGCCGGGAGATGCGCGGCTGCGTGCGCGTGCAGCTCGTCGTCCGTGTCGGTGCCGACGATGTAGGCGGTGAGGCGCTGGTCGCCGGGGCGGTCCTCGCGGACGATGACCGCGGCCTGGGTGACGTGCGGGTGGGACATCAGCACGGCCTGGATCTCGCCGAGTTCGATGCGGAAGCCGCGGACCTTGACCTGGTCGTCGACGCGGCCGGCGTAGACGAGCTGGCCGGTGTGGGTCCAGCGGGCGGTGTCTCCGGTGCGGTACATGCGTGCGCCGGAAGGCCCGTAGGGATCGGCGACGAACCGCTCCGAGGTCAGGTCGGGGCGGTTGTGGTAGCCGCGGGCGAGGACGACACCGGCCACATACAGCTCACCCACCACCCCCGGCGGGACCGGGCGGAGACGCTCGTCGAGGACGTAGGCGCGGGTGTTCCAGAACGGCCGGCCGATCGGCACGGGACCCGAACCCACCACATCGTTCGGCTCGATCCGGAAGTCCGTGCAGTTGACCGTCGCCTCGGTCGGTCCGTAGGCGTTGATCACCGTCACGTCCGGGTGAGCCGACCGCCACGCGGCCAGGGCCTCACCGAGCAGGGCCTCGCCACCGGTGATCAGAGTCCCCGACGGGGAGACCTCCTCCGGGAGGGCTTCCAACATGCCCAGATGCGAGGGAGTGACCTTCATGAAGGACGGCTGTCCGGACGCGGCCGCGTGCTCGTCCAGCTCGGTCAGCACCACGCGTCCGCCGCTGACCAGCGGTGTGTACAGCGCGGTGACGGTCAGGTCGAAGGCGACCGACGAGTGCAGAAGCGCCGTACCGGACGCATCGGGATACACGTCCCGCGCCCGCTCCAGATACGCCCCCACCGACGCGTGCTCGACCACGACACCCTTGGGCCGGCCGGTCGAGCCGGACGTGTAGATGACGTAGACGGGGTCGTGAGGGTCGACACGGACGGCCTTCCGCGGAGCTTCGGCCTGCTCCAGCATGGCCGTGTCGTCGATGACGAGCGCGGGCGAGGCGTCGGAGAGGATGTGCGCGACCCGCTCCGCCGGGTACTCCGGGTCCACCGGAACATACGCGGCCCCGGCCTTGGTGACGGCGAGCAGCGCCACGACGAGTTCCACCGACCGCGGCAGCTTCACCGCGACGAACGAACCCCGCTCCACACCCTGCGCCCGCAGCCACCCGGCAACCCGCCCCGACCAGGCGTCCAACTCGCCATAGGTCAGCGACTGCTGGCCGCACTCGACAGCCACGGCATCGGGCGACCGCTCCGCCTGCTCGGTGAACAGCTCCGGCAACGACACGCCACGCACCGCGCGCGAGGCCCCCTGCCAGCCCGACAGCACCCGCTCCCGTTCGGCCTCCTCCAGCACCTCCAGCTCGGAGACCCGGGAGCCGCTCCCGCTGCCGACGACCCACTCCAGGACCCGCACCAGGCGCTGGACCAGCGATTCGGCGGTCGACCGGTCGAAGACGTCGGTGCTGTACTGGAGGGCGCCGCGCAGACCGCCCGGGGTGCCGGTCGTGCTGTGGGACTCGGCGAAGGAGAAGCCCAGGTCGAACTTGACGCGGTGCGTCTCCACCGGCTCATGGTGGACGGTGAGGCCGGGGAGTTTGGCGATCTCGTCGAGGGCCTCGACGGGACCGGCGTTGTTGAGGTTCAGCATGGTCTGGAAGAGGGGGTGCCGGGACAGCGAGCGTTCCGGGTTGACCGCCTCCACCAGCCGCTCGAACGGCAGGTCCTGGTGGGCGTAGGCCGCGAGGTCCGCCGACCGCACCCGCTCCAGCAGCTCCGTGAACGTGGGGTCGCCGGAGACGTCCGTGCGCAGCACCAGCGTGTTGACGAAGAAGCCGACCAGATCGTCGAGCGCGTCGTCCGTACGTCCGGCGATGGGCGTGCCCAGCGGGATGTCGGTGCCCGCGCCCAGCCGGGACAGCAGGGTGGCCAGGCCGGCCTGGAGCACCATGAAGAGACTGGTGCGGCTGTCACGCGCGACGCGGGTCAGCCGGTCGTGCAGTTCCGGCGGGAGTTCGAAGGTGACGACGTCGCCGCGGTAGGAGGCCACGGCCGGCCTCGGGCGGTCGAACGGCAGCGCCAGCTCCTGCGGGAGGTCCGCCAACGTCTCGCGCCAGTAGGCGAGTTGCCGGGCGGCCTCGCTGTCCGTGTCGCCCTCGGTGCCGAGGACGTCCCGCTGCCAGAGGCTGTAGTCGGCGTACTGCACCGGCAGCGGCGCCCACTCCGGGGCCGCGCCCCGCACCCGGGCCGCGTAGGCCGCCGTCAGGTCACGGGCCAGCGGGGCCCTGGACCACGCGTCGGTCGCCACGTGATGGGTGAGGAGCAACAGGACGTGCTCGTCGTCGCCGACCTCGAACAGGGTGGCGCGCAGCGGCGGTTCGGAGGCCAGGTCGAAGGGGTGGCTCGCCGCCTCGGAGAGGTCGGCGGGCAGACGGGTGGCGTCGGTACGGACGACGGCGAGGGGCGGGCGGGCCTCGTCGAGCACGACCTGGTGGGGTCCCTCGGCGTCCTCGGCGAAGACCGTACGGAGGGTTTCGTGGCGTGCGGTCAGGTCGGCGAGGGCGTTCTCCAGCGCCGTACGGTCGAGGGTTCCGGAGAGGCGGAGGGCGACCGGGGAGTTGTAGGCGGCGCTCGGGCCCTCGAAGCGGTGCAGGAACCACAGTCGGCGCTGGGCGTGGGACAGGGGGAGCCGGTCGGGGCGCGGGCGCACGGCGGTGATCGGGGTGCGGGCGGCGCCGTTGCCGGTGTCGAGGGCGCCGGAGAGGCCGGCGACGGTGGGGGTCTCGAAGAGCTGCCGGATGGCCAGCTCCGCACCCAGTGCCGTACGGATGCGGCTGACCAGTTTGGTGGCGAGCAGGGAGTGGCCGCCCAGGGCGAAGAAGTCGTCGTCGATGGTGACCGAGCCGACGCCGAGGACCTCCGCGAAGAGGGTGCAGAGAATGTCCTCGCGGGGGGAGCGCGGTGCCCTGCCGCCGCCGGCCTGCGGCCCGTAGTCGGGGGCGGGCAGGGCGCGTCGGTCCAGCTTGCCGTTGGGGGTGAGCGGGAATGCGTCCAGGGTCACGAACGCCGAAGGCACCATGTAGTCGGGGAGCCGGTCCGTGGCGAGGGCGCGCAGGGCGTCGGCGGTCACGGGGGCGCCCGCGGTCGCCGCGTAGGCGACGAGCCGCTTGTCGCCGGGCTGGTCCTCGCGGAGCAGGACGGCGGCCTGGGTGACATCCTCGTGGCCTGCCAGCACGGCCTCGATCTCGCCCAGCTCGATGCGGTAGCCGCGCAGTTTGACCTGGCCGTCGCCGCGGCCGACGAACTCCAGCTGGCCGTCGTGGTTCCAGCGCAGGACGTCGCCCGTCCGGTACATGCGGGAGCCGGGCGGGCCGTAGGGGTTGGCGACGAACCGCTCGGAGGTGAGGGCCGCGCGGCGCCAGTAACCTCGGGCGAGACCCGTACCCGCGATGTACGCCTCGCCGGGGACGCCGGGCGGCACGGGCCGCAGCCCGCTGTCGAGGACGTACACCTGGGTGTTCCAGAAGGGCCGGCCGACGGGGACCGGGCCGGTCGGGGCGGGCGCGCCCGCGGGGATGCGGTACTGGACGCTGTTGACGGTGGCCTCGGTCGCTCCGTACACATTGAGGACGCCGGCGTCGGGGCGGCGGGCCCGCCAGCGGTCGGCGACCTCGCCGAGGAGGAGTTCACCGCCCAGCATGATCAGCTCGCTGGGGGAGACCTCGGCGGGCAGCGCCTCCAGCAGGGCGAGCACACTCGGGGTGCCCTTGAGGAAGGTGGCCTCGGGGCCCTCGGCGGCCCGCTCGTCGAGGTCGGCGACGTGCACCAGACCGCCGGAGACGAGGGTGGTGTAGAGGGCGGTGACGGTGAGGTCGAAGGAGATCGGCGAGTGCAGCAGTGAGGTGCCGGTCATCTCCGGGTAGGCGTCGCGGGCCCACTGGAGATAGGCGCCGAGCGAGCGGTGCTCGATCACGACGCCCTTGGGGCGTCCGGTGGAGCCCGAGGTGTAGATCACGTACGCGGGGAGGCCGGGCAGGATCGGCACGGCGGGCGCGGTGGCGGGCCGGGCGGCGAGATCCTCGGTGCGGGCCGGGTCGTCGAGGAGGAGCCGTGGCGCGCCGGAGTCGGGGATGCCGGGGGCGAGTTCGCGGGTGGTGAGCAGCAGCGCCGGCTCGGTGTCCGCGAGCATGAACGCGATGCGGTCCGCCGGGTAGTCGGGGTCGACGGGCAGGTAGGCCGCGCCCGTCTTGAGGACGGCGAGCAGCGCGACGACCGTGTCGCAGTTCCGGGGCAGCGCGATGGCGACGAACCGCTCGGGTGCCGCGCCGTGCTCGGCCAGCAGGTGTGCGAGGCGACTGGATTGGGCGTCGAGTTCGGCGTAGGTGAGGGTGCGGCCGGCGCCGGTGACGGCGGGGGCCTCCGGGGTGCGGGCCGCCTGGGCGCGGAACAGGTCGAGGACGGTGGCGTCCGGGACGTCGTGCGCGGTGTCGTTCCACTCCCGCAGCACTCGGTCGCGTTCCGGGTCGGTGAGCAGGTCGAGGAGTCCGACGGGCTGGTCCGGGGCGGTGACGAGGGCGCGCAGGACGCGTACGAAGCGGTCCAGGATCCGCTGGGCGGTGGCCTCGTCGACGACGTCGGGACGGTGGTTGAGCCGGAACGTCATGCTGTCGCGGGCGGCCGCGATCAGCAGCAGCGGATAGTGGGTGGCCTCGCGGTTCTTGCCGGGAGCCAGGCTGATGGCCGCGCCGATGCCGGTGCCGGCGGTGCCGGAGCGGTTCACGGGATAGTTCTGGAACACCATGGAGGTGTCGAAGAGTTCGCCGTGCCCCACGGTGCGCTGGATCTCCGCCAGCCCGAGGTGCTGGTGCGGGGTGAGGGCGGCCTGTTCGCGCTGGACTCGGGCGACGAGCGCGGCGAGCGGCTCGGCGGCCCGCAGCCGCACCCGGGACGGCAGGGTGTTGATGAACAGGCCCACCATGCGTTCGACGCCGTCGATCTCCGGCGGGCGGCCCGAGACGGTGGTGCCGAACACGATGTCGTCGCGTCCCAGGTGCTTGCTGAGGGCGATCGCCCAGGCGGTCTGCACCACGGTGCTGAGGGTGAGGCCGCGGCCGCGGGCCAGCTCGGTGAGCGCCGCCGTCTCCTCCCGGGGCAGCTCGGCCCGGACCTCCGCGCCGGCCACGGCGGCGCGGCCGGCGCCGGGTGCCACGAGGGTGGGTTCGACGAGATCGGTGAACGCGTCGCGCCAGGCGGTGCGGGCGGCGTCCCGGTCCTGGTTCCCCAGCCAGGTGAGGTAGTCGCGGTAGGGGCGGACCCTGGGCAGGGCGCTGTCGTCGCCCGAGGCGTCGTAGAGCGCGAACAGGTCGCCCATGAGGACGGGCAGGGACCAGCCGTCGAGCAGGAGGTGGTGGTTGGTCAGCACCAGGCGGTGCCGGGCGGCGCCGAGCCGCAGCAGGGTGAAACGCAGCAGCGGGGGCCGGGCCACGTCGAAGCGGGTGGCGCGTTCGGCGGCGATCAGGCCGGCGGCGACGTCGGCGCGCTCGTCCTCCGGGAGACCGGTCAGGTCCCGCTCGTTCCACGGCAGCGGCACCTCCCGCATGACCAGCTGGGCCCAGTCGCCGTTCTTGCGCTGGCGGAACGCGACCCGCAGGTTGGCGTGCCGGGCCAGCAGCTTCTCGGCGGCGGCGCGCAGGGCGGCGGTGTCCAGCGCGCCGTCGATGTCGAAGGACATCTGCACGACGTACGGGTCGAGCTCGCCCTCGTCGTAGACGCTGTGGAAGAGCAGGCCCTCCTGGAGCGGGGCCAGCGGCAGGATGTCCTCGATCTTCCGCGCGGTGCGACTCACTTGCTGGCCTCTTCTTCCTTCTCGAAGTCGTGCGGTTCGTCGTCGAAGTCGTCGAACAGGTCGTCCAGTTCCTCCTCGAACGCCTCGATCTCGTCCTGACCGATCGAGGACAGGGAGACGTCGGAGGGGGTGAGGCCGCCCGCGTGCGGGTTCTCGGAGTGCGTGACCAGGGCGCGCAGGGCCTGGAACCACAGCTCGGCCAGCTCGCGCACCTCGTCCTCGTCGAGGATCCCCTCGGCCCAGGTCCAGAACGCGACCAGCTCGGAGCCCTCCGGGCCGTCCTCGGTACGGGAGTTGAGCTCCACCGGGTGGGCGAGCGGCAGCTGGGGCGGGTCGCCGGCGACGGCGTCTACGCCGGTGAGCGGAGTCCAGTCGGCGGCCCGTTCGCCGTCGGCGGCGGTGAAACGGCCGAGGTAGTTGAACGCCACGTGCGGGGCGGCGAGGCCGTCGAAGCCGGACGCGGTGGCCGGGTTGAGATGGCGGACCAGGCCGTAGCCCATGCCCTTGTCGGGAACGGACCGGAGCTGCTCCTTGATCCGTTTGACCGCGGAACCGGCCGCCTCGCCGCCCGCGAACGCCCGCGCGAGATCCACGCCGTCCGTGTCGAGCCGTACCGGGTACAGGTTGGTGAACCAGCCGACGGTGCGGGACAGGTCGGCGCCCTCCACGAGGTGCTCCTCCCGGCCGTGGCCCTCCAGGTCCAGCAGCAGACCGGGCCCGCCGTGCCGCCAGCGCGCCCAGGCGAGGGCGAACGCGGTGAGCAGGACGTCGTTCACCTCCGCGTGGAAGGCGGCCGGAACACGGGTCAGGACGGCTTCCGTGACGTCGGTGGGCAGGGTCATGGTGAGCCGCCCGGCCGTGGCCTGGACGTCCCGCGCCGGGTCCAGGGGCCGGCGGCCGGGCGGCGGCCCGGCGGCCCGCAGGACGTCCTGCCACCAGGCCGCGTCGGCGACCCAGGCGGACTTGCCGGCCTCCTCGGTGAGGCGCTGCGCCCAGCGCCGCAACGAGGTGCCCACCGGCTGAAGGGCGGGTTCCCGGCCGGCGGCGAGCGCCTCGTACGCCTCGGCGAGGTCGGGGATGAGGATGCGCCAGGAGACCCCGTCGACGACCAGGTGGTGGATGACCAGCAGCAGCATCCCGGGGGTGTCCCGGCCGCGGTCGAACCACACGACCTGCACGACCCGCCCGTCGGCCAGGTGCAGCCGGTCCGAGGCGTCCGCGCCCGCCTCCCGCACGAGGGCGAGGAGTTCGGCGCCCTCGACGCCGGAGGCGTCCACCCGCCTGATCAGAGCGCCCGCGTCGACGCTTCCCGGTTCCCGCACCTCCAGCCGCCGTCCGGGGGCCGGGGTGAGGCGGGCGCGCAGCGCGTCGTGGTGGTCCAGCAGGGTCTGTACGGCGCCGGTGAGCGCGTCGGCGTCCAGGGTGGCGGGTACGCGCAGCACGGCGGACATGTTGAACGCGTCCAGGTCGTCGGTGCGGGCGAGCAGCCAGTGCTTGATCGGTGTCAGTGGTACGTCGCCGATGCCGGCGCCGGGTTCCTCCGCGACGATGGCGCCGGTCTCGGTGACGACCTCGGCGAGTGCCGCCACGGTCCGGTGCTCGAAGATGTCGCGCACGGACAGTTCGAGGCCGGCCCGTCGGGCCCGGCTGACCAGCTGGATCGACATGATGCTGTCGCCGCCGAGGTCGAAGAACCCGTCGTCGACGCCGACCTCGGCCAGCCCCAGAACGTCCGCGAACAGCCCGCACAGCACCTTCTCCCGCTCCGTGCGCGGCGCCTCGGCCACCGTGTCGGTGCCGGGGGCGGGCAGGGCCCGGCGGTCGAGCTTGCCGTTGGCGGTGAGCGGCAGTTCGTCGAGCAGTACGACGAACGACGGGACCATGTAGTGCGGCAGCTGCTGTTCGAGGTGGGCGCGCAGCGTGCGGCCCAGCCCCGCGTCGTGGTCCCGGCCCTCCGGCACGACGTACGCCACGAGCCGCGTCGGGCCCCCGGTGTCCTCGCGGGTCACCACGACCGCGGTGTCGACGGCCGGGTGGTCGGCGAGGACCGCCTCGACCTCGCCGGGCTCCACCCGGAAACCGCCGATCTTGACCTGGTGGTCGGCGCGGCCCAGGAACTCCAGCTCGCCGCAGTGGTTCCAGCGCACGATGTCGCCGGTGCGGTACAGACGCCGGCCGGGCTGCCCGAACGGCGAGGCGACGAACCGCTCCGCCGTCCGGTCGGGGCGGCCGAGGTAGCCGCGGGCCAGCTGGGCGCCCCCGATGTAGAGCTCGCCGCGCACCCCCGGCGGCACCGGACGCAACCCCGCGTCGAGGACGTACACCGAGGCGTTCCACAGCGGCTGGCCGATGGAGGCCGCGGTGGGCCACTCGTCGATGTCCTCCGGGAGGGTCGCGGTGGTGGCCGCGTGGGTCTCGGCAGGACCGTAGATGTTGTGGGCCATCCGACGCCAGCCGCTCGCGCAGAACTCCCGCAGCTCGTGGCTGAGCCGGAACTGCTCCCCGCCCTGGAACAGGTCGGTGAGGGAGTCGAGCCGCTCGCCGGTGTCGGCGGCCGCCGCCAGCACGGCGTCGATCACCAGGGTCGGCGCGAACAGCTCGTTGACGCTGTACCGGGCGATCCACCGGGCCAGTTCGTAGGCGTCGCGGCGGACGTGCTCCTCCGGGATCACCAGGGTCTTGCCGACGACCAGCGCCTGGAGGATCTCCTGCACCGCGAAGTCGAAGGAGACCGCGAGGAACTGGGCCGTCCGGGTGCCGACGCCGCCGCAGTACGTCCCGGTGTGCCAGGCGAGCAGGTTGACCAGCGAACTCATCGGCATCACCACACCCTTGGGGGTGCCGGTGGAGCCCGAGGTGTACACGACGTAGGCGGGGTGCCGCAGGTCCAGCGGACGGACCCGGTCGGCGTCGGTCAGGTCGGCGTCCGGGGTGTCGGCGAGCGCCCGGACCGTCTCCGGGGCGTCGAGCACGACATCGTGGGCGAGGCCGTCGCCCAGCACCGGGCGGGTGGCCGCGTCGGTGACGACGACGCGGGGGCCGCAGTCGGCGAGGACGGCCCGCAGCCGCTGCTCGGGGGCCGAGGTGTCGAGCGTGAGGTAGGCGGCACCCGTCTTCAGGGCGGCGACCAGGGCCACCACCAGGTCGGCCGACCGGGGCAGGGCGATCGCCACGACGTCCTCGGCGCCCACGCCCGAGGCGGCCAGCAGACGCGCCAGCCGGTTCGCGCGGGCGTTCAGCTCGGCGTACGAGAGGGTGACGTCCTCGCCGAGCACCGCCGTCGCCCGGGGTTCGGCGGCGACCTGCCGCTCGAACAGCGTCGGCACCGGCACCGGGGCCACGTCGTGAGCGGTGCGGTTCCACTCCTCCACCACCCGCCACCGTTCGGCGGGCGCCATCACCTCCAGCCGGCCGATGGGCTGCCCCGGGTCCGCGACGGCACCCTCGAGCACGCGCAGCAGCCGCTCGGCGAACTCCTGCGCGGTGCCGCGGTCGAACAGGTCGGCGTTGTACTCGACGGCCGCCCCCAGCCCCTCGGGCTCGCCGTTCGGGCCGTAGCGCTCGTCGAAGAAGAACGCCAGGTCGAACTTGGCGCGTCCGGTCTCCGGCGCCCGCACGTCCACGGTGAGGCCCGGCAGCCGCAGGACCTCCAGGGCCTCCTGGTTGTTGTCGAAGCCGAGCAGCACCTGGAAGAGCGGGTGGCGGGCCAGCGAACGGGCCGGGCTCAGCACCTCCACGAGCCGCTCGAACGGCACGTCCTGATGCCCGTAGGCACCGAGGTTGGTCTCCCGGACCCTGGCGACCAGCTCGGCGAACGTCGGATCGCCCGAGGTGTCGGTGCGCAGCACCAGGGTGTTCACGAAGAACCCGACGAGGTCTTCCAGCGCCGCGTCGGTGCGGCCCGCGACGGGGCTGCCGATCGGGATGTCGGTGCCCGCGCCGAGCCGGGTGAGCAGGGTGGCGAGGGCGGCCTGCGTCACCATGAACAGGCTGGTGCCGGTCTCCCGGGCGAACGCGGCCAGCCGCGCGTGCAGCTCGGCCGGCACCTCGAAGGGCACCCGGCCGCCGCGGTGCGACTGCCGCGCCGGACGCGGCCGGTCGACGGGCAGCTCCAGCTCCTCCGGCAGCCCCGCCAGCGCCGTCCTCCAGTGGGCGAGCTGCCGGGAGATCTCACTGTCCGGGTCGTCCTCGGAACCGAGCACCTCACGCTGCCACAGCGTGTAGTCGGCGTACTGGACGGGCAGCGGCGTCCAGGCAGGCGCGTCACCGCGGGCGCGGGCGGTGTAGGCGAGGGACAGATCGCGGGCGAGGGGCCCCATGGACCAGCCGTCACCGGCGATGTGGTGGACCACCAGGACGAGCACCCGCTCCCCGTCGTGCGCGGAGAACAGCCAGGCCCGCAGGGGGAGTTCGTTGGTGAGGTCGAAGGGGTGGGACGCCGCGTCCCGCACCCGGTCGTCCAACTCGCCGTGGGTGACGTCGACCTCGGTCAGTTCCGGCGCCGCGTGGCCAGCCGGCAGGACGATCTGCCGCGCCCCGCCCGCGTCCTCGGCGAAGAGGGTCCGCAGCGACTCGTGCCGGGCGACGACATCGGCGAGCGCCTGACGCAGCGCGGCCCGGTCGAGCGCCCCCTTCAACCGCAGCGCCACCGGGATGTTGTACGTGGCGCTCGGCCCCTCCAGGTGGTTGAGGAACCACAGGCGCTGCTGGGCGAACGACAGCGGGACACGCGCGGGGCGGGCCACGGCCGTGACCGGCCGGCGGGCACCCGCGGCCTCGTCCAGCGCCTCCACGACGCCCGCGACGGTCGGGTTCTCGAAGAGCCGGCGGATGGACAGCTCCACGCCGAGCACCGCGCGGATCCGGCTGAGCAGCCGCACCGCGGACAGCGAGTGGCCGCCGCGGTCGAAGAAGTTGTCGTCGATGCCCACCGAGGCGACGCCGAGCAGCTCGGCGAAGACGGTGCACAGGATCTGCTCCCGCGGGCTGCGCGGCCCCCGGGACCGGGCGGGCCACACCTCCGCCGCCCCCGCGTCCGCGTCCCCGGGCACCTCGACGAGCCGCAGCTCACCGTCGGCCGACCAACGCGCGGACCGGCCCGTGCGGTACATCCAGCCCGCCCGGCCGAACGGACACGGCAGCCACCGCTCCTGCTCCGCGGCCTCCCCGCCCGGACCGGAACCCGTCACATACAGCCGGCCCACGACCCCGGGCGGCACCGGAGCCAGGGCGTCGTCGAGGACGTACGCGCGGGCGCCGTCCGCCGTACCGGGCAGGGACGCACCGGCCAGGGCGGCGGCCACGGCGGGCCGGGCCGCGTCGCTCCACTCGTCCAGCACCGCCGTCCGCTCGGCCGGGTCCAGGACGTCGACGGAGCCGATCGTCCGGTCGGCGCCCCGGGCCATCGCGGTCAGGAGGCGCACGAAGCGGTCGGCCACGGAGCGGGCGGTGCTCCGGTCGAACAGCTCGGCGGAGAACTCCAGGTCACCGGTGATCCCGGCGGGCCGGCCCGCGCCGTCGAAGCGTTCCGTCAGCTCCCAGTTGAGGTCGAACTTGGTGTCCTCGATGGGGAGCCGCTCCAGCTCCACCGCCAGCCCCGGCAGCCGCGCCTCCTCGGCGACGATGGCGCGCGGGTCGGTGTTGTGCAGGGTCAGGCACACCTGGAAGAGGGGGTGCCGGGACAGCGAGCGCTCCGGGTTGACCGCCTCCACCAGCCGCTCGAACGGCAGGTCCTGGTGCGCGTACGCCTCCAGGCTCCGGGCCCGTACGCGCTCCACGAGCTCGGTGAACGTCGGGTCGCCCGAGGTGTCGGTGCGCAGCACCAGCGTGTTGGCGAAGAACCCGACCAGCTCCTCCACCGCCGCGTCGGTACGGCCCGCGATCGGCGAACCGACGGGAATGTCGGTGCCCGCGCCCAGCCGCGTCAGCAACGCGGCGAGCCCCGCCTGGAACACCATGAACAGACTGGAGCGCGTCGTCCGCGCCAACTCGGTCAGTGCTTCGTGCAGTTCGGCCGGGATCCGCAGCGACACCTGCCCACCGCGCTGGGTGACCACCTCACTGCGCGGCCGGTCGAACGGCAGCTCCAGCTGGTCGGGGATTCCGGCCAGGGTGCCGGTCCAGTAGGCGAGTTGGCGGGAGATCTCACTGTCGGGGTCGTCCTCGGAGCCGAGGACGTCCCGCTGCCACAGGCTGTAGTCGGCGTACTGCACCGGCAGCGGCGCCCACTCCGGGGCCGCGCCCCGCACCCGGGCCGCGTACGCCGTCGCCAGGTCACGGGCCAGCGGACGCATCGACGCGCCGTCGCCGGCGATGTGGTGCAGGAGCAGCAGCAGGACGTGCTCGTCGTCGCCGACCTCGAACAGTGTGGCCCTCAGGGGCGGTTCCGTCGCCAGGTCGAAGGGGTACCGCGCCGCGTCCGCCAGCCGGGCCCCGAGCCGCTCCTCGTCCACGGCGACGACGTCGAACCCGACGGCCACCTCGTACGGCTCCAGGATCACCTGGGTGAAGCCACCCTCGTCCTCGGCGAAGACGGTCCGCAGGCTCTCGTGCCGGGCCACGACGTCCGCGAGGGCCAGCCGCAGCGCCTCCCGGTCCAGGGCGCCGGTCAGCCGCAACGCGCCGGGCGCGTTGTAGGCGGTGCTGCCGTCCTCCAGCAGACTCAGGAAGCGAAGCCGCTGCTGGGCGTAGGAGACGGGGACGCGGGCGGGCCGCGGCCCGGCCGTGACACCGGGACGCTGTACGGGGACCGGGGCCGACCCCTGCTCCAGCGCGGCGGTGACACCGGCGACGGTGGGTGTCTCGAAGAGCTGGCGGATGGGGAGTTCCGCGCCGAGGACGGTGCGGATCCGGCTGCTGAGCGCGGTGGCCAGGAGGGAGTGTCCGCCGAGTCGGAAGAAGTCGTCGTCGATGGTGACGCCGTCGACGCCGAGGACTTCGGCGAAGAGGGTGCAGAGCACTTCCTCCTGGGGAGTGCGGGGAGCCCGTCCCTCACCGGTTTCCTGGTCCTGCTCGGGGGCGGGGAGGGCGCGGCGGTCGAGCTTGCCGTTGGGGGTGAGGGGGAGTTCGTCGAGGGTGATGAAGGCGGACGGGACCATGTAGGCCGGGAGGTGCGCGGCTGCGTGCGCGTGCAGGTCGTCGTCCGTGTCGGTGCCGACGATGTACGCGGTGAGGCGCTGGTCGCCGGGGCGGTCCTCGCGGACGATGACCGCGGCCTGGGTGACGTGCGGGTGGGACATCAGCACGGCCTGGATCTCGCCGAGTTCGATGCGGAAGCCGCGGACCTTGACCTGGTCGTCGACGCGGCCGGCGTAGACGAGCTGGCCGGTGTGGGTCCAGCGGGCGGTGTCTCCGGTGCGGTACATGCGTGCGCCGGAAGGCCCGTAGGGATCGGCGACGAACCGCTCCGAGGTCAGGTCCGGACGGTTGTGGTAGCCGCGGGCGAGGACGACGCCGGCGACATACAGTTCGCCGGTGACGCCGGGCGGGACCGGGCGCAGGCGCTCGTCGAGGACGTAGGCGCGGGTGTTCCAGAACGGCCGGCCGATCGGCACGGGACCCGAACCCACCACATCGCCGGGCTCGATCCGGAAGTCCGTGCAGTTGACGGTGGCTTCGGTGGGTCCGTAGGCGTTGATGACGGTGACGTCCGGGTGGGCCGACCGCCAGGCGGCCAGGGCCTCGCCGAGAAGGGCCTCACCGCCGGTGATCAGGGTTCCCGAAGGGGAGGTCTCTTCCGGAAGTGCTTCGAGCATGCCCAGGTGGGACGGGGTGACCTTCATGAACGAGGGCTGTCCGGACGCGGCAGCGTGTTCGTCCAGCTCGGTCAGCACCACGCGTCCGCCGCTGACCAGCGGCGTGTACAGCGCGGTGACGGTCAGGTCGAAGGCGACCGACGAGTGCAGGAGCGCCGTACCGGACGCATCGGGATACACGTCCCGCGCCCGCTCCAGATACGCCCCCACCGACGCGTGCTCGACCACGACACCCTTGGGCCGCCCAGTGGAACCGGACGTATAGATCACATACACCGGGTCGTGAGGGTCGACACGGACGGCCTCCAGCGGAGCTTCGCCCTGCTCCAGCATCGCCGTGTCATCGATGACGAGCACGGGCGAGGCGTCGGAGAGGATGTGCGCGACCCGCTCCGCCGGGTACTCCGGGTCCACCGGAACATACGCGGCGCCTGCCTTGGTGACGGCCAGCAGCGCCACGACGAGTTCCACCGACCGCGGCAGCTTCACCGCGACGAACGAACCCCGCTCCACACCCTGCGCCCGCAGCCACCCGGCGACGCGCCCCGACCAGGCGTCCAACTCGCCGTAGGTCAGCGACTGCTGGCCGCACTCGACAGCCACGGCATCGGGCGACCGCTCCGCCTGCTCGGTGAACAGCTCCGGCAGCGACACCCCACGCACCGCGCGCGAGGCCCCCTGCCAGCCCGACAGCACCCGCTCCCGCTCGGCCTCCTCCAGCACCTCCACCTCGGAGATCGGGGACTTGTCGCCGCGGTCGGCCACCCACTCCAGGACCCTGACCAACCGGCCCATGTGGCCGATGAGTTCGTCCTCGCCGTACAGCTCGTGGTGGCCGTCCAGTTCGACGCGGATGCCGGCGCGGGATTCGGCCGTACCGTAAAAGTTGATCTTCAGATCGTTGACGGGGCCGGTGGACAGCGGGTGGGCCACGGCGGGGGTGGTGCCGAAGAGGGGCTCGCCGGCGAAGGCCATGATGTTGACGGTCGGGCCGAGGCGGGCCTGGCCGGCGCCGGAGAGGCCCAGTTCGTGGATGAGTTCCTCGCCGCGGAAGCGCTGGTGGCGGATGACGTCGGCGAGGGACCGGGACACCTGGGCGGCCAGGTCCGCGAAGGGCGTGTCCGGGGTGAGCGTCACGCGCAGGGGCAGCACGTTGACCATGGCGCTCGGGGTGGTCAGGGACGTACGGCCGGTGCGTCCCGCGAGCGGCAGGCTGAAGGTGAAGTCGGTGCGGCCCGTCATCCGGTGGAAGAAGGCGGCGGTGCCGGCGAGTGCCAGGGCGGGCCACTGCACGCCCAGGCGGGCGGCCGTCTCGGTGAGACGGTGGGCCAGCGGGGCCGGCAGGGTGTGGAGATGGCGGCGCACGCTGTGGGTGCTGGTGGACGCGCGGCCGGCGAGGGAGACCGGGTCGGGCAGGTCCGCGAAGACCTCCCGCCAGTGGGCGCGGTCCTGGGTGTGCCGTCGTGAGCCGGCGTAGGCCGCCTCGTCGGCGACGACCCGGTCCAGGGTCGCGAAGCCGGTGGGCGCGGGCTCGTCCCCGGTGAGCAGGGCGGAGTAGAGCGCCGCGACGCGGGCGGCGTAGACGGACTGGCCGAAGCCGTCGAGGACGGCGTGGTGGTAGCCGTGGAAGTACCAGTGCCGGTCGTCGGCGAGGGTGAGCAGGGCCTGTTCGCTCACGGGGCCGCGGGTCAGGTCGAAGGGCCTGGCCATGCGCGCGTTCATCCACCGGTGGGCGGCGGCCTCCGGGTCGGCGGCCGAGCGAAGGTCGAGGAACCGCAGGGGTTCGGGCTCGGTGGGCTCCACGAGCTGGTGGAGGGTGACCTCCGGGCCGCTGTCGGTGTCCCGCTCCTCCTGGGCGAAGTACGAGCGCAGGGCCTCGGTCTCCTCGACGCCCCGCCGTACCGCCTCGGCGAGGACCTCGGTGTCGACCGGGCCGGCGATCTCGTAGTAGCCGCCGCAGTTGTAGAGGGGGCTGTCCGCGTGCAGGTGCTGGGCGACCCAGATGCCGGACTGCGCGGCGGAGACGGGTCGACGGAGCAGACGGGCTTCGGACATGGCGGTGCGGTCCTCTCAATTCTGCGGAGGTGGTGGACTGCGGGGGGAGGGCTGCGGGCGCGGTGGGGCGGCGGCGGTGCGTGGGGCGCGGAGGGCGGCCGTGACCGTCAGTCGTTGAGCGCCAGTTCCTCGGCGAGGGCCTTGCTCAGCGCGTCGATCGTGGGGTTGTCCCACATGAACGTCGGGTCCACGGAGATGTCGAGGTGGTCTTCCAGCTCGGCGATGACGGACAGGGCGTAGAGCGAGTCGAGCCCGTAGTTGGAGAGCGGCACCGTGGGGTCGATCGTGTCGACCGGGCGTTCCAGATGGGTGGCCACGCAGTCGGTGAGCCAGCGGGCGAGGCTCTCGGCGGTGGGGGTCTCGAGGTCGGACTCGGGCATGGAGCTGTCCTTTTCGGAGAAGCGGGGACGGGTCAGGGGCGGTCGGGAAGCCGGCGTTCGGCCAGGTCGAAGGTGCGGGCGCCGTCGTAGCGGCGGACCAGGTCCGCGTACAGGCGCTGCTGGACGGCACCCGAGGGCTGCGGTGCGCGCCGGGCCGGCGTGGTGAGGATCCGGCCGGGGGCGGCCGCCGACAGCTCGGGGTCCAGGAGGGCGGTGACGGGCGGGGCCGTGACCAGTTCGGTGAACGGCAGGGGGCCGGGGGCCGGGCGCGGTCCCCGCGCCGGGGCGAACAGTTCCCGCTGGGTCTCGTTCAGCAGCAGCTGGAAGACGGCGGTTTCGCCCTCCCGGATGTAGAAGCGCGACCCCATCAGGACGGACAGGCGGTCGAGGGCGCCCTGGAGGACGCGCGGCACCAGCCCGAGCACCGCCTGCTCGTGGGCGCCCTCCCGGCCGGGCAGCGCGTCCTCGCCGCGGACCGCGAGGCCGGTCAGGACGTCGCACAGCAGCAGGTCGGCGTGGACTCCCGCGAGCACCTCCCGCAGATGGGGGATGTCGATGGCGGGCGCGCCGTACAGTCGGCGGCCCCGCAGGTGCCGCACCGTGACGCGGAGTGCCGAATCGAGGGCTCCGACGCAGGCTCCGACGGCCAGGGCCGTGGCGCGCGGTTCGTTGTCGGGGAGGTCCGCGCGGACGGTACGGCCGAGGCGGGGCGAGCGGCGGTACAGGGCGCGCAGCGCGTGCAGCCAGGCCTCGGGGGTGAGGTGCGCGCCCTCCGTGAGACCGTCGGGGAGCAGGTCCCCGTCCTGTGGACGGCCCGCCTCGCGTGCGGCCAGGATCGCTCCGAAGCCGTGGGGGTTGGCGGTGTCGTACGGGTCGCCGAGGTGCTGTTCGACGGCGTCGGCGGGGCCGGTGGGGGCGGTGACCGTGGTCATCGGGTCGTGCCCTCCAGGGGGTCGAGGAATGAGGGGAGCGTGCCGGGGGGTGCGGACAGCAAGGTGTCCGCGAGGACGTCGAGGGCGTCGCGGTCGACCTCCTCGACGGGTTCGCCGAGGTCGGTGAGGGCCTTCACCAGGCAGCCCCGCAGCCAGGTCTCGTCGACGCGGCCGGGCCGGCGCAGCCACAGGTGGAGCGTGGCCGCCGCGGCGAAGCACAGCTCGTACTGCTCGGCGAGCCCGAAGGCGTGGCCGGGCACGGCACGAGGGGAGTAGCGCACGGCCGCCATCCGTTCGTGCAGCCCGTCCGCGGCCCGCCGGAGCCCGTCCGCCAGGGCGGCGAGCCTGCCGGAGGCGTCCCCGGACGCCGTCAGCTCCCGGACGCGGTCCACGGCCGCCGGCAGTGCGGCGACGACGGAGGCGCCGGTACCGGAGAGCAGGCTGAGGGCCTCCGGGCGGAAGGGGCGCAGCGGGGCGTGGACGTCGGTCGCCTCGGTGAGGCCCTCGTCGTCCCGGCGGCCCTTGCGGTAGGCGCGGGCCAGTCGGGGGAACTGGTCGATCAGGGCGTTGCGGTTGACGAGGCTGCTGCCGTCGAAGATGCCGATGATGCGGTGGTCGCGCTCCAGTTTGGCGAAGCGTCCGTGCGGGTCGGCGTCGACCAGGCCGTAGGGGCCGAGGGTGTGGAGGAGGCGGGCCACGAGGTCGTCGACCTGGGCCGGTACGTACGCCTTGGCGACGGCGGAGACGACGCTCATCTCGCCGGTGAGCGCGTGCACGGAGCGCGTCGCGACCACTCCGGTGGCCTCCGCGAGCAGCAGACCGGCCACGGCCTCACCCAACTCGCGGCGGACGTACGGGATTTCCGCGAGGGGTGTGCCGTCGTCGTCGGTGGCGTCCGCGGTGAACCGGGCGGCCAGGTCGAGGGCGTGGTCGCCCGCGCCGAGGGACATGCCCATGCAGCCCGTGCGGGTCACGTGCAGGGCCTTGAGAATGATCTCGATGCCCTGGCCGGGCTCGCCGATGAGCGCGTCCGACGGCAGCAGCGCGTCGTGGAAGGCGAGGCCGCTGATGTCGGCGCCGCGGATCCCGTACGTGGGCACCTTCGGCAGCGGGGACAGGGCGCCGGGCGCGAGCCGCTCCTTGTCGACGAGGAAGAGGCTGAAGCCGCGCGGGCCGCCCTCCGGGTCGGTGCGGGCCAGGACGGTGACCAGGTCGGCCCGGGTGATGTTGTTGATCAGCCACTTCTCACCGGTGAGCCGCCAGCCGCCGCCCTCCCCGTCCACCGGGTGGGCGGTGACCTCGCCGGCCAGCAGGTCGCTGCCGTGGTGCCGTTCGGTCAGCGCGCAGGAGACGACCGCGCCCTCGCCGATCCGGCGGCCCAGCAGCGCCGCCCGGGCCGGGTCGCCGGCGATCCAGGTGGAGACGGCCCCGAGATACGTCTTGCCGTGGGCGGCCGCCACCGTCAGGTCCACCCGGGACACCGCCCGCAGCAGCCGCGTCACCATGCCGAAGTCGTCGAGGGCGCCGCCGTGTTCGGTGGGCACGTAGTAGCGGGGCAGGCCGAAGTCGTCGAGGGCGCGGCACGCCTCGGTGGGGAAGGCCTCCCGCTCGTCGAGGGCGGCGAGCCGCTCACCCGAGAACGGGCCTCCGGGGGCGGCCAGTTCGCCGAGGAGACGGGTCAGTTCCGCGAGGGGGGCGGCCACGGGGGCGGCCGGGGTCGTCGTCGTCATGCCGGTGCCTGCTCGCCGGTCGTGGCCATGGGCCGCAGAGGGGGCTGGTAGTCCGCGTACGTCGGCTCCAGCGCGCCGGCCCGGAAGAGGTCGCGCATCGCCGACCGCTGGATCTTGCCGCTGGTGGTGCGGCGCACTCCGCCGGGCCGCAGCAGCAGCACGGCTCCGACGGGGGCGCCGAACTCGCGGGCGACGGTGAGCCGCATGTCCGCGGCGAGCTCCCGCAGCCGCTCCTCGTCCTTGATGCCGCGGACCTCGTGCGTGACCACCAGCACGTCGTCCTGGCCCTGTCCGCCCGCGCCGGGGACGGCGAAGCAGGCGCCGACCAGGTTGCCCAGCTCCGGCCGCTGGACCCGCAGTTCGTGCTCGATGTCCTGCGGGTAGAGGTTGCGGCCGCGCAGGTTGAGCACGTCCTTGATCCGGCCCGTGACGTAGAGCTCGCCCTCGTGCAGGGCCCCGAGGTCGCCGGTGCGCAGGTAGCCGCCGTCGCCCTCGGCGGTGGTGGCCCGGAACTCGGCCTCGTTGGTCGCCTCACGCCCCCAGTAGCCGTGCCCGACGACGGGGCCGCGCAGCCACAGCTCCCCGACGGCGCCGTCGGGCAGGGTGCGCAGGGTGTCGGGGTCGACGACACGCACCTCGGTGCCGAACGGCGGGCCGCAGCTGACGACTTCCCGGCCGGACTCGTCGGCGGCGGTGGTGGGCCGGAACTCGTTGCGCTCGAGGGCGCCGGCGTCGACCCGCAGGCTGCTCGGCGGGCTGTCGACGGCGCCGGACACGAAGAGGGTCGCCTCGGCCATGCCGTAGCTGGGGGCGAGCGTCTCGGCGCGCAGCCCGTAGGGCGCGAACCGCTTCTGGAAGCGGTCGAGGACGGCGGACCGCACCGGTTCCGAGCCGTCGACGGCGTGCCGCCAGTGGGAGAGGTCGAGCCCCTCGGCCTGGGCGTCGGTGACCCGCCGGCTGCACAGCTCGTAGGCGAAGTCGGGCGCGGCGGAGTAGCGGATGTCGAACCGGTCGATCATGCGCAGCCACAGATGGGGCCGCTTGAGGAAGGTGCCGGGGCTCATCAGCACGGTGGCGGAGCCGAGCATCAGCGGCGTCATGATCTGGCCCATCAGGCCCATGTCGTGGAAGTGGGGGATCCAGCCGCCGGCGCGCATGGTGTCGTCCAGCTTCATGACCTCGGCGAGGTTGGCCGAGTTGTGCAGCAGATTGCCGTGGCTGATCATCACGCCCTTGGGGTCTCCGGTGGAGCCCGAGGTGTACTGGAGCACGGCGAGGGTGGAGTGGTCGGTGGGCGGCATCGTCCAGCCGTCGGGGCCGGGGCCGGCGCCGTCGTCGGTGGCCGTCAGGGGGAGACGGCCGAGCCCTTCCTCGGCGATCCAGTCCTCGACGTCGCCGCGGGTCGGGGTGTCGGTCAGGACGGCCGCGGCGCCCGAGTCGTCCACGATGCGCCGGACCCGGTGCCGCTCGTGGCGGTAGCGACCGGGCAGCGAGGAGGGAACCGCGACGACGCCGGCGTACAGACAGCCGAAGTACGCGACCAGGAAGTCGAGCCCGGCGGGGTACAGCAGCAGGGCACGCTCACCGGGTCCGATCCCGGACTCGTGCAGCCGTACGGCCAGACTCCGGGCCCGCGCGTCCAGTTCGGCATGGGTCAGCCACCGCGCCCCGTCCTCCCGGAGGGGATCCGTCACAAATGCCGCCGCCTCTTTTTCCGGCCGGTTTTCCGCATGCTGCCGGAGCACTGCGGTAACACTGGGGGCGGTGACGATTCCCGCCATATTCGTGGCCTGCCCTTCGTGGTCGCGAACGGGGTTTTCCGCGCGCCGAATCGGCACTGCCGTGACTTTCTACCGGCTCCCTCAGGGGTGGGGAAGGCGACTGACAGCAAACTGCACCCGCAGCCCGCCCGCCCCCCAGCAAGGGGGACAAAACACTCGTAAGGGCTGGCAGTTCGAGGGCGGCACGGCCAGTACCGGCCAGCCGATCCGCAGTTCGGGGCCCGCCCGCGGCAGTAGAGTCGAGGCCGGACCGCAATTCCGCAGAAGCTTCCAGCCGCCGAGTGCGCCGCGTTCCAGGGTGTTCGCACCCGGAACTTCCGGCACTCCCCGACTCCGGGATTCCGATGAATTCCATGCCTGGCATCCATATGCCTTCCGTGCTGGTCACCGGCACCTCTTCCGACGCCCACACCTGGAATCTCGTCTATCTCCAACTCCTTTTGGAGGAATGGGGCCACGACGTCACCAACCTCGGCCCCTGCGTCCCCGACGACCTGGTGCTGCGCTCCGCCGTCGAACTCCGCCCCGACCTGATCGTCGTCAGCAGCGTCAACGGCCACGGTCACCAGGACGGCCTCCGGCTGGTCCGCGCCCTGCGCCCCCGCCCGGAACTCGCCGGCACCACGATGGTGATCGGCGGCAAGCTCGGCACCGACGGGCTGCGCAACGTCGGCCAGGTGCGCCGGCTGCTCGCGGCGGGCTACGACCGGGTCTTCGACGACGGGGACGTGACCGCGTTCCGCGACCTGGTGTCCCGGTTGCCCGTCCGAGCGGTGTCGTGACGCAGGTGCCCTTCGGCGACTTCGTGGCCGCGGCCCGGGCCCGCGGCACACTCGTCGTCCAGCCCCGGATGGGGTTCAGCGACCCCCGGCGGATGCGCGAGGGCCTGGCCCGCACCCGGGCCGCCGACGCCGTCACCGTGGGGACGCTGACCCTGGACAGCTACACCCGGGTGCGCGACCTGGAGGCCGCCCGCAGGGCGCTGGCCGACGGTGTCACGCTCAACGGCTACCCGATCTGCACCCACCCCCCGGACACCACCCGGGCCGTGCTCGACGGCATCCACGACGCCTCCTTCCCCGTCCAGGTCAGACACGGCTCGTCGCGGCCCGAGCACATCGTCTCCGCGCTGCTCGGCCTCGGCCTGGACGCCACGGAGGGCGGGCCGGTCTCGTACTGCCTGCCCTACGGCCGCACCCCGCTGGCGGACGCGGTCGCCGCCTGGCGCACGGCCTGCGAGATGCTCGCCGCGCACACCGGGGACGGCCGGGTGCCGCACCTGGAGAGCTTCGGCGGCTGCATGCTCGGGCAGCTGTGCCCACCGGCCGTGCTGGTCGCGGTGAGCGTCCTGGAGGGCCTGTTCTTCGCCCGGCACGGCCTGCGCAGCGTGTCCCTGAGCTACGCCCAGCAGACCAGCCCGCAACAGGACCTGGAAGCGGTCGCCGCCCTGCAACGCCTCGCCGGGGAACTGCTCGGGCCCGTCGACTGGCACGTGGTGCTCTACGCCTACATGGGCGTCTACCCCCTCTCGCGCGACGGCGCGCTGAGCCTCCTCGAGGCGGCCGCCCGGCTCGCGGTGACCTCGGGGGCCTCCCGGCTGATCGTGAAGACCGCCGCCGAGGGGCACCGCATCCCCACCGTCGCCGACAACGTGGAGGCGCTGGAGACCGCCGCCCGCGCCGCGGCCACCACCCCCGCGCCGCCCCCCGGCCCGCCCGACGCGGACTCCGAGGTGTACGCCGAGGCCCGCACCCTCGTCCACGCCGTGCTGGACCTGCACGACGACGTGGGCACCGCCCTGCTGACGGCCTTCCGGCGGGGCCTGCTCGACATCCCCTACTGCCTGCACCCCGACAACGCGGGACGGGCCAGGAGCTTCATCGACCACGACGGACGGCTCCGCTGGGGGGACACCGGCGCGCTGCCCCTCGCCGGGGCGGCCGTGTCCGCCGCCCGCAAGGTCACGTCCGCCGATCTGCTCGCGGCGCTGTCCCGTGTGCAACGGGCCTACGACACCGGAGGAACCCCATGACCACCACCTCGCCGCCGCCCACCGCGCCGCTCACGGCCGCGCCGGCGCCGACCTGGCGGGGCAGCGGCCTCATGGCGCAGCTGCTGATCCTCACCGGCCGCTCGGTCAGGGCGAACTTCACGAACGTCAAGGTCGTCGTCCTCAGCATGCTCCAGCCGGTGTTCATGCTGCTGCTGCTCAGCGAGGTCTTCGGAGTCATCGTCGACCGCGGGCACCTGCCCGACGGCGTGGCCTACCTGGACTTCCTGCTCCCGGCCCTGCTGGTGACCACCGGAATCGGCCCCGCGGTCGCCTCCGGCATCGGCCTGGTGCGCGACATGGACAACGGGGCGGTGGCCCGGCTGCGCACCCTGCCGATCCACGCCCCGCTGCTGCTGTTCGCCCGCAGCTTCGCCGATCTGCTGCGCACCACCGCCCAGTTGGTGATGCTCGTCGTGGTGGCCGTGGTGTTCCTGGACGCCGATCCGGCGGGCGGCCCGTTCGGGCTGACGGCCGCGATCCTGCTGACCTGCGTCGTCGTCTGGGCGATGACCTGGATCTTCCTCGCGCTGGGGGCGTGGCTGCGCAACTCCGAGGCCATGCAGAGCGCCGGCTATCTGGTCACGTTCCCGCTGATGTTCGCCTCCAGCGCCTTCGTCCCCAAGGAGCGGCTGCCGGACTGGCTCCAGGCACTGGCGACGGTCAACCCGCTGTCGTACGCCATGGAGGCCAACCGCGCACTCGCCCTCGACCAGCCGCTCGGCACCCAGGTGTGGTCCGCGCTGGGCGCCGGTGTCCTGGTCGCCGTCGTCGGATCGATCACCGCCGTACGGGCGTTCATGCGCCCGCCCGCCTGAACCGCATCCCCCCGCGCCCGTCGACGGACGCGGCGCGCCCCCTCCGAGAGACGAAAGAGGCATCGCACCATGCCCGGAACCGGAACAGGCCCGCTCGTCCGCCTCGACGCGACCGAGGCGCCACCCGGAGCCGCCGCCGTCGAGTGGCTCACCGCCCGCCGCCCGGAGATCAGGGAGGCGGTCGCCCGCAACGGCGCCGTCCTGGTGCGCGGGCTGCGCCTGGACAACCGGGCGACCACCGTCGCGGCCGTCGGCCGGATCATCGGCGAACCCCTGATCGAACGCGAGGGGTTCGCGCCGCGCGACACCTACGGACAGGGCGTGTACTCCTCCTCGCACTGGCCGGCCGACCAGCCCATGTGCATGCACCACGAACTCAGTTACGCGCCGTCCGCCCCCAGGCTGATGGCGTTCGCCTGCCTCACCCCGCCGGCCGACGGCGGCATCACCGCGATCGCCGACAGCCGGGCCGTGCTGCGCGACCTGCCCGAGGACCTGGTCGCCCGCTTCGAGCGGCACGGCTGGCGGCTCACCCGCCACTACAACCCCTTCGTCGGCATCACCTGGCAGGACGCCTTCGGCACCGACGACCGCGCGGAGGTGGACCGCTACTGCGCCGAGCACGGCATCGAGGCACGCTGGGACGCCGACGGCGCGCTGCGCACCGTACAGACCCGCCCGGCCGTCGTACGGCACCCGGAGACGGGGGAGCGGTGCTGGTTCAACCAGATCGCGTTCCTCAACGAGTGGACGATGGCCCCGGAGGTCCGCGAGTTCCTCACGGCCGAGTTCGGCCCCGAGGGCCTGCCCTTCAACACGTTCTGCGGCGACGGCACACCACTGGACCGGGAGACCGTCGACCTGATCAACGAGGTGTACGAGAAGCACACCGTCCGCGAGCCGTGGCGGCGCGGCGACCTCCTCGTCGTCGACAACGTCCGCACGGCGCACAGCCGCGAACCCCACCGGGGGGAACGGGAGATCGTGGTCGGTCTCGGCGAACCGTTCCAGCCGTAACCGCACGCCAAAGCGAGGGGGCCGCACCCGGGTTCACGGGTGCGGCCCCTTTCGGTTCCGGTTCTGCTCAGGGTCAGTGGAAACTCAGCGTGCGGTACACCGTCACGTCGCCGGCCAGTTCCTGGCAGGCCTGCGCGGCGGCGGTGAGCCGGCCGTGGCAGTGCGGCGACGAGGTGTCCAGCAGGATCCCGAGCGTCGTGCCGCTGTGCCCGACGACCACGCCCAGACCGCCCACCTCGCGGCAGATCGCGATCATCGGCTCCAGTGACCACTTGTGCCGCAGCACCTGGTTCATCCGGGCGCTGGCGGTCGCCACCGCGCCGACCTCGGCCAGGTCCTGCCGGGCCACGGCGCCGCTGATCCGGTCCAGGAGCCGGGCGTACTCCCGCTTGTCCGCCGCCGTGAACGGCTTGGGGATGCTGTTGAAGTCGACCGTGTCCACCGCGCCGCCCTCGTCGATGCTGACCACCGCCATCGACGGCAGGGAGCCGAGCCGGGCGCGCAGCCGCACGCTGCGGTGGTGGAAGGCCACCACCGACCGGTACAGCACCCCGTCGGTCGGTTCGATCCTGGCGAGGTACGACTCGATGCGGCGCGGCGGCATCGGCTCCTCCAGGGCGTTGGCGACGGCGCGGGCCGTCGCCACCAGGTCCGCCGAGGAGCTGGCCAGTCCCTTGCCCTCGGGCAGTGTGCTGTCGATCTTCAGCACACCGCCCGCGGGCCGCCCCGCGTCCTCCATGATCATCGAAGTGAGCCGCAGGGCCTTCTTCTTGTGCGGGGGCCACACCTCCAGCGCGTCGGTGTGCGGGGTCACCTCGAAGCGGGCCACGGCCCACCGGGCGACGGGCAGGGTGACCAGGAAGTCGCCGTCCGCCTCCGGCAGGACGCCCTGGAGAAGCTCACCGAACGTGCCGAAGGCCGAGCTGACCCCGGTGGCGGCCACCCGGCGGTAGTCCGCGGGCAGCGTCCTCGTGTCGATCGTCGTCACCCTGGTCCTCCTAGTCCCGGTGCGCGGGCCTCGGGCAGTCGGCCCGCACCAGTGCGGCGGTGTCCGCCGGTCGTGTGCTGACGAAGTAGTGCCCGCCCTGGCCCAGCTCGTGGAGGGTCACCCGGTCGGAGACGAGCTTCCAGTCGCCGTGCCGCTCGTCGAACCGCGCCGTCGAGGCGTCGTCGCGGGCGACGACCACGTCGACCGGGGCGTCGATCCGATGGCTCCCGGAGTCCTCACGGATCCGGATCAGATGGCTGTTGGCGGTCAGTACGTCGTGCCGGTAGGCCCGTCCGACCACGTCGGCCCGTTCCGGCTTGAGCTCGTCGAGCTCGACGTACGCGTTGTCGGCGCGCAGCCGGTTCAGCAGGTCCCGGGTGTCCGCCTCGGAGACGTCCGCCATCTCCGCGCGCAGCGCCTCGGTGTCCTCCAGCAGCAGCGCGCCGACGAAGACCCGCTCGACGGGACGGCCCGCCTCCTGGAGCAGCCGGGCCGTCTCCAGCGCCGCGGCCGCGCCGGCGCAGTGGCCCCACAGCAGCACGGGCGTGGTGACCCGCTCGGTGATCTCGTCCCGGACCCGCCGGGCGATCTCCGGGACGTCCGCCATCGGCTCGTCGCCGCCCGCGAAGTCGTGACCCGGCAGCTCGACCCCGAGCACGGCGATGCCGTCCCGCTCCAGCTCGGCCGCCAGCGAGCGGAAGTTGACGGCGTTGCCGCCCGCGTAGGGGAAGCACACCAGGGTGCGGTGCGGATGCCGGGCGTTCGCCAGCGGCTGCAACAGGCCCTGTGCGGCGACCGGTTCACCGCCCCGTCCGCGCTCGTCGAGCACCGCCCCGAGGTCGGCGAGGACGGGATGGGCCACCAGGTCCTTCAGGGACAGCACCCGGTCCAGCTGCACCAGCAGCCGCACCGCGGCCAGCGAGGTCCCGCCCAGCTCGAAGAAGTTGTCCGCCCGGCCGATGCGCTCCAGCGGAACGCCCAGCACCTGGGCCCACAGCATGGCCAGCCGCTGCTCGGCGGGCGTGCTGGGGGCGGCGTAGGCCGCGCCGCCGTGGCCCAGGGTGCCGGCCAGCCGGACCAGGGCCTTCTTGTCGATCTTGCCGTTCTCGGTGAGCGGCAGCCGCTCCAGCCGGTGGAAGTACGTGGGGACCATGTACTCGGGCAGCAGCCCGGCGAGGAAGTCCCGGGCGCGCTCGGTGGTCGGCTCGGCGTCCGCCCCGGCACCCTCGCCGCCGCTGAAGAACGCCACGAGGTTGCGCTGCCCGTCGCCGGTGCCGTCGATGACGACCGCGGCCTCGCGGACGCCCGCCAGCCCCAGCAGCTTGTTCTCGATCTCGCCGATCTCGATCCGGAAGCCCCGGATCTTCACCTGCTCGTCCCGCCTGCCCAGGTACTCGATCCGCCCCTCGGGCAGCCAGCGCCCGAAGTCGCCCGTGCGGTACATCCGGGTACCGGGACGGAACGGGTCGGGCACGAACGCCTCGCGGGTGCGCTCCTCGTCGTTGATGTAGCCGCGGCCCACGCAGACCCCGGAGAACGCGATCTCCCCGGGCGAGCCGAGCGGCACCAGCGCCAGGTTCTCGTCGAGCACATAGGTGTTGACGTTGCGCAGGGACCGGCCGACCGTCACGAAGTCACGGTCCGGCACCCGGTCGAGGACCTCGTGCATGGTGTCGTCGGACACCTCGGTGGCGCCGTAGGCGTTGACCAGCTTGATGTCCGGGTACAGGGCGAACCACCGCTGCACCAGCTCGTACTTGAGGGCCTCCCCGGTGACCGACACCGTGCGCAGCGCCCCGAGCGGACGGGGGTGCTGCTCCAGGTGGGTGAGGAGCACCTCCAGATAGGAGGGGACGATCTGGATGACGGTGACCCCGCCCGTGACGATCTCGTCGAGGAAGCCGGCGACGTCGAGCAGGGCGTCCGTGTCGACGACGCGCACGCTGCCGCCGACCATCAGCGGCGCCGCGAACTGCCACAGGGAGATGTCGAAGCACTGCGAGGCGGTCTGGGTGACGACCTCGGCCGTCCCGTTCGTCATCTCCATGTCGTCAAGCTTCATATGGAGGTGGTTGAGCATGCCCGCGTGCTCGCACAGGGCGCCCTTCGGAGCGCCGGTGGAGCCGGACGTGAAGTAGATGTAGGCGGCCTGCCCGGGGGCGATCGGCACAGCCGGGGCCTCGTCGGAGACGCCGGACGCCTGGATCTCCGGCACGGACAGCACGGCCGGCGCGCGGCCGGTGAGTTCGCCCGCCCGGTCCGCGAGGGACGCGCTGCCGGGCTCGGTGAGCACGAACGCGCACTCGCTGCGCCTGAACTGGGTCGCCACCCGGTCGGCGGGGAAGTCGGGGCGCACCGGGAGGTAGACGCCGCCGGCCTTGAACACGCCGAGCGCCGCGGCGATCCAGTCGAGGGTGCGGTCCATGACCACGGCGACGACGTCCTCGGTGCGCACGCCGGCGTCCAGCAGCGCGTGGGCGATCCGGTTGGCCCGCCGGTCCAGTTCCCGGTACGTCCAGCGGGTGGAGCCGTGCACGGCGGCCACCGCGTCCGGCACCTCGCGCACCCGCTCCTCGAAGTGGTCCACGAAGGTCCGGTCCGTCAGCTCGACGCGCGGACCCGCGAGGCCGTACAGATGGGTGTCGACCTCCTCGTCCGACAGCAGGCTCCGGCCGTGGTGGGGCGCGGAGGCGTCCGCCGCGAGCAGGTGCAGCGCGCGCAGGTGGTAGCCGGCCAGCCGGCGGGCGTACCCCTCGTCGAGGTGGGCCCGGTCGTAGGCCAGCCGCAGCGACAGTCCGGCGGAGTCCCGGGTGAAGGCCGCCTTCAGCACGACGCCGTCGTCGAGGCCGGAGCGGTCGTCGGGGGACGTGGCGTCCGGCGCGAGGCCCGACAGGTCGAACACCACCTCGGGCCGGGCCTCCGCGCGGTGCGACGCGGCCAGCGCCGTGCCCGCGAGGGCGGCGAGCTCGGCCCAGGAGGAGTCCGTGACGGTCAGGCGCAGCGGCGTCTCGGCCCCGCCGGCCGCCGGGACCAGGCCGATGAGCAGGTCGGGTTCGGAGGCCACCGTCGCCAGGACCCGGGCGTGCGCGGCGAGCAGCACCGCCGGCAGCCCGGCACCGGTGTCGGCGGCGCGGTCCTCCAGCGCCCGGGTGAGCGCCGCCGGCAGCTCCTCCCGGTGCTCCGCCGTCCCGCGCTCGTCACTGCCCGGCATGGTCCATCTGGGGATTCTGGTGTACGTCTGCTGTGTGCGGTGCCCGCTCATCGGCCCCCGTTCCCTTCCTCCGGCGTCGCCGGTTCCTCCAGCTCGATCCTGATCAGTCGTGCGGCCAGCTCCGCGCGGGACGCCGCCTGCGCGGTACCGGTGCCCGTGGCGACCACACAGCCCAGACGGTCCTGGAACGAGTGCGTGATCCGCACCTGCCGGCCGACGACCGTGTTGGGCACGGCCACCACGACTCCCGGCGCCGCGCCCGCGTCGCCGATCCCGCCCACGGCCGTGACCCGTCCCTCGCCGGCCGCCATCACGAACCGCACGGCGGCATGGCCGGCCGGGGCCCCGGAGGCCGCGGGCGGTGCCGTGTCCTGGCCCGCGGCGCGGGCGATCACGGCGTCCACCAGGTCCGTCCCGGTCGCGGCCCGCACGGCGACGGGGATCATGCCGCCGGCGAGCCTGGGGTTGACCTCGATGACCACGGGACCGTCGGCGGACCGGCGGATCTCGGTGTGGGCGGCGCCCCAGCCGAGCCCGAGCGCCTTGAGGGCCGCCAGGGCCGTGTCGCCGAGTTCGGCGGTGGTCCCCGGGTCCACGGGGGCGGGGATGTCGTGGCCCGTCTCCACGAAGTGCGGCGCGGGGCCGGTGTGCTTGGCGACGACGGTGACCACGTCTCCGTCGAAGGTCTCGACGGAGAACTCCGGCCCGTCGACGGCCGCCTCCACCAGGATGCGGCCCGGCACGGCGTTGCCCCGCTCGTCCGTCGCCCGGTCGAGCAGCCGACGGGCCCACTCCTCGGTCTCCGCCCGGTCCCGGCACAGCCGTACGCCGTTGGAACCGGAGCCGCTCACCGGCTTGACCACCACCGGATGCCCGATGGCGTCGGCCGCCTCCACCGCCGCGGCCACCTCGGAGACCGCCGTCCAGGCGGGCACCGGCACCCCGTGGGCGGCGAGCGCCGCCCGCTGGAGGTCCTTGGCCCGGCAGCGGGCGATCGCGTCGCCGTCGGCCGCGGGCAGCCCGAGTCGGGCCGCCGTCCGGGCGGCGTCCGCCACGAAGTACTCGGAGCTGGAGGTGATCCCGGCCAGCCCGGCGTCCTCCGCCAGGCCCCGGCAGGCTTCCACCACGGCCTCGAGGTCCGAGGTGTCCAGGACCAGGGTGTCGACGGCGTCCTCGGTCACGTAGGGATACCGGCCGGCGTCCCGGGTCAGCAGCACCGGCCGCAGGCCCCGGGCCCGTGCCGCCGCGCAGAACTCCCGTCCCGTCCCGGTGGTGTTGCTCTCCAGAAAGGCGAACCAGCGGACCGCCGTACCGTTCATCGCTCTGCTCCCTTGTCCCCTGCGCCGGTCACGGCGGCGACCGCCGTGTCGAGGGCGCGTTCCGCCCGCGCCAGCCGGGCACGGTACCGGGCGAGCCGCGCGGAGTGCTCCGCGTGCCGCTCCCGGAGCTCCTGGACGACGTTGTCGCACGCCCCGGGGCCACCACCCCGGTCGTGCTCGGCGACGAGCTCGGCGAGCGGCGGGACGTCCGCGCTCACATCGGCCCGCAGGCCCTCCGGCAGCGTGATCTTCGTCAGCTCGGACTCACCGGCCTCGACGGCCTCGCGTACCGCGGCGCCCACCACATGGTGCGCGGTGCGGAACGGAACGCCCTGCCGCACCAGCCGGTTGGCGATCACGGTGGCCGTCACGAAGCCCTCCCGGGCCCGCTGCTCCATCCGCCGGCCGTCCGGGCGGGCACCGCTCACCAGCACCTGGGCCAGCAGCACGCTGTCGCGCACGGTGGCCAGCGCCGACCAGGCGCCGCCGACCGCCTCGGTGCCGACCTCGATGGAGTTGGTGAACGGCGTCGACTTCATGGCGGCGGCCGAGGCGGTCCACGCCCCCACGGCGGCCGCCGACTTGGCCTTCACATGCTCGAGCAGGAACGCGTTGCGCTTCTGCGGCATGGCCGAACTGCCGCCCACGAGCCGCTCGGGGAACTCCACGAAGCCGAACTCCTGGGTGCTCCACAGCTGAAGGTCGGTGGCGAGCCGGCTCAGGGTGAGCCCCGCCCCGGCCGCCGCCGCGAGGGCGCGCAGCAGCGTGTCCCGGGAGGCCACCGCGTCCATGGCGTGCAGCGGCGGCCCGTCGAAGCCGAGCAGTTCGGCCGTGCGGGCCGGGTCGATGGGCAGGTCCGTGCCGGACACGGCGCCGGCGCCGAGGGGGCAGCGGCTCGGCTCCTCGACGGCGTGCCGCAGCGCGTCGACGTCCCGGTCCAGCGCGGTCGCGATCCCGGCGAGGTAGTAGCCGTAGGTGACGGGCATCGCGGGCTGGAAGTGGGTGTAGACCGGCATGACCACGTCCCGGTGGGCGCGGGCGCGGGAGAGCAGTACGGCCTGGAGCCGCAGCAGTTCGCCGAGCAGGTCGGTCAGGTCGTCGCGCAGCCGCATCGCGGTGATGGTCGCCTTGATGTCGTTGCGGGAGCGGCCGGTGTGCAGTTTCCCGCCGACGTCCGTGCCGAGCCGCTCGATGAGGTGGCTCTCGTACATCAGGTACAGGCCGCGCGGCGCCGGCCGGTCGTACAACTCCCGGAAGCCGTCGGCGCGCAGGGCGGTGACGGCCCGCAGCAGGGCGGCGGCCGCGTCCCGGGGCAGCAGCCCGCACTCGGTGAGCATCACCACGTGCGCGAGGTCGATGACCGAGGTGTGCCCGAGTTCCCGGCGGATGTCGTCCGGCCCCGGTTCGCCGTAGACGACGCGTGCGGTGCGCGCGCCGAGCGTGCGGGTGAGCCGGCCGGTGCCGCTCATGACAGCACCGGGTCGGGGAGGGATCCGCCGGAGCGCGGCACGGTGCCGTGCACGTCCTCGTAGCTGCGCCGCCCCCAGAGCATCCGGGTCCAGCTGTCGCCGGCGTCGGCCGGCGAGTCGACCAGGACCGGCTCGGCGGGCGGCTGGGGCAGCGTGTGGCCGTTCTCGGCGAGCCAGGTGTCGTCGTACACGGTCGCCTGGTAGCGGTAGCCCTCGTCGGGGAGCATCACGACGCACAGTCCGTCGGGGTTGCGGTCGGCCCACCACTGGGCGGCCAGGTAGGCGGCGCCGCTGGTCGGCCCCTGGAACAGCGCGTGGGTGGCGTGCAGTCGCCTGGTGTACGCGTACGCCTCGGGCGCCGAGCACCAGTGCACCTCGTCGAAGGTGGAGTGGTCGAGGTTGGCAGGCCACAGGCTGTTGCCGAGGCCGCGCAGGGAGCGGGGCCCGTCGGGCTGGCCGAAGAGCACGCTGCGGTGGCTGTCGACGCCGATGGCCTGGGTGTGCGGGGTCAGTTCGCGCAGTCCGCGGGTGGTGCCGCACATCGAGCCGCCGGAGCCGACCGGGCCGACCAGGCAGTCCACGGTGCCGAGCGAGCGGGCGATCTGCTCGGCGACCACTCCGTAGGAGCGCGGGTTGTCGGGGTTGCTGTACTGCTCGGGGCAGAAGGTCGAGGGGAGTTCCGCGCGGATCTCGGCGAGCCTGCGCAGCCGTGCCTCCTGGTAGCCGCCGACCGGCGCGGGCTCCTGGCAGATCTCCACCGTGGCACCGAGATCGGTCAGTCTCCGGTACAGGTTGGCGTCGATCGCCGGGTCGCTGACGAGGATCAGCTCACGCTCCATGAGGGCGGACTGCATCGCCAGCGCGAGACCGAACGTCCCCGACGTGGTCTCCACGATCACCGTGCCGGCCTCCAGCTCGCCCCGGGCGTGGGCGCGCCGCAGGATGTAGCGCGCGGGCAGCAGCTTCATGAGGGAGAAGACAGCGCCGTACAGGTTGGGGCCGAGCCGGACGAGACGCGGCATCATCGTCGCCTCGGTGATCGAGTGGTACGTCGGCGTGATCGCCGTCATGAAGGGCTCCCTGAAGGATCAAGACCGTCGTTGGTGGTGCGGGGTGAAGTCCCGTGGGGCGCCGCGCCGTTCGCGGACCCACCGGCGTACCCGCGCGGTCCACGGCACGGTGGCCCGGGGTGCGCCCGGCGGCGCGGCGGGGCTCGGGCGGGCGTCGGTCAGCCTGCTGATGGTCCACAGATTCACTGGTGCGGCTCGGGTTCGAGGCGGGGGAGGCGCCGGTGCTCAGGAGGGGACCGGGACGTCGGCGCGCTGTTCGGCGAGAGCCAGATAGACCTCGTCCAGTGTCGGTTCGGACAGGGAGATGCCGGTGATCTCCACTCCGGCGGCGTCGAACGCCCGGACCGCGGCGGCCAGTCCGATGGATCCCTCCACGGCGGCGGTGACCGTGCCCGCGGGTTCGCCCGGACCGGGTTCGAGACCCGCCGCGCGCAGGGCGTTCAGCGCGGCGGCCGTGGCGCTCGGGTCGGCGAGGGTGGCCCGGACCGTGCTGCCGCCCAGTCGTTCCTTGAGCTGGGCGACCGTGCCGTCCGCGATGCACCGGCCCCGGCCGAGCACCATGACACGGTCCGCCAACTGCTCGGCCTCCTCCAGGTACTGGGTCGTCAGCAGCACGGTGGTGCCCGTGCCCACCACCTCACGGACGAGGTCCCACAGGGCGTTGCGGCTGACCGGGTCGAGCCCCGTGGTGGGTTCGTCGAGGAAGAGCACCTGGGGGTGGCCCACGAAGCTGCTGGCGAGGTCGAGGCGGCGGCGCATGCCTCCCGAGTACGTGCCCGCGGCCCGGTCGGCCGCCTCGGTCAGCGCGAACATGTGCAGCAACTGCTCGGCGCGCGCCGCCGCCTCCCGCTTGCCGGCTCCGAGGAGCCGGGCCACCAGCAGCAGGTTGGCGCGGCCGGTGAGGCTCTCGTCCACCGCCGCGAACTGGCCGGTCAGGCCGATGCGGCGGCGCACGTCCCGAGCCTCTCGCACCACGTCGAATCCGGAGACCCGCGCCGTTCCTTTCGTAGGCGGCAGCACGGTGGCGAGAATGCTCACCAGTGTGCTTTTACCCGCCCCGTTATGACCGAGCAGACAGAGCACGCGCCCTTTTTCCATCCGAAAGCTGATGTCGTCGAGTGCCCGGGTGGCACCGAACGATCTGCCCAGCTCCGTCGCTTCGATCATCACGTCACTCATCGATGCCGTTCCTCGCAGATAGCGGCCAGACGCCTTTTGTGGAGGCAGGAAGATCCTGCAATCCCGACTGTCCGCCCCACAAGGAGAGCTACAACAAGCTGCCAGCGACCTGAGGTTTTCCCCATTGTCAAAGGCCGGCCTGACAAGTTCTTACCCCGCCAACTGGCCGGTACCCGCGGCCATCGCGTCGCCCGACGGGGAAAGAAGTCCGAGCTCAACGGCGCGGGCACCCGCCTGAAATCTCGAGCTCGCCCCCAGCTCACGTGTAATTTCCGCGACGTTGCGCCGGTACGTGCGCACCGACACCCCCAGTTCGCGGGCGGCGGCCTCGTCGGTGCGCCCGGAGCTGAGGGCCTGGAGGATGCGCCGGCCGAGCGCACTGCGTGAGCGGTCGCTCAGGCGCCGGTGGTCGGCGAGGGCGGCGCTGCTCGACCAGGAGACGGCGAACAGGGTGCGCAGGTTGCGCAGCACGGCGGGGGCGCGGACGAGCACCGCCTCGCGGACGGCGATCCCGTTGCGGATCCACACCGCGCCGACAACGCTGTCGGCGAGCACCATCTCCTGTAAAGGAGCCCTGGCCAGGCGGGTTTCGACGCCGGGTGCGTACTTGTCGAGGTGCTCCAGGAAGCGGCGGTCCCGCAGGAGACCGACCCGGCCGAGCAGTTTGACGCCGACCCCGCGTGCGGTGGCCCGGCCCAGCTGGTCGATCAGCTGGTAGGTCTCGTCCTCGCCCTCACCGGAGAGGACGACGGCCAGGTGGTGACGGGCCGTGGCGATCATCTGCTCCGTGGCGACCCCGACGGAATTCTCGTCCGGTTCGAGTGAGGCGACCAGCCGCTCCACGTTGCGGTGGCGGTCGACGGCGATTTCGACGAGTTTCCGGGCCTGAAGCAGCACGCCCTCTATTTCGTCGCTCGAAGGCCGAGATTCCGTGCATTCTTCGGTGAGCCCGGAATCGTTGGCTATCTCGTAATTGACTGAGGTACTTGGCACAGCTCCCCCTGAAGCTTGACCAATAGGAGTCCCCGTCCGCCCAGTTGGGGCGCCCTTTTGGGGCGCGAAGACCCTGGCACGGGGCAATACTCGTGCAAACAGCCAGAGAAATAACCTAGCGGGGCGTACAGAGCCCACGAAGGGGCGTACGTCCCGCAGATGCAACGCGGCAGACATCCCGCATTTCGAGCTCCATTCCCCCGCTAAGCAGACACAGGCGGCAAACCGGACATCCTCTGAGGGATGGTCAACGATTGCCTGCGTCACTCCCGTTACTTGAACGGTACCCAGGACAGCTTCGTAACGTCAAATACTCCTGTCTGAAACGATTACGGAAAACCTCATTGCGAAGAGGAAACATCCTTATCAACTACCAAGGTCATTTTCGCGCGAACGCCCCCGGCCCGCCTGCACGGCAAGGGCCGGAGGCGCCTGCCGTCAGGGAGCTCCGGTCGCGTCCGGGCCGGCCGGTCGAGACGCCGGCCGGCCCGGTGTGGTCAGTCCAGGGCCCCGTCGTAGTCGGGCAGCTTGAAGGTCCGCTCCGCGTGGCCTCCCACCAGATCGGACGTGTTGTTCCCGATGTTGGCGACGATCGTGTACCCGTCGGCCTCGATCTGGGCCCGCTTCGACGTCTTGAACTCGGCCGTGTCGCGGAAGAGATCACCGAGGTTCCGCTGGTACAGGCCCGTGATCGGATACCCGACCGACCTGAGGTTCGCCTCCGTGATCCAGGAGATCAGGTCGGGCCGGGCGGTGACGAAGAAGACGGCCGCGCCCCTGCTGTGGGCGTACTGGGCCAGTTCGAGAGTCGGCTTGACGGCGGGCGTCGGCGGCAGGGTCTGGAAGTGCGTCTCCAGCGAGGTGTTGTCGATGTCGAGGACGATCGCCGGCTTCTCGCCCGCGCTGTCGTCCAGCCGCTGCTCGACGTAGGGGCGGGCCTCGTCGATCACCTTGCGCACGTCGGCCTGCCAGGTGTCGTAGTCCACCTCCGCCGCGACGGCCTGGGTCCGGACGGCCGCTCCGGCCCGCTCCTCGCCGGCCGGAGCGGCCACCGCCTGCGTCGCCCCCGTCGCCCCCAGCACCAGCGCCGCCACGACGGTCGCCGCCGCGCGTCCTCCAGACGCGATCCTGGCCATTCGGTCCTCCCTCGTGTCCGTTGCGCGACGACCGAACGGCCCCCGCCCAGCCGAACCTAAGGGCCGATGCGAGGGGGTTGACGGGCATGTGACCGGAACCGGAAGCGGAGTCCCGCACTACCGCGCCCGCACTCGTGAACGACTGCAACATCGCGCCAGCCGGGCCCAATTGGTGGCAGGTTGCTGCCATCGGGGCAACCCGGGACCGCCCGGACCACCCACCAGCGCACGAGACACGGGGCGCCGTCGATCCCGGCACTCGAACATCCGTGTGACGTGGCGGAGTTGCCGCGGGTGCCGCCGTACGGCGTGGCGCACCGGCGCCCGCGGAGGGTTCGGCAGTGCGAATCGGACCGCCCCGCGGCCGTCGCAGGGAACCGAAAACGGTGTGCGGATGTCCACCTCCTGTGACAGGGTTCCTGTCGTTCGAAGGGGGGCCCGACATGGCGAAGTTGAACCAGATCATCGCTGTCGAGAAGGGCGTCAGGAGCAAGTCGCTCCAGGACGTCAACGCCGCGCACCACAAGGTGCAGAAGCCGGCACTGCTGGCCGGTATCTCGCGCACGTACCAGCCGAAGGACGAGGAGGGCGAGCAGCTGCCGCCCGAGTCCACGCGCGTACAGGTGCAGGCCGAGGACGTACTGCGGGAGATGTCCGCGTCGCTCACCCGGCTGTTCGACGTGACGGCCACGAAGGACTGGGCGAACTGCACGGCCCGCGCGGACGTCACCGTGGACGGGCGCACCATCGTCGCCGACGTCCCGGTCGGCCATCTGCTCTTCCTGGAGAAGCAGCTCACCGACCTGCACACCTTCGTCAAGAAGCTGCCCACGCTCGACGCCGCCGAGTCCTGGTCCCACGACCCGTCCACGGACTGGTGGAAGACCGACCCGGTCCGCACGATCCGTACGAAGAAGGTCCCGCGCAACCACGTCAAGGCGGAGGCGACCGACAAGCACCCGGCGCAGGTCGAGGTGTACTACGAGGACGTGCCGATCGGGTACTGGACCACCGTGAAGTTCTCCGGCGCCCTCCCGGCGCGGCGGGTGAACGAACTGGTGGAGCGCGTCGAGAAGCTCCAGCAGGCGGTCAAGTTCGCCCGCGAGGAGGCCAACGGCGCCGAGGTCACCGACAGGCGGGTCGGTGACGCGGTGTTCGGCTACCTGTTCGGCTGACGCCGGTCGGTGGCCACCATGATCGCCCCCGCGTGCGAGCGCGGGGGTGCGCGACAGGCGCGGGCCGGGCGAGGACCGGTTCGCGTGAGGAGCGCAAGCTGACACTGAAGTTCAGCCTGAAGCAGCGGTCCCCGTAACGGGCCGTGTCAATCTCAGACTCTCGCTCCAGTCTCAGCATCGCCGCCGATCGCCGGACCGAACGGGGACGGACGAACGCCGTCGGATGCGAGTTCGACTCTCGCCTGCACCTCTTTCCCGGTGCGGTAGTTCAAAGGAAGAACACGACGGCATGATGACTGATCCGTCCTCTTAAACGCCGCCGGCGTGCGCAACTGGGTGGCATCCCCAGGGGCCCGGGAGCTGGATACGACTCCCGGGCTCCGCCACGTCCGGCGACGAAATCCGTCACCCTTGGGTGGGCAGGTCGGGAAGCGCCTCGGTCAGGCAGGCAAGCGGGTCCTTCTCCTCCATGACACAGGTGATGAGAGGTTCGAAGAGTTCGAGGAGCGCACCGCTGGAGACCTCCTCCAGGAAGTCGATGTGTTCCAGCAGAAGGGGTGACTGTTCGAGCAGGCCGAGGAGGCACGCGCCGATGTCCTCGGGTGCCTCCGCCTCGGGGCAGAGCGCACCGCCGATCAGCCGCGGATGCTGCGCCATGACGCGTTCCAGGGCCGCGCGGACGGCCTTCTCGTGGGCCTTCACGGCGGCGGGGTCGGGAATCGCCAACTCGGTCCCGGGGAAAATCCAGTGACCGACGCCGCTCCCCTCGCGTCCGTGGTCCCGCGCGTTCTTCTCGATCGCCTTGACATTCGCCCCGAAGACGGCCCACCACTTCATTCCGTCGCCGTAATGGCGGTCGGCGATCTCCCACAAGGTGTTTCCACGTGCCACGGTGTGGGTCTCGTGACGCTTCCGATCCTTCGACGGCCCGGTCGTGGCCTCGGCCGACCGGTGCGGCCGGTCCCTGTCCTCCATGGCCGCTGCCTGACTCGTGCCCAGGAGCATCGAGCAGGCCGCCAGGCCGCTGACCAGGGCCAGAGCCGGTCCGCGGCGGCATATGTGCCGCATATCTCACCTCCTGCGGTGAATGCGTACTGTGACAGATCCTCACGCTAGGTCGCGGCGTGTGGTGCGGCGCGGCCACTGAGCCGATCGGCCCTGTCCGCCGATTCCCTTTGCGTGAACCCTTGACCATTCCCCAACCGTCGGTATGGTCTAGACCTAGTCGCTGAGGTCTAGACCTCTCTTCCATTCACCCCAGCCTCGGTCAGGCCGTCGGTCGGGCGAAGGTGCGGGCGCGTGCGACGGCGCCCGGAGCACGGTCGGCAGGGCCGCCCCCCGCGGGCGGCATCGACGCACACCGAAGGAAAGGGATATGTCATGGGCACGAAAAGACGAGTGGCGGTCGCCGTCGGAGCGCTGGTCGCTCCTCTGCTCGCCGTCAGCCTCCCGGCGGGCCCGGCCTACGCCCACGGCTGGGTGACCGACCCCGGCAGCCGGCAGGACCAGTGCGCCGAGGGCGTCGTCCAGTGCGGCCAGATCAAGTACGAGCCGCAGAGCGTCGAGGGCCCGAAGGGCCTGCGCAGCTGTAGTGGCGGCAACGCCCAGTTCGCCGAGCTCGACGACGACAGCAAGGGCTGGCGCGTCACCCCGGTCGGCACGAGCCACACCTTCAACTGGCACCACACCGCCCGGCACGCCACCGACACCTGGCAGTACTTCATCGGCAACACGAAGATCGCCGAGTTCGACGGCCGTGGCGCCCAGCCGCCCGCGGACGTCAGCCACCAGGTGAACTTCGGCGGCTTCAGCGGCCGTCAGAAGGTCCTCGCCGTCTGGAACGTGGCCGACACCGCCAACGCCTTCTACGCCTGTATCGACGTCAACATCGGCGGCGGCGGTGACGACGGCGGCGGTGGCAACGGCGGCGAACCGGGCGACTGCGCCGCGCCGGCCTGGAGCGCCTCGAGCGTCTACACCGGCGGGAACACCGTCTCCCACGAGGGCCACACCTGGCGCGCCAAGTGGTGGGTGACGGGCGAGGAGCCCGGCACCACGGGCGAGTGGGGCGTCTGGGAGGACCTCGGAGCCTGCTAGCCGTTCCCTGAAGCGGACCGGTGCGGCGCGCGCCGCACCGGTCACCCCTTCCGGTCCCGCGCTCCCGTCCCTCAGGTGCCGAGCGAGCGGCGGGTGACCCGGGCCAGGTGGTCGGCGAAGACCTCGCGGGCGTCGGGGGTGAGGGTGCGCAGGGCCATCAGGGCCGTGACGGCGACGTCGCACAGCTCCGACCGGACGTCGTCCCAGGTGTGCGTGGTGCCCTTCCGGGGGTTCTGGCCCGTCACGCCGATCACGGCCTCGGCGACCTCCCCGACCTCCTCGGACAGTTTGAGGATCCGCAGCAGCAGGCCCTCCCGGCCGTCGACCGGGCGGTTCGCGTCCAGCCACGCGTGCAGGTGGTCGATGGACTCCCACAGATCGGCGGCCGGGGGAGGGGGCGGGGGAAGGTGATCGCTCATGGGCGCCGAGCCTGGCACAGGCCACTGACACCCGCTTGACGCGGCAGCCGTTCCACCCGTCGGTGCGTACCCGCGGTCCCGCGCGGGTCCACCCCCAACCCGACGGTGTGGAACGGCTGCCGCCTCCCCCCTGGACATGGCCTGCGGAAGCCACCTTCTCCATATGTGAAGCTTTGGTGTAGGAGAGTTGAGCATAAGTCCGCTACCGGCCGCAATGGTGCGGACGTCTAAATTCCGCTTGTGCAGGATTCGTTGGCCTGAGCCCTCACCCCCGGCCCACGTACGGCATCGCCGTCGCCAGAACGGTCGCGAACTGCACGTTCGCCTCCAACGGCAGCTCCGCCATGTGCCGCACCGTGCGGGCCACGTCCGCGACATCCATCACCGGTTCCGGGGCGGTCTCCCCGTTGGCCTGGAGGGCGCCGGTCCGCATGCTCCGCGTCATGTCGGTCGCCGCGTTGCCGATGTCGATCTGCCCCACCGCGATCCGGTACGGACGGCCGTCCAGCGACAGGGACTTGGTCAGACCGGTCAGCGCGTGCTTGGTCGCCGTGTAGGCGACCGAGAGGGGGCGCGGCGTGTGCGCGGAGATGGAGCCGTTGTTGATGATCCGGCCGCCCTGGGGGTCCTGCTCCTTCATCTGCCGGTACGCCGCCTGCGCGCACAGGAACGCCCCGTTGAGGTTGGTGTCCACCACGTGCCGCCACGCCTCGTAGGGCAGCTCCTCCACCGGCACCCCGCCGGGACCGAACGTCCCCGCGTTGTTGAACAGCAGGTCCACCCGGCCGAACCGTCCCGCGGTGGCCGCGAACAGCGCGCTCACGTCCTGCGGGCGTGACACGTCCGTCCGTACGACGAGCGACTCGCCCTCCTGTTCCCGCGCGGCGAGCGCCGCCGTCTCCCCGAGCGTCTCCTCGCGGCGCCCCGCCAGCACCACCGACCAACCCCCGCGCAGCAGCTCCACCGCCACCGCGCGCCCGATGCCGGAGCCCGCCCCGGTCACCACCGCGATCCCTGCCCGTCCGTCCGTTCGCTTGGCGTTCATGGCCCCGCAGCGTACGGGAGGGTCCGCCATGCGGACCTCATGCGACCGTCATCCGAACGCCGTGTACGCGTCAACACCGGGTCGTCCCCGGCCACTCCAATTCCTCCCGCATCCATACGCCAGGGGAGGAACGGATGACATCCGAGGCCCGTCAGTCACAGCACGCCCCCGAACTCCGTGCGGTCGCACGGCACATCGGCCGCCGCCGCTTCCTGACCGTCACCGGTGCCGCGGCCGCGCTCGCCTTCGCGGTCAACGTGCCCGGCGCGGGCACCGCGAGCGCCGCCGAACTCGACCCGGCGCAGCTCACCGACGACCCCTTCACGCTCGGCGTGGCATCCGGCGACCCCCTGCCCGACTCGGTCCTCCTGTGGACGCGCCTGGCCCCCGCCCCGTACCAGGCCGACAGCGGACTGCCCGCGCAACGCGTGCCCGTCCGCTGGGAACTCGCCCTCGACGAACGCTTCCGCCGCGTCGTCAGACGGGGCGAGGCCACCGCCCACCCCGAGTTCCACCACGCCGTGCACGTGGAGGTCGACCACCTCGCCCCCGGCCACGTCTACTACTACCGCTTCCGCGCCGGCAGTTTCGTCAGCCCGGTCGGCCGCACCCGCACCGCGCCCCCGGCCCACGCCAGGACCGCCGGCCTCACCTTCGGCCTCGTCTCCTGCCAGCGCTACGACCAGGGCTACTACACCGCGTACCGGCACCTCGCCGACGAGGACCTGGACGTCGTGGTGCACCTCGGCGACTACCTGTACGAGTACGCCGTCAACGCCGTCGCCGGCGCCCGCGCCTACCCCGCCGGGACCCTGCCCGACCTCTTCAACCGCGAGACGGTGACGCTGGAGGACTACCGCCTGCGCTACGCCCTCTACAAGTCGGACGCCGACCTGCGGGCCGCGCACGCCGCACACCCCTTCGTCGTCACCTGGGACGACCACGAGACCGAGAACAACTACGCCGGCGGCACCCCGGAGAACAGCGTGCCGCCGGAGGAGTTCCTGCTGCGCCGCGCCGCCGCCTACCGGGCCTACTGGGAGAACATGCCGCTCCGCCGGCCCCAGCTCCCCGAGGGCCCCGACCTCAGGCTGTACCGCCGTCTGCACTGGGGCCGGCTGGCCCAGTTCGACGTCCTCGACACCCGCCAGTACCGCACCAACCAGGCCTACGGCGACGGCTGGCAGTACCCCGGGCCCGAGTCCGAGGACCCGACGCGCACCCTGACCGGCGACGCCCAGGAACGCTGGCTGATCAACGGCTGGCACCGGTCCGACGCCGTGTGGAACGTGGTGCCCCAGCAGGTCACCTTCTCCCGGCGGTTCAACTCCACCACCCTGCCGTCCAAGGTCTCCATGGACTCTTGGGACGGCTACCCGGCCTCCCGCGAACGGGTGCTGGCCGGCGCGCAGGCCGCCGGTGTCGAGAACCTGATGGTCCTCACCGGCGACGTGCACGTGCACTACGGCTTCGACATCAAGCGCGACTTCTCCGACCCGGGCTCCCGCACCCTGGGCACGGAGATCGTCACGTCCTCCGTCACCAGCGGCGGCAACGGCTCCGAGAAGCCGTCCAACTGGAACACCTACATGGCCGCCAACCCGCACATGCGGTTCTACAACGGGCTCCGCGGCTACACGACCGTGTCCCTCGGACGGGAGCTGGCGCGCGCCGACTTCAAGACGGTGTCCCACGTGACCACGCAGGGCGCGCCGCTCACGACCGCCGCCTCCTTCGTGACGGAGGTGGGGGAGCAGGGGCTCAAGCCGGCGTGACCTGGCCGACCTCCGCCGTCTCTCCCGGGTAGCGGACGCCGACGCGGTCCCGGATCGCGTCGAGCGTCCGCATCACGGCGAGGGTGCCGTCGAGCGGGACCAGCGGGGACTCGGTCTCGCCGGCCCGCAGCGCCCGCATCGCCTCGGCGGCCTCGTGCTTGAGGCTGTTGCGGGGGCCGTCGGCCGGGTCGGCCGTGAACTCCTCCGCGTCACGGCCGTCCCGGTGCAGCACGAACCGGTCCGGGAAGAAGAAGCCGTACGGGATGTCGATCCGGCCCCGCGACCCGGTGATCGACGCGGACGTGGCCGTACCGCCCACGATGGAGCAGTGCACCGAGGCGAGGGCGCCGCTCTCCCAGGAGAGCAGTGCCCCGGTCTGGAGGTCGACGCCCTCCTCCGAGAGCGTGGCCCGCGCCGCGATGTCCGACGGCTCCCCGAGCAGCAGCTGCGTGAACGACACCGGGTACACCCCCAGGTCCAGCAGCGCGCCCCCGCCCAGCGCCGGATCCCGCAGCCGGTGCGAGGCGGGGAAGGGGCCGGCGAGCCCGAAGTCCGCCTGCACACTGCGCACCTCGCCGATCGCCCCGTCGTCGACCAGGGCCTTGAGCCGCCGCACCATGGGATGGCAGTACATCCACATGGCCTCCATCAGGAAGCGCCCGTTGCCCCGCGCGAGCGCGACCAGCTCCTCCGCCTCCCGCACGTTCAGCGTGAACGGCTTCTCGCAGAGCACGTTCCGCCCGGCCTCCAGCATCAGCCCGGCCGCCGCGCGGTGCGCCGAGTGCGGAGTGGCGACATAGACGACGTCGAGCTCCTCGTCCCGCGCCAGCGACTCCCAGTCGCCGTACGCCCGCGGTATCCCGAACCGCTCGGCGAACGCCTTGGCCGGCTCCGCCGACCGCGACGCCACCGCCACGACCTCCGCGTCCGGCATGTCCACGAGATCCGCCGTGAACGTCGCGGACATCCCCCCGGTCGCCAGGATCCCCCAGCGCACCTTCTGCTCTGCCATGCGTCCCACCCTGCTCGTGTCGTTCGTCACATCGTCAACCAATTGAACATGGAAGCGCTCCCATGACATCGCCGTTGACGCCGAGCACTCCGTACGAGCTGAGAGCATAGGGAGCCGATGGCATGGAAAGGGAGGGGCCCAATGCCCGAGGGTGGGGCGTTCATATCGAAGTCGGCGGCGAACACAACGGAGAACAGGGCGCCGGACAGGGCCGTCCCGGATGCGACGGCGGGGGGTGCGGCGCTCCGTGGGACCGCAGGCCGCCGTACCAGCCTGCTGGTCACGCTCGTCCTCGGCGGACTGACCGCCACGCCACCGCTGGCGATGGACATGTACCTCCCCGCACTCCCGGAGGTCACCCAGGCCCTGCACGCGCCCGCCGCCACCGTCCAGCTCACCCTCACCGCCTGCCTGGCCGGCATGGCGCTGGGGCAGCTCGTGGTCGGCCCGATGAGCGACCGGTGGGGCCGCCGCCGTCCGCTGCTCATCGGCCTCGCCGTCTACATCGTCGCCACCGCGCTGTGCGCGTTCGCGCCCACCGTCGAACTCCTCGTCGCCTTCCGGCTGGCGCAGGGCCTCGCGGGCGCGGCCGGCATCGTCATCGCCCGCGCGGTCGCCCGTGACCTGTACGACGGCGTGGCCATGGCCCGCTTCTTCTCCACCCTGATGCTGATCTCCGGGGTCGCGCCGATCGTGGCGCCGCTCATCGGCGGGCAGATCCTGCGGGTGACGGACTGGCGGGGCGTGTTCGTCGTCCTCACCGTCGTCGGGGCGCTGCTGACGGCCGTCGTCTGGGCGAAGCTGCCGGAGACGCTGGCCCCCGCCGACCGGCACGGCGGAGGCGTCCGCGACGCGCTCGGCTCGATGCGCCGCCTGCTCGTCGACCGGGCCTTCACCGGCTACATGCTCACCGGCGGCTTCGCCTTCGCGTCCCTCTTCGCGTACGTCGCGGCCTCCCCGTTCGTCATCCAGGAGATCTACGGCGCCTCCCCGCAGACGTTCAGCCTGCTGTTCGGGCTCAACTCCATCGGGCTGGTGATCATGGGGCAGATCAACGGCAAGGTGCTGGTCGGCCGGGTCCGGCTGGACAACGTGCTCGTCGTCGGGCTCGTCGTCGTGGTCGTCGCGGCGGTCGCGCTGCTGCTGATGTCGGCGGGCGTGTTCGGCGAGGTCGGGCTGGTGCCCGTGGCCGCCGCGCTGTTCGTGCTGATGTCCGCGATGGGCATCGCCCTGCCCAACACGCAGACGCTCGCCCTGATGCGCACCAAGCACGCCGCCGGCTCGGCGTCGGCCCTCCTCGGCACGACGTCCTTCCTCATCGGCGCGATCGCCTCGCCGCTGGTCGGGGTCGCCGGGGAGGACACCGCCGTCCCGATGGCCGTCGTCCAACTGGCCGCCGCCCTGGTGGCGCTGGCCTGCTTCGTGGGAATGTGCCGCCCGTGGAGCGGGCGGACGGGTGCGAAGGGCGGGGGCATCTGAGCGCGCCGAGACTTCGCCACGGCACACCGGAACGGGCCGGGCTCGACGGACGGGAACTCCGTGAGCTGGTCCGGGAGGTCCGTGCCCGCACCACCGGGGACCGTCCTTGGGCGGCCGGCGCCGTCGTGGTCGTCGGGCGGGGCCCGGTGGTCGCCGTGCGGGAGGCGGCGGGCTGGGCGGTGCGGTACGCGGCGTGGGACGACGCGGGGGACACGCCTGTCGAACTGCCTATGGCCGAACGGGTCCCGATGACCGTGGACACCCCCTTCGACCTGGCGTCCCTGACCAAGCTGTTCACCTCGGTGGCCGCCGTGCAGCAGATCGAGCGGGGGACGCTGGGCATCGACGCGCTCGTGGGGGCGTATCTGCCGGACTTCACGGGGGCGGCGCGGCACGGCGTCACCGTGCGGCAGCTGCTCACCCACACCTCCGGGCTGCGTCCCGAACTCCCGCTGTACGACTGCGCCGACGACGCGGAACGGCTGGCGCTGCTCCGTGCGGAGGAGCCGGTCCGGGGGCCCGGCGCGTACTGCTACTCCGACCTGAACATGCTGCTCCTCCAGCATGTCCTGGAGCGCATCACCGGCCGGACGCTGGACGTCCTCGTGCGGGACGGCATCACACGGCCACTGGGCATGACCGCGACCGCCTTCGGGCCGTGCCCGGACGCGGCGGCCACGGAGGACCAGCGGCGGCCGTGGGCCAAGGCGGACCGGGGGATGCTGCGGGGGGTGGTGCACGACGAGAACGCCTGGGCGCTGGGTGGGGTGGCGGGCCACGCGGGGCTGTTCTCCACGGCCGGGGATCTGGCGATCTTCTGCCGCACGCTGCTGGCCGGGGGGTCGTACGGGCCCGCCCGGATCCTCGGCCCCGACTTCGTGGAGCTGCTGTTCACGCCGCCGGGGCTGGGGTTCGCCCTGGACCAGGCGTGGTTCATGGGGGAACTGGCGGGCGGGGGTGCGGCGGGGCACACGGGCTTCACGGGCACGTCCGTGGTCCTGGACCGGGCCACGGACACGTACCTGATCCTCCTGGCGAACACGGTCCACCCCCGCCGCCCGATCCCACCGGACAGCACACCGAGGGCGCAGGCGGCCACACACGTCGCCCGCGCGGTGCGCGCATAGCGCCACTGCGGGCGGCCACCCCCGCCCCGTCCCCTCCCCGCCATACGCGGCAATCCGCCGCCTGCGGTGCGGCCCCTGCGTCCCGCCCATCCGCGGGCAGCGTCTGCCGCGCCCTCCGCGGGCAGTCGTGCCGCTGGGGCGGCACGGGTGGGCGCGACGGCACCCCGCAAGCGCCGGGCTGCGCGACCAACCCCCGGCCGGCACCAGCGCGGGGCACCCCGCACGGCGCCGGGCAGCGCGACCAACCCGACCCACACCAGCGCGGGGCAGCCGCACGGCGGCGGGCCGCGCAGACCCGCCCCCGACCCACACCAGCGCGGGGCAGCCGCACGGCGGCGGGCCGCGCAGACCCGCCCCCGGCTCACGCCAGCGCGGGGCACCCGTACGGTGCAGGGCCGCGCAGACCCGCCCCCGGCCCACACCAGCGCGGGGCACCTGCACGGTGCAGGGCCGCACAAACACACCCCCGGCCCACCCGTAGAATCACCGGGTGAACGCCGTCGCCCCCCTGCACACCGCCCTCGCCGGCCTCCTCGACGGCATCCCCCCACGCCAGACCGCCCAGGCCGTCGACCGCCTGATCGCCAACTACCGGGGTCAAACCCCCACCAACGCCCCGATCCTCCGCCACCGCGCCGACGTCGCCGCGTACGCCGCCTACCGCATGCCCGCCACCTTCGAGGCCGTACGCTCCGCGCTGGAGGCGCTCGCGGACGCCGTGCCCGGCTGGACCCCCGCCGACCACGTGGACGTCGGCGGCGGCACCGGCGCCGCCGCCTGGGCGGTGAGCGCGACCTGGCACGGCGAGCGCCCCGTGACCGTGCTCGACTGGTCCGAGCCCGCGCTCGCCCTCGGCAGGGAACTGGCCGCCGCCAACCCCGCCCTGCGCGAAGCGACCTGGCACCGCGCCCGCATCGGAGCGGAGCTCACCCTCGACAGCGCCGACCTCGTCACCATCTCCTACGTCCTCAACGAGCTCACCGCCCCCGACCGCACCGCCCTCGTCGACGCCGCCGCCCACGCCGCGCGGACCGTCGTGATCGTCGAACCCGGCACCCCCGACGGCTACGCCCGTGTCATCGAGGCCCGCGACCACCTGATCTCCGCCGGCTTCCACGTCGCCGCCCCCTGCCCGCACAGCGCCGCCTGCCCCATCGTGCCCGGCACGGACTGGTGCCACTTCTCGGCGCGGGTCAGCCGTTCCTCCCTGCACCGCCAGATCAAGGGCGGCTCCCTCGCCTACGAGGACGAGAAGTTCAGCTACGTCGCCGCGACCCGCCTCCCCGTCACCCCGGCCCCCGCCCGAGTCGTCCGCAAGCCGCAGATCCGAAAGGGCCAGGTCCTCCTCGACCTGTGCGAGACGAACCCGGCCCTGAGCCGCACCACCGTCACCAAACGCCACGGCGACCTGTACCGGGCGGCCCGTGACACCGACTGGGGCGACCCCTGGCCGCCCATCGAGGACTAGTCGGTCCCCGCTTCCTCCTCACCTTCCTGCCGCCCCTGCCGCTTCTCCTGAAGCTTGCGCAGCAGCTCCCGCTTCTGGGCCTGGGGGTCGAGACCGCCCCCGATACGGCCCCCGCGTCCGCCCCCGCGCAGCGCCTTGCGGCCGAGGTGCTGTCGGGTGCCGCCGACACCCAGCATGTTTCCGGCTCCGCCTCGGGCCATGGTGACCTCCTCCTTCTTCCTCTTCTCGATGCGACGAGACGTTTCGTCTCGTTATCGCTCTCACCACTGTCCGGCGAGACGCATCGTCTTGTCAACCTGATAAATTCGGCCCATGGCAGCGAAACAGTCCGCCCCCGACGCCACCCGCCGCAGCGAGCGCTCCCGGCGGGCCATCTACGACGCCGCCCTCGCCCTCGTCGCCGAGGTCGGTTACCCGAAGACCACGATCGAGGGCATCGCCTCCCGCGCCGGCGTCGGCAAGCAGACGATCTACCGATGGTGGTCGTCGAAGGCGGACGTACTGCTCGAGGCCTTCCTCGACCTGGGCGAGCAGGCCGCCCGGGCCGCCGGGCAGGTCCCGTACGCCATCCCGGACACCGGCGACCTCGCCGCCGATCTCAAGCACGTCCTGCGCGCCACGGTCGACGAGCTGCGGGACCCCGTGTTCGAGGCCCCGTCCCGCGCGCTGGCCGCCGAGGGCGTCGTCGATGAGGAACTCGGCCGCAAGTTCGTCGCCGAGCTGCTGGAACCCCAGCTCCAGCTGTACGTGGACCGCCTGCGGTCCGCCCAGGAGGCCGGGGACGTCCGCCCGGACATCGACCCGCGCATCGCCCTGGAGCTCTTCGTCTCGCCCCTCGCCCAGCGCTGGCTCCAGTACACGGGTCCGATCACCTACGAGTACGCCGACACCCTCGTCGACTACGCCCTCAACGGCCTCGCGCCGCGCGGGACCGCCGGGCCAGCCGCCCCGGCGCGTCCGTGATGATGCCGTCGCAGCCCAGCGCCAGGGCGCGGTCGCGCTGGGCCGGGGTGACGACCGTGTGCGCCCACACCCGTGGGATGCCGGAGCGCACCGCGCGCCGCAGGTCCGCCTCCCGCGCCTTGACGTCGACGTCGAGCAGGTCGACGTAGGAGCGCCAGCGCTCCGGGCGGTCGGTGCGCATCTGGCGGGCCGAGCGCCACAGCTGGGTGAGCAGGCCCAGGTCGTGGACGCGGCGGGCGACCCCGGGGTCGTTGGTGTTGACGAACACCGAGCGGGTCAGGCCGCGGGCACGGATCAGCGCGGCCAGCCGGCCGAGACCGCGCGGGTCCTTCACCTCCAGCATCAGCACGATCCGCCCGCCGAACCGGTCCAGGACCTCGGCGACCGTCGGCGGCCGCTCCGAGCGCCAGCTCCCCGGCAGCCGGTCGCGCGGACGCAGCCGTACGCCCCGCCACTCCCCGGCGTCCAGGGCGCGCACCTCACCGCCCAGGAACGTCGTGCGGTTCAGGGTGGCGTCGTGAAAGACGACCGGCGTGCCGTCCCGCAGCACCCGCGTGTCGAAGTCGAGCACCTGCGCCGTACCGCGCCGGAACGCCGCCGCCAGCCCCGACATGCTGTTCTCGGGGACCTCCAGGGCCCCGCCGCGATGGGCGACGTACGGGACGGGCGGCAGCGCGTCCACCGTCAGCGGCCCGCCGCCCCACTCCAGCGGCACCGGAGGGCCCGTGGGGGTCAGCGCGGCCACGGAGGCCACGACCGCCAGGGCCGTCGACGCGACACTTGTGATCACGCGACCACGGTAGGTTCGCGAGTCGGATCGTACGCGCTCAAAGCGCCCGAATCGGTACTGGCACTCCTCGGAGCCCCATCCCCTTCGTCACCCCACGTCCCGTCGAGGCACCCTCGTCCCACCTGCGCCGATTGTGGGCTCCGGCCCCCCGATGCGCACGATCGTGGGACCATAGGGCATGCTGTTCCGCACGACGGCGAGGCGAGGGGATAGATGAGCGCGGAGTTCGGCGGCCGGACCGGCCGGCAGGGCAGGCTCTCCCAGTGGCTGCGCGGCCGCCGCCCGAAGCAGGCCGCCGACGAGGGCGGCCGTGAGGCCCTGCTGCTCGCCGCCGCCGACGCGGGACTGCCGCTCGCGCCCGCCGCCCACCCCGCCGCCGGATACGGCTGCTCCTGCGACCGCGTGGGCTGTCCCACCCCCGCCCGGCACCCGGTGTCGTTCGCCTGGCAGACGCAGTCCACCACCGACCGCGCCCAGATCGAGCGCTGGGCCCGCCACCAGCCGCAGGCCAACTTCATCACCGCGACCGGCATGGTGCACGACGTCCTCGACGTGCCCCTCGAAGCGGGGCGGGAGGCCCTCGGCCGGCTGCTGGACGCCGGCATCGAGGTCGGCCCCGTCGCCGAGAGCGACGACGGCCGGATGCTGTTCTTCACCCTCACCCGCGGCACCCCCGAGGACGAGGACGAGTGGTGGCCGTGCGAGCTGGACTGCCACCCGGAGACCATGGATGAGCACCCCGGCCTGCGCTGGCACTGCCGCGGTTCCTACGTCCTCGTACCGCCCGCCCGCCTCCCCGGCGACGGCGACCAGTCGGTGCACTGGGTACGCGGCCCCGAGCATCCGCTGCCGGACCCGCTGAGCCTGCTGGAGATCCTCACCGAGTCCGGCGCCCGCCACGCCGGTGAGCAGCCCGACCACGCGGGCACGGCCTGGCCCCTGCGCCACTGACGGCGGGTCCGCCGCTACTCGCCCTGCGCCGACGTCAGCCCCTGGATCCGCCCCAGGACCTCCACCGCACCGTCCGCCGGGTCCAGCGCCACCTCGTTGGAGACGAACTCCATCGTCAGCGACTGCCTGACCTCCCCGGTCGTCAGCGCCAGCACGTCCTTGTTCGGCGTCGGCACGGACGTCCCGGCCGCCGCCGTCTGCTTCTCGAAGTGGCGGGTGGTGAAGAACACCAGCGCCCCGCCGTCCTCGGTGCGCAGCGCCAGCGGCGCGTAGTCGCCGTTGGTCATCGGCTCGTCGATGTACTGCGTGGCCAGACCCGGCCGCGACGACTTCTTCTCGCGCTGCGCCCGCCACCCGCTGGTGTGCGGACCCTCGGCGAAGGTGTCCCCGCCGTCCTTCAGATGCGTGGCGTAGTCCTTGCTCAACTCGCCCGGCGGCACCGCCAGTTCCGTCGAGTTCGCCGGTACGGCCTCGGCCCACCCGTCCTCGTCGGTCTTGAACTCCGGTATGTCGTCCGGGGCGACCAGCGTCAGATAGGCCACTTCCCAGGTCTCGTCCAGCCCGTTGCGGGTGAACACCAGCAGCCAGCGCGCCTGGCCGCCCTTGTTGGCGGCCGTGTCGGCGAGGAACCAGCGCGGCCAGCCGGCCTTCTTCGGGATGGTGAACTTCGCGTCCGTCAGCTCCAGGGGCGTGTGCCCGGGGTTGCCCTCCGGGTTGTTGACCCGCCCGGCCTTCAGCCGCGCCCCGTCGATGGCGGCGAGTGCGCCGGTGGTGTGGTCGGCGTCCAGGGAACTGTCGTACGCCTTGTCGGCCTTGTTGTACGCGGCGGTGAACTCCTCGAGCGCCTTGGCCGCTTCGGCGCGGGTGGTGGCCGGGAGCACCTCGCGCTCACCGTGCACCACCACACAGCCGCTCGCCGTCACCGACAAGGCGGTCACGAGCACGCACTTGCCAAGCCTGCGGAGCCTTCGAAGGCCGAGATCCCTGCTCATCCGGTTCCTTCACCTTCCCCTTCCCGGAGGCGAACCCTACCGGGGCGAGGAACGGCGCGAGCGCCGGGACCGGGTACAGCGGCCACACCGTGACCTGGCACCAGCACCGACCCCGTCCGGGGGTGCGGGAACACCTCGACCGGCTGGTCGTACACCTGCGACAACAGCCGCTCCGTGCACACCTCCTCCGGCGGCTCCTCGGCCACCACCCGGCCCGCGCGCGGGCGCCGCGCGCCCGTCGATCAATCCGTTTCCGCCCGCCCCGGCCCGTCCCGCAGACTTCCCCCGTGACGAGGTGGACCAGAGAGCCCCGGCCGGGTGGCGGACCGGTGCTGGCCGTTTCGGGCCGGCCCGGCCCGCCCCCGCTGCGTTTCGAGACGGCGGACGGCGGGCGCGTGCTGCTGCGGCAGCGGGACCGGCCGCTGCTGCTGGGCCGCTCCGACACCGGCGGCTGCTGCCGCGACCTCTCCCTCCACCGCCTCGACGGCTACCGCTCCCCGCTGCCGCCCCTGCGCTCCACGACGCAGCGGTCGTCCGTCGACTGGGGGCACGCTTACGCGCGTTGGCTGGAGGAGTCGTCCGTCGCGCCCGTGCACGACGGACGCTGGCGGCTGTCCCCGCGCTCCGTGTTCGCCCCGGGTATCTGGACCGAGGACCTGGTGCGCGACTGGCCGGGCGGCAGCCTGGAGTTGTACTGCGGCGGGGGCTGGCACGGCGTCCTGCCCCTGCGCCGGCTGTCACCGCCCGACGCCCCACGCGTGAAGGCGTACCGCAAGCACGCCCGCGAGGGCACCCTGGCGCCCGTACTGCTGTGGTGGGTGTCCTTCCTCGACGGCTGGCTGATCCTCGACGGCCATGACCGTGCCGTCGCGGCCCTGGCCGAGGGCGACGATCCGGCGTGCCTGGAACTGGCCCGACTGACCGGCGACGAGGAGTGGCGGCGCACCGCCGCCGAGGTGACCGAGGCGCACCGTCAACGGACGGAACGGCAGCGGGCCGCCCTGGAACGCGGGTACGCCGACGTGCTGGCGTCCCTGCCCTACGACACCGCCGCGACCCTCACCTGGCCCGTCCCCGGCGGCGCTACGGCCTGGGACGACCTCGTCGGCCGCGCGGTGCTTGAATGCCCCCGTGACTGACTACGACGTGCTGCGCGTCTTCTGTGGCCCGCGCGGTGGATACGGCAACGAACTCGGTGTCGTCCGCGACGGTTCCGTGATCCCGGAGCGCAGCGACCGCCAGGAACTCGCCGCCAAGCTCGGCTTCAGCGAGACCGTGTTCGTCGACGACCCCGAGCGCGGCGTGATCGACATCTACACCCCCACCCTGCGGCTCCCCTTCGCGGGCCACCCCTGCGTCGGCACGGCCTGGCTGCTCGACGTGCCCGAACTCGTCACCCCCGCCGGAGTGGTGGGCGCCCGGCAGGACGGGGAGTTCTGCTGGATCGAGGCGCGGGCGGAGTGGGTGCCGCCGCGCACCCTGCGCCAGTACGCCACCGCCGCCGAGGTGGACGACCTGCCCGTGCCGCCCAAGGGGGAGTGGATCTACGCCTGGGCCTGGCTGGACGAGCCGGCGGGCCGCATCCGGGCCCGCGCCTTCCCCGGCCGCGACGACGGCATCGACGAGGACGAGGCGACGGGCGCGGCAGCCCTCCTCCTCACCGACCGCCTGGGCCGAGCCCTGAACATCACCCAGGGCACGGGCTCCCAGATCCTCACGGCCCCCCAGCCGGAGGGCTGGACGGAGATCGGCGGCCGCGTGTACCTGGAACGCTGACGACGCGTCAACTCGACTCAGTGCGCCGCGCTGAGGTACTGGGACAGGCCCACCTCGTCGATCCGCTCGAGGACGAGCTCGCTGGTCGTTGCCGCGATCGCGCCCCCGACCGCGCCCATCACGGCCGCGGTGTCGCGGAAGTCCGCCGAAAGGCCGGCCGCCGCGGACGAACCGCCGGTCATCGAGTACGCGCCGAGGACGGCACCGAGCAGGGCCCGCCGGCTGAGCGGGCCGTCGGGTGCCGCGGCCACGATGTCCGCGATCGCCACCGCGAGGCCGCCGGCTCCTGGACGCTGCCTGATCCTGTCCGCCTGCTCGGAGACGTCGGCGTCTTCGAAGACGAGCTGCGCGAGCCGGCGCAGCTCGGCGATGTCCTCCTGGGTGAGACCCACGAGCGTCAGCCGCAGGAGGTGATAGTGCAGGCGCCGCTGCGCCACGTCGTCGTGGATCCGTGCCACCCCGGAGCCGAACAGGTCGCCCGCCGCACGGGAGATGTCCTGAGCACTGCTGGTAGACATGCGCCGTCCTTCCAGTGTGTGGTCACACCACATTCCAGACGTCTTCGCCGAGCCAACCCTTGGGATCTCTCAAGTCGTCGGGAATGTCGAGTGTCGGTGTCGTGATGGAGTCATCGCCTGCCCGCGCCATGACGGCGTAGAGCTTGAATGTGTGCAGAGCGAAGGCGTCGAGTTTCGCTTTTACTTTCGGTCCGACGGCCACGACGAAGGAATTGTCGCTCTCGCCCCCCTGATGGGCCCACTCGACAATCCACAGGTAGGTGCGCTTTTCGGTGCTTCCCTTGACGAACACGTGGCGATCCGTGTGCAGTCCCGCCCTGCGCTCCGTGATGGTCCGTGCGGAAGGGAGGAGTTCTTCGGCGACGAACTTGTCGAATTCTTCCTCGTCCGCCTCGGGACGCAGCTCGATGTAATGCACGCAAAGCGCCATGTCCGTGCCTTTCTCGCTCACGAGAAGGATCGCAGCAGCTCGCGGAGTGTGCCACCGCAGCCCGCGTCCGGGCGAGTCATGCCGACAGGGGGAATTCCTCACCCAGCGCCCGGAACACCCCCGTGTTGAGGGCGAACGCCCGCTTGCACTCCGCCACGACGCGCTGCTTCTCCAGGTCGTCGGCCGGGATCGCGTCCAGGAGTTCGCGGTAACCCCGCTTGAACGCCGCCGGGTTCGGTATCTCCTCGAAGACGTAGAAACGGACGCCGTCGCCCTTCCTCGCGAAGCCCCAGGTCTTCTCCGCCTTGCCGCGGATGATCTGGCCGCCGGAGAGGTCGCCCAGGTAGCGGGTGTAGTGGTGGGCGACGTAGCCGGACGGCCAGGTGCGGGCGCACTCGGCGACGCGGGCCGCGTAGGACCGGGTGGCGGGGAGGGCGGTCAGCGTCGAGCGCCAGTCCGGGCCGCGCAGGTGGGCCAGGTCGCGTTCCAGGGAGGGCAGGCGGAACAGCTCCGGCCGGATGAACGGGCCCGCCACCGGGTCCGACGTCAGCGCCCGCCCGCCGGACTCCAGGGCCTCGTACACGAACCACAACTGCTCGGTGTAGCGCGCGTACGCGTCCACGCCCAGCCGGCCGCCCAGCAGATCGCTCATGAACGTCGACGTCTCCGCCTCCACGTGCTGCTCGTGGGACGCGGTGCGGATGAGGGTCGAGAAGGAGTCCATGAGTCCAGATCTTCTATGGTTAGGCTTACCTAAGTCAATGCCTTGCCGACGGGCTGTCGGCAACTCCCACCCTGCCACGGCATGGAAAAACCCGCCCTCCGGGGCGGAGGGCGGGCAGCGGGCCGGCGGGGGGAGCGGCTACGGCAGCGTCAGGATGTCCGCGCCCGTGTCCGTCACCACCAGCGTGTGCTCGAACTGGGCCGTGCGCCTGCGGTCCTTCGTCACGACCGTCCAGCCGTCGTCCCACATGTCGTACTCGTGCGTGCCCAGCGTCAGCATCGGCTCGATGGTGAAGGTCATCCCCGGCTGCATCACCGTGGTCGCGTGCGGACTGTCGTAGTGCGGGATGATCAGACCCGAGTGGAACGAGGAGTTGATGCCGTGACCGGTGAAGTCGCGGACCACGCCGTAGCCGAACCGCTTGGCGTACGACTCGATCACCCGGCCGATGATGTTGATCTGCCGGCCCGGCTTGACCGCCTTGATCGCGCGGGCGAGCGACTCGCGGGTGCGTTCCACCAGCAGCCGGCTCTCCTCGTCCACGTCACCGACCAGGTAGGTGGCGTTGTTGTCGCCGTGGACCCCGCCGATGTACGCCGTCACATCCAGGTTGACGATGTCGCCGTCGCGCAGGACGGTCGAGTCGGGGATGCCGTGGCAGATCACCTCGTTGATCGACGTGCACAGCGACTTGGGGAAACCGCGGTAGCCGAGGGTCGAGGGATAGGCGCCGTGGTCGCACATGTACTCGTGCGCCACCCGGTCCAGTTCGTCCGTCGTCACACCGGGCGCGATGAGCTTCGCCGCCTCCTCCATCGCCCGCGCCGCGATCCGGCCGGCGGTCCGCATCGCCTCGACCGTCTCGGGCGTCTGCACCTCCGGCCCGTTGTACGGAGTGGGGGCGGGCTTGCCGACGTACTCGGGACGACGGATGTTGCCGGGTACGGAACGGATGGGGGACAGCTCCCCCGGAACGAGCAGCGACTGGCCAGACATGCGGCGAGTCTAATTCAGCGGCGATGGGGGACCATCTCCGTGGCGGGATGGTGAGAGGAGAGCCGGTCATGCCCCTGTTCAAGAAGCGGACGGTCGGAAAGCCGGGCGAGTGGTACTACTGCCTGGAACACAAGAAGGTCGAGGAGGGCCCCGACTGCCCCGGCAAGGACCGCTTCGGCCCGTACGCGAGCCGCAGCGAGGCCGAGCACGCCATGGAGACCGCCCGCGAGCGCAACCTCCAGTGGGAGAACGACCCCAAGTGGCACGACGCCCCGGCGGGCGAACGGGACGACGACTGACCGCACCCCTTCTGCGGCTACCAGCGCGGGGGCGGCGGCGCCGTCAGCAGATCCGCCAGCCTCGACAGGCGGTCCCGGAAGCGGCGCGGGCCCCGGCGGGCCGGCAGGGCGTTCTCCCCGGCCGCCGCGCTCACCAGGTGCTGCACGGTGTCCAGGTCCAGCTCCGAACCCTCCGGGACGGGCAGGACCTCATGGGCCATCGCCGGGAGCTCACCGTCGCCGGGGCCGAGGGACAGCAGCGTCGCCCCGGCCCGGCGGGCGTCGGACACCCGTTCAAGGAGCGGGGCGGCCGGCTCCCCGGGCGCCACCACCAGCAGCGTCTCGCCCCGCCGCGCCGCCTCCAGCCGCCCCAGGCCCACCGCCAGATGCGCGGGGTCCGAGGGGCGCGCGTCATGCCGTACGAGCGTGGGCGCCAGCTCGGGGGTGCCCGACCAGGCGGCCTCGTCCGCCAGATGTGCCGCCAGATGCCACGGCTCGTACTCCCGTGTCCCCACCAGCAGCAGCCCGCCGCCGTGCGACACCACCGACCCGCGCAGCGACCCCGCGAAGTGCCGGGTGGCACCCAGCCATTCCGTCCCGGCGAGCACTTCCCGCAGCAGTGCGACCCGTACCGCGTCCATGCGGCCGCATCCTGCCCCAACCACGCGCCCCCGTGCCGGTGTTCGCCCCGGATTCGCCCGACCCGGTGACCCCGGCGGGCCACGCCGTGACGGTCCTCACGCCCGTCGGAAGCCGTGCCGTCACGGACGTAAGGTCGTGCCATGACCTCCAGTGACAGCGCACAGCAGCCCGCGAAGGCCCCCGCCAAGGATCCCTGGGACCTGCCCGACGTCTCCGGGCTCGTCGTCGGCGTGCTCGGCGGCACCGGACCGCAGGGCAAGGGCCTCGCGTACCGCCTCGCCAAGGCCGGCCAGAAGGTGATCATCGGCTCCCGGGCCGCCGAGCGGGCGCGGGCCGCCGCCGAGGAACTCGGGTACGGCGTCGAGGGCGCCGACAACGCCGAGACCGCCCGCCGCAGCGACATCGTGATCGTCGCCGTGCCGTGGGACGGTCACGGCAAGACCCTGGAGTCCCTCCGCGAGGAGCTGGCCGGCAAGCTCGTCGTGGACTGCGTCAACCCGCTCGGCTTCGACAAGCAGGGCGCCTACGCGCTGAAGCCCGAGGAGGGCAGCGCCGCCCAGCAGGCCGCCGCGCTGCTGCCGGACTCCCGGGTCACCGCCGCCTTCCACCATCTGTCGGCCGTGCTGCTCCAGGACCCGGAGATCGACGAGATCGACACCGACGTGATGGTGCTCGGCGAGGACCGGGCCGATGTCGAGATCGTGCAGGCGCTGGCCGGGCGCATCCCGGGCATGCGGGGAATCTTCGCCGGGCGGCTGCGCAACGCCCACCAGGTGGAATCGCTGGTCGCGAACCTGATCTCGGTCAACCGCCGCTACAAGGCACACGCCGGGCTCCGCGTCACGGACGTATGAGGCGATGGGGGACACTGGACGCCGTAGCAGTGTCCCCCGACAGGAGCCCGTGCCCATGCCCCGCCTCGCCCTCTACGCCCTCGCCGTCTGCCTCCTCGCCGTCGCCGCGGCCGTCGTCTCCTTCGTGCGGGGCAGTGTGCTCATCGGTGTCGTCTGGGTGCTGCTGGCGGGCCTGTCGTCCAACATGACCTGGTACTACGTGCGGCGCGACCGGGCGGCGGGGGACGGCTCCTCGATCACGGGCTGACCCCTCAGGCCGCGCAGAACTCGTTCTCGCCCCGCCAGAAGCGGAACAGCTCGTAGCCGCAGTACGTGTCGAACTCGTGGATCCCCAGCGCCCCCAGCAGCGAGTCGACCACGTCGAAGAACGCGCCGTTCACCGCGGGCACCCACAGCAGCGCGAACACGAACAGCAGACCGAACGGGGCGAACGGCTCCACCTGCCGGCGAATGTCGTACGACAGCCACGGCTCGATCACCCCGTAGCCGTCCAGCCCCGGCACCGGCAGGAAGTTCAGGATCGCCGCCGTCACCTGGAGCAGCGCGAGGAAGGCCAGCGCGAACCGGAAGTCGGCCGGTACGCCGTCCAGCGCGTCCAGCCAGAACGGCGCCGTGCACACCACCGCGAACAGGACGTTCGTCAGCGGGCCCGCCGCCGAGATCAGGCTGTGCCGCCACCGGCCCCGGATCCGGCCGCGCTCGATGAACACGGCACCGCCCGGCAGACCGATCCCGCCCATGATCACGAAGATCACCGGGAGCACGATGCTCAGCAGGGCGTGCGTGTACTTCATCGGGTTCAGCGTGAGATAGCCCTTGGCGCCCACCGATATGTCGCCGCTGTGCAGGGCGGTCCGCGCGTGCGCGTACTCGTGCAGACACAGGGAGACGATCCAGGCGGCCGTCACGAACAGGAACACGGCGACCCCGGGCTGCGCCGCGAACCCGGTCCAGGTGGCCCAGCCGGTGACCGCCGTCACGGCCAGGATGCCCAGGAAGACCGGGCTGATCCTCCGGTCGCTGTGACGGGTGGCGGCGGTGGTCATGGCACTCCCTGGACGGTCGGGCACACGCGGGGACGCGCGGGGGACTGCCCGACGGTACCGGGCGCACCGGGAAAACGTCTCGCGCGCGCGACCGGTTCCGCGCAGGGTGGGGGACGGCCACGCCGCCCGGGCGCCGTGACCCCCGCAACCCTCACCGGAGAGAATGGACCCCGTGCGCTACCGCATCCTCGGCACCACCCAGGCACTCCGCCCCGACGGCACCGTCGTCCCCGTCGGCGGGGCGCGGCTGCGTGCCCTGCTGACCGTGCTCGCCCTGCGGGCCGGGCGCACGGTGCCGGTGGGCCTGCTGGTCGACGAGGTGTGGGACGGTGATCCGCCGGCCGACGCGACCGGGGCGCTCCAGGCGCTGGTGGGGCGGCTGCGCCGGGCGCTCGGCGCGGACGCGATCGCCTCCGCCGACGGCGGCTACCGACTCACCGCCGCCCCCGACGACGTCGACCTGCACCGTTTCGAGCGGCTGGCCGGCGAGGGCCTGCGCGCCCTCGCCGACGGCGACCCGGCGAAGGCGGCCGCCGTCCTGGACGACGCCCTCGCCCTGTGGCGCGGCCCCGCCCTCGGCGGCCTGCCCGACCGCACCGCCGACACGGCCCGCCTCGAAACCCGGCACCTGGACGTGCTGCGCGCCCGGCACACCGCCGCCCTCGCCCTCGGCCAGGCCGAGCAGTCCCTGCCCGAGCTGACCGCGCTGTGCGACAGCCACCCCCTCGACGAGCCCCTCCAGGCCCTGCGGCTGCGCGCCCTGCGCGACACGGGCCGCGCCGCCGAGGCCCTGGCCGCCTTCGAGGACGTACGACGCCTGCTCGCGGACCGTCTCGGCTCCGACCCCGGAGCCGAACTCCGGGCCCTGCACGCCGAGTTGTTGAAACCCGGGCCGGGTCCCGCGCCCGAGCCGCGGGGAAGCGTGCCGCCCGGCAACCTGCGGGCCCGGCTCACCTCGTTCGTGGGCCGGGAGGCCGACATCGAGACGATCCGCGCGGACCTCACCGCCACCCGGCTGGTGACCCTCCTCGGACCGGGCGGGGCCGGAAAGACCCGGCTGTCGCAGGAGGCCGCCGAGACCGTACGGCAGTCCATCCCCGACGGCGTGTGGCTCGCCGAACTCGCCCCGGTCGACGACCCCGACGCCGTCCCCGAGGCCGTCCTCACCGCCGTCGGCGCCCGCGAGACCGTGCTGTACGGCGCCGGCGCCGAGAGCATGAGGGCCGTCACCGACCGGCACGACGACCCGGTGGAGCGCCTCGCCGAGCACTGCGGCCCGCGACGCATGCTGCTGATCCTCGACAACTGCGAGCACGTCGTCGAGGCCGCCGCCCACCTCGTGGAGGCGCTGCTGGAACGCTGCCCCGGCCTCACCGTCCTCGCCACCAGCCGTGAACCGCTCGGGGTGCGCGGGGAGTTGCTGCGTCCGGTGGAGCCGCTGCCCGAGCCGGTCGCGCTGCGCCTGCTCGCCGACCGCGGGGCCGCCGCCCGCCCCGGCTTCCGCACCGACGCCGACGACGACACCGCGGCGGCCTGCGCGGAGATCTGCCGCCGCCTCGACGGACTGCCGCTCGCCATCGAACTCGCCGCCGCCCGGCTGCGGATCCTCACCCCGCGCCAGATCGCCGACCGGCTCGACGACCGCTTCCGCCTGCTCACCTCCGGCAGCCGCACCGTCCTGCCCAGGCAGCAGACCCTGCGGGCCGTCGTCGACTGGTCCTGGGACCTGCTCGACGAGGACGAACGCGACGTCCTGGGCCGGCTGTCGGTCTTCGCGGGCGGCTGCGACCTCGCCGCCGCCGAGGCCGTCTGCGGCCCGGTCGCTCTCGACGCGCTCGGCTCCCTCGTCGACAAGTCCCTGGTGGTGGCCGCCCCTTCGGGCGACGGCGAGATGCGCTACCGCCTCCTGGAGACCGTCGCCGAGTACGCTCGCGAACGCCTCGGCCAGTCCGGCCGGCGCCCGGAGGCCGAGCGGGCGCACCTGACGTACTTCCGTGAACTCGCCCGCACCACCGAGCCGTTGCTGCGCGGACCGGACCAGGCGGTCGCCATCGCACGGCTGGAGCGGGAGTACGAGAACCTGCGCACGGCCCTGCGCCACGCCCTCGCCCTGCGCGACGAGCAGGAGGCACTCTGCATCACCCTGTCGCTCATCTGGTACTGGCAGATGCGCGATCTGCGCATCGAGGCCCGCAACTGGTGCACCGAGGTCATGGCCCTCGGCCCCGACCCGTTCACCGAACCGGTCCGGCCCGCCGCCCCCTTGTGGCAGCGCTGCACCGACGCCCCGCCCCCGATGACCGGCGAGGTCCTCGCCGAGGCCCGGCGCGGGGTGCACCTGGCCCATCTGGCCCAGATGGACACCGAGCTGGACGACTGGCAGACCCCGCAGGCACAGCACAAGCTGCGCCTGATCGCCGCGACGTACGAGCCGGGCATGCCCCAGGTCTGCCGGCCGCCCGGCCTGCTGTGGACCTTCGCCGTGATGCTGACCGGCGACATGGAGCGGCTCCACCAGGTGGTCGACGCCGCCATCCGCACCTGCCGGGAGAACCCGGGCTTCGAGTGGGAGCTGGCCTCCAACCTCCAACTGCGCGCCAACTTCCTGGCCAACCGCAGCGACTGGGCCGGAGACGCACGCCGTGACGCCGACGAGGCCCTGGAGATCCACCGCCGGCTCGGCGACGTCTGGGGCGTCGCCGAGGCCTTCTCCGCGCGTGGCGAGGCCCGCGAACGCAGCGGTGCGTACGAGGCCGCCGCCGAGGACTACGAGGCGGCGATCGAACACGCCGACCGCCTCGGCGCCCGCGCCCACATGGCCGTCCTGTCGGCACGGCTCGGCAGCGCGCTGCTGGAGGCGGGCGAGACGGAGCGCGGCGAGCGGCTGCTGCGCGAGGTCATCGAGAGCACACGCGGACGGCACACCGAGGCCCTGCCCGCCGCCCGGCTCTTCCTGGTGGGCTGGCTCGGCACGGTGGGGCGCACCGCCGAGGCCCGGGAGCATCTGCGGGCGCTGCGCGAGGAGTTCCGGCTCGCGCACTACGTCGTCTTCGACGCGTTCATCCTCGGCGCCGAGGGCTGGCTGGAGGTGGCCGACGGCAACGACGAGCAGGCCATGGTCCTCATCCGCGAGGCGCTCCGGCAGGCGGGCGATCCGCTGTCCGCCGCCATCGCACCCCATATGCGCTCGGCGTACCTCACCCTGGGCGCCGCCGCGCTCGTCGGACTCGACGGCGGGCGGCACGCCCGGGACGCGGCCCGCTGCATCGGCGCCGCCGACTCCTGGCTGCCGCCCGAACACCACGCCGGGAGCGTGGAACGCGAGATGCGCCGGCGCGCCGAGGAGCGCACCCGGGCGGCACTCGGCGACACGGAGTACGAGACCGCGTACGCCGAGGGCGCCGGCCTCTCCCCGGACGAGGCCGCCGCCCTGCTCGGACCGGAGTGATCAGCTCTTCGTACGGAACTTGTGGATCGCGACCGGGGCCATCACCGCGGTGATGCCCACCGACCAGGCCAGCGTCATCCACAGGTCGTGGGCGACCGGGCCGCCCACCATCAGCCCGCGAGCCGCGTCCGCCAGCGCGGACAGCGGATTGACCTGGGTGAAGGACTCCAGCCAGCCCGGCATCGACTGCGTCGGCGCGAAGATCGACGAGCCGAACTGGAGCGGCATCAGCACCAGGAAGCCCATGGCCTGCACCGACTGCGCGTTCTTCATCACCACACCCAGCGTGAGGAAGATCCACATCAGCGCCGAACCGAACACGGCGGACAGTCCCACGGCGGCGAACAGCCCCGGCCAGTTGTTGATGTCGAAGCCGACGAGCACACCGACGACCATCAGGATCGCGGTGGCGATCAGCATCCGCACCATCTCGACCGAGATCTTCGCGAACAGCACCGAGCCACGCCCGATCGGCAGCGACCGGAAGCGGTCCATGACCCCGGTGTTGAAGTCCTGGTTGAACCCGGTGCCCACCCCTTGGGCCATGTTCATGCCCATCATGGCCATCAGGCCGGGCACGATGTACTGCACGTACGCCTCCTGCCCGCCGCCCAGCGACTGCCCGATCGAGCCGCCGAAGACGTAGACGAACAGCAGGGTGAAGACGATCGGGAACAGCACGGCGTCGAACATCGACTCCGGGTCCTGCCGGATCCACAGCAGATTCCGGCGCACCAGCGCCCCGGTGTGCCGCACATGGGCACGCAACGGGATGCGCGCGTCCGCGCGGAGGTCGGTGGTGACAGTGGTGGCAGTCATACGGTGACGACCTCCTCGTGGGTCTCGGCGGGCACGGCGTCCTGCGGGGCACTGGCGCGGTGGCCGGTGAGGGACAGGAACACCTCGTCGAGGCTGGGCAGTTCGGTGGTGATGGAGCTGAGGGTGATGCCGCGCGCGGTGACCGCGCCGACCACGGCGGTCAGCTGCTCGTCGCTGAGCACCGGCACGAGCACGGCACCCCGCTCGGTGTCCACGGTGGTCGTGGCGAGCCCGGTGATGCCCAGCTCGTCGAGGGCGCCGGCCAGCGGCCGCAGCTGGAGCGGGTCGGCCGGGCGGATCCGCAGCGTACGGCCGCCGACCTTGGCCTTGAGCTCCTCGATGCCGCCGCTCGCGATGACCTTGCCCCGGTCCACGACGGTCAGCTCGGAGGCGAGCTGCTCGGCCTCCTCCATGTACTGGGTGGTCAGCAGCACGGTCACCCCGTCCCCGACCAGCCGCTTGACCTCGTCCCACACCTCGTTGCGGGTACGGGGGTCCAGTCCCGTGGTCGGCTCGTCCAGGTACAGCACGGCCGGGCGGCCGATCATCGAGGCGGCCAGGTCCAGCCGCCGCCGCATACCACCGGAGTACGTGGCCGCGGGCCGCCGTGCCGCGTCGGTGAGGGAGAACCGCTCCAGCAGCTCGTCGGCGCGGGCCCGTGCCTCCTTGCGGGACAGGTCGAGCAGCCGCCCGATCAGATACAGGTTCTCCCAGCCCGGAAGCTTCTCGTCCACGGAGGCGTACTGCCCGGTCAGCCCGATCACCCGGCGCAGCTGCCGGGGCTGGCGGACCACGTCGTACCCGGCGACGGTGGCCTGCCCGGCGGTCGGCGTGAGAAGGGTGGACAGAATCCGTACGAGGGTGGTCTTCCCGGCCCCGTTCGGCCCGAGGACCCCCATCACGGTGCCCTCCCGCACATCCAGATCGACCCCGTCCAGCGCCTTGGTCCCGCCGTAGTGCTTGACCAGCCCCCGCACGGTGACGGCCATGTCATTTCGCGTCATGCCCCCGACTCTGCCGCCCCCCACCGACAAACCCCCGACATCCCACCGACACGGGCGCCACCGCGGGCAGCCGCATGCCGCGTCAGCCGCGGGCAGTCGTCCGCAGGGCGGCACGGGTGGGCGCGACGGCACCCCGTAAGCGCCGGGATGCGCGAACACCCCCCGTCCAGCCCGGACATGCGCCGGCCCCGCTGACGGGGGAAGATCAGCGGGGCCGGCAGGTGGTGCGGCAGTGGCTCAGCGGCAGCAAGAGCTGCTCAGTGCACGGAGTGCGCCTCCTCCGGGAAGGCGCCGCCCACCACATCCTCGGCGAACGCCTTGGCCGCCCCACTCATCACCGCACGCAGATCCGCGTACTGCTTGACGAACTTCGGCACACGCCCACCCGTCAGCCCCAGCATGTCGGTCCACACCAACACCTGCGCGTCCGTCCGGGGCCCGGCCCCGATCCCGACGGTCGGGATGTGCAGCACCCGCGTCACCTCGGCCGCCAGCTCCGCCGGCACCAGCTCCAGCACCACGGCGAACGCCCCCGCGTCCTGCACGGCCTTCGCGTCCCGCAGCAGTTGCTGGGCCGCCTCCTCGCCACGCCCCTGCACCCGGTACCCCATGGCGTTCACCGACTGCGGGGTCAGCCCGATGTGGGCCATCACCGGAATCCCGGACTCCACCAGCAGCTCGATCTGCCGGTGCGACCGTTCGCCGCCCTCCAGCTTCACGGCGCCGACACCGGCCTCCTTCACCAGCCGGGTCGCCGAGCGCAGCGCCTGCACCGGACCCTCCTGATAGGAGCCGAAGGGCAGGTCGCCCACGATCAGCGCGCGCGAGGTCCCGCGCACGACCGCCGCCGACAGCATGGTCATCTCGTCGAGGGTGACGGGCACGGTGGTCTCGTACCCGAGGTGGCAGTTGCCGGCCGAGTCACCGACGAGCATCACCGGGATACCGGCCTCGTCGAACACGGACGCGGTCATCGCGTCGTACGCGGTGAGCATGGGCCACTTCTCGCCGCGCTCCTTGGCGGCGGCGATGTCACGGACAGTGATACGGCGCGAGCCCTTGCCCCCGTACAGCGTCCTGCCGTCGGAGGAGGAGGAAGAACCGGATGCCGTCCCGGTCTGGGCAGCCGAAAGCTGCGTCATGGAACCGTCTCCCAACATGTCATCTCGAGGCGCCCTTACGGCGTCCCCGGACCACGTCCATGGTGGCACCTCGCCCGGACGAGGGCCAGAGGCCCCCTTGTGAGTTCCACCCCGCGAGCCCCCGACACCACACAAAGTCCCGGCAAGTTCTGGGCAAAGGATTTCCGATACGAGACGGTCTCGTATCGGAAATAGCTAGCCTGGGCCGCATGACTTCTCCTGCCGCCGCCCCTGCCCACCGGGTCCCGGAGGCCGTGCACCGGCGCCGCTGGGCGATCCTCGGCGTGCTGATGCTGAGCCTGCTGATCGTCGTACTCGACAACTCGATCCTGAACGTCGCCATCAAGACGATCTCCACCCCGGCCCCCACCGGCCTGGGCGCCACGCAGAGCGAGCTGGAGTGGGCGATCAACGCCTACACGCTCGTCTTCGCCGGGCTGCTCTTCAGCGCGGGGCTGCTGGGTGACCGGCTCGGCCGCAAGAAGGTGCTGATAGGCGGCCTGATCGTGTTCGGCATCGGCTCGGCGCTCGCCGCGTTCTCCGGCACCCCGGCCGAGCTGATCGGCTTCCGCGCGGTGATGGGTCTCGGCGCGGCCTTCGTCATGCCGGCCACCCTGGCCGTCCTGATGAACGTCTTCGAACGCGACGAGCAGCCGAAGGCCATCGGCATCTGGGCGGGCGGTGTGGGCCTCGCCATCGCCATCGGCCCGATCACCGGCGGAGTCCTCCTGGACCACTTCTGGTGGGGCTCGGTCTTCCTCATCAACGTGCCGATCGTCGTCCTCGCCGTGGCCCTGATGCTGTGGCTGGTCCCCGACTCCCGCGACCCCAGCCCCGGCCGGATCGACCCCGTCGGCGTCGTCCTGTCCGTGGCCGGTCTGGTCCTGCTGGTCTACGGCATCATCAAGGGCGGCCAGCTCGCCGACTTCACCGACGCCACCGTGCTGTCGACCATCGGCGCCGGTCTCGCCGTACTCGCCGCCTTCGTGGTGTTCGAGAAGCGCAGCGACCACCCGTCCATCGACATCACCTACTTCAGGAACAAGGTCTTCTCCGCCGCGATCGCCGCGATCGCGCTGGTCTTCTTCGCGCTGATGGGCGTGACGTTCTTCGCGGTGTTCTACACCCAGAGCGTGCGCGGCTACTCGCCGCTGGAGACCGGACTGCTGATGCTGCCGCTCGCCGCCGCGCAGATGATCTTCGCGCCACGGGCCCGACTCCTGGTGGACCGCTTCGGCAACAAGGCGACCACGACCGCCGGTCTGGTGGTGCTCGCCGCGATGCTGGCCGCGTTCGCCACCCTGGACGCGGACACGCCCATCTGGATCCTGGAGGTCGTCTTCTTCCTCATGGGCGCCGGTATGGCGCACGTCATGACGCCGGTCAGCGTCGTCGTCATGCAGGCGCTGCCGCGCGAGAAGGCGGGCTCGGCCTCCGCGCTGAGCAACACCTTCCGCCAGGTCGGCGGCGCGCTCGGCATCGCCGTACTCGGCTCGGTGCTGTCCACCGCCTACCGCACCGGCGTCGAGGACGAGCTCGGCCTGCTGCCGCCCGGCGCACGCCACGCCGCCGGCGAGTCCATCGAGGCCACCCTGGCCGTGGCGGACCGGCTGGGCGCGCGGGGCGAGCCCCTGGTCGGCGCGGCCAACGACGCGTTCCTGCACGCCATGCACGTCACAGCGTTGTGGGGAGCGGGCGTGGCGGTCCTGGGAGCGATCGTGGTCGCCGTGTTCCTGCCCGGCCGGGGACCCGCGTCCGAAGACGACGAGAAGGAACAGGAATTGGTGTCGGCGGCGGACTGAGAACCCCCGCGTGGTGGATCGTCCGCACCGCCCGACCGGGGAGAATCGTCCCAGCCGACCGGAAGGACCGACGACGTGAGCCTGGCCGACACCGACCCCCGGCAGGACGGTCCCGCGCGGGGCCGCCCCCGCAGCGAGGCGGTCGAACGCGCCATCATCGAGGGAGTGATGAAGCTCCTGGAGGACGGGGTGCCCCTCGCGGAGCTCTCCATCGAGCGCATCGCCCGCACCGCCGGTGTCGGCAAGGCCACCATCTACCGCCGCTGGAGCGGCAAGGAACAGCTCCTCGTCGACGTCCTGCGGGCCGCCGAGCCCCCGGACCCGGAACTCCCCGGCACGTCCATGCGCGACGACCTCGTCGTCCTGCTGGAGTCCCTGCGACGGCGCGGTCTGGCCGGGCGGACCTCCGCGATCCTGCACAACGTGCGCGCCCAGATGAAGAGCAGCCCGAACCTCTGGGCCGCGTACCACGACACCGTCATCCTGCCGCGCCGCCGGCTCGGCCTGGAGGTGCTGCGCCGGGGCCGGGAGAACGGCGAACTGCGCGCCGACGTGGACATCGAACTGCTCAACGACATCGTCGTGGGCCCGGTCCTCGTACGCACCGTCCTGCGCCCCGACTCCGAACTCCCGGACGACCTCGCCGAACAGGTCGTCGACACACTTCTCCAGGGCCTACGCCCCGTCAACGGCTGATCCCCGTGTGCGCGTTTCGTCACAGAGGACACTTTTCGCGCCCCCGTCCGGAACTCCCCGGGCGTCCCCGCACGTCCTCGCCCCCGTACGGCCGCCGAGGGGCGGCGGGAACGGAACCGATCATCCCCTAGTGTCTTACGGACACGGGGTGACGGTGTGCACGGCAGGTTGTGAGGCGACGGTATGGCGCAGCAGGCGTACATCACGGAGACGGACAACGGCGGCTCGGGGCCCGAGCGCCCGCCAACCCGGTTCCGGCGCCTGTCCGACCGCGTCACCAGGGGCTGGCGCGGCGACCGCGGCATCTGGCGCCGAGGGCTGGTCCTGGCCGCCTGCTCGGCCCTGACGGCCCTGGTCATGGCGGCCCATACCCACGTCCCGAACGCGATCGGCAACCTGGGCAGCCTGGTCGACACCTTCCTGCCCTGGCTGGGCCTGCTGATCCCGGTCCTGCTGGTCCTCGGCCTGATCCGGAAGTCGGCGACGGCACTGATCGCGACGATCCTGCCCGCGGCCGTCTGGCTGAACCTCTTCGGCGGCCTGCTCACCGACAAGACCGCGACGGGCGGCGACCTCACGGTGGCGACGCACAACGTCAACGCCGACAACCCGGACCCGTCCGCCACCGCCCGTGACGTGGCCGCCTCGGGCGCGGACGTGCTGGCCCTGGAGGAGCTGAAGGCGTCGGCGGTCCCGACGTACGAGCGGGCGCTGAAGTCGACGTACAAGCACCACGCGGTGGTCGGCACGGTGGGGCTGTGGAGCAAGTACCCGCTGAGCGATGTGAAGGCGGTCGACATCCGCCTCGGCTGGAAGCGTGCGATGCGCGCGACGGTGGCCGCTCCGGCGGGCGAGGTCGCTGTCTACGTGGCGCACCTTCCCTCGGTCCGGGTGAAGCTCGAGGCCGGGTTCACGGCTCGGCAGCGCGACAAGAGCGCGGACGCGCTGGGGGAGGCGATCGCGGAGGAACCCCTGCCGAACGTCGTCCTTCTGGGCGATCTCAACGGCACGATGAACGACCGCGCCCTGAAGGCGGTCACCTCCCAGATGCGCTCCACCCAGGGGGCCGTGGGCAGCGGGTTCGGCTTCAGCTGGCCGGCGTCGTTCCCGATGGCGCGGATCGACCAGATCATGGTCAAGGGCGCCGAACCGGAGAGCAGCTGGACCCTCCCGGCCACGGCGAGCGACCACCTCCCCATCGCCGCCCGTGTGAGGGTCACCACACCGGACGACTGAAAACCGCAGGTCAGCCGCCTTCTCGTCACTCACTCGTCACTCAATGGAATACCGGACCTGAGAGGCTTTGTTCCGACCGTGAACATATTGTCTTCGAAAGGTCCGCACTTCCATGCCCCTGGCCCTGCTCGCCCTTGCCGTGGGTGCCTTCGGCATCGGTACCACCGAGTTCGTGATGATGGGGCTGCTCCCCGACGTCGCTGACGACCTGGGCATATCCCTCCCCAGCGCGGGCCACCTGGTCTCGGCGTACGCCCTTGGCGTGGTCGTCGGCGCTCCGCTCCTGGCCGCCGCCACGGCGCGACTGCCCCGCCGCACGGTCCTGATCGCCCTCATGGCCCTCTTCGTGGCGGGCAACGCCCTCTCGGCGTTCGCGCCCGACCACCACTGGCTCCTGGCCGCCCGCTTCCTCAGCGGCCTGCCGCACGGCGCCTTCTTCGGCGTGGGAGCGGTGGTCGCCACGACCATGGCGGCCCCGGAACGCAAGGCCCGTTCGGTCTCCCTGATGTTCCTCGGCCTGACCATGGCCAACGTCGCGGGCGTCCCCGTGGCCACGCTGATGGGCCAGCACTTCGGCTGGCGCGCCACCTTCCTCGCGGTCAGCGCCATCGGCCTGGTGGCGATAGGGTCCCTGGCCCTCCTGATCCCCCGGGACCACACCCCCGCCCCCCGGTCCGCCCTCCGCGGCGAACTGGCCGCCCTGCGCTCGCTCCCGGTCTGGCTGGCCCTGGGGACGACGGTCGCGGGCTTCGGGGCGCTCTTCGCGGCGTACAGCTACATCACGCCGATGCTGACCGAGTCCGCGGGGTACGCCGACACGAGTGTGACGCTGCTGCTGGCGCTGTTCGGCGTGGGCGCGACGGCCGGCAACCTCCTGGGCGGCCGGCTGGCCGACCACTCCCTGCGCGGGACGCTGTTCGGCGGCCTGGCGTCGCTGACGGCGATCCTGGCGCTGTTCCCGCTGCTGATGCGGGCGGAGGCCGGTGCGGCTCTCGCGGTGACCGTGCTGGGCACGGCGGCGTTCGTGACGGGGTCGCCGTTGCAGCTGATGGTGATGGAGAAGGCGTCGGCGGCGCCGTCGCTGGCCTCGTCGGCCAATCAGGCGGCGTTCAACCTGGCGAACGCGGGCGGGGCGTGGATCGGGGGTCTGGCCCTGGCGGCCGGCTTCGGCGTGACGTCGCCGGCGGTCGCGGGGGCGGTGCTGGCCGCGTTCGGTGTGGGCGTGGCGGGGGTCGCGTACGCGGTGGACCGCAGGGCGGTGCCGGTGGGGGGCCGCGAGCGGGTGGTCGCGGGGCGCGTACCGGAACGTACGGCGGCGGACGCGGGGCGTGTGGGGTAACCCGGCGGGTGGTCTGCGCGGCCCGGCGCGTTATGCGGTGCTCCGCGTGGGCGTGGGCCGGGGGTGGGTTCGCGCGGCCCGGCGCCGTGCGGGGTGCTCCGCGTGGGTGTGGGCCGGGGGTGGGTTCGCGCGGCCCGGCGCTTCCGGGGTGCCGTCGCGCCCACCCGTGCCGCCCCAGCGGCACGACTGCCCGCGGAGAGCGCGGCATGCGACTGCCCGCGGAGGGCGCGGCGTGCGGCTGCCCGCGGCTGACGCGCCAGGCGGCTGACCGCGGAGAGTGGGGCAAGCGGCCGCCTGCCGAGAACGGCGGGCGACTGGCCGCGGAGGGTGGGGCAGGTGGCTGGTCGCGGTGAGCGGCATGCGGTCGGCCGCAGCCGGCGGAGACGGATGGTCGCCGACGGCGGGGAGGGGACGGGGCGGGGGTGGCCGCCCGCAGTGGCTGGCGCGTCCGCGCCCCGCACCCCTCCAAGAAACGTGATGCGCGCCAGTCCGAGGACGGACACCCCCGACCCGGCCCCGCCCCACCCACCGGGCCGGTGGCGCTCAGACGCGAACCCCGACGGCGCCCCCGCCCCGCCCACCGGGGCCGGGGCCGCTCAGACGCGGACCCCCTCGCGCCAGCCGTTCGTGATCGGTAGGCGGCGGTCCTTTCCGAAGCCCTTCGGGGAGATCTTCGTGCCCGGCGGATACTGCCGCCGCTTGTACTCCGCCCGGTCCACCATCCGCAGCGTCTTCTCGACCAGCTCCCGATCGAACCCGGCCGCGACGATCTCGTCGGCCCCCCGGTCCCGGTCCACGTACAGCGCCAGAATCGCGTCCAGCACCGGATAGTCCGGCAGCGAGTCCGTGTCCACCTGCCCCGGCCGCAACTCCGCACTCGGCGGCTTGGTGATCGAGTTCTCCGGGATCGGCGGGGTCTGCCCGCGCTCCCGAGCCGCCCGGTTCCGCCACTCAGCCAACCGGAACACCGACGTCTTGTACACGTCCTTGATCGGCCCGTACGCCCCCACGGAGTCCCCGTACAGCGTCGAGTACCCCACCGCCAGCTCCGACTTGTTCCCCGGCGCCAGCACGATGTGCCCCTCCTGGTTGGAGATCGCCATCAGCAGCGTCCCCCGCAACCGGGACTGGAGATTCTCCTCAGCCAGCCCCGTCAGCCCCAGAGCCCCCATATACGCATCGAACATCGGCTCGATCGACACCGTCCGATAGTTCAGCCCCGTCCGCCGCGCCAGCTCCGCCGCGTCGCCCTTCGAGTGCTCGGACGAGTACTTCGACGGCATCGACACGCCGTACACGTTCTCCGCCCCCACCGCGTCACACGCGATGGACGCCACCAGCGCCGAGTCGATCCCCCCGGACAACCCGATCAGCACCGACCGGAACCCGTTCTTCTGGACATACGCCCGCAGCCCCACCACCAGCGCGGAGTACACCTCTTCGTCATCGTCGAGCCGAGACGCGTACCCCCCGGCCAACTCGGCCAACTCGGCGGATTCGGCGGACTCGGCGTCGTACGCGGGCCCAGGAGCCTCCGACACGACCACCCGATCGATCCGCAGCCCGTCGTCGACGACCCCCACCGGCGCGTCCGCCTCCGCCGCCGGAAGCTCGAGGTCCAGCACCACGCACGCCTCGCTGAACTGCGGCGCGCGCGCCACCACCGCACCGTCGCGGTCGACGACGATCGAGTCCCCGTCGAAGACGAGCTCGTCCTGTCCGCCCATCATCGCGAGATACGCGGTGGTGCACCCGGCCTCCTGCGCCCGCTTGCGCACCAGCTCGAGCCGGGTGTCGTCCTTGTCCCGCTCGTACGGCGAGGCGTTGATCGAGACGAGCAGCCCGGCCTTCGCGGACCGGGCGGCCGGCACCCGCCCCCCGTCCTGCCACAGGTCCTCACAGATGGCCAGGGCGACATCGACCCCGCGCACCCGCACCACCGGCATGGAGTCGCCGGGCACGAAGTACCGGAACTCGTCGAAGACGCCGTAGTTCGGCAGGTGGTGCTTGGCGAAGCTGAGCACCACCTCACCCCCGTACAGCACGGCGCCCGCGTTCTGCGGCGCACCTGCGGGCTGCCCGTACTTCGGCTGGGCGGCGGCGCTGCGGTCGAGGTACCCGACGATCACCGGAAGATCCCCGAACCCCTCCTCGGCGAGCCGCGCGGCCAGCGAGTTCAGCGCCGCCCGGGACGCTTCCACGAACGACGACCGGAGGGCGAGGTCCTCGACGGGATACCCGGTCAGCGCCATCTCGGGGAACGCCACGAGGTGCGCTCCCTGCTCGGCGGAGTGCCGGGTCCAGCGGACAATCGTTTCGGCGTTACCGACGAGGTCACCGACACGCGAGTCGATCTGATTCAGGGCGAGACGTAGTTGAGGCACGGGCCCAGTGTAATCGTCAAAACGACACGATGCCCGGACGGGCCGTCCCGCACCCGGCGCTAGGCGCCCGGGTCGGCCCCCGCTCCCCGCTCCTCCAGCATCCCGGCCATCAGTTCGATCTCGGACTCCTGCCCCTCGACCATCCCCCGCGCGAGCCGCTTCTCGACCCCCACCTCACAGGCACGCACACACCCCTGGGCCATGTGCACCCCGCCCTTGTGATGAGCCGTCATGAGCTGGAGATAGAAGACCTCGGCCCGCTTCCCGTCCAGCTCTCCCAGCCGCTTCATCTCCGCGTTGGTCGCCATCCCCGGCATCAGCGCCCCGTCCTTGCCGGAGGCCATGTCACCCATGCCCATCCAGGTCATCGGCGGGTCCGAGGACACCTTGGGCAGCTCCCACAAGTCGAGCCAGCCCAACAGCATGCCCCGCTGGTTGGCCTGCGTCTGGGCGATGTCGTAGGCGAGCCGCCGGACCTCCTCGTCGTCCGTCCGGTCCCGCACGATGTACGACATCTCGACGGCCTGCTGATGGTGCACGGCCATGTCCCGGGCGAACCCGGCATCGGCGGAGTCGGCCGAGGGAACGGAGTCCGACGACCCCTCGTCCCCGGCGACCGCGTAAGTGATCGCCCCGGCCGCGACGAGTGCGGTCGCCGCGGCCCCCGCGATCAGCCCCACCTGCCTCACTTGGCCAGCCCGTTGGTGCAGGCGGCCCCCGGCTCCGGCGTCTGCTCCCCCTGGACGAACTTCTCGAGGAACGCGTCGAGATTCGGGTCGTCCGCCCCGGTCACCGTCCGCTGATGCCCCCACGCGGTCAGCGTGATCGGGTCCTTCTGGCCGTCCACCGGGCTCATCAGCGTGTACGGGGTCTTCTTCACCTTCGCCGCGAGCGCGTCGACGTCCGCCTTCTCGGCATCGGCGTTGTACGTGACCCACACGGCTCCGTGCTCCAGCGAGTGCACGGCGTTGGCGTTGTTGATCTCGTCGGTGTAGACGTCCCCGTTGCAGTTCATCCACACCGGGTGGTGGTCACCGCCCACCGGGGGTGAGACGGCATAGTTCACCGACTTGGTCACGTGGTTGCGCCCCAGCTCGCCCTCCCACTTCCGCACACCGTCCTTGCCCGTGACGAACTTGCCCGAGTTCTTCGAGTCGGCGGCCGCGCCGCCGTCGTCGTCGGACTGCGACTGGACGAGCACCACACCGCCGACGACGAGACCGGCGACGACCACCACACTGGCGGCGATGGTGAGGATCCGGGCGCGGCGCTCGCGGGCCTTCTCGGCGCGCCGCATCTCCTCTATGCGCGCCGTACGTGCCGCGCTGCTCTTCTTGGCGGAGCCCATGGGGAATGCCCTTCGGAGGGGGAAGTGGGACGAACGGGTGAGCTGATCGTAATGGGGAAGACGGGACGAGCCGTAGAGGGCGCCAAAAACAAGGCAACCGCCGAGAACGGCACCTCGACAACCGCCCCGAAAAGTTGAATCCAGGATGCGCATTAAATACCCTCTCGGCCATGCGGCTGCTCCGCTCCACAGACCTGGCCCTGCGCGTCCTCATGCGCCTCGCCGTGGCCGGCGACTCCACCCCCACGACGCGGGACGTCGCGCATGCCATGGACGTGCAGTACACGCACGCCGCGAAGGTCGTCTCCGAGTTGCAGCACATGGGCCTGCTCACGGCCCGCCGGGGCCGGGGAGGCGGTCTGGCCCTCACGGAGGACGGCCGCACCGCCTCGGTGGGCGCCGTGGTCCGGGCCTTCGAGGGCGAGGGCGACGTCGTCGACTGCGAGGGCACGCCCACCTCGTCACCGTGCCCGCTGAGCTCCGGCTGCCGACTGCGCGGCGCCCTGCGCCGGGCCCAGGAGGCGTTCTTCGCCACACTGGATCCGGTGACGATGGAGGACCTCGTCACCGACCCCACCGGCGCCCTGCTCCTGGGAATCCCCACGCGGCCGTAAGGTGACCCGCGATGACCCGCGATGGCCCGCGGGAAACCCGTAGAATCCCGCACAAATCCACCAAGACCCGCCCGCCCGAGGGCCGACCGTTACGGATCCCGACCCGAACAGGCAAGATGGGCCCCAGAGCGGTACACCTGTCGTGTGCGAGGCGTTCAGGCCATGGCCAGTCGGCCGATCGAGGTCGGCAACGCGTATGAAACGCTGGTGTGGTGGGATGCCCGTGTGACCGCTCGGTAGCCCGCCCGCCTCCCGTGGCGCGGGCGCGGACAGGCGGCCTGACCGGCAAGGATGGGGAAGCGGAAGATGGACAAGCAGCAGGAGTTCGTGCTCCGGACGTTGGAGGAGCGCGACATCCGGTTCGTGCGCCTGTGGTTCACCGACGTGCTGGGCTTCCTGAAGTCCGTGGCCGTCGCCCCCGCCGAGCTCGAGCAGGCGTTCGACGAGGGGATCGGCTTCGACGGCTCCGCCATCGAGGGCTTCGCCCGGGTGTACGAGTCCGACATGATCGCCAAGCCGGACCCGTCGACGTTCCAGATCCTCCCCTGGCGCGCCGAGGCCCCCGGCACGGCCCGTATGTTCTGCGACATCCTGATGCCGGACGGCTCCCCGTCCTTCGCGGACCCGCGCTACGTCCTCAAGCGGGCCCTCGCCCGCACCTCCGACCTGGGCTTCACCTTCTACACCCACCCGGAGATCGAGTTCTTCCTGCTGAAGGACAAGCCGCTCGACGGCAGCCGCCCGACCCCGGCCGACAACTCCGGCTACTTCGACCACACCCCGCAGAACGTCGGGATGGACTTCCGCCGCCAGGCGATCACGATGCTGGAGTCGATGGGCATCTCGGTGGAGTTCTCCCACCACGAGGGCGCCCCCGGCCAGCAGGAGATCGACCTCCGCTACGCGGACGCGCTCTCCACGGCGGACAACATCATGACGTTCCGCCTGGTGATGAAGCAGGTGGCCCTGGAACAGGGTGTTCAGGCGACCTTTATGCCGAAACCGTTCTCCGAGCACCCGGGCTCCGGCATGCACACCCATCTCTCCCTCTTCGAGGGCGACCGCAACGCGTTCTACGAGTCCGGCGCGGAGTACCAGCTCTCCAAGGTCGGCCGCTCCTTCATCGCGGGCCTGCTGCGGCACGCGGCGGAGATCTCGGCGGTGACCAACCAGTGGGTCAACTCGTACAAGCGCATCTGGGGCGGCACGGAGCGCACGGCGGGCGCCGGCGGCGAGGCCCCCTCGTACATCTGCTGGGGCCACAACAACCGCTCGGCCCTGGTCCGCGTGCCCATGTACAAGCCAGGCAAGACCGGCTCGGCCCGCGTCGAGGTCCGCTCGATCGACTCCGGCGCCAACCCGTACCTGACCTACGCCGTCCTCCTCGCCGCCGGCCTCAAGGGCATCGAGGAGGGCTACGAGCTCCCGCCGGGCGCCGAGGACGACGTGTGGGCCCTCTCGGACGCGGAGCGCCGCGCGCTCGGCATCGAGCCGCTGCCGCAGAACCTGGGCGAGGCGCTGACCCTGATGGAGCGCAGCGACCTGGTCGCCGAGACCCTCGGCGAGCACGTCTTCGACTTCTTCCTGCGCAACAAGAAGCAGGAGTGGGAGGAGTACCGCTCCGAGGTCACGGCCTTCGAACTCCGCAAGAACCTGCCGGTGCTGTAGGCGCAGGGCAGAACGTTTCATCGCTGGACCGGCTACGGGGGCCGACGGTCATGACCGTCGGCCCCCGTAGCGTCTCACTGCTCCCGGGCCGTCCGACGCCGGAGTGACCTGCTCACGTCGGCCGTCATCTGCCGGACGGCCATGAATGAGCGTCTGGACGTACTGCCGCTGATCATCGTCACGCGCGGACGCCACGAGTGGCTGTAAAGGCTGTCCACTGTCCACGGCTTTCCGGGCCCGAGGCGTCGATGCTCGGCATCAGGTGCGGTTACACCGCTGACGGTTCTCCGACTCCTGGCGCACAGTGCCCCGGGGGCAGACGGTCACTGACCGTCGGTCCCCGGCTGCCGTGCGCGTCCGCCCCGCACTAAACCGGCAGCTAACCGGAATCCAGATTTCCGTAACTGCGCAGAACCTTGCCAGCCCCTCGAACGTGGCTCTACTGTCGCGACGAACAAACAGAAAGCGCTTTCTCGCCGATGGGTCGGCCCACCCCGCCACCCCTCATCGGTCGTACTGACATGCCCATGACATGCGATGCCGGAGGCGGAACGCCCGGCACATGAGGACGAAAGGCGAGACGAGAATGAGACGATCAGTCGCAGTGCGGCTCTCCGCGCTATTGGCCACGGGAGCACTCGCGGCCGCGACCGGCGTGGCGCTGTCCACGTCCACGGCATCCGCCGCGACCGGCGGTGTCACCGGCTATGCGACGCAGAACGGCGGCACCACCGGCGGGGCGGGCGGGCAGACGGTCCGTGCCACCACCGGCACCGCGATCCACCAGGCGCTGTGCAGCCGGGCCAGCAGGTCGACCCCGATCGTCATCCAGGTCGAGGGCACCATCAACCACGGCAACACCAGCCAGGTGTCGGGCGGCAGTTGCAGCACCGCCGCCGACAAGATCGAGCTCAAGCAGATCAGCAACGTCACGATCGTCGGCGTGGGCAACGGCGCCGTCTTCGACCAGCTGGGCATCCACATCCGGGAGTCCAGCAACATCATCATCCAGAACGTGACCATCCGGAACGTCAAGAAGTCGGGCTCGCCCACGTCGAACGGCGGCGACGCCATCGGCATGGAAAGCGGTGTCCGCAACGTCTGGGTGGACCACACCACGCTGGAGGCGTCCGGCGGTGAGTCGGAGGGCTTCGACGGCCTCTTCGACATGAAGGACAACACCCAGTACGTGACGCTGTCCTACAGCACCCTGCGCAACTCCGGCCGCGGCGGTCTCATCGGCTCCAGCGAGAGCGACACCTCGAACGGCTACGTCACGTTCCACCACAACCTGTACGAGAACATCGACTCCCGTACGCCCCTGCTGCGCGGCGGCATCTCGCACATCTACAACAACCACTACAAGAACCTGAACGAGTCCGGCATCAACTCCCGTGCCGGCGCCCGCGCGAAGGTGGACAACAACTACTTCGAGGACTCCAAGGACGTCCTCGGCACCTTCTACACCGACGCGGCCGGCTACTGGCAGGTCAGCGGCAACATCTTCGACAACGTGACCTGGTCCTCGCGCAGCGGCGACAACAACCCCGCGGGCCCGAACCCCACGTCGAACACCTCGGTGAGCATCCCGTACGCGTACACCCTCGACGCGGCCAACTGCGTGCCGAGCGTCGTGAGCCAGACGGCGGGCGCCAACAAGGGCCTGAAGGTCTCCGACGGCAGCTGCACCCCGCAGACCCCGGACCCGACCGACCCCGACCCGACCGACCCGGACCCCACGGACCCCGACCCGGACCCGACCGACCCGGACCCCACTGACCCGCCCACCGGCACCAACCTCAGCCTCGGTGCGGGCTCCGACGGCACCTCCAAGGCGGACGGCACGAGCTACGGCAACGTCCGTGACGGCAACATGAGCACCTACTGGTCGCCGTCCGGCTCGACCGGATCCGTCTCGATCAAGTGGGGCTCCGCCACCACCGTCTCCAAGATCAACATCCGCCTCGCCTCGGGCTCCGGCACCATCGGCGCCTACCGCGTCATCAACCACGACACGGGCGCCGTCCTGGCCTCCGGCAGCGGAGCGGGCGTCATCGGCTTCTCGCCGACCTCCCTGAGCAAGATCACGTTCCAGATCACCAGCGCCTCGGGCACCCCGAGGATCGCCGAGTTCGAGACGTACGCGAGCTGACCCGCGGTCGGGGGTCGTCCTTTGGGACGGCCCCCGGACGCGGTTGGCCCCGCGCGTCGTCTCGGAACCGCGCCGTTACAGATCATCCGGCAGAAGCCGGAACGCCGTGTGTGCGGTGAGTGGGCGAATGGCGCGGAAGTCCTTCCGGTCGAGCGTGAGCACGGCGTCCGTCGCGTACTCGCGGGCCATGACCGCGATCACCGAGTCGGTCAGGTCGAGGGCGAGACCCCGGTACCTGCGCTGAACGATCCTGGCGTCCGCGAGCAGGTCGACATGCGCGTCACCGAGGACGTAGCGTCCAGTTTTGGCCTGTGCCACGACCGAGTCCATGACCTGTCCCGCGGCATCCTTGCCGAACCGGCGGCTCAGCAGGTGGTCCAGTTCGGCCAGCACGAGTTGGGGGATCACCAGCAGACCGGCGGTGTCCATCACATGGCGGGCCGTCTTGTGTTCGGGGCAGCTGCGATCGACGGAGGCGATGACCCCCGACGTGTCGGCGATGGCGATCACCTACGAGGCCTCGTTCCAGTGGCCGAAGCCCGTCTCGCCCAGTATTTCGTCACCTCGCTCCGCGAAAGTGGCGTCGCCGCTGTCGAAGACGGGAAGCCCCGCGGGCTCCTCCCAGACACGGTTGCGGGCGATGGCGAGGTGGACGCCCTCACGAATTAGCTCGGCTTCGCTGATCCCTCTCCGCGCAGCCGTGGCCTTGAGGTCGTGGAGGTCGTCTTCCTCGAGGTAGACCGTCGTTCGCTTGAGACCCATGACCGTATGGTACCCCTGCCATACGATTACGCGCCCGCCAGATCCCCCAGCACCCTGTGCAGCGGCTCCGTGGCCCGCCGCCGGTACTCCTGGACCGCCCAGCCGTTGCCGTCCGGGTCCGTGAAGTACATGAACGTGGCGCCGTCGGACTCCGCGTACCGGACCGGTTCGGAGACCTCCAAACCCCGTTCGACCAGTTCCGCGTGGGCCGCCTCGATGTCGGCGACACACAGCTGGAGCCCCTGGTAGGAACCGGGGGCCGGGGTGGGTCCCGGGGTCATCTCCCAGATGCGGTCGCCGAGGGCGATCGAGCAGCCGGAGCCGGGCGGGGTCAGCTGGACGATGCGCATGCCCGGCATGACCTCCTGGTCGATGTCGACGTGGAAGCCGACCTTGTCCCGGTAGAAGTCCCTGGCCCGGTCGATGTCGCTCACCGGCAGCGGGATCACTTCGAGGGTCACGTCCATGGAACTCCTCCGGCTCCTTCGTCGAGGACGGGCGGGGTCACGCGAACCGCCATCGGGTCTGGCTGAACGGCTCCCCCTTACCGAACCCGAATACGGTCCGCGGCGCCACCGAGAACACGACAGCGTGCCCCGGACCGTGATGGAAGTACCCGTCCCGGACCTCGAAGTGCCAGAAACTGCCGTACTTCGCCTCCCACTCCGCCGCCAGCTCGCGCAGCCGCGCGTCGTCGGCGACCCGCACCGCCTCGCCCTCCACCACCACGTCGTAGCCCTTGTTCCAGATGTTCGTGCCGGTCGTCAGCACGACGTGCGGGTTCTCCGCCAGGTTGCGGGCCTTGCGCTCGTCGGGGCCGGTGCAGAAGTGCAGCGCGCCGGCCGACCAGACCGCCGGGAGCGGGGTGACATGGGGGCGGCCGTCCGGGCGGACCGTGGAGATCCAGAACAGTTCCGCCCCGGCGAGCAGCCGCTCCGTCTCCGACCAGGGCGGCGCCTCGGCCTCCGGGGCGCTGTAACCCGGGTCGAGTCGGGTCTCGGGGGTGTCGCTCATCGGACCTCCATGTCCGGTCGTCCCGTACGTGCCGTCCTTCCATCAGACCCCGTCCGCCGCCGGAACTCATCGCGGGCCGTCCCGGGGCCGCGCACACGTACTCCGGATAGGCTCATGGCCGTACGACCCTGATCCGAGGCATGTGCACCAGGCACAGGCGCGAGGCACGAGGGAGGCCGGGGATGACGTCGGCGCCGGGGCGCAGGAGCAGTACCTTCACGCGGCTGCTGCGGCACGGCTTCACCGATCCGTCCGCCGCCGAGCGGCTCCTCGACAGCGCGGAACTGGCGCCCGTACGCAACGACCCCGTCCTGCTGGACGCCCTCGGCGCGACCGCCGACCCCGATCTCGCGCTGCACGGGCTGGTACGGCTGCTGGAGGCGCAGCACGGCGCCACCGCCCGCCAGGAGCTGCTGGACACCCTGATAGCCGCCAAGCCGCTGCGGGACCGGCTGCTTGGGGTGCTCGGCGCCTCCGCCGCGCTCGCCGACCACCTGGCCCGACACCCGAGCGACTGGCAGGCCCTCGTCACCTACGAGCCGCGCGACCTGCACCCGGGCATCGAGGAGTTCGAACGGGGTCTCGCCGACGCCACCGACCCGGTCTCGCTCCGCGTCGCCTACCGCCGCTGTCTGCTGTCCATCGCCGCGCGGGACGTCTGCGGCACGATCGAGGTCGCCCAGACCGCCGCCGAGCTCGCCGACCTCGCCACCGCCACCCTGCGCGCCGCCCTCGCCCTCGCCGGGGCCGCGGCGCCCGGGGACGCCGCCCTGTGCCGGCTCGCGGTGATCGCGATGGGCAAGTGCGGCGGACACGAGCTGAACTACGTCTCCGACGTCGACGTCATCTTCGTCGGCGAGGCGGCCGACGGCGCCGACGAGGACAAGGCGCTGCGCGCCGCGACCCGGCTGGCCTCGCACATGATGCGGATCTGCTCCGAGACCACCGTCGAGGGCTCCATCTGGCCCGTGGACGCCAATCTGCGGCCCGAGGGCCGCAACGGGCCGCTCGTCCGCACCCTCGCCTCCCACCTCGCCTACTACCAGCGCTGGGCGAAGACCTGGGAGTTCCAGGCGCTGCTAAAGGCCCGCCCGGTCGCCGGCGACCTCGCGCTCGGCGAGGAGTACGTCGCCGCGGTCCAGCCGCTGGTGTGGGGGGCCGCCGAGCGGGAGAACTTCGTCGCCGACGTGCAGAAGATGCGCCGCCGGGTGGTGGAGAACATCCCCGCCGCCGAGATCGACCGCCAGCTCAAGCTCGGGCCCGGCGGGCTGCGCGACGTCGAGTTCGCGGTGCAGCTGCTCCAGCTGGTGCACGGCCGCTCCGACGCCTCCCTGCGCAGCGGCACCACCCTCGACGCGCTGAAGGCCCTCGCCGCCGGCGGCTATGTCGGCCGCGCGGACGCCGCCCAGCTCGACGACGCCTACCGCTTCCTGCGCTCCCTGGAGCACCGCATCCAGCTCTACCGGCTGCGCCGCACCCACCTCGTCCCCGAGGACGAGGCCGACCTGCGCCGCCTGGGCCGCTCCCTGGAGCTGCGCACCGACCCGGTCGCCACCCTGACCCGGGAGTGGAAACGACATGCCTCCGTCGTCCGGCGGCTGCACGAGAAGCTGTTCTACCGGCCGCTGCTCGACGCCGTCGCCGCCCTGGCCCCCGGTGAGGCCCGGCTCAGCGCGGAGGCGGCGCGGGAACGCATGGTCGCCCTCGGCTACGCCGACCCGGCCGCCGCCCTGCGCCACCTGGAGGCGCTGGCCTCCGGCGTCACCCGCAAGGCCGCCATCCAGCGCACCCTGCTGCCCGTGCTGCTGGGCTGGTTCGCGGACTCCGCCGACCCGGACGCCGGACTGCTCAACTTCCGCAAGGTCTCCGACGCGCTCGGCAAGACCCCCTGGTACCTGCGGCTGCTGCGCGACGAGGGAGCCGCCGCCGAGAACCTGGCCCGGGTGCTGTCCGCCGGGCGGCTCGCCCCCGACCTGCTGATGCGCGCCCCCGAGGCGGTGGCGCTGCTCGGCGACGGCGGCGGGGGCCTCGAGCCGCGCTCCCGCGCCCATCTGGAGCAGGAGATGCTCGCCGCCGTCCGCCGCGCCGACAACGCCGTCCAGGGCGTCACGGCCGCCCGCGGGGTGCGCCGCCGTGAGCTGTTCCGCACGTCGGCCGCCGACATCGTCGGTTCCTACGGCACCGAGTCCCAGCCCGCCGAGGCCGACCAGGGCGCGCTGGTGGACCTGGTGGGCGGTGCGGTGTCCGATCTGACGGCCGCCACCCTGGCCGGCACCCTGCGCGCCGTGGTCCGCGAGGGCTGGGGGGACACGCTGCCCACCCGGTTCGCGATCATCGGCATGGGCCGCTTCGGCGGGCACGAGCTGGGCTACGGCTCCGACGCGGACGTCCTGTTCGTGCACGAGCCGCGCGACGGCGTGGACGAGCGGGAGGCCGGCGAGGCGGCCAACAAGGTGGTCGCCGAGATGCGCCGGCTGCTCCAGATACCCAGCGCCGACCCGCCCCTGCTGATCGACGCCGACCTGCGCCCGGAGGGCAAGTCGGGCCCGCTGGTGCGCACCCTGAAGTCGTACGAGGCGTACTACCGCCGCTGGTCACTGGTGTGGGAGCGGCACGCGCTGCTGCGCGCCGAGCACGTCGCCGGGGACGAGGACCTGGGCCGCCGCTTCATCGAGCTGATCGACCCGCTGCGCTACCCGGCCGACGGGCTCGACGAGGAGGCCGTCCGCGAGATACGGCGGCTGAAGGCCCGTATGGAGTCCGAGCGGCTGCCGCGCGGCGCCGACCCCAAGCTGCACGCCAAGCTCGGTCCGGGCGGGCTGTCCGACGTGGAGTGGACCGTGCAGCTGCTCCAGCTGCGGCACGGCGCGGGGGAGCCGGGCCTGCGCACGACCCGCACACGCGAGGCGCTGGCCGCCGCGCACGCGGCGGGGCTGATCTCCGGGGAGGACGCCGGCACCCTCGACGAGGCGTGGGTGCTGGCGAGCCGGGTGCGCAACGCGGTGATGCTGGTCCGTGGCCGCGCGGGGGACACCTTCCCCACGGCGCCCCGGGAACTGGGCGCCGTCGGCCGCTACCTGGGCTACGGCCCCGGGCACGCGGGCGACATGCTCGACGCGTACCGGCGTACGGCACGGCGGGCGCGGAGCGTGGTGGAGGAGCTGTTCTACGGGGGGTCGTGACCCCCCGGGCTCATCCCTGCTTCGGCACCGGGATGCGGTCCCGCTCCCGTTGCTCCCGCATCTGCTCCTGCTCCTGCTCCTTGTCCCGCTTTCTCCGCTCGGGCGCCGGCCTCGGCAGGGAGTACGGCAGGCAGCCGTACCAGACCAGGGCGATGCCGTAGCCGACGGCCAGGCAGACGACGCCGCCCACGGCGTCCAGCCAGAAGTGGTTGGCGGTGGCGACGATGACGACCAGCGTGGCGGCCGGGTACACCAGGCCCAGCACCCGCACCCACGGGACGCGGGCGAGCGCGAAGATCGTCAGCCCGCACCACACCGACCAGCCGATGTGCATCGACGGCATGGCGGCGTACTGGTTGGACATGTTCTTCAGATCGCCGGAGGCCATCGAACCCCAGGTCTCGTGGACCATGACGGTGTCGACGAAGTCCTGGCCGTTCATCAGCCGGGGCGGCGCGAGCGGATACAGGTAGTAGCCGACGAGGGCGATGCCCGTGGTGGTGAACAGGACCAGCCGGGTCGCCGCGTAGCGGCCGGGATGACTACGGTAGAGCCACACCAGGACACCCAGCGTCACCACGAAGTGCAGGGTGGCGTAGTAGTAGTTCATGCCCACGATGAGCCAAGTCACCGAGTTCACGGCGTGGTTGACGGACTCCTCGAAGGCGAGGCCGAGTTGCTCCTCCAGCCGCCAGATCCAGTCGGCGTTGCGCAGTGCCTCGGACCGCTGTTCGGGCACCGCGTTGCGGACGAGTGAGTACGTCCAGTAGCTCACCCCGATCAGCAGGATCTCGAACCACAGCCGGGGCCGGCGGGGGGCGCGCAGCCGGCGCAGGCGACCCTGCCCCGTCCGCTCCGCGACGGGGTGCGCTGCGGCCTCTTCGCGGCCTTCCAGCGTTGTCACCGTCGTGTCACCCATGGGCACAGAGTCTGCCAGAAAAGACCCTCCCCTCAGATCATCCCGCGGTCGGGCCCGACCCGCATGTTCTCCCCCGGGTACAGGCCCGCCCTCTCCTACCGTGGCAGTGCCCGAAAGGCCGTCGTCTCCGCCCTAAGGACGATTCCGGTCCCCAGGGGCCGAAGCGGTCGAACCGCGCACCACCAGTTCCGGCATGAACACGAACTCGCTGTGCGGGGCGGGCGTTCCGCCGATCTCCTCCAGCAGCGTCCGCACCGCGGCCTGGCCCATCGCCGGGACCGGCTTGCGGACCGTGGTCAGCGGCGGGTCGGTGAAGGCGATCAGCGGGGAGTCGTCGAAGCCGACCACCGAGATGTCCTTCGGCACGTCCAGACCGCGCTGACGGGCCGCCCGTATCGCGCCCAGCGCCATCATGTCGCTCGCGCACACCACCGCCGTGCAGTCGCGGTCCATCAGCGCGGTGGCGGCGGCCTGGCCGCCCTCCAGCGTGTACAGCGAGTGCTGGACCAGCTCCGTCTCGACCGTCTCGGCGCTCAGGCCCAGTTGTTCCTGCACGGTGCGCACGAAGCCCTCGATCTTGCGCTGCACCGGTACGAACCGCTTCGGTCCGAGCGCAAGACCGATGCGGGTGTGGCCCAGGGAGGCGAGGTGGGTGACGGCGAGCGCCATCGCGGCCCGGTCGTCGGGGGAGATGAACGGCGCCTGCACCTTCGGCGAGAAGCCGTCGACGAGCACGAACGGCACGCCCTGCGCCCGCAGTCGCTCGTAGCGCTGCATGTCGGCGGTGGTGTCCGCGTGCAGTCCGGAGACGTAGATGATGCCGGCCACCCCGCGGTCCACGAGCATCTCCGTCAGCTCGTCCTCCGTCGACCCGCCCGGGGTCTGGGTGGCGAGCACCGGGGTGTAGCCCTGGCGGGTCAGCGCCTGCCCGATGACCTGGGCCAGCGCCGGGAAGATCGGGTTCTCCAGCTCCGGGGTGATCAGACCGACCAGGCCCTCGCTGCGCTGCCGCAGCCGTACCGGGCGTTCGTAGCCGAGGACGTCGAGGGCGGCGAGCACGGACTGGCGGGTGGTGGCGGCGACTCCCGGCTTGCCGTTGAGGACGCGGCTGACGGTCGCCTCGCTCACCCCCGCCTGAGCAGCGATATCGGCAAGGCGTGTGGTCACAGGACTGGACTGTAGCTGCCGGTTCTCGCCTTGCACACCGATCGGACGCCTGGTGCGCGCCGTCGAACGGCCCGCTGCGGGCTGCTGGGTCATCGCGGTCCTCAAGTCGTGGTCGACGTCCGGTCCGCAAGGGATGATTCCCTCGGCGGCAACGGATGGCAAGTGCTTGCAGAGTCTTGCACAACAGTCCGAACCCTTGTCGTACGGGCGGAAACCCGGGTCGCGCGGTGGTGGAGGGGAGGTCACGGCGGGATAACTCTCCGCCCTCCTTGCAAAAGTTTTCTGCAAGGTCTTTCGGATCGCTTACATCGCTGTTACGTTCACCTCGCCCGGCGGCCGCAACGGCGCAGTCGGCAAGTTCGCAGGACGGCAGACGGGGCCGGACTGCACTCACGGGCTTTCACCCTCAAGGAGAACTCATGCGGCGTGGCATAGCGGCCACCGCGCTGGTGGCGTCCCTCGCCCTCGCGGCGACGGCCTGCGGCGGAGACAGCGACAGTGGCGACAAGGCCGGCGGCCCGGTCACCATCACCTGGTGGGACACCTCCAACGCGACGAACGAGGCGCCGACCTACCAGGCCTTGGTCAAGGAGTTCGAGGCCGCCAACAAGGACATCAAGGTCAAGTACGTCAACGTCCCCTTCGACCAGGCGCAGAACAAGTTCGACACCGCCGCCGGTTCCAAGGGCGCCCCCGACGTGCTGCGCTCCGAGGTCGGCTGGACCCCCGCCTTCGCCAAGAAGAGCTTCTTCCTGCCGCTGGACGGCACCGAGGCCCTCGCCGAGCAGGACAAGTTCAAGCCCAACCTGCTCGAGCAGGCCAAGTACGAGGGCAAGACCTACGGCGTCCCCTTCACCACGGACACCCTCGCCTTCGTATACAACAAGGAACTGTTCGAGAAGGCCGGCGTCGAGGCCCCCAAGACCTGGGACGACCTGAAGAAGGCCGCCGCCACCATCAAGGACAAGACCGGCGTCGACGGCTACTGGGGCTCCACCGCCGGCTACTACGCCCAGCCGTTCCTGTACGGCGAGGGCACCGACATGGTCGACGCCGACGCCAAGAAGGTCACCGTCAAGTCCCCCGAGGCCGAGAAGGCCTACGGCACCTGGCTGGACCTGTTCGACGGCAAGGGCCTGCACAAGGCCGACGTCACCGCCGACGCCTACGCCCACATCCAGGACGCGTTCGTCAACGGCAAGGTCGCCTCGATCATCCAGGGCCCGTGGGAGATCACCAACTTCTACAAGGGCTCCGCGTTCAAGGACAAGGCCAACCTCGGCATCGCCACCGTCCCGGCCGGCACCACCGGCAAGGCGGGCGCCCCGACCGGCGGCCACAACCTCTCCGTCTACGCCGGCTCCACCAAGGAGAAGCAGGAGGCCGCGCTGAAGTTCGTGAACTTCATGACCTCCGCCAAGGCGCAGGAGACCATCGCGCTGAAGAACTCCACGCTGCCCACCCGTGACGACGCCTACACCGACAAGGTCAAGGCCGACCCGGGCATCGCCGGCTACCAGACGGTCCTCGCCGCCGCCCAGCCGCGCCCGGCCCTGCCCGAGTACAGCTCGCTGTGGGGTCCGCTGGACGACGAGCTGCCGCAGATCGCGGGCGGCAAGGAGTCCCTGGACAAGGGCCTGGGCGACGCGGAGACCGCGATCGCCAAGCTGGTGCCGGACTTCAGCAAGTAACGCCCGTGTGGCCGCCGGACCCGCTTCCAGGAGGGGAGGGTCCGGCGGCCGCCGGCCTGTGTGCCGTACTCCTTGATCATCCAGAAGGTGCCGAACCATGACAGTCGCCATCGACCGCGCGACCGGCAAGCGCCGCGGTGACCGCGCGCCCCGCCCCGGGCTGGGGCAGCGCCTGAAGCACGCGTACCAGAAGCACTGGTACGCCTACGCCATGATCGCGCCGGTGGCCCTCGTGCTCGGCGTCATCGTGCTGTACCCGCTGGCCTACGGCTTCTACCTCACGCTCACCGACGCGGACAGCCTCAACTCGGCCCGCACCATCGGCGTCAACGAGATCGAGGCCACCTACAAGTTCGTCGGCATCGACAACTACGCCGACATCCTGTGGGGCGAGACGGCATACGACCGCTTCTGGTCGCACTTCATCTGGACGATCGTGTGGACGGCGGCCTGTGTCGCCCTGCACTACGGCATCGGCCTGGGCCTCGCCCTGCTGCTCAACCAGAAACTCCGCGGCCGCACCCTCTACCGGCTGATCCTGATCCTGCCGTGGGCCGTGCCGACCTTCGTCACCGTCTTCGGCTGGCGCTTCATGCTCGCCGACGCCGGCATCATCAACTCCGGCCTGGACTTCCTCGGCCTGCCCACCCCGGCATGGCTGGAGGACTCCTTCTGGCAGCGCGCCGCCGCCATCATGGTCAACACCTGGTGCGGTGTGCCCTTCATGATGATCTCCCTGCTCGGCGGACTCCAGTCCATCGACAGCAGCCTGTACGAGGCGGCCGAGATGGACGGCGCCAGTGCCTGGCAGCGCTTCCGCCACGTCACCCTGCCCGGCCTGCGCTCGGTCAGCTCCACCGTGGTCCTGCTCGGCGTGATCTGGACCTTCAACCAGTTCGCGGTCATCTTCCTGCTGTTCGGCAACACCGCCCCGGACGCACAGATCCTCGTGACCTGGGCCTACCAGCTCGGCTTCGGACAGCAGCCGCGCGAGTTCGCCGAGTCCGCGGCCTACGGCATGCTGCTGCTGGCCATCCTGATCGTCTTCACCTCCTTCTACCGCCGCTGGCTGAACCGCAATGAGCAGCAGCTCGCGATCTGAGGCAGGAGTCCCCATGAGCACCTCGACCGTCACCACCACTGCTCCGGCGGACCGGCCTGCCGACGACCCGCTGCCGCCCCGCAAGGTGCGCCGGCGCGGCGAGAGCGGCCCCCTGGCACGCCTCACCACCCACGGCATCCTGATCGTGGCCAGCCTGATCGCGCTGTTCCCGGTCGCCTGGCTGGTCTTCCTGTCCCTCGGCCCCGACAAGGACGACTATCTGCGTCCCGGCGGCATCTGGGGCAAGATGACGCTCGACAACTACACGTTCGTCCTCCAGAACACGAACTTCTTCGACTGGCTGAAGAGCTCGCTGATCGTCTCGCTCGGCACCACGGTCATCGGTGTCCTGGTCGCCGCCACCACCGGCTACGCCGTCTCCCGCATGCGCTTCCCGGGGTACAGGAAGTTCATGTGGGTGCTGCTGGTCACCCAGATGTTCCCGGTGGCCGTCCTGATGGTGCCGATGTACCAGATCCTCTCGGACCTCCAGCTCATCGACAGCTACCTCGGCCTGATCCTCGTCTACTGCTCGACGGCGGTGCCGTACTGCGCCTGGCTGATGAAGGGCTACTTCGACACCATCCCGTTCGAGATCGACGAGGCGGGACGCGTCGACGGGCTGACCCCCTTCGGCACCTTCGCGCGGCTGATCCTCCCGCTCGCCAAGCCGGGTCTGGCGGTCGCCGCGTTCTACAGCTTCATCACCGCGTTCGGCGAGGTCGCCTTCGCCACGACGTTCATGCTCGACGACGAGAAGTACACGCTCGCCGTCGGACTCCAGAGCTTCGTCAGCGAGCACGACGCACAGCGCAATCTCATGGCCGCGACCGCGGTCCTGATCGCGATTCCGGTGTCCGCGTTCTTCTATCTCGTGCAGAAGAACCTGGTTACCGGCCTGACCGCCGGCGGTACGAAGGGGTAAGCGCCGCTAGGGGGAACTGGTTTCGTTCGGCTGCAGCGACGTTGTGGCTGGTCGCGCAGTTCCCCGCGCCCCTGAGCGGCGTTGCCCTTCCCCTGACCCGAGGCGGCTGCGGTGTCCATCCGACCCCGCTGTCACCGCGGCCGCCTCGTCACTCGCCGCACGCCCATTGACCCGATGAATCCGTTACATCTCCCAAGGACACCATGAGCCAGCACTCCGCCGCCCCGGCCCCGACCTCCACGACCGACGCGGCCGTCGCCACCGTCGCGCGGTGTCGCGACTGGTGGCGGGACGCGGTGATCTACCAGGTGTACCCGCGCAGCTTCGCCGACAGCAACGGCGACGGCATGGGCGACCTGGAAGGCATCCGCTCCCGCCTGCCGTACCTGCGCGACCTCGGTGTGGACGCCGTGTGGCTCAGCCCCTTCTACGCCTCGCCGCAGGCCGACGCCGGCTACGACGTCGCCGACTACCGGGCCGTCGACCCCATGTTCGGCACCCTGCTCGACGCGGACGCGCTGATCCGTGACGCCCATGAACTGGGCCTGCGGATCATCGTCGACCTCGTGCCGAACCACTCCTCCGACCAGCACGAGTGGTTCAAGCGCGCCCTCGCCGAGGGCCCCGGCTCCCCGTCGCGGGACCGCTACCACTTCCGCCCCGGCAAGGGCGAGAACGGCGAACTGCCGCCCAACGACTGGGAGTCGATCTTCGGCGGCCCGGCCTGGACCCGGGTCACCGAGCCCGACGGCACGCCGGGGGAGTGGTACCTGCACCTGTTCGCGCCCGAGCAGCCCGACTTCAACTGGGAGCACCCGGCGGTCGGCGACGAGTTCCGCTCCATCCTGCGGTTCTGGCTCGACATGGGCGTGGACGGCTTCCGCATCGACGTCGCCCACGGCATGGTGAAGGCCGAGGGCCTGCCCGACCTGGGCTCCCATGAGCAGCTGAAACTGCTGGGCAACGATGTCATGCCGTTCTTCGACCAGGACGGCGTGCACGACATCTACCGGCAGTGGCGCCTGATCCTCGACGAGTACAGCGGCGAGCGCATCTTCGTCGCCGAGGCCTGGACCCCGACCGTCGAGCGCACCGCCAACTACGTCCGCCCCGACGAACTGCACCAGGCGTTCAACTTCCAGTACCTGGGCACCCACTGGGACGCCGAGGAGCTGCGCACGGTCATCGACCGCACCCTGGACGCCATGCGCCCGGTCGGCGCCCCCGCCACCTGGGTGCTGTCCAACCACGACGTCACCCGGCACGCCACCCGCTTCGCCAACCCGGCCGGCCTCGGCACCCAGATTCGCCTGGCCGGCGACCGGGAGCTGGGACTGCGGCGCGCGCGTGCGGCGACGCTGCTGATGCTGGCGCTGCCCGGTTCGGCGTACGTCTACCAGGGCGAGGAGCTGGGCCTGCCGGACGTCGTCGACCTGCCCGACGAGGTGCGCCAGGACCCGGCGTACTTCCGGGGCGCCGGCCAGGACGGCTTCCGCGACGGCTGCCGGGTGCCGATCCCGTGGACCCGTGAGGGTTCCTCGTACGGCTTCGGCGACGGCGGCAGCTGGCTGCCGCAGCCCGAGGGGTGGGGCGAGCTGAGCGTCGAGGCGCAGACCGGCGTGCCCGGCTCGACCCTGGAGCTGTACCGGTCCGCGCTCTCCGTGCGCCGGAGCCGGGCCGATCTGGGCGCGGGCGACGCGGTGGAGTGGCTGCCGGCACCCGAGGGCGTCCTCGCCTTCCGGCGCGGGGAGTTCGTGTGCGTCGCCAACACCACGGGGGAGTCGGTGACCACCCCGGTATACGGCCGTGTCCTGCTCGCCAGCGGTGAGGTGGACGAGACGGCGGGCGGGACGAAGGTCCCGGCCGACACCACCGTGTGGTGGACCACGGGCTGACGTCCCTCCGTCCCGCAACTTTTTCGTTCAAGTTGGTACGGCCCGCTGCCCTTTCGGGTGGCGGGCCTCTAACATCTGCGTTGCCGCAAGGTTGCTGAAGTTTTCTGCAAGAAGCTTCAAGCCGCTTCGGCGGTATCCCCACACCCTTCGATGAAGAAGGAACCCCACATGGCACGCAGAACCCTCTCCGGGGTCGTCGCGCTGGCGGCCGCCTCGATTGTCATGACCCCAACCGCCGCGGAGGCGTCCCCGCCGGGCACCAAGGACGTCACGGCCGTCCTCTTCGAGTGGAACTTCGCCTCGGTCGCCCGCGAGTGCACCACCACCCTCGGACCCGCCGGATACGGATACGTCCAGGTCTCCCCGCCCGCCGAGCACATACAGGGCTCGCAGTGGTGGACGTCGTACCAGCCCGTCAGCTACCGGATCGCGGGCCGGCTCGGTGACCGCACCGCGTTCAAGAACATGGTCGACACCTGCCACGCGGCCGGCGTCAAGGTCGTCGCGGACACCGTCATCAACCACATGTCGGCGGGCAACGGCACCGGCACCGGCGGCTCGTCGTACACCAAGTACAACTACCCCGGCCTGTACTCCTCGTACGACTTCGACAACTGCACCGCGCAGATCACCAACTACCAGGACCGCGGCAACGTCCAGAACTGTGAACTGGTCGGCCTCGCCGACCTCGACACCGGCGAGGACTACGTCCGCGGCGCCATCGCGAAGTACATGAACGACCTGCTCTCCCTGGGCGTGGACGGCTTCCGCATCGACGCCGCCAAGCACATGCCGGCCGCCGACCTGGCCAACATCAAGTCCCGGCTGAGCAATCCCTCCGCGTACTGGAAGCAGGAGGTCATCCACGGCGCCGGCGAGGCCGTCCAGCCCACCGAGTACACCGGCAACGGGGACGTCCAGGAGTTCCGCTACGCCTACGACCTCAAGCGGGTCTTCAACAACGAGAACCTCGCCTACCTGAAGAACTACGGCGAGGGCTGGGGCTACATGAGCAGCGGTGTCTCCGGCGTCTTCGTCGACAACCACGACACCGAGCGCAACGGGAGCACGCTCAGCTACAAGGACAACGCCACCTACACCCTGGCCAACGTCTTCATGCTGGCCTGGCCCTACGGCGCCCCCGACATCAACTCCGGCTACGAGTTCACCGACCATGACGCCGGACCGCCCAACGGGGGCCGGGTCGACGCCTGCTGGCAGAGCGGCTGGAAGTGCCAGCACGCCTGGCCGGAGATCAAGTCCATGGTCGGCTTCCGCAACGCGACCCGGGGCCAGTCGGTCACCAACTGGTGGGACAACGGCGGCGACGCCATCGCCTTCGGCCGGGGCAGCAAGGGCTTCGTGGCCATCAACCACGAGTCCGGCTCCCTGACCCGCACCTACCAGACCTCCCTCCCGGCGGGCACGTACTGCAACGTCCAGAACAACACCACGGTGACGGTGAACGGTTCGGGACAGCTGACCGCCACCCTGGGCGGCAACACCGCCCTCGCGGTGTACGCGGGCAAGTCGAGCTGCTGAACCCGCGCCGGGCGCGCCGTCGTTCACGGTGCCGGCGCGCCCGGCATTCCGGATGTAAGTCCTTACCGTTACTTTCACAACCCTTGCTGTAAAGCTTTCAACGGCGATACGGTCACGCCGACGCTCCGGTGACGTGGCCGAAACAGGCCGAGCCGTGGCGTGGGGTCGGACCCGAATGAGCCGTAAGCGCAAGGAGTTCACGCCTTGATACCCAGATGGCCCGCGCCCCCGGGGCGCCGCACCGCGCGCGGCAGACGCGTCGCCGCCGTCACCGTGGCCGCGCTCGCCGCCGCCCTGGTGCAGCCGCTCGCCGCCCGTGCCGACACCCCGCCCGCGCCTCCGTCGGACGCGAAGCTCGCCAAGTCCCCGGCGCGGCACGACCTGACCCGCGAGCAGTTCTACTTCGTCCTGCCGGACCGCTTCGCCAACGGCGACGCGAAGAACGACCGCGGCGGACTGACCGGTTCGCGCCTCACCACCGGCTACGACCCCACCGACAAGGGCTTCTACCAGGGCGGCGACCTCAAGGGCCTGACGCAGAAGCTCGACTACATCAAGGGGCTCGGCACCACCGCCATCTGGATGGCGCCCATCTTCAGGAACCAGCCCGTGCAGGGGACCGGGGAGAACGCCTCCGCCGGCTACCACGGCTACTGGATCACCGACTTCACCCAGGTCGACCCGCACTTCGGCACCAACGAGGACCTCGAGAACCTCATCGACAAGGCCCACGCCAAGGGCATGAAGGTCTTCTTCGACGTCATCACCAACCACACCGCCGACGTCGTCGACTACGAGGAGAAGTCCTACGACTACCTCTCCAAGGGCGCCTTCCCGTATCTGACCGAGGACGGCGAGCCCTTCGACGACGCCGACTACGCCGACGGCTCGCGCCGGTTCCCGCGCGTCGACGCGGACTCCTTCCCGCGCACCCCGGTCGTGCCCGACGCGAAGCAGCGGACCAAGGTCCCGTCCTGGCTCAACGACCCGGAGATGTACCACAACCGGGGCGACTCCACCTTCGCCGGGGAGTCCGCCGAGTACGGCGACTTCTCCGGCCTCGACGACCTGTGGACCGAGCGTCCCGAGGTCGTCGACGGCATGGAGAAGATCTACCAGCGGTGGGTGAGGGACTTCGACATCGACGGCTTCCGGATCGACACCGTGAAGCACGTCAACATGGAGTTCTGGACCCAGTGGGCCACCGCCCTGGACGCCTACGCGGCCAAGAAGGGCCGGGACGACTTCTTCATGTTCGGCGAGGTCTACTCGTCCGACACGGACATCACCGCCCCGTACGTCACCGAGGGCCGCCTCGACGCCACTCTCGACTTCCCCTTCCAGGAGGCGGCCCGCCAGTACGCCTCCCAGGGCGGCAGCGCCAAGAAGCTGGCCTCGGTCTTCGGTGACGACTACAAGTACACGACCGACAAGGCCAACGCGTACGAGCAGGTCAGCTTCCTCGGCAACCACGACATGGGCCGCATCGGGACGTTCCTGAAGCAGGACGACCCGAAGGCGTCCGACGCCGAGCTGCTGAAGAAGGACATGCTCGCCAACGAGCTGATGTTCCTCAGCCGCGGCAACCCGGTCGTCTACTACGGCGACGAGCAGGGCTTCACCGGCGCCGGAGGCGACAAGGACGCCCGCCAGACCCTGTTCGCCTCCCGCACCGCCGACTACCTCGACGACGACCTGATCGGCAGCGACCGCACCCACGCCGAGGACACCTACGACACCCGCTCGCCGCTCTACCGGCAGATCAGCGCCCTCGCGAAGCTCCGCAAGGCCCACCCGGCCCTCACCGACGGCATCCAGCAGGAGCGGTACGCGGCCGACGGCGCGGGCGTCTACGCCTTCTCCCGCACCGGCACCGGCAAGGACACCACCGAGTACGTCGTCGCCTTCAACAACTCCGGCGAGACCCAGAAGGCGACCTTCGCGACCGGCTCCGCCCGGATGACCTTCAAGGGCCTCTACGGCACCGGCGCCACCGTCACCAGCGACGCCGACAAGAAGATCACCGTCACCGTCCCGGCCGGTTCGGCGATCGTCCTCAAGGCGTCCGGCCCGCTCGCCGCGCCCGCCGCGAAGCCCACGGTCACCCTGAAGGCCCCGGAGGCCGGAGCCACCGGCACCGTCGAGCTCACCGCCGATGTCGACGGCGGACAGCTCAACCGGGTCGTCTTCGCCGCCCAGACCGGCAACGGCACCTGGCGGACCCTCGGCTCCGCCGACCACGCCCCCTACAAGGTCACCCACACCATCGGCGAGGACGTCCCCGCCGGGACCGCCCTGCGCTACAAGGCCGTCGTGATCGACTCGGCCGGCCGCACCGCGAGCGCCCTGGCCGCCTCCACCACCGGCACCCCGCCCGTCGAGGAGCCCCCCACCGCCGCCTCCCGCGACTACGCGATCGTCCACTACAAGCGCGCCGACGGCGACTACGACGACTGGGGCCTGTACGCCTGGGGCGACCTGGCGGACGGCGAGGCCACCGAGTGGCCGAACAGCCACCCCTTCACCGGCCGCGACGCCTACGGCGCCTTCGCCCACGTCAAGCTCAAGCCGGGCGCGTCCGACGTCGGCTTCCTGGTCATCGACAAGGACGGCAACAAGGACGTCGCCACCGACCGCACCATCGACGTCACCACGACCGGCGAGATCTGGATCGAGCAGGGCAAGGAGACCGTCACCACCGAACGGCCCGACTACCCGGCCCAGGACACCACCAAGGCCGTACTGCACTACCACCGCGCCGACGGCAACTACGACGGCTGGGGCCTGCACACCTGGACCGGCGCCGCGAACCCCACCGACTGGTCGAACCCCCTGGAGCCGGTGAAGACTGATGCCTATGGCGCTGTCTTCGAGGTGCCGCTCACCGAGGGTGCCACCAGCCTCAGCTACATCATCCACAAGGGCGACGAGAAGGACCTCCCCTCCGACCAGTCGCTCGACCTCAAGGCCAACGGCCACGAGGTGTGGCTGTTGAACGGCCAGGAGAAGTACCTGCTGCCGCAGCCGGCCGGCTCGGCGGCGGCGCTCGACCTGACCACCTCCAAGGCGGTCTGGATCGACCGGGACACCGTCGTCTGGGACGGCTCCGAGGCCGCCGCCTCCACCCAGCTCCTCGCCTCCCGCACCGGCTCCGTCAAGGTGGAGAACGGCACGCTGACCGGCGACGACGCACGGTGGCTGCGGCTGACGAAGACCAACCTCACCGACGCCCAGAAGGCGAAGTTCCCGCACCTGAAGGACGGCACCGCCTGGTCCGTCGACCCGCGCGACCGGGACCGGGTGCGCGAGGCCCTGCGCGGCCAGGTCGTCGCCACCCAGCGCGCCGCCAACGGCGCCGTGCTCGCCGCCACCGGCGTGCAGATCGCCGGCGTACTCGACGACCTCTACGCGGCCGACGCGACGAAGACGGAGCTCGGCCCGACGTTCCGCCACGGCCGGCCCACCCTCTCCGTATGGGCGCCGACCGCGCAGAACGTCTCCCTGGAGATCGGCGACCGCACCGTCCGGATGCGGCGGGACTCCGGCACCGGCGTCTGGTCCGTCACCGGCCCCGGCTCCTGGAAGGGCAAGCCCTACCGGTACGCCGTGACGGTGTGGGCGCCCAGCACCCGCGAGATCGTCACCAACAAGGTCACCGACCCCTACTCGGTCGCCCTGACGACCGACTCCGAGCGCAGCCTCGTCGTCGACCTGGCCGACCGGTCCCTGAAGCCGCGTGAGTGGTCGACGTACGACAAGCCGAAGGCCGTGCCGCTCAAGGACGCCCAGATCCAGGAGTTGCACATCCGCGACTTCTCCGTGGCGGACCGCACGGCGAAGAACCCCGGCACCTACCTCGCCTTCACCGACGAGGACAGCGACGGCCGCGAGCACCTGCGCGAGCTGGCCGAGGCCGGCACCTCGTACGTGCACCTGCTGCCCGCGTTCGACATCGCCACCATCCCGGAGAGGAAGTCCGACCAGCAGACCGTCGACTGCGACCTCGCGTCCTACCCGGCCGACTCCGACAAGCAGCAGGAGTGCGTGGCGAAGGCCGCCGCCAAGGACGCCTACAACTGGGGCTACGACCCGTACCACTACACGGTCCCCGAGGGCTCCTACGCCAGCGACCCGGACGGCACCCAGCGCACCGTCGAGTTCCGCGAGATGGTCAAGGCGCTCAACGAGGACGGCCTGCGGGTCGTGATGGACGTCGTCTACAACCACACCGCCGCGAGCGGCCAGGCCAAGACCTCCGTCCTGGACCGGATCGTCCCCGGCTACTACCAGCGGCTCCTCGCCGACGGCTCGGTCGCCAACAGCACCTGCTGCGCCAACACGGCACCCGAGAACGCCATGATGGGCAAGCTGGTCGTCGACTCGGTCGTCACCTGGGCCAAGGAGTACAAGGCCGACGGCTTCCGCTTCGACCTCATGGGCCACCACCCGAAGGCCAACATGCTGGCCGTGCGCAAGGCCCTCGACGAGCTCACCCTCGCCGAGGACGGCGTCGACGGCAAGAAGATCATCCTGTACGGCGAGGGCTGGAACTTCGGCGAGATCGCCGACGACGCCCGCTTCGAGCAGGCCACGCAGAAGAACATGGCCGGCACCGGCATCGCCACCTTCTCCGACCGGGCCCGTGACGCCGTGCGCGGCGGCGGCCCCTTCGACGAGGACCCCGGCGTGCAGGGCTTCGCCTCCGGTCTCTACACCGACCCCAACTCCTCGAAGAGCAACGGCACCGAGGCCGAGCAGAAGGCCCGCCTGCTGCACTACCAGGACCTCATCAAGGTGGGCCTGAGCGGCAACCTCGCCGACTACACCTTCACCGACACCAGCGGCAAGGAGGTCAAGGGCTCCCAGGTCGACTACAACGGCGCCCCCGCCGGATACGCCGACGCGCCCGGCGACGCCCTCGCCTACGCGGACGCGCACGACAACGAGTCCCTGTTCGACGCGCTCGCCTTCAAGCTGCCGAAGGACACGTCCGCCGGCGACCGGGCCCGTATGCAGGTCCTCGCCATGGCGACCGCCGCCCTCTCGCAGGGCCCGGCGCTCTCCCAGGCCGGCACCGACCTGCTGCGCTCCAAGTCCCTGGACCGCAACTCCTACAACAGCGGCGACTGGTTCAACGCCATCCACTGGAACTGCGCGGACGGCAACGGCTTCGGCCGCGGTCTGCCGCCGGCCGCCGACAACGAGGACAAGTGGCCCTACGCCAAGCCCTTGCTGGGCTCGGTACAGGTCGGCTGCCCGCAGATCCAGGGCACCTCGGCCGCGTACCGGGACCTGCTGAGGATCCGCTCGACGGAGAAGGACTTCTCCCTCGACACCGCGGGACAGGTGCAGTCCCGGCTCTCCTTCCCGCTGTCCGGCGAGGACGAGACGCCCGGCGTGATCACCATGAAGCTGGGTGACCTGGTCGTCGTCTTCAACGCCACGCCCGAGCGGCAGCAGCAGCGCGTCGCAGGGCTCGGCGGAACCGGCTACCGGCTGCACCCCGTGCAGGCGGCGGGCGGGGACGCGGTCGTGAAGACCTCGTCCTACGCGAAGGACACCGGCACGTTCACCGTTCCGGCGCGCACGGTCGCCGTGTTCACCACGGCCGGCTGACCCCGTAAGGCACTGCGGCTAGTGTGAGCCCTCCTGACCATGAACAGGAGGGCTCATGCCGCAGATCACCGTCGACTACTCCGAGCGGCTGGCGGACGGCTTCGACCGGCCCGCGTTCGCGCGGGACCTGCACACCGCCGTCGTGGAGATCGCGGCCGCCAAGCTACCGGCGTGCAAGACACGGTTCCGGCCCGTCGAGGACCTCGTGGTGGGCTCCGACAGCGAGGGGCACGTACTCGTCCATGTCGACATCGCGCTGCTGTTCGGCCGTACCGACCCCACCAAGACAGAGCTCACCAAGGCCGTACTGGAACTGCTGAGGAAGCATGTGAAGCCGGCCGAGGGCCTGGTGCTGCACGCCTCCGCCGAGGCGCGCGACCTCGAGGTCTCCTATCGGAAGTTCGAGGAGTAGCGGCGCTACGCAGCGGCCAGTGAGATCAGCCGGGTGGCGAGGTCGGTGAACGGCCCGTCGCCCGGCTCGTTCTTGAGCAGGCCGCGCAGCAGCGCCGCCAGGTCCTCGTCGCGGGCGGCGGCGACGGCGGCCAGCGCGGCGAAGTCCTGCACCAGCTGCGCCTCCAGCTCCTCGCGCGGCATCCGCCGCCCGTCGAGCCAGATCAGCGCCGTCGACTCGACGAGTGAGATCCAGGACCGCACGACCAGTTCCAGCCGCGCCGGCACCGGACCCACCACACCCATGTGCGACAGCATCTGGTCATACGCGGCCTGCCGTACGGAGTCGATCAGCGCGTTGGTGGCCGACGAGCCCACCGCCGGGCCGCCGCGCATCAGGGCGGCGAAACCGGGGCCGTGCTCGTCGACGAAGTCGAAGAACCGGGCCATCACCCGCCGCAGCCGGGACCCCAGCGGGCCCTCGTGCGGCTCCACGAACCGGGACGCCAGATCCTCCGCCGCCCGCCTCAACGCCGCTTCGTACAGGCTGAGTTTGCCGGGGAAGTAGTGATAGACCAGCGGGCGGGAGATGCCCGCCCGCGACGCTATCTCGTCGATGGAGACCTCGTCGGGGGAACGACGGCTGAACAGTTCGAGGGCCACGCCGATCAACTGCTGCCGACGCTCCTCGACTCCCATTCTGCGCCGCACCCCGGTAGTCATGCGAACACCTTACCGATCGTTTCCGGCCTTGAACGGTCCGGACCAGTCGGCGGTGTTCATCCGGGTCAGCGCAGTCCGTCGATCGACCGCCCGTCCTCGAGCGTCCCCTTGAGATCCGCCCGGGCGCCGTCCACCGCGCGGACGGTCAGCAGCGGGCCCCGTGCCGATCCCTTGACGCCGCCCGTCGCCCTGACGGACGCCGTGTCGCGACTGCCGGCGGCCAGCAGGTACCAGGTGCCCGCCCCGGACTTCCACAGCACCCCGGCGAGCACCCGGGGCTCGCGCTCCCCGCACGCCGGCACGTCCTCGGCCTTCGCCGCCACCGCCCCGGACCGCCCGCCCGGCGTGTGGAACTGCGCCAGCACCCGCGCGCCGCCACCCCGCCAGGTCTCGGCCCGCGTGCACACCCACGCCGCCTCCCCGCCCTCCTCGGGCAGCGGCTGCTCGGCGAACGCCCACGCGTTCACGCTCCGCACGCCCGCCGCGCGCAACGCGCCCAGCGAGCAGGCGTACGGCGCCCAGGTGCGCAGCGCCTCGGCACCGGAGGCCTCACGGACCGCGCCGGGACGCCCCGCGGTCAGCCGGGCCGGGACCAGCTCGCCGAGATCGGTCACCAGCCGGGTGCCGGTGCCGTCGGTCAGTTGCAGCACGTTCCACGAGGTGCACCGCCCCGGTCGCAGGGCGGAGCTGGCCAGCGGCGAGGTCAGCCCGTCGGTGAGGGTGAGGTCCATCGCGCCCGAGCCCGGCCTGCGCAGGTCCCGCTCACCCGCCTCCCGCACCCACGGCGCCAGCAGGTAGCGGACGTTGCCGTCGGCCCGGCTCACCACCACCGCGCCCGACCCGGCCCGCCCGGCGCCGTCGACTCGGGCGAAGTCGAGGACGGCGCCGTGTGCGCCCTCCGTCGGCTCGGCGTACCTGGCGAGGCGCAGACCGTCGTACAGCACCACCACGTGCGCGGTGTCGACCGTGCCCGCGTACAGCAGCTGGGGCGGTCCGGCGGGACCGCCGGAGGGTGTTCCGGGGGTCGCCGACACCTGGACGTTCTCCCCGGGCCGGGCCCATACGGCGAGGGCGCGGCGCAGCAGGGCCTTGTCGCCGGTGCGGTTGCCGCGGGCCGGCCAGACGGAGAAGTCGGTGCGCGCGGAGGTCTTCCAGGCGGTGGGGGAGACCCGGGTCAGCTTCCCCGGGTCCAGCGCGGCCTGCGCGGCCGGGTTGCGCGCGTACGGGGGCGCGGCGGCGCCGTCCGGGCCCCAGCCGTCGCCCGGCAGCCCGAGCAGCGTCCCGCACACCGCCAGTGCCGCCCCGGCGACCAGCGCGGCCTTCAGATGCCGGCGCCGGCGCAGCAGATCGGTGGGCCGGGCCTGGAGCGAGCAGGGATCGAACTCGGGGGAGCCGAGCAGCCGGTACGGGTCGGGGATCCGGTCGGCCTCCTCCAGCGCGGCGTCCACGTCGGTGACGCCCGCCGCCGCGAGGACCTGCCGTACGTCGCCGTCCGGGAGCCGTTCCAGACCGCGCAGGGCGTGCGCGGCGCGGGCCGGGCCGGACAGCGCGGACAGCCGCTGGTCCAGGGCGAACTCGTCGGCGCCGCCCGAGCGCGGGAACAGCCTCAGCCCCCACACCTGGGGGAGCAGCGGCGGCACCGTGGCCCGCCGCCCGCGCCGGTCCCCGCGCCTCAGCGCCGCACGCACCACCTGGAGGCGGACCAGCGCGTACCCCGCGTCGCCGTCACGTCCGGCCCGCTGGGCCGGGACCACCGGTGCCGGGGTGTCGTTCCGGGGCAGCGCCCGCTGGACCAGGGCGTGCGCGGTGAGCACCCGCCCGCTCCGGCCCGTTCCGGACGGCAGCACCAGATAGGCGAGCCGGACGAGCCGCGGATAGTGCTCGACGAGCGCGGCCTCGGCCTGCTCGACGTCCACGACCGGACCGGCTCCGGAGTCTCCGGAGGGCTGGGCGACATCCTGTGAATGCACGTTCAACTGAACGAGCGAACCGGCGGATGGTCACCGGCCCGCGGCGTCACTCGGGGGCGGGCTCGACGAGGAGACGCGCGTAGGCGGCCATCGACCGCTGGTAGCGCGGCAGATGAGGGGCGAGGGCGCCGAGGACCAGCGAAAGGCCCTCGCGGTCCCGCCCGACACTCGACAGACACAGGGCGAGGCAGGCCCGTACGGCGTCGTCCAACTCATCCGACTCCGCGACGAGTTCGGGAGTCAGCAGTCGCACGCCTTCCTCCGCCCGGCCGATGTTCCGCAGCGAGCTGGCCAGCTGGATCCTCGCACGTCGCGCCTTGTGGGCACTGACCTCCGCCAGACCGCCGTCGAGCGCCTGCCGGTAGAGAGGCACCGCCCGGTCCGAGTGGCCCGTGGAGTCCCAGGCGCAGGCCCGCTCGAACGGACCCAGCGGACTGTCCTCGGGCAGCTCGGCGACGAGCGCGTCGATCACGGCGCGGAAGGCCGGCGCGTCCTCTTCGGCGTAGTCCTCGAAGGTCGCCCAGGCGGCGGTCACACGGTCTTCCCAGTCGTTGTCCACCGGGTCACCCTCGCACGCGCGCACCCGGAATCGCACCGGGAATTGAGCGCTGGGGGCGTCGCGGCCGTATCGAAGGCCGAGGGCCCCGCGCCGGGGCTCCGTGCGGCGTGTCGCCGTCACGATGCCGCCGTCCAGACCGGAGGAACACATGAGGGTGACCCGACCGATGCTCGCGCTGACCGGAGCGGTGGCGGCCCTGGCGCTGACGGGCTGCGGATCAGGCGGCGGCGAGGAGGACCGGGTGCCGCCCACCGCGACCGGCAGCCTGGAGCACCTGGCCGCCGAGGCCCGGTGCGAGCCGAACATGCAGACCGACGCCGACACCATCCGCCAGGCCCTGTGCGAGAAGGGCGACGAGAAGTACGTCCTCGCCACCTTCGCCACCGACCGGGGCCAGCGCGAGTGGCTCAACACCGCCAAGGACTACGGCGGTTACTACCTGGTCGGCCGCAAGTGGGTCGCCGTCGGCGAGGAGAGGACCGTCACGGCGCTGCGGAGCACGCTCGGCGGGACCATGGAGGAGGGGTCCGAGCACATGAATCCCGGGGGCAGCCACAACAAGGGCGGTCACCACGGCTGACCGCGCGACCGGGGCGCAACGAGGAGGCCGGCGGTGGGAGTTCCCACCGCCGGCCTCCTCCCGCTACCGGGCCGGACTACTGGCAGTCCTGGCCGCTGTTGATGCAGTCGACCATCTCGTTCATCAGCTCCTCGTCGAAGAAGTTGATGAAGTCGTTGTGGTCGGTGATCGGCTTGTGGAGCTGCTCCGGGAAGGAGTCCACCGCGAACGGGTTCACCACCTGTCCGTTCTCGATCCGCGGGGCCGGGATGTTGTCGTAGACCAGGCGGACCTGGAGCTGGGGGATGGCCTGGAAGCCGTTCGAGCAGGTGCCGTCCGCCTCGACGAAGTCGACGTGGGTGCGGTGGTTGGCGCTGTCGATGTTCTGGCCGTCCCAGCAGCTCTGGAAGGCGGACGTCCGGACCACGCTGCTGCCCTCGGGGCAGATCGGGTACTTGTCCGTCACCTGCCGGTCCTCGAAGCCGGTGCAGCTCCAAGCGGTGTTGGCGTTGTTCAGGCCGTTGGTGAAGGCCTTCGCGTCACCGGTGATGATCCGCAGGGCCCTCGGCATCGCGACGACGTCGCTCGTCCGGTTGCCGACGAACTTCAGGTCCACCTCGGTGGGCGCGACGATCGTGCCGACGTTGCCGTCCTGACCGCCGCCCGGCTGGTCCTGGTCGATGTCCTGCGTACCGTCCTGGATCCGGAGGACCGGCCAGAAGTACGTCGACCTGTCGCCCTGGTTCTGGCAGGTCGTCTCCCCGTTGGCCAGGTCCTCGTCGCTCGCGAAGGCGGTGTTGGCCTGGTTGCCGACGTAGTCGTGCTGGTGCTGGGCACCGTTGCTGACGCCGGGGGCGACGATCACGTTGTCCGAGTTGCGCAGCTCGTTCTCGTTGGTGCCGCACTCGGTGGTGAAGCTGCCCGTCGAACCGCCGTCGCCGTTCGCGGCGAGACCGTTGGGCAGGTTGCGGGAGTTGGGCTGGACGTCCTCGATGTCGATGAAGTCGTCCGCCACGGGGCCGTTGCCGGCCTGGCCGCCGTTGCCCTGGTCCTGACCGTTGTCCTGACCGCCGTCACCCTGGTCCTGGCCGCCGCCGTCGTTCTGACCGCCGTCGCCCTGGTCCTGGTCGCCGTCGCCCTGGTCCTGACCGTCGCCGCCGCCGTCCGTCGGCTGTTCGACGGGAACACCCTGGCAGGGGGCGAACCGGCCGAGGTCGCGCGGCGCCTCGCCGCCCGCCCGGTCGATGTTGATGCCGATCCGGTCCAGGGTGGCCGTCCGCTTGGACTTCAGCGGCCCGAGAATGGCGTTGTCGACGTAGCTCTCGTCACCGGCCTGGGCCTGGCGCGTCTCCGCGAGACGCGTGTACGCGTCCGTGATCTGCCGGTCGAGCAACGCGAGTTCCCTCGCGACGCCCCTGCGGGCGTCCCGCGGCACCCGCGTCAGCTTCTGGCCGACGTCCGGGCAGTTGATCGTCGCGACCTGCGCGTTCCCCGATTTCGTCCGGTTGTGGTGTCCGTCCTCCTCGTGTGCCGAGGCATAGAAGTTGGCCCAGACCAGCCCGCCCCCACCGAGCGCCAGGGCCGCCGCCCCGGCTGTCACCTTGGTGGCCAGGGGCATACGGCGTTTTCTTGTGTTGCGTCCCATGGAACTCCTCTTGACCTTCCTTACGGGGGCATCCCTTTGCGGGGCATCGAGCGGCCCGACAGGAGTGAAGCGGCTCCCTTGAGTACGGGAACCGCTTCACGGGTGTTCACCCGTCCCGGAAATCGAAGAGAAGTCAGTACGACCACTCAGGTTTCAACAGCCCCTGGAACACCGGGAGTTGTTGATCACCCACCCGGTGTGAGGGGGCGGGTCCGGTTTCACCGGCCGTGGTCGAGATACGCGAGAACCGCCAGCACGCGCCGGTTGTCGTCGTCCGAGACCTCCAGCCCCAGTTTGGCGAAGATGTTCGCGGTGTGCTTCGCGATCGCCCGTTCCGTCACCACCAGCCGGGCCGCGATCGCCGCGTTGGTCCGCCCCTGCGCCATCAGCTCCAGCACCTCCAGCTCCCGGGGCGTCAGCCGCGCCAGCGGCCGGTCGTTCCCCGACTGCCGCGCCAGCAACTGCTGGATCACCTGCGGATCCATCGCCGTACCTCCCGCCGCCACCCGTCGCACCGCGTCCACGAACTGCTCCGCGTCGAACACCCGGTCCTTCAGCAGATAGCCCACCCCGCCGCTGCCGTCCGCCAGCAGCTCCCGCGCGTACAGCTGCTCCACGTGCTGCGAGAGCACCAGCACCGGCAGCCCCGGCCGCCTGCGACGGGCCTCCAGCGCGCACTGGAGACCCTCGTCGGTGTGCGTGGGCGGCAGCCGTACGTCGACGACCGCGACGTCGGGTTCCCGCTCGGCCAGCGCCCGGGCCAGCTCGGGCCCGGACTCCACGGCCGCCGCGATCTCGAAGTCATGGGCCTCGAGGAGCCGGACGAGCCCGTCGCGCAGCAGGAACAGGTCTTCGGCTAGGACAACGCGCAAGGGATCTCCATGGTGACCATGGTGGGACCGCCCGCGGGGCTGCTGACGGCCAGGACGCCGTCGAATGTACCGAGTCGCCGCTCCACCCCGGTGAGTCCCGAGCCGGCGCCGATCACCGCGCCGCCCCGCCCGTTGTCGGTGACCGTCACCCGCAGACACCCCTCGGCGTGGTGCAGGTCGACCCAGATCCGGTCCGCGCCCGAGTGCTTCACCGCGTTGGTGAGCACCTCGCTCACCGCGAAGTACGCGGCCGACTCCACCGGCGCCTCCGCCCGTCCGGGCAGCTCCACCTCCACCTCGGTGGCCACCGGCAGCCGCAGCGCCAGCGCCCGCACCGCGTCACCCAGCCCGCGCTCGGCCAGCACCGGCGGATGGATGCCCCGCACCAGCTCCCGCAGCTCGGTCAGCGCCTCGGCGGAGGACTGCCGGGCCTGCGCCAGCAGCTTACGCGCCTTCCCCGGGTCCTTCTCGATCAGCGCCTCGATCGTCCCCAGGTCCATGCCCATGGCGACCAGCCGCGCCTGCGCCCCGTCGTGCAGGTCCCGCTCGATGCGCCGCAGCTCGGCGGCGGAGGTGTCCACGGCGTCCCGGCGGGTCTCGGTCAGCACCCGCACCCGCTCGGTCAGCTCGCCCTGGTGGGAGCCGAGGACGGCCCGCGTGAGCAGGAAGTGGACGCGCAGCAGGCGCACGGAGAAGAAGTGGGCGAAGAACAGCAGCACGAGGGCGAGGGCCCCGGCGCCGAGCGCGGACGCCTGGCCGGAGACCCGCACGAAGCCGTACCAGTACCCGTCGGGCATCACCCGCCACAGGCCGGCCGCCAGCGCGAGCCCCTCCAGCGGGTAGACCAGCAGCGCGAAGGGCAGCAGCGCGGTGACGAAGCCCGCGGTCATGTCGACCGGCAGCCACCGCAGATCCCGCCACGTCGCCGGGTCGCCCAGCATCCCGAACGTCCGCCCCCACGGGTTGGCGTCCCGCGGAATCGGCCGGTACGACGGCGGGATCCGCACCCCGCCCCACTCGGCGGCCAGCACCCGCCGCCAGTTCGCGAACGTCCGCACCCCCGTCAGCACGTACGGGGTGGTGACGATGCCGATCCCGATCGGGATCAGCCCGATGGACACGACGGAGAGCACGAAGCACAGCACCGCCCCGGGCAGCGACACCAGGGTGAGTGCCAGCCCTCGTACCGCGGCGAGCCAGATGCCCCGCCCCCTGGCCCGCGTGTCGCCGTTCTTCGTATCGGTGGTCATGGCCACAGTCTGGCCGAGCGGGACGGACGGGGCACTGGGCCGGGGCCCCGTCTCCGGGGGTGGTGCTGGGTACACCCTCAGGCCGTTCCCAGCACCTTCGCCTCCACCTCCGGATCGAGCCCCTTGGCCGTCCGGTCCGGGCGCTGGGGCGCCGTGCCGCCGATCTCCCGCAGCCAGGTCCAGGTGTCGGCCACGGTCTCGGCGACCGGGCGGCAGCGCAGTCCCGTCGCGACCGCCCGGGAGACGTCCGCCGAGTGCAGCGCGTCGTGCAGATCGCTGCCCGGCGGAACCCACACCGGCAGCTGCGTCCACGGCTCGATGCCCGCCTCCAGGACCACCTCCGGGGCGGTCCACCGCAGCTCGGCCGCGCCCCCGGTCACGGCGACGCACGCCTCCAGCAGCTCGCCCATCGTCGTGTGCCCCGGCGGCGAGATCAGGTTGTAGGGCCCGCTCAGCTCCTGCTCGGCGGCCCCGAGGATCCACTCCGCGAGGTCACGGACGTCGGCGTACTGGAGCGGCAGATCACGCGGGCCCGGGGCGAGAACCGGGCCCCCGCGCGCCACCCGGGTCAGCCACCAGGGCAACCGGCCCACGTTCTCGTACGGGCCGAGGAGCAGCCCCGCCCGCACCAGCACCGACCGGTCCGCGCCGAAGGCGTCCACGGCGGCCAGCTCACCGCCTCGCTTGTCCCGCGCGTAGTCCGTGAGGTCCGCGTCGGCGGAGGCGCCCTCCACCACGGGAGCCTCCTCGGTGTAACCGGCGGGCGGCGCCCACTCGTAGACCGAGCAGCTCGACACGTACACGTACCGCCCGGCGCGGCCCCGCAGCAGCCGCGCCGAGTCCCGCACCGCGCGCGGGGCGGACGACCAGGTGTCGACGACGACGTCCCACTCCCCGGGGTCCTCGTCGAGCGCGGCCAGACCGTCGAGCGCGGTGCGGTCGCCCAGCAGCGTCCGTACCCCCTTAGGAGCCTCGTGCCGGCCCCGGTGGAAGACGGTCACCTCCCAGCCGCGGCCGAGGGCCGCCTCGACGACGGCCCGGCCCGCGAACTCCGTACCACCCAGCATCAGAAGTCTCATACCGGTGACTCTGCCCTGCCGGGCGGCGCGGGGGAACGGGAATCTGCTGTCGGCAGACCGGCCGGTGCGCGCTCAGCGCCCGGACGGCGGCACGTACTTGTAGCCGACGCGGCGCACCGTGCGGATCGTGTCGCGGTGCCCGGTGCCCAGCTTGCGGCGCAGCCGGGCGATGTGGACGTCGACGGTGCGGCCGTCGCCGACATGGCCGTAGCCCCACACCGTGCCGACCAGCTGATCCCGGGTGTGCACCCGGTTCGGGTGCGCCACGAGATGGGCGAGCAGCTCGAACTCCAGGTAGGTGAGGTCGAGTTGCCGCCCGTCCACCGTGGCGGTGCGCTGCCCGGTGTCGACCCGGATCAGCGGGTCGTCCTCGGGGAGCGCGGCCGGCTGCGGTGCCGCGGCGGGGAACGGCGGCTGCTGGTCGGCGGGGACCAGCACCAGGTAGCCGACCATCGGGGGCCGGCCGGGCAGGACGGGCAGGGCGTGCTGCGGGGCGGGCAGCCAGGTGGCGCCGGGCGGCAGCAGATCCGCGACCGTCACCACCTCGTCCCGGTCGACGGCACGCAGCCGGGGAGGGGCGGAAGGGGCGGAAGGGGCGGGGGATGCGGAGAACAGGGAACGGGTGGTCGCCATGAGACGTCAGCTCTTTCGCGCGAAGGGTTCGTCGAGGACGTACGCGGTGCGCGGGCGGCCGGAGGCCGGGAGAGATCCGGGCTTCAGCGGGCCGGCGCGGTCGTCGCGCGACAACACACCCGGTCGAAGTCGTGGTGCTGACGGGAGGGCCAGAACGGCTCGAGGTCACGGCGACCCGTCGCGTCGAACTTCCGGAAGCTGGCCATGAGTCCATTGAAGCAGACGACGCGAGGGGCGCCCACCACATCGGTGGGCGCCCCTCGCGTCGAGTGCGGTGCGGATCAGACCTGGCCGGCCTTCTCCAGCGCGGTGCAGCACGTGTCGACCAGCAGACGGGTCACCACGTACGGGTCGACGTTGGCGTTCGGACGGCGGTCCTCGATGTAGCCCTTGCCGTCCTTCTCGACCTGCCACGGGATACGGACCGAGGCGCCGCGGTTCGAGACGCCGTAGGAGTACTCGTTCCACGGGGCGGTCTCGTGCAGACCGGTGAGGCGGTCGTCGATGCCGGCGCCGTAGTTCTTCACGTGGTCCAGCGGCTTGGAGCCCTCACCGAGCGACTCGCACGCGGTGATGATCGCGTCGTAGCCCTCGCGCATCGCCTTGGTGGAGAAGTTGGTGTGCGCGCCCGCGCCGTTCCAGTCGCCCTTGACCGGCTTGGGGTCGAGGGTGGCGGAGACCTCGAAGTCCTCGGCGGTGCGGTAGAGCAGCCAGCGGGCCACCCACAGCTGGTCGGAGACCTCCAGCGGGGCCAGCGGGCCGACCTGGAACTCCCACTGGCCCGGCATGACCTCGGCGTTGATGCCGGAGATGCCCAGACCCGCCTTCAGGCAGTTCTCCAGGTGCGCCTCGACGACGTCACGGCCGAAGATCTCGTCCGAGCCGACACCGCAGTAGTAGCCGCCCTGCGCGGCCGGGAAGCCGCCCTCGGGGAAGCCGAGCGGGCGGGCGCCCTTGAAGAAGGTGTACTCCTGCTCGATGCCGAAGATCGGCTCCTGGGCGGCGAACTTCTCCGCGACCTCGGCCAGCGCGGCCCGGGTGTTGCTCGGGTGCGGCGTCATGTCCGTGTTCAGGACCTCGCACAGCACCAGGACGTCGTCGCCGCCGCGGATCGGGTCGGGACAGACGAAGACCGGCTTGAGCACGCAGTCGGAGGCGTGGCCCTCGGCCTGGTTGGTGGAGGAACCGTCGAAGCCCCAGATCGGCAGGTCCGCGCCCTTGGCGTCGTCGGCCAGGATCTTCGTCTTGGAACGCAGCTTGGCGGTCGGCTCGGTGCCGTCGATCCAGATGTACTCGGCCTTGAAGCTCACGGTCCACATCCTTCGGGGTGGGTCTGGCGCTTGTGCGGGTGCTGCGGCGCTGCGGCACTGGGGCGCCGCCGTCGATGCCACGCAGCCTGTCAACAGGCGATTTCCCGGCCATTGCCCGAATGTGAACCCCGTGTTACCTGACACCTCCGTGACCCGCCCCGCCGTGTGAGTACGCGCGCGGAGGGGCGGCCTGTATGCGATGGGACGGGCCCGCCGCCCCCGGAGGAGGAGCGGCGGGCCCTGGGAATCCCGACGAACCCGTGCCTCACCCCACCTTCTCGATCACCGCTCGGCGGATCAGGAACTTGCCGGCCTCCCGGACCTGCTCGAAGGCCGCGTTGTTGAGCAGCACACAGCTGCCCGACACCGAGGTGACCTCCACCGTCGTGGACTTGTTGTTGTCCAGGTTGGTGACCTTCAGCTTCGTACCGGCCGGGAACTGGTTGCTGGACGCGGCCGGGGCGCCGCCCTCACCGGAGAGGGTGACGGTGGAGCCGTTGCACACCTGCTCACCGGAGGCGGCGGCGCCCTCGCCGCCGGCCTGGCCGGCCTGTTCGTCCTCGGCGGGCTGCGACGGGGCGGGCTGCTCCGGCTGCGCGGCCTGGGAGTCCTGAGCCGACTCCCCCACCGTGCACCCGGACGCCTCCTGCTGGCGCTGGATCTGGGCGATGACCGCCTCGCGGTTGGCGATCCGCGCCTCGGACTGCGCGTCCGGGTTGGCCCGCTGGCCCTCGATGAAGCGTTCGTTGTTGCCGAGCGCGGTGGCGAGCCCCTGGCAGACCGTCGAGTCCGCCGCGGACTTGGTGGTGGCCGCGGGCGGGGTGGCGTTCGACGTCGTCGCCATGACGACGGCGCCGCCTCCCGCCACCGTTGCGGCGCTCAGCAGCAGCGCGAGCTTCTTCTTCGGACCGAGAGTTCTCCTGCGCGACATCCGCGCCTCCTGAAGAGGTAGGGGAGCGTACGCCGCTATGTACGAGATACCGAACGGAGTTACTCATCGGTCGGGTCAAGTCGCCGAAGTGGCCTGCGTCACAGGCGGGTTCAACGGGAGAGGGCGTCCCGTACGGCCTCCTCCGTGCGGCCCACGACCGCCGTCCCGTCGTCCGCCGTGATGATCGGCCGCTGGATCAGCCTGGGATGCGAGGCGAGGGCCGCGATCCAGCGGTCGCGCGTACCGGCGTCCCGCGCCCACTCCTTGAGCCCCAGCTCCGTCGCGACGGCCTCCTGCGTCCGGGTGATGTCCCACGGCTCCAGGTCCAGCCGCTCCAGCACCGCCCGGATCTCGTCCTCGCTCGGCACGTCCTCCAGATACCGGCGGACGGTGTACTCGGCCCCCTCGGCGTCGAGCAGGCTGATGGCGCTACGGCACTTGGAACAGGCCGGATTGATCCAGATCTCCATGTCGCACACGGTACGCCGCCGCCTCGCTGTTCGAATTTCTCGCCCCCTCGCGCGTGTCTCCCGGGGCTGCTGTGACACCACGACAAAACCCGTGTCCACCAGCGGATTTATGGCCTCTGGCAGGTCTGCTCGTTGTCAGTGGCGGGCAGTAGAATGGAAGCAGTGTTCGAGAGTGGGGCCGAGGTCGTCGGGGATCTCGGCGGACCGCTCCGACCGCGACAGGAGGATGCCCGTGCCCGCTGCCGCACTGAAGCCGAAGCCCCTGCCCACCCAGTCCACCGCGAAGCGTCCCGTGCTGCTCGAAATGCCGTGCGCCCCGGTGGAGAAGCGCCCGCTGCCGGCGGGCCGCCCGCGCGAGTGGTACGTCACGCACAACCGCCGGCTCAAGGCGATGCGGCTCGCCATCGCCCTGCTCGATTCCGGCGTCTACCTGCCCAACCAGGCCCGCAACGAGACGATCCGGAGCACGGCGGAGCTGATCGGCGTGCACCCGCCGTCGGACACCACCTGCCACATGGTGCGCGCGTTCATGCGCTACAACCGCTGAGACCCGGCCGGGAGGCGGGGCTGCCTCAACCGGGCAGCCCCGCCTCCCACTTGCGCCGCTTCAGGACGTAGTCGCTGAACAGACGCCCGGCCCGGTCCAGCAGTTCACCGACCTCCGGGTCCCCACGCGGTGTGTCCGCCCCCGGATGCCACCGCTGCACCGACTGCCCGGCCCAGGCTCGGAGCTTGTCGTCCCGGTCGTCCAGGAGGGCGACCCCGGCCCGCAGCGCCACGATCCCGCCACGCGCGTCGAGCAGCCGGAACACGGCGACCCGCACATGCCGGGCCCGCTCGGCGCCGAGGCGCGCCATCAGCGGGGCGTCGGGCAGCTGCCCGGCGGAAGGGAGCAGCGCGGTGGCCGCCTCCCGCACCACACCGGGTGCCGGGTCGTCGAGCAGCGGCAGCAGCCGTGCCGTGTCGGTCGCGTCCAGCGTGCGCAGCCCGGCCACCGCCCGCGCCCGTACCCTCGGTTCCGGGTGGGCGAGCAGCGGCCGCAGCAGGGCGGCGTCCGCCCGCTCCCCGCACTCCGCGAGCCCGATCACCGCACCGGGCGGCACCGCGGGGCCTGCGCACCGCTCCCGGTACCAGGGCAGCGGATCCGTACCGTGCTGCCGTACGACGTACCGCGCACAGGCCCGTACGACCGCGGACCGGTCGGCGAGGAACCCCACCGCCCGGTCGGGACGCCCGGCCCGCCGCAGCGCGGTGACCCCGGCCGCCCGCGCCCGCGGACTACGGGCGTCCAGCAGCGGCTCCAGTACGTCGTCCCAGTCGCCCTCGCCCGTCACGGCGGCAAGGGCGGCGTCGGCGCACAGGGTCTGGACGACCGCGTCGTCGTCCCAGGAGGCGCGGCGCGCCAGCTCGCCGGGGGAGAGCAGCCCCACCTCGACGGCCGACCGGAGAGCGAACCGGCGTACGGCGCGGTCGGTGTGGGTGTGCAGCGGCAGCAGCCGCTCACGCGGCGCCCGGCGCAGCACACCGTCCAGCAGCCCGACCCCGAAGGCGCCCCGCTCACGCCCGCCGACCCGCAGGATCACCGGCGCCAGGCGGACCGCCGTCCCCATGTCGAGCACCTCGCCCAGCAACCGCCGGGCCCGCTCACGCACGGGCGCCGCCCAGTCACCCGCCCGCACGACCAGCAGCGGCAGCAGCACGGGATGCCCGGCGATCCCGTCCAGCGCGGCCTCACGCACCCGCCCGTCCGGATGGCACATCGCGAGCGCGAGCCGGGCCTCCGCGTCGATGGCGGGGAGAACGTGAGCCGGCAGTGGCGCCCGCCGGTACTGGAGCATCTGCCGCACCCCGACGTCGAACGCGGTCCAGGCACCGGGATCACCGGTGTCCAGGGCCTCCGCCAGGGGCACGCCCCGCGCGACCCGGACCGCCGCCGTCCCACCGCTCCTGAAGTCGTCGTCCATGCCCGCCCCACCCCGCCGACCTGCCGTTCCGGGTGATCGTAGGGGCCGGGCGGCGGCCCGTCGCGGGAATTAGTACGGGCGGAAGTTGATGTAGCCGAGCAGCACGATCACCGCGACGACGCAGCCGAGCACCACGGCCGTCGACACCCACGACGAGCGGCCGGCCGACCCCCGGTGCTCCGGTTCACCGCGGAACGGGACCGGTCCGGGCGGGTTGTCCTTCCAGCGGGCGGCGAGCATCCGGGCCCGGGCCGACGGCTCCTTGTGCTCGGCGCCGTCCGCCCACTTGATGTCGAACTCCCGCTCCTCGTCGTCCCTCTCGGACATCCCCGTGACCTCTCTCGAACAACAGTGTCAGACCAAGGATCCCTCGCCGGACGTGGAGAGGGAAGGATTCCGGACACACGACGGCGCCCCCGCCCCCGGACGAACCGGGGACGGGGGCGCCGTGGGCCGATCACACGTCGAAGTAGAGCTCGAACTCGTGCGGGTGCGGGCGGAGCTGGAGCGGGGCGATCTCGTTCGCGCGCTTGAAGTCGATCCACGTCTCGATCAGGTCCGGCGTGAAGACGTCGCCCTGGAGGAGGAACTCGTGGTCGGACTCGAGGCGGTCGAGGACGGCGCCGAGGGAGGTCGGGACCTGGGCCACGTTGGCGTGCTCCTCGGGAGCCAGCTCGTAGAGGTCCTTGTCGATCGGCTCGGCCGGCTCGATCTTGTTCTTGATGCCGTCCAGACCGGCGAGGAGCAGCGCCGAGAACGCCAGGTACGGGTTGCCGGAGGCGTCCGGGGCGCGGAACTCGACGCGCTTGGCCTTCGGGTTCGAACCGGTGATCGGGATACGCATCGCGGCGGAGCGGTTGCGCTGCGAGTACACCAGGTTCACCGGGGCCTCGAAGCCCGGCACCAGACGGTGGTACGAGTTCACCGTCGGGTTGGTGAAGGCCAGCAGTGACGGGGCGTGCTTGAGGATGCCGCCGATGTAGTAGCGGGCCAGGTCCGACAGGCCGGCGTAGCCCTGCTCGTCGTAGAACAGCGGCTCGCCGCCCGCCCACAGGGACTGGTGGACGTGCATGCCCGAGCCGTTGTCACCGAAGATCGGCTTCGGCATGAAGGTCGCGGTCTTGCCGTTGCGCCAGGCCACGTTCTTCACGATGTACTTGAAGAGCTGGAGGTCGTCGGCGGCGGCGAGCAGCGTGTTGAACTTGTAGTTGATCTCCGCCTGGCCGGCGGTGCCCACCTCGTGGTGCTGGCGCTCGACCTTCAGGCCGGCCCGGTCCAGCTCCAGGGAGATCTCGGCGCGCAGGTCGGCGAAGTGGTCGACCGGCGGGACCGGGAAGTAGCCGCCCTTGTAACGGACCTTGTAACCGCGGTTGTCCTCCAGCGCGCCGGTGTTCCAGGCGCCCGCCTCGGAGTCGATGTGGTAGAAGGACTCGTTCTCGGACGTCTTGAAGCGGACGCTGTCGAAGACGTAGAACTCGGCCTCGGGGCCGAAGAACGCGGTGTCGGCGATGCCGGTGGAGGCGAGGTAGGCCTCGGCCTTCTTGGCCACGTTGCGCGGGTCGCGGGAGTACTGCTCGCCCGTGATCGGGTCGTGGATGAAGAAGTTGACGTTCAGCGTCTTGTCGCGGCGGAACGGGTCGACACGGGCGGTGGAGAGGTCCGCGCGCAGGGCCATGTCGGACTCGTGAATGGCCTGGAAACCACGGATCGAGGATCCGTCGAAGGCCAGCTCCTCGTCCGGGTCGAACGCGTCGACAGGCACCGTGAAGTGCTGCATCACACCCGGGAGGTCGCAGAACCGGACGTCGATGAACTTGACGTCCTCGTCCGCGATGAACTTCTTGGCCTCGTCGGCGTTCTGGAACATCCAGCTCCTCCTACTCCCGACCGTCCCGCCGGGGTGGTAGATCGTTCGTGCGGCCAGTGCGGGTGGCACACGCTGCACTCGACCCTAGGGACGGGTCATTTCTCGGGCGTGACCCATTTGTTTCGCACAAGTTAACCGGCCCATCTCCCACGGTAGCCCCGACGCACCCCGCCGTCCCCCGGTCATATACGGGCGCAGTACCGTGGACGGGTGGACAACAGGCAAGCAATCGGATCATGGCTCTCCGGGCCCCGCGCGGCCCTGGAGGACGCCGGTGCCGAGTTCGGTTACCGGGGTGAGCAACTGGGGCTGCCGGAGGACGGACCGGGCTCGATCGCACGCCCCGGCCGCAGGCTCGGCGCCCTCGCCGTGGACTGGGGCCTGTGCGTCCTGATCGCATACGGTCTGATCACCGACGGCTACGACGGACAGACGACCAGCAACTGGGCGCTGCTCGTGTTCCTCGCACTGAGCGTCCTCACCGTCGGCACGGTCGGCTTCACCCCCGGCAAGCGTCTCTTCGGTCTGCGGGTGGTCGCCCTCGACACCGGCCGGGTCCAGCCGCTGCGCGGGCTGCTGCGCTCCGCCCTGCTGTGTCTCGCCGTGCCCGCGCTGATCTGGGACCGCGACGGCCGCGGACTGCACGACCGGCTGGCCCGCACGGTCGAGGTGCGCGTCTGACGGCCGCCTCCCACGTGATACGACGACGGGGGCGCCGGAAGTGATTCCGGCGCCCCCGTCGTCGTAGGAGGAGGAGATGGGTCAGCGGCCCCTCGGGTTGCCGCCCTTCGGCAGTCTCATGCCCTTGGGCATCGGGCCCTTCGGCAGCGGCATGTTGCTCATCAGGTCGCCCAGGGCGCGCAGCCGGTCGTTGGTCGCGGTGACCTGGGGGCCGGTGAGCACGCGGGGCAGCTTGAGCATCGTCGTGCGCAGCTTCTTCAGCTCGACCTGGCCCTCGCCGGTGCCCACGATCAGGTCGTGCACCGGGACGTCCGCGACGATGCGGTTCATCTTCTTCTTCTCGGCGGCCAGCAGGCTCTTCACCCGGTTCGGGTTGCCCTCGGCGACCAGCACGATGCCGGCCTTGCCGACCGCGCGGTGCACCACGTCCTGGCTGCGGTTCATCGCCACCGCGGGGGTCGTCGTCCAGCCCCGGCCGATGTTGTCGAGCACGGCCGCGGCGGCGCCCGGCTGTCCCTCCATCTGGCCGAAGGCCGCCCGCTCGGCCCGGCGCCCGAACACGATCGCCGTCGCGAGGAAGGCGAGCAGGAGGCCCAGGATGCCGAGATAGATGGGGTGCCCGATCAAGAAACCGATCGCGAGGAAGACACCGAAGGTGACGATTCCGACAGCCGCGAGTACAAGACCGATCTTCTTGTCGGCCCTGCGGGTCATCTTGTAGGTCAGGGCGATCTGCTTCAGTCGCCCGGGGTTCGCAGCGTCCGCTGCGGTTTCCTTCCTCGCCATGCCATGAAGTCTACGTGTCCCCGCCGGGGGCGGACGGTCAGGGGCGGTTCGTCAGGGAAGGGGTGGTCGTGCGGTCGAGGACGCGCTGTGCCTCGACCCGGTCCTTGGCGCGACGGCGGTCCTCCAGCACCGACGTCCAGGCGTTGCGCCGGGCGGTGCGCTGGCCGCCGCTCATCAGCAGCGACTCGACGGCGCGCAGGGCGGTGGTGAAGGACGGGATGGCGGTGGCGCGGACGGGCGCGGCCTGCATGGTGGAGGTCTCCCTCGGAGCGGTCGGGCAGTGGTGTACGTGCTGTGATTCCAGACTCACTGACTGGTGTTACCAGGGCGTGACCGACCGGTCAAACAGGCATGAAGCCTGGTGGGAGGGGACCGGAACGCCGACGCGGTCCCGACCGGTGCCCTCATCTGCGAGGACGGTCGGGACCGCGTCGTCTCGGCCATTACTGGCGGGTAACGCCTTGTGCGTGAATTCACACGCGCTCGTCCTCAAACCCCGGACGGGCTGGGTGTCAGCTCCTCCGGCGTTTGAGGAGCGGGGGTCAGACGGCCTGCGAGGCCACGTACGCGCCCCGCTTCTCGATCGCCATCCGGTAGAGCCGGCCGGCGCGGTACGAGGAGCGGACCAGCGGGCCGGACATCACGCCGGAGAAGCCGATCTGCTCGGCCTCCTCCTTCAGCTCCACGAACTCCTGCGGCTTCACCCAGCGCTCCACGGGGTGGTGGCGCACGGAGGGACGCAGGTACTGCGTGATGGTGACCAGCTCGCAGCCGGCGTCGTGCAGCTGCTTCAGCGCGTCGCTGACCTCCTCGCGGGTCTCGCCCATGCCGAGGATCAGGTTCGACTTGGTGACCAGGCCGTAGTCGCGGGCCTCGGTGATGACCTTCAGGGAGCGGTCGTAGCGGAAGCCGGGGCGGATCCGCTTGAAGATCCGGGGCACGGTCTCGACGTTGTGCGCGAAGACCTCGGGGCGCGAGGAGAAGACCTCCTCCAGCTGCTCCGGGATCGCGTTGAAGTCCGGGGCGAGCAGCTCGACCTTGGTGCGGCCGTCCGCGCGCTCCGCCGTCTGTGCGTGGATCTGGCGCACGGTCTCGGCGTACAGCCAGGCGCCGCCGTCCTCCAGGTCGTCGCGGGCGACACCGGTGATCGTGGCGTAGTTCAGGTCCATCGTGACGACCGACTCGCCCACGCGGCGCGGCTCGTCGCGGTCCAGGGCCTCGGGCTTGCCGGTGTCGATCTGGCAGAAGTCGCAGCGCCGGGTGCACTGGTCGCCGCCGATGAGGAAGGTCGCCTCCCGGTCCTCCCAGCACTCGTAGATGTTCGGACAGCCGGCTTCCTGGCAGACCGTGTGCAGCCCCTCGCTCTTGACGAGGTTCTGCATCTTGGAGTATTCGGGGCCCATTTTCGCCCGGGTCTTGATCCACTCGGGCTTGCGCTCGATGGGGGTCTGGCTGTTGCGGACCTCCAGGCGCAGCATCTTGCGTCCGTCGGGTGCGACTGCGGACACGACCGGCTCCCTAGCGATTGATTCTTCGGCGCCCTCAAGCGTACGCCCGTTGATTTGAATGCCCGGCGAGGGTGTCGGCCTGCTGAGGGAAGCCGCCCCCGGTCCTCGCTCGGCCTGATCGATCAAACCTGACCGGCCGAGACGTTCAACGCCGGACGGACTGCTTTTATGCCGGTGTCTTCTCGATCACGCGCGGCTTGAGCTCAGCGTTCTCCAGGATGTCCCGGAGGTGGCGTTCCGCGACGGGGAGCACCTCGGCGATCGTGATGTCGCGGCCCAGCTCGTTCGCCAGGGAGGCGACGCCCGCGTCCCGGATGCCACACGGGATGATCTTGTCGAACCACTTGTTGTCGGGGTTCACGTTCAGCGCGAAGCCGTGCATCGTGACGCCCTTGGCCACGCGGATGCCGATCGCGGCGATCTTGCGGTCCTCGCGGCGCTGGCCGGCGTTGGAGGGCGCGTACTCCGGGCCGTTCAGGCGGGGGTCGAACTCGTCGTCGTGCAGCCGGGGGTCGAAGTCCAGGGAGAGGCCGCCGAGCGCGGGGCGCCGCTCGACCGGGTCGCCGAGGACCCACACCCCGCTGCGGCCCTCGACCCGGGTGGTCTCCAGGCCGAACTCCGCGCAGGTGCGGATCAGCGCCTCCTCCAGGCGCCGGACGTGCGCGACCACGTCCACCGGGCGGGGCAGCTTCTGGATCGGGTAGCCCACCAGCTGGCCGGGGCCGTGCCAGGTGATCTTGCCGCCGCGGTCCACGTCGATGACCGGGGTGCCGTCGAGGGGGCGCTCGCTGTCCGCGGTGCGCCGGCCGGCCGTGTAGACCGGGGGGTGCTCCAGGAGGATGACGGTGTCGGGCACCTCGTCGGCGAACCGGGCCGCGTGCACCCGGCGCTGCTCGTCCCAGGCCAGCTGGTAGTCCACGGCCTCGGCCCCGAAGCCCATCCGCACGAACCGCAACTCACTCACGGCAAGCGCCTCCCTAGAAGGTCGTCAGGCACGAAACGCGCCCACGCCACTGTACGACCGTTCGACCGGGGGCCGATCGGGGGCCGTGTGGCCGGTGTGGTCGTGGATGCCGCCCGGCCCGTACGTCAGCATCCGGGCCAATCCTCACACGATCGGATGAATGCCGATGGAAGTGTGCGATCAGGTGCTTACTCTCCGCTACATTCGCGCCGTCCACGAAGCCATAAGGGCTGCTCACAGGCAATCCGGGCACCTCGCTCAGCCGGAAGGCAGGAGACCGCACCGCAGATGACGGAACGACCCGCGCAGCGCACCCCCAACCGACAGCTCGCCGCGCTCATCGCAGAAGCGGGGTTCTCCAACGCGGGACTCGCCCGTCGCGTGGACCAGCTAGGTCTCGAACACGGGCTCGACCTGAGATACGACAAGACGTCCGTCACCCGCTGGCTGCGCGGGCAGCAGCCGAGGGGCACCACACCGGCGCTGATCGCCGAGGTCTTCACCCGGCGCCTGGGCCGCCGGCTCACCGCGCAGGACCTCGGGCTCGACGCCTGCGCGCCGGTCTACGCGGGACTCGAGTTCGCGGCCACGCCGGAGGAGGCCGTCGACATCGTCAGCGGGCTGTGGCGCAAGGACTCCGGCAGCCATGCCGAGCTGCGGAAGATCGCCTTCACCTCGGCGGGGCTGGTCGTCCCGAGCCGGGACTGGCTGATCGGGCGGGCCGACGAGAAGGTGGCCCGCGCGGAGCCGCCGGTGCGGGTTCCGGCACAGGGGCGGGCGCCGGTCCGTCCGGCGGCCGGGCCGGCCGAGCTGCTCGCGCGCCGGCGCGGTGCGGCCGAACGCGGGCCCGGTCACCGGGTCTCCGGCGGCGACATCGCCGCGCTGCGCTCGGTCGGTGAGCTGTTCCGCACGCTCGACGACGCGTACGGCGGCGGGCACGCCCGGCAGGCCCTCGTGCGGTACCTGGAGCACGAGTGCGAGCCGATGCTGCGGGGCACGTACGGCGAGCAGACGGGACGCAGGCTGTTCGCCGCCGCCGCGGATCTGACCCGGCTGGCCGGGTGGACGTCGTACGACATCGCCGCGCACGGGCTCGCGCAGCGGTACTTCGTGCAGGCGCTGCGGCTGGCGCAGGCGGCGGGGGACCGGTCGTACGGGGCGTATGTCCTGGTCACGATGAGCCGGCAGGCCGTCTACCTCGGGCACGGGCGGGAGGCCGTGCAGCTCGCGCGGGTCGCCCAGCAGGGGGCGGGGGGCTCGGCTCCGCCGGTCGTGCAGGCGCTGCTGCACGCGGCCGAGGCGCGTGGGCACGGGGTGCTTGGGGAGGTGCGGGCCTGTACGGCGGCGCTGGTGCGCGCCGAGCGTGCGATGGAGGGCGTTCGGGCCGGTGACGAGGTGCCGTACTGGGCACGGTTCTTCGACGAGGCGCAGCTCGCCGACGAGTTCGGGCACTGTCATCGGGATCTTCAGCAGTTCCGGGCGGCGGCGCAGCACGCGGAGCGGTCGCTGCAGTTGCGGGGGCCGGGGTACGCCCGTAGCCGGCTCTTCTGCCGGGTGGTGCTGGCGACCGCGCGCCTCGGCCTGGGGGAGCTCGACCAGGCGTGCCAGCTCGCGGCCGAGGCCGCGGGGCAGGCGGCGGAGATGCGGTCCGTGCGGGCCGTGGAGTACGTCCGCGACTTCGAACGCCGCCTGGAGCCGTACCGCGACGCGGCCCCCGTCCGCACCTACCGCGACAAGGTCGCAACCTACGTCTGACCGTTGGGCGGGCCGGCGCCGCCCGCCGCGCCCCCCGCGGGCAGCCGCATGCCGCCCATCCGCGGGCAGTCGTGCCGCTGGGGCGGCACGGGTGGGCGCGACGGCACCCCGCAAGCGCCGGGCCGCGCGACCAACCCCCGGCCCACACCAACGCGGGGCACCCCCACCGCACCGGGCCGCACGGCCCACAACCACAGGGCCGCGCCGGCGACTTCAGGCCGCCCGAGCCGTCGGCACCGGCTCCGCACTGTGCAGAGACCCGTCCCCACCCAGGTCCGTCAGAATCGCCCCGACCGCCCGATGAGCCGAGTGCAACGCCCCCTGCACGGACCCCGTATCCCGATGGTCCCCACACACATACAGCCCCGCCAGCAACCGCACCGGCCGCCGCAGATCGTGCGGCGGCCGCATCACCGGCACCGCCTCCGCCGTGTGATGCACGCCCAGCGTCTCCCACCGCCCGGTCGGCACCCCGTACAGCCGGGCCAGATGCATGCGTACGGCCGTGTCGACCCCCGCCGTGGGCGGCCCCAGCACCGTCGAGCTGACCAGCGTGCGCCCGGCCGGGGCGCGCGACGGATCGACCCGGCTGACCACCGCCGTGTGCGCGACCGGCCCGCCCCGGTCGGCGTCGAGCAGCAGCGACGCACCCGTCGCCGGGGGCTCGTCCATGGTGTGGTGCACCACCGTCACGGGGTGGAACTCCGGCACCCGCAGCCCGGGCAGCAGCTCGGCGGCGGCCCGCGCGCCCGTCGCGATCAGCACCGCGCCGCACCGGAACTCGCCGTGCTCCGCGGTCGTCACCGAGGTCGTCGACACGGACGTGACCCGCACCCCCGTGCGCACCGTGCCCGGCGGCAGCGACCGCGCCAGCTGCTGCGGCAGCGCCTCGGCGCCGCCCTCCGGCAGACACAGCCGCCCGCTCGCGAACGCCCGCAGCGCGAGATCCGCGCACCGGCTGGAGGTGGTGAGATCCGGGTCGCACAGCAGGGCGGCGAGCAGGGGGCGCAGAAAGCCGTCGATGGTGCGGGCGGGCAGGCCCCGCGCCACCAGCGCCTCGGCCGCCGTGGTCTCCGGCCGGGCCAGCAGCCGTTCCACCGGTGTGCCCGCGAGCCTGCTGAACGCGGCCCCCAGGCGGGCCTGGTCGACCGCCGTGCCCAACGGGGCGCCGGTACGGCTGCGGGGCACGGACACCTGCCGTCCGGGCACCGCCACCGGCCTCCTGGGCCCGCCGCCCGGACGTGGGGCGCTCGCCAGGGCGCGCACCGCATGGAGTGCGCCCCTCGCGCTACGTGCCCCCTTCGCGCCAGGCTGCACGCCCGCCCGATGGTGCCGTCCGTCGCTGTGCAGCAGGACGCCGGGCGCGAAGGGCCGCAGCACCAGCCCGTCCAGCCCCGGCGCACGCCGTAGTTCGGGATACGCCGTGGACAGCAGCCGCCCGACGCGGTCGAGCCGGAAGCCGTCGATCTTCTCCGTCGCCATCCGGCCGCCCACCTCATGGGCGGCCTCCAGGACCAGGGTGGTGACTCCTGCGCTGGTCAGCCGTCGTGCCGCGGAGAGACCGGCGACCCCGGCTCCCACGACGACGACGTCCGCCTGGTACGTGGGCTCAAGCACGTGCCCCTCCTCGAGGTTGCGCGGGCGCTGGAGACGTCATGCCCTCAACAGCCCTCAGGGATACCCGAGTTCTGCTCGAGGTTAGGGCCGTGATCGGTCGTCCGGTCAGTCGCGCATGGACAGAGCACGGGCGCACGGCGGTCGCATACGGACACCGGGTGGGTGAGGTGTGGTCGCAGGGAGTTCAGTTCCGGTTCGGTTTCGGGCACGGTGCGGGCAACAGCGCTCACAGCGCCGCTCTGACCGCCCCCTCGATCCGGGGGAAGGCGAACCGGAAGCCGGACTCCAGCAGCCGCGTCGGCAGCACCCGGGCGCTGCCGAGCACGTCCCCGGCCATTTCCCCGAGCACCGTCCGCAGTACCGGCGCCGGCACCGCGAACACCGCCGGCCGGCGCAGCACGTGCGCCATCGCCTCGGTGATCTCCCGGTTGGTCGCCGGATGGGGCGCGGTCAGGTTGAACGGTCCGGACAGTCCCTCGGTGTCCAGGAGATGGCGCAGCGCGGCCACCTCGTCGTGCAGCGCGATGAACGACCAGTACTGGCGTCCGTCGCCCATCCGCCCGCCCAGACCGGCCCGGAACAGGGGGAACAGCCTGCCCCACGCCCCGCCGCCGCGCGCCACCACCAGCCCGGTCCGCGCGAACACCGTCCGCACTCCCGCCTCCCGCGCCGGTGCCGCGGCCCCCTCCCACTCCACGCACAGCCCCGGCAGGAAGCCCTCGCCCGCCGGCGCGCTCTCGTCCACCGTCCGGTCACCGGTCTCGCCGTAGTAGCCGATCGCGCTGCCATTGAGGAACACCCGGGGCCGTACGTCCTCGGGCAGTCCCGCCACGGCCTCCGCGAGCGCGGTCGTGCCGCCCACCCGGCTCGCCCGGATCCGCGCCTTGTACGCCGCCGTCCAGCGCCGGCTGCCCACCCCGGCCCCCGCCAGATTCACCACGGCGTCGCACCCGGCGAGCCCCGCCGCGTCCACGGAGCCCCGCTCCGGGTCCCACCGCACCTCGCCCGCCGCCCGGGGCGCACGCCGTACCAGCCGGACCACCTCGTGTCCGTCCGCCGTCAGGGACCGGGCCAGCGCGCCACCGATGAGCCCGGACGCACCGGTCACCGCGATTCGGGAACGTTCCATGGCGTCCATCCTGCCCCTCACCGCCCGAAATTCACGGACGGTGCGCGCCCCGGCCGCCGTACAGTGGCCCCCATGCCCGAGCCGTTCATACGCGTCGCCCGTCCCGACGACGAGGGGGAACTGGCCCGCCTCGACGGCGAGACCTGGTCCACCCTGCACGCCGTCACCCCGCCGCCGCGGCCGCCGTACGACTCCTTCTTCAGCGAGCGCTCCGGGCCCGGGGACCATCGCGTCGCCGAGTACGGCGGCCGGCTGGTGGGCTACGTCCGCCTCGGTTTCCCCACCGAGCTCGCCTCCAACGCGCACGTACGGCAGATCCGCGGCCTCGCCGTCGCCGAGGAGGCGCGCGGCCTGGGCGTGGGCCGGGCCCTGGTGCGGGCCGCCGTCGCGGAGGCACGGGAGCGCGGCGCCCGCCGGATCACCCTGCGCGTCCTCGGCCACAACACCGCCGCCCGCAAGCTGTACGAGTCCGAGGGCTTCGTCGTGGAGGGCGTCCAGCCGGAGGAGTTCCACGTCGGGGGCGAGTACGTCGACGACGTCCTCATGGGGCGGTTCCTGACCTGAGCGGCCCTCCCTACGAGGCCGTCGGCTCTCCCGTGTCCACCGGCGCCGTCGCGTCCGCCGCCCGCGCCGCGTCGTCCGCCACCTCGTCCGCCGTCAGCACATAGCCGGTCTCGGCGTCCGAGGTGGAACGCGCGAACACCACGCCGTGCACCCGGCCGTCGGTGGTCAGCAGCGGGCCGCCGGAGTTGCCGGGGCGGACCGTGGAGCGGATCGCGTAGATCTCGCGGGTGACCTCCGCGTCGTTGTAGATGTTCTGTCCTCTGGCCTGGACCCGGTTGGCGACGGTCGCCGCCTGGAGGTTCAGATCGCCGTCCTGCGGATAGCCCGCGACGACCGCCGAGTCGCCCCGGTCGGCGTCGTCGTCGAAGCCCAGGACCGGCGCCCGCAGATCCGGCACGTACAGCACGGCCACGTCCTTCCGCGGGTCGAAGAGCACCACCCGGGCCTCGTACGTCCGTCCGACCCCGCCCACCCGCACGGTCGGTTCGTCGATGCCCGCCACCACATGGGCGTTGGTCATCACGCGCTCCGACGCGTACACGAAGCCGCTGCCCTCGCGGCCCTGGGTGCCCGCGACGCCCTCCACCTTCACCGTGCTCCGCTGCGCGGCCCGGGTGGCGGCCGCGGTGACGCTGTCGCCGGAGGGCTCCGCGACCTCGGCGGTCGACTCGTTCTCGAACGGGTTGAAGACCTGCGGGAAACCCGCCTCGGTCAGCGCCGACGTGGCCCCCGAGAACCAGCCCGGAGTGGTGTCCGGCATCGCCTCCTGCACCGCGCCGAGCAGCCGCGAGTCCCGGATCGCCGACGTCACCAGCGGCGAGGAGGACGCGCCCAGCACGCTCGCCGCCACCCACGCCACGATCAGCACGGCCACCGAGTTGGCCGCCGCCCCGCCGATCCCGTCCGCCACCCTCAGCGGGCCCCGGTCCAGCTCCCGCCGCAGCCGCAGCGCCAGCCGTCCCGCCAGCTCATGGCCCGTCACGGCCGGTACCAGCACCGTGAGCACGGCCGTCACCGTCGCCCGGGTCGTCCCCGGGGTCACCAGGTCCATCACCCACGGCAGGAGCCACACGCCGACGACCGCACCGCCCACGAAACCGGCCAGCGAGACACAGCCCGCCAGCAGCCCGCGCCGGTAACCGGACGCCGCGTAGGCCAGGACGACCAGCAACAGCAGAATGTCGAGCAGGTCCACGCACGCCGCCTTCCTCTCGGGACCACCGACCATCAGTACGCGCCGGAGCGGCCCGATGATCAGCCACGCGCGCGGACGGCCGCCCGGAAGCGGCCGCACGCGCGTGCAATCGGGTAAACGCCGCAGACCGGGACGATGGTTCCAACGGCTCGTTCCACCGGCTGGCACACCACGGATCGCGGACCGGGCGGCGCCGCCGCACAGTGAGATCATGCGTGCCCTCAGGAGACCGCAGGGAGCGCGGAGGCGACGCGCCTCCCGGATACCCGGCGGACCCAACACCCCCCGCCCGCCACGGGCCGTCACGGTGCTGCTCGGCTGTCTGCCGGGCCTGGCCGCCGCCGTCGCCCTGGTGCTGTGCGCCCACGGCGTCGAGCACGCGGCCGAGACCGCCTCCGGCTCCGCCGCGCGGGCCGCGCCCGCCCACCAGGCGCCCCGGCCCTCGATCCTGCCCCGCTCCGCCTGGCTGGGCGGCGCCGGACGCGAACAGCCGCCCCCGCGCTACGACGACGAGGTCGCCGCCGTCTTCGTCCACCACACGGACTCGCCGAACGGCTACGACTGCGCGGACGCGCCCGCCGTCATCCGGTCCCTGTACGAGGGCCAGACCGCCGGCCGCGACTGGGACGACCTCGGCTACAACTTCGTCGTCGACCGCTGCGGCACCGTCTACGAGGGTCGCGCGGGCGGCGCCGACCGCCCCGTCACCGGCGCCCACACCCAGGGCTTCAACCACCGCACCACCGGGATCGCCGCCCTCGGCACCTTCACCGAGGGCACGGAGGTGCCGCCCGAGATGCTGCACGCGATCGCCGCGGTGGCCGCCTGGAAGCTCGGCTCGTCCGGCACCGACCCCCGCGCCGACGTCCGGCTGGTCTCCAGCAACGGCGGCAGCCGCTACGCGGCCGGCACGACCGCCACACTCTCCGCGATCGCCGGCCACAGCGACGCCTTCATGACCGACTGCCCGGGCGCCGCCCTCAAGGCCCGCCTCCCGGAGATCCGCACCCTGGCCGCCCGTCTCCAGGGACGCGACGCACCGGACACCGTGCCCGACGGCACACAGACCGCGGTACGGAACGACGCCACAAGGAACGAAGAGCAGGTCCCATGAACGACACCCCTGACCGAAGTACCACCTGGGCGGACGTCCTGCGCCGCCCCTGGACGGCCCTGTGCGCCGCCGCCGCCGTCGTGCTGGGCCCGGCGGCCCACACCGCCTCCGCCCTCATGCAGGCCAACACCGCGCCCCTGCGCCACAAACCGACACCCCACCGGCGCCCGTGAACCGGCGGTGCGCGCCCGCTCAGCCCCGGAACCGCTCCCAGAGCCGCGGATAGCGCTCAGCGAGCAGGGCCTCGTTCTCGAAGTCGATCGGCGTGCCCTCCGGCTCCGCCGGTGCCGGGGGCAGGTCGAGGTCGGGGGCCACCATCCCGGTGAGCTGCTCGTACGCCTCGTCCGCCGCGTAACCGAGGTCCTCGCCGTCCCCGTCGATCTCCTCGTCGAAGTCGTCCAGCAGCTCGGCCAGCGCGTCCGGGTCGTGCAGCGCGCCCTCGAACACCTCCCGGCCCTGGCCGATCAGCCAGCACCGGAAGAAGTCGAACGCGTCGTCGCTCGCCCCGTCCAGCAGCACCCAGGCGGCGCCCCACAGCTCCCAGTGGTAGGCGCGGTGGTACCGGGACTCGAAGTGACGGGCGAAGTCCAGGACCGCCTCCGGGTCCAGCCGCACGAGCCGCTCCACCAGCAGATCGGCCTGCTCCTCCGGATCACCCTCGGCGTCCTCCCGAGCGGCGTCCACCAGCTCCCAGAACTCCGTCTCGTCCATCACGAGGTCAAGCATCGACCCTCCAGCCCAGCAACGCACCCCGATAGGAGCCCCGACAGGGGCGCGGGGAACTGCGCAATGGGGGTCTGGGGGCGAAGCCCCCAGGGACGGGAAGGGAAGGGGCGGCGGGGGCGAAAAAACCAGGAGAGCCACACCCTCACCCCCCGTACAGCGACGCCAACCGCACGGCCTCCGCCACGAACCGCTCCCGAAGAGCCGGAGGTGCCAGCACCTCCACCTCCGCCCCCAACGCCGTGAGCTGCGTATGAGCCACCTCCTCGGACTCCACCGCCAGAGTCACCGTCACCCACCCGCCGGAGTCCGCCTCCCCCGCCCGCGCGAGCGCCTCCCGCGCGGCCAGCGGATCCACGGCGTGCGGAAGCCGGCGCACACCCTCCGCCGACAGCCGCACCACGACCTCCGCCCGCAGAATCGACCGGGCGAACTGCTCCGCCCGCTCCTCCCAGAACGCGGGCAGCTCGAACTCCTCCTCGCGCTCGAAGCGCGACTCACCCGCCTCCACCGCCGTGAACCGGTCGATCCGGTACACCCGGAACGAGCCCCGCCCCGCCACCCGCGCGCACAGGTACCAGACGCCCGCCTTGAGCACGAGCCCGTACGGCTCCAGCTCCCGCTGCACAGCGGTCTCGCCGCGCCGGTAGCGGGCGGTGATCCGCCGGTCGTCCCACACCGCGTCCGCGACGGCCGGCAGCAGCTCGGGCGTCGCCGCCTCACGGAACCAGTTCGGGGCGTCCAGATGGAAGCGCTGCGCCGCCGTGCGGGAGGCGTCCCGCAGGGACGGCAACAGGGCGGCCGACACCTTCAGCCGGGCCGCCGACGCCGCGTCCTCCAGGCCCATTTCGCGCAGCGCCCCCGGCACCCCGGACAGGAACAGCGCCTCCGCCTCGCTCCGCGCCAGCCCGGTCAGCCGCGTGCGGTAACCGCCCACCAGCCGGTAGCCCCCGATCCGCCCCCGGTCCGCGTACACCGGCACCCCGGCCTCCGACAGGGCCTGCGCGTCCCGGGTGACCGTCCGCTCCGACACCTCCAGCTCCCGGGCCAGCTCGGCGGCGGTCATCGAGGGCCGGGACTGGAGCAGCAGCACCATCTTGATCAACCGGGCAGCACGCATGCGCCCCATCATGCAAGAGGCCCCCGCCGAGTGGGGCGGGGGCCTCATGTCCTGAGCGAGCCTTACAGGCCGTACTTCTCGCGCGCTTCCTTCACCGCGGCGGCCTGGACCTCGCCGCGCCGGGCGAGCTGGGCCAGGGCCGCGACGACGATGGACTCGGCGTCCACGCCGAAGTGACGGCGGGCCGCGTCACGGGTGTCCGACAGACCGAAGCCGTCGGCGCCCAGCGAGGTGTAGTCCTGCTCGACCCACTGCGCGATCTGGTCCGGGACCTGGCGCATGTAGTCGGAGACCGCAAGCACCGGACCCTCGGCGCCCTGGAGCGCCTGCCGGACGAACGGCACCCGGTCCTCGCCGCGCAGCAGCGCCTCGTCGGCCTCCATCGCGTCGCGGCGCAGCTCGGTCCACGAGGTGGCGGACCACACGTCGGCGGCCACGCCCCACTCCTCGGCGAGCAGCCGCTGCGCCTTCAGCGCCCAGTGGATCGCCGTACCGGAGCCGAGCAGCTGGATGCGCGGGGCGTTCGCGGCCGGGGACAGGCCCGCGGACTCTGCCGTGTTGAAGCGGTACAGGCCCTTGACGATGCCCTCGTCGATGCCGGCGGCCGACGGCTTGGCGGGCTGCGGCAGCGGCTCGTTGTAGACCGTCAGGTAGTAGAAGACGTTCTGGTCCTCGCCGGGCAGGGCCTCGCCGAACATCCGGCGCAGACCCTCCTTGACGATGACACCGAGCTCGTACGCGAACGCCGGGTCGTACGTCAGCGCCGCCGGGTTGGTCGCCGCGATGACCGGGGAGTGGCCGTCGGCGTGCTGGAGGCCCTCGCCCGTCAGTGTGGTGCGGCCCGCCGTGGCGCCGACCAGGAAGCCGCGGCCGAGCTGGTCGCCGAGCTGCCACATCTGGTCGCCCGTGCGCTGCCAGCCGAACATCGAGTAGTAGATGTAGAACGGGATCATCGTCTCGCCGTGCGTCGCGTACGACGTCGAGGCGGCGACGAACTCGGCCATGGCACCGGCCTCGGTGATGCCCTCGTTGAAGATCTGGCCGTTCTTGGCTTCCTTGTAGTACATCAGCTGGTCGCGGTCGACCGGCTCGTACGTCTGACCCATCGGCGAGTAGATGCCGAGGGACGGGAAGAGGCTCTCCATGCCGAAGGTGCGCGCCTCGTCGGGGACGATCGGCACCCAGCGCTTTCCGGTCTCCTTGTCGCGGACCAGGTCCTTGACCAGGCGGACGAACGCCATGGTGGTGGCCACGTTCTGCGAGCCGGAGCCCTTGTCGAAGGCGGCGAACGCCTTGTCGGCGGGCTGGGGCAGCGGGGCGACCGGGTGCACGCGGCGGGCCGGGGCGGGACCGCCGAGGGCGGCGCGGCGCTCCTGGAGGTAGCGCACCTCGGGGGAGTCGGCGCCCGGGTGGACGTAGGGGACCACGCCGTCGACGAACCGGGAGTCCGGGATCGGCAGCTCCAGCCGGTCGCGCATCGCCTTGAACTCGTCCACCGTCAGCTTCTTCATCTGGTGGTTGGCGTTCTTCGAGGCGAAGCCCTCACCGAGGGTGTGGCCCTTGACCGTCTGCGCCAGGATCACGGTCGGCGCGCCCTTGTGGGCGAGCGCGGCCCTGTACGCGGCGTAGACCTTGCGGGACTCGTGGCCGCCGCGCGAGAGGTGGAAGCACTCGAGGATCTTGTCGTCGCTCAGCAGCTTCGCCATCTCGACGAGCGCCGGGTCCTTGCCGAAGAAGTCCTCGCGGATGTAGGCGGCGTCGCGCGTCTGGTACGTCTGCACCTGCGCGTCCGGTACCTCACGGAGCCGGCGTACCAGCGCGCCGGTGGTGTCGAGCCGGAACAGCTCGTCCCACGCCGTGCCCCACAGCGTCTTGATGACGTTCCAGCCGGCGCCGCGGAACTGGGCCTCCAGCTCCTGCACGATCTTGAAGTTGGCGCGGACCGGTCCGTCGAGGCGCTGGAGGTTGCAGTTGATGACGAAGGTCAGGTTGTCCAGCCGCTCGCGGGAGGCGAGGGTGAGCGCGGTCGTCGACTCGGGCTCGTCCATCTCGCCGTCGCCGAGGAACGCCCAGACGTGGGAGTCGGAGACGTCCTTGATGCCGCGGCTGGTCAGATAGCGGTTGAAGCGCGCCTGGTAGATCGCGGAGATCGGGCCGAGGCCCATCGACACGGTCGGGAACTCCCACAGCCAGGGGAGGCGGCGGGGGTGCGGGTACGACGGCAGGCCGTTGCCGCCCGCCTCACGGCGGAAGTTGTCGAGCTGCTGCTCGCTGATCCGGCCGTCGAGGAAGGCGCGGGCGTAGATGCCGGGGGAGGCGTGGCCCTGGATGTAGAGCTGGTCGCCGGAGCCGTCACCCTCCTTGCCGCGGAAGAAGTGGTTGAAGCCGGTCTCGTACAGCCAGGCCGCGGAGGCGAAGGTGGCGATGTGGCCGCCGACGCCGTATTTGCTGCCGCGGGTCACCATGGCCGCCGCGTTCCAGCGGTTCCAGGCGGTGATCCGCTGCTCCATCGCCTCGTCGCCGTCCACGGCCGGTTCGGCGGAGGTGGGGATGGTGTTGACGTAGTCGGTCTCGAGGAGCTTCGGCAGCGCGAGGCCGGCGCCCTCCGCCCGCTCCAGGGTGCGGCGCATCAGGTACGCGGCACGGTGCGGCCCGGCCGCCTTGGTGACGGCGTCCAGGGAGGCCTGCCACTCGGCGGTCTCCTCGGGGTCGCGGTCCGGGAGCTGGTCGAGCTCGCTCGGCTGGATGGCGTTGGGGTCGGTCATGTCGCCGCCTTCCTCAGTCGAAGGGGGGTGCCCTTGTGTCTTTGGCAGGACAGGGCGGAGGGCTCGGGTGAAGCCCGCAGGCGACAATAACCTCCTGATCGATGATCGATCAAAGGGTTGACGGCAAAATCTCTCGATCCCAAGAAAGTAGGCACGCGGTGCCTTCGGCGATGGCACGGGGTGACTGACCGGTCGGGGGGTTTGCGCAGGTGAGGGTGTGTGCGCGCATGCGAGCTCGGGCGCTTGCGTCGTACGGCGGCTGCGGGCCGGCTGTGGCTCTTCGCGCAGTTCCCCGCGCCCCTTCAGGGGCGCGGGGAACTGCGCGAAGGGGGTCTGGGGGCGGAGACCCCCAAGGAGGGGAAGGGAGGGGGGGGGGAAAAAG